>JAPLOF010000048.1 GCA_026692665.1 Planctomycetota bacterium
AGCTGGACCTGGGCGGCGGGGGGCCTGGTGAGCACGGGCGTGGACCTCTGCCGCTGGGCCGAGGCGCTCTACCGCGGCGACTTCCTCAGCCCCGCGTCGCGCGCCGCGAGTACCGTCTCGCGCTCCGTGGCTGCAAGCCGCACGGAAGCGCGCGGCGCGATCTCGCGCGCGAGGTCCGCGAAGCGCGCGACGACTTCCGGGCCATGCGCGCGCGCGACCAGGCTGGAAGCCGGTCCGTGGAGGGCGCTCAGCGCGAGCAGTTCCTCGGCGAGCAGCAACCGCTCGCCGCGGAAACGCGCGTGGAACGCGGCGCCGGCGTCGAGACCCGCGAGCTCGGTCCAAGGCTTCTCCGCGACGAGGCCGTGTCCGTCGGTCGTGCGCTCGAGTTCCAGGTCGGCGGTGACGACGATCTCGCCGCTGCCGCAGGAACGCAAGTCGGTGGCGATGCCGTCGAGGCCCAGAGCCAGCGCCGTGGCGAATCCGGCGCGCGTGTTCTCGGGCGCCTCGAGCGGCGCGCCGCGCGCGCCGAGGATCCACGGCACGCTCGCGGCCATCGCGTCCGCCCCTACTCGAACTCGACCAGCGCCGTGCCGCGCGGACGGACTTCGCCGACGCAGGCGACGAGCACGTCGCGTGCGGCGAGTTCGGTCTCGAGGGCCTTCGCGCGCGCGCGCGGGACGCAGACGAGGAGCCCGCCCGAAGTCTCGGCCTCGAAGCCCAGCACGACGAGCGCCGCGTCCAGCCCGGCACGGACGGACACGACGTCCTCGAGCGCCGCCCGGTTCTTCTTCGAGCCGCCCGAGATCACCCCCGCGCGCGCGAACTCGAGGGCGCGCTCGAGCAGCGGCACGCGGCCCAGCTCGATCGCGAGCGTCACCTCGGATCCGCGCGCGATGTTGCGCGCGTGGCCCGCGAGGCCGAAGCCCGTGATGTCGGTCGCCGCATGGGCGCGCACGGCGTTCATCGCCGCCGCGCCGCGGTCGTTCAGCTCCGCCATCTGGCGCGCGGCCGGCAGGAGCTCGCTCCAGGCGATCTTCGCCTGCTTGCCAGCCGTGGTCAGCGCGCCCGTTCCGAGCCGCTTCGTCAGGTACAGGAGGTCGCCAGCCTGAGCACCGGTGTTCGCGGTCACCGCGCGCCGATCGACGAAGCCCGTGATGGCGAAGCCGAAGAGCGCCTCCGCGCTCTGGATCGTGTGGCCTCCGACGACCATCGCGCCGGCCTCGCGGCACTTCTCGAATCCGCCGCGGAAGATCTCGGCCGTCCACTCGGGCGCGAAGTCCTTCGGGATGCCGGCCAGATTGAGCGCCGTGAACGGCCGCCCGCCCATCGCATAGACGTCCGAGAGCGAATTCGCCGCCGCGATCGCGCCGTAGTAGTACGGGTCGTCGACGACGGGCGGGAAGTAGTCGACCGTCTGGACGAGTGCGAGGTTCAGATCCGCGGGCAGACCTTCCACCCCACCGAGCCCGACGACGCCAGCGTCGTCGAAGGTCTCGGGTCCCACGAGCATCCGCCCGTCACCTTGTCCCTGGAGGCCGCGCAACACGTGCGCGAGCTGCCCGATGGGCATCTTCGCGGCTCAACCCGCGCAGTTGGCGTAGTCGGTGAGCCGTTTCGCTTGCATGTCGGTCATGCGCGCGAACTTAGCACGGAGGCCGCTGGTTTTCCCGCGTTCCCCCGCGACCGAGGCGCGATTCGAGCGGTCTTGATGGGCAGAGGCGGGAGAGGGTCTCCCGCCGCCTGCATCGCCACGAGAACGGAGGATCGTCATGAACTTCGCACCGAAGCACGCCGCCCTGCTCCTCGCCATCGCCGCCGCTGCGCCGACGGTGACGGCCCAGTGCCCGAACCTGCGGGCCGTGAACCGCGCGGCCCACTGGGAGGGCAGCGACACGGGGACGCGCTGCCGCAGGGTCCTGAGCATCTTCGGCCTGACCATCGGCCTGGGCTCGAGCTTCTGCCCCGACGTCCGCTTCCTGTATCCCGCGCGCCGCGATTGCATGGCCGTTCCGGATGCCGGAACGGACTGCGAGAAGATCGGGGAGGTCGGACTCGAGCGCTGGGAGTGCTCGTGCACCACGCTGATCGACGTCGACCTGGGCCTCGCCGAGCAGAGCTGCAACTGCACGCTGCAGGGCAACGAGTCCATGTTCGACGACCACGCCACGATCCCCTGCTCGACCCCCTGATGCGCGGGAGGACTTCCATGAAGCACATCCTGCTCTGCGGCGTCGCCGCCCTGATCCTCGGGCTCCTCCTCCTCCGGATGCGGGGGCACGTGAACTCGGCGTCATCCACGTCGTGGAGCGGGAGCCAGGCGGCCGCTCGCGGCGAGCCCGAAACCACCGGACCGGATCTCCTCCTCGATCCCGCGACGGACATCTCCCGATCCGATGTCGCGGCGCAGCCGGATCTGCCCGCGGACTCCGCCGACCTCGATCTCGCGGGCCTCCTGGCCGCCATCGCGCGCGCCGAGGCCGCCGGCGACGAGCGCTCCCTGGAAGGGCTCCTCGTGCGCATCGTGGGTGACCGCTCGCGGTTGCAGGACGTGCTCGCGTTCCTGGAATCCGACGAGGGCCAGACCTCCGCCGTGGAACGCCGCGGAGGCGTCGTCGCGATCGCCGTCGCCTTCGCGCGCTGGTCTCGCGGCGACGGACCCGAGGGGCTCGACGGGCCGGGGTTCTGCGAAGCCGTCCTCCAGAGCCTGCCGCGGCAACCACGGGAGTCACGCGAGCTCTTGATCGGCTTCCTGGTCGGCACCGACCACGGCGAGGTGCCCGCGATCCCGGGCCGCATGCTGCCGGCGATCCTCTCCTTGTGCCGCCAGCACCCCGACGAAGCAGCATCCTACGCCCGGCTGCTCGACCGGTTGGGCCAGGATCCGCGCGCGCTCGCGGACCATCGCGGCGAACTCATGTCCTTGATCCTGGAGGGCCAGGACGAGCCGCTCGTGGGACCGGCCCTGCGCGCCCTGCTCGCGCTGGATCCGAGTTCGGGCGCGGCCACGGCGCGCTCCCTGCTCGACGGGGCGCCCCCCGGTTCCGCGCTGCAGAAGCTCCTCGTCAAGTCGATCGCCGTCTCCGCGCCGGCGGCCATCGCGGTCGAGGTCCTCGTCGCCGCTTCCGACGGTTCGGACTTCGCCGCGTACGCGGAGCTCGCGCGGCGCCCCGAGGCCCGCGAGGAGCTCCGGAACCGCTACAACGCCCTCGTCGCCGCGAACCTCGACGCGCGCGCGCGTCGGAACCTCGTGGCGTCGATGAGCCGCGAGGAGACGGGCACCCTGCTCGGGATCGGCGGGACGGATCCGCACCTGGAAGTCCGTCGGCAGGCCTTCCTCACGGCGAGCGTGTCGCGGGACATCGGGCTCGAGGGACTGCGGTCGATCCGGGATGCGTACGCGCGGCGCGCGGCGCAAGGCGGCATCGACGCGCGCTGCGCGGTCCTGTCCGCCTCGAACGTCGCCCTCCGCTCGACGGGGCCGGCGCGCGACGAGGCGCTCGGTCTGCTCGGCGACATCGCGCGCGACGCCTCGTTGTCCTCGTTCGAGCGCCAGTTGGCGCTCTCGAAGCTGCGCCCGCACGTGCCGCGCGAGAGCCTCGCCGACCTCGAAGCCCTCGAGCCCGGCGGCTCTCAGGCCGGGAAATAGCGCGGATCCCCGCGCATCCGGCTCTCCAAAGCGCGACGCGCGTCGACGACGAGCCGCGCGTGGCGGGCCACGAGGTCCCAGTCGAAGGCCGCGTGGTCCGTCACGACGAGCACGACGTCGGCCCGCGCGACGCCCTCGGCGTCGAGCGCCACCGAACGACGGGAGTCGGGCGCGAGAGCGGCGCACAGAGGAGCGATCGCGACGTGCGGGTCCGAGTAGGAGGCCAGCGCTCCGCGCTCGCGCAGCGTGGAAAGGATCGCCAGCGCGGGCGACTCGGCCGTGATGTCCACGTCGGGCTTGTACGCGAGCCCCAGGACGAGGACACGCGCGCCGCGCAGCGAGTGGCCCTGGCTCGCGAGTGCGAGCTCGGCGCGCTCGACGACGTACGCCGGCATCGCGGCGTTCACGCGGGTCGCCGCCTCGACCAGCGGCACGGGTCGGCCCGCGGCGCGCGCCGCCCACGCCAGGTAGTGCGGGTCGATCGGAATGCAGTGTCCGCCGGTCCCGGGACCGGGCGCGAACCGCTGGAACCCGAACGGCTTCGTGGCCGCGGCGTCGATCACCTCGCCCACGTCGACACCCAGCGCGTGGAACGCCACCTTGAGCTCGTTCACGAGCGCGATGTTCACGGCGCGGTAGACGTTCTCGAGGAGCTTCGCCGACTCCGCGACCTCGGCGGAGGAGACCGGTACGACGCGCTCGTACGCGGAGGCGTAGAGGGACTCGGCCAGGACCGCGCTGCGCGCGCAGGTGCCTCCGACGATCTTCGGCACGTTGCGCGGATCGATCGCGCGTCCCGGATCCTCCCGCTCGGGCGAGAACGCGAGGTAGACGTCTTCGCCGGGCGTACGGCCGGCCTGCAGGAACACGTCGCGGAACGGACCGCGCGTCGTTCCGGGCCACGTGGTGGATTCGAGCACGACGAGCGCTCCGCGCGGGATCCAGCGCGCCAGGGTGCGACCCGCGTCCAGCACGTCGGAGAGATCGGGCTCCGCGCCCCGCGTCAGCGGCGTGGGCACGCACACGAGGGCGACGGCGACCTCCGACATCCGCTCGGGATCGGCTGCGACCTCGAAGCGGCCCGTGGCGAGCAACTCCGACGCGAACGTCGCGCCCAAGTGCGCCGGGGCGCCGGTGCCGGCCGCGAGGCTCGCGAGCTTCCGGGGATCGCGATCGAAGCCCAGGACGCGGACACCGGCCCGGGCGAACGTGCGGGCGAGCGGCAGCCCGACGGCCCCGAGCCCGACGACCCCGATCGTCGCGGTGCGATCCCGGATCGCGGCGAGGAGTTCTTCGTGCGTCACGCCGGAGAACGACGCGCGGATCCCGCGTCTCTTCCCGCGGCGTGCTCGAAGCCCCGGACGAGGTCGGCGTCGTCGCCCGGGAGCAGCGTGCGCGGGTCGACGAGCACGTGGCCCTCCTGGACGCGGGTGAAGACGGGCACCGGGGCCTCCCGCAGCGCCAGGGCCAACTCGGCGTCGGACAGCGTGGCGTGCCGGACGCGCACGACGTAGGTCGGGAGCAGGATGCCCGGGGCGCTGCCGCTCCCCGGCTGGCTCGCCCCCTCCGCGACCGCGACGTGGAGACCGGAAATCCGCGCGAGCCGGGCCGCGAGCGCGTCGGCCGCGGGCCGCAGATCGTGCGCCGTCGCGGCCAGCATGCGCCGCGTCGGCAGCTCGTGCGCGCGGCCGGAGAGGACCAGCTTCGCGGTCGCTTCGAGGCCCGCGAGCGTGACCTTGTCGAGGCGCAGCGCGCGGTAGATGGGGTTCTTGCGCAGGGCCGCGATCGCGGCGCGCTTCCCGACGACGAGCCCCGACTGCGGTCCGCCGAAGAGCTTGTCGCCCGAGTACATGACCACGTCGATGCCGCTCTTCACCGCGTCGACGACGAGCGGTTCGTCGCCGAGGAGGTGCGCGAGCGGCGGCGCGCCCGATGGCTCGAAGAGACCCGAGCCGAGGTCGAAGGCGGTCGTGACGCCACGTCGGCGGCCGAGCTCGGCGAGTTCGGCCGGGCTCGCCTCCTCGGTGAACCCGACGACGCGGAAGTTGCTCGTGTGGACCTTGACGACGAGCCCCGTGCGCCCGGTGATCGCGCTCTCGTAGTCGGCGACGCGGGTGCGGTTCGTGGTGCCGACTTCGACGAGCGCCGCGTTCGCGCGCGCCATGACGTCCGGCACGCGGAAGCTGCCGCCGATCTCGACCAGCTCGCCGCGCGAGACGATCGCCTCGCGACCGCCCGCGAACGTGTTGAAGAGCAGCAGGACGGCCGCGGCGCAGTTGTTCACGCCGATGCCGGCTTCGGCGCCGGTCATGCGCGCCAGGAGTTCGCCCAGGTAGTCGTCGCGCTGGTTGCGCTCGTTCGTCGCGCGATCGACCTCGAGCACGTCGTAGCTGCGCGCGGCGACGGCCATCACCTCGGCGACTTCCGGATGGACAGGCGCGCGGCCGAGCCCCGTGTTCAGGACGACGCCGGTGGCGTTCACGCAGCGCACGACGCCGCGGCCCTCCTCGCGGCGCGCGCGGCGCTCGAGCTCGAGGTAGGGCTCCCCCGCCGCGCGCAGCGTCACGATGCGGTCCGCGTCGAGGCGGCCGGCCTTGATCTCCGCGCGCCAGACCTCGAGGGTCTCGGCCGCGAAGCGCTGCAGGAGCTCGCGCCCCGAACGGGCCTCGAGCGGCGCGGCGCGCGGATCGCGCAGCACCTCGTCGATGGACGGCAACAGCCGATAGGCGGCCTGGCTGTCGGTCTGCGGGCGGCTCATGAGCATCCGTTGTCCCCTGCGGCGCGGCTCCCGACAAGTGCGGAGCGACGCGGGGCGGCCCCCGGGGTCCAGGCCGGGATCCGGGGCACCGCCGCGCCGCTCGGAACTCGCGGGAATACGGCGCCCGATGCACGAGTACCCTCCTCTCATGCGCAAGGGGATCCTGATCGGGGTGGCGCTCTGCGCGCTGGCCCTGCTCGCCGCCGCGGTCGCCTGGAGGGCGCGGATGATCCACCTCTCGACCACGATCAGCCGGAAGGACCGGGCGGACATCCTGGCGATCGAGTGGGCCTGCGAGGCCTACGCGCACGACCACGACGGCTGCTGGCCACCGGAGCTCGCCGCGCTGGTCGCGCGGGAGCCTGGGCGGTACGCCTACCTGCATTCGGCGTCGGTGCCGCTCGATCCCTGGGGACGCGCGTACCTCTACCTGCCGCCCGGGTCCCCCCTCGGTCGCCCGTGGATCTGGACTTTCGGCCGCGACGGACGTCCCGGCGGCGCGGGTGACGACGAGGACATCTGGAACGGCGTGCCGCTCGAGTGACGCGGCCGGCGCTCCGCGAGAGCGCGACGGCCGGCGCGCTCTCCCCTCGCTCGGGCGCATCCTCTACCCTGCGGGCGATGACCCTCGCGCCGCCGCCCAAGCTCGCCTCCGCCGCTCGCCGTTGGCGGCTGCGCGAAACCGACTCCGAGGCGGTCGCGCAGTTGGCGCGGCGGCACGCGCTGTCGCGCGTCACCGCCACGCTGCTCGTGGCGCGCGGGCATGCCGATCCAGAACGCGCGCTCGAGCACCTGAGGCCCGACCTGAAGCGTCTCCACGACCCGGCGCTCCTGCCGGACATGGCGGCCGCCGCGCGGCGCGTGGCGCGCGCGATCCAGGACCGCGAACCGATCCTCGTCCACGGCGACTACGACGTGGACGGCGTGACGGGCACGACGCTGCTCGTGCGCCTGCTGCGCATCCTCGGCGCGGACGTGCACTGGCACATCCCGAACCGCTTCACCGACGGCTATTCGTTCGGAACGCACACGCTGACGCGCGCCAAGGCGATGGGCGCGAAGCTCGTCATCAGCGTCGACAACGGCACGTCCGCGGTCGAGACGATCGCGGACCTGCGCGCGATGGGCGTCGACACGATCGTCACGGACCACCACGAGCCGCCGCACGGCCCGCTGCCCGCGGCGGTGGCGATCGTGAACCCGAAACTGCACGGCGCCACGTATCCGTTCCGCGAGCTGTGCGGCGGAGCAGTCGCGTTCAAGCTCGCGTGGGGCGTCGCGCAGGAGGTCAGCGGCGCGTCGCGCGTGCGCGACGACCTGCGCGAGTTCCTGGTCGAGGCGATGGGCTACGTCGCGATCGCGACCGTGGCCGACGTCGTGCCGCTCGTCGGCGAGAACCGCATCCTGGCGCACCACGGCCTCAAGTCGCTCGAGCGCTCGACGCGGCCCGGGATCCGCGCGCTCCTCCAAGTGTGCGGCGCGAGCGGGCGCGAGCTGCTCGCGGAGGACCTCGCGTTCCAGATCGCGCCGCGCATCAACGCTGCGGGCCGCCTCGACCACGCACGTCACGCTGTCGAACTGCTCCTCGCGGAGGACGCGGTCGAAGCGAAGCGGCTGGCGACCGGCCTCGACGAGATGAACCTGCGGCGCCGCGCGATCGAGGCCGAGATCCTGCAGCGCGCGCTCGTGCAAGCCGAGAAGTACGCCGACGCGGATCGTTGGCCCGTGCTGGTGCTCGCCGACGAGGGTTGGCACCAGGGCGTCGTCGGCATCGTCGCCGGGCGCCTCGTGCAGCGCTTCGACCGCCCGACCATCGTGATCGGCCTGAACGGCGGCAGCGGCCGCGGCAGCGCGCGGTCCGTCCCGGGTTTCAGCGTGCTCTCCGCGATGGACGGCGGGCGCGCGCACGTCGTGAAACACGGCGGCCACGAACAGGCCGCGGGCCTCGAGATCGAGGCCGGTCGGGTCGACGCCTTCCGCGAGGCCGTGTGCGCGCGGGCGCGCGAGCTCATGGCCGCCGCGCCGCCCGTCGGTCCCGAGCTGTGGATCGACTGCGACCTCCCATTCCACGCGGTGACGCCCGCGCTGCAGAAGGAACTCGACCGACTGCAGCCCTTCGGCCAGGACAACGGACGGCCGATCTTCCACACCGCCGACCTGCGACTGGCCGAGCCGGTACGCGTGTGCGGGGCGGACAAGACGCACGTGATGCTGCAGCTGCGCTCCGGCGCGCACGTCCTGCGCGGCATGGCGTTCGGGATGGCGCGGCGCGAGAGCGAGCTCGCCATGGGCACGCCGATCCACGCGGTCTACACGCCGAAGTGGAACAACTTCCGCGGCGAGACCAAGCTCGAGATCGAGGTCCTCGACTTCCGCACGGGACCCGCACCATCGCTGTGAGGAGCTCGCGCGGTCAGAAGCGCATCGTGTAGGCGATCTTGAACGCCGCCGCGACCTCCTCGGTCACGAGCGAGTCCATCTCGCGCCCCACCGTCGGGTTCACGACGACGTAGAGGTCGCGACCCGGCGAGAGGATCCAGCGCAGGCGGCTGTTCACGCCCAGCGTGTCCGACTGGTTGTCGAACTGCACGAAGTTCGACCACAGGACCCGCGGCGTGAAGGCCAGGTCGACCCGCGCGCGACCGACGTGCACGTCGAAGTCGCCCTCGTCGAGATGGACGTCGTTGTACTGGTACTGGATCGACGTGTTCAGCAGCGCGCTCGGTCGCCAGGACGCGCCCAGGAGCAGGTCCTCGCGCGTCCCGTCGTAGAAGGTGCCGCCTTCGAGCGTCGCGGAACCGGAGAGCTCGCGCTTGTTCGAGGTCGAGACTTCCAGCCGCGCGCGGCCGAAATCGTAGTCGCCGGCCGGGATGCCGATGCCGTCCTGGATCTCGAACACCTCGTCGAGGCGGTCGTGTCGGCCCTCGAACTCCAGGTTGATCCGGTCCCCCGAATCGAAGAGGAAGCCCAGCGGCTGCACCTCGATCGTCCCCGTCTCGAGGTGGTCTTCCAGGTCCGTCACGGCCGAGACGTCGAGCTGGTACTCCGTGCGCCGGATCGTGCCCCAGGCCAGGGGATCGTGGCGCGGCTTGAGCTCCAGCGCAGCCGAATACGAGCGGATGTCGGTACGCGGCACGAAGCCGAGCGCGGGATCGAAGTCCTCCTGGATCTCGGCGAAGAAGAGCCCGAACGAGAACAGGTCGTTCGGGTACCGCAGCGACGTGCCGAAGGCCAGGTCGTCGCCGTCGCCCGTGCCGTCGTCGCTACGCACGAACCAACTCGAGGACTGGAGGTTCTTGTCGCCCAGGAACTCGTCCGTCGCCAAGTTTACGTCGGCGCCGTAGGTCGTGGCGTCCGAGGCGCCCGTCGGGTCCCCCGCCGTGCCGATGACCCCGATCGTCGACTGTTCGCCGACGTTGTGCGTCAGGCGCGCCACGCCCAGGTTCTGCTCCCCGAACGCGTCCGTGGCCTCGGTCTGAACGTCGAGCAGTCCGATGCTCCAGTCCCCCGCGCGCCCGGTCAGCTTGCCGCCCGCGAGGATGGGCACCTCGCCTCCCGCGCCGTCGAGACCGATGCGCCGGCTGAAGAACGGGATCAGCGTGCCGGCGTCCCGGTCCGCGAAGTCGAAGATGCCCGCGTCCTGCAGGAAGAAGTCGCGCTTCTCCGGGAAGAAGAGCGGGAAGCGCGTCAGATTCACCTGCCGGTCGTCGACCTCGGTCTCGGCGAAGTCCGTGTTGATGGTGACCGCGGCCTGCAGGCTCGGCGTGAGGCGCCAGCTCGCGTCGAGTCCGAGCTGACCCGTGATCGTCGGGTCCTCCCCGCGCAGGTCGTCCATGCGGCCCACGAAGAAGGGCACGAGATCGAGGCCGATCCCCTGCCGCGCGCCGCCCAGTCCGCCCAGGTCGCCGGCCTGCGCGATGCGGAAGAACGACGAGTCCTGGGTCAGGCCCGACCAGCGCGCGAACTCCTCGCGGCGCTTGATGCAGCGGTTGACGTTGAAGCCCCACGTCGGATCGTCGGGATCGAAGGCGACGGTCGCGAACGGGATCTCGATCTCGGCGCTCCAGCCCAGTTCGTCGATGACGGCGGCGCCGTCGAAGATCCCGTCCCAGGCCTTCTTGAAGGCGCCGCCGTTGCGCGACACGAGCGCGTCCCCGATCGAACCCGCCGCGCCGATCTGGAAGAAGTACGCGTTGCGCCGGTCGCGGAACGTGTCGAGCAGGATCTCGATGCGGTCGTCGGGGTCCAGGTCCGCGTCGCGCTGGCGCAGCGTCGCGACGATCCCGCTCGGATCGCGGTCGAAGCAGCGGATCCCGAAGTAGAGCGATCGGCCATCGTGGACGAGGCGGATCTCCGTCTGCTCGCTCGGCTCGACGTCGATGCGCGGGACCATCTGCCGCAGCTCGCCGATCGGCCGCGCGGCACGCCAACAGGCCTCGTCGAGGCGGCCGTCCACGCGCGGGGCCTGCTCGACCACGAGCACCTCGGCTCGCGGGCGGTCCTGAGGCTCAGGCTCCCCGACCCAGAGCGCGAGCGCGGCCAGGGCCGGAATCACGCGTCCTCGATCTCGACCCAGACGGGCGCGTGGTCGGACAGCCCGGCCTTCTTCTCGATCCAGGCCCGCTTCACGCGTGGCGCGAGGTCGGGGGTCGCGAACACGTGATCGATCCGCCAGCCGATGTCCTTCTCGCGCGCCGCGCCGCGGTTGGACCACCACGAGTAGAGGGCCGGTTCCTCGGGGTTCAGCCGTCGCACGACGTCGACCCACCCGCTGCCCTGGAGATCCGCGAACCAGGCGCGCTCCTCGGGCAGGAAGCCCGAGTTCTTCACGTTCTGCTTGGGCCGCGCCAGGTCGAGCGCGGTCGGCGCGATGTTCACGTCGCCGCAGACGAGCACGGGCCGGCCCTCGCGGCGCAGCGCGTCGAACCAGGGCCGGATCTCGGCCAGGAACTGGAACTTCGCCTTCTGACGCGCCGGGCTCGACGAGCCGCTCGGCACGTAGAGGCTGACCACGGTCAGGTCGGCGAAGTCCGCGCGCAGCGCGCGGCCCTCGTCGCCGCAGTGATCGAAGGGCAGGCCCGCGACGTAGCGATCCGCCGCGGCGCGCGAGTAGACGCCCACTCCGGCGTAGCCCTTCTTCGCCGCGCACTGCCAGCGCGCGTTCCAGCCCTCGGGCGAACGCAGGTCGTCCTCGACGTCGGTCTCGTGGGCACGCAGTTCCTGGACGCACAGGACGTCGGGCCGGCCGCGCTTGAGCCAGCGCGCGAAGCCGCGGCGGCCCGCCGAGCGGATCCCGTTCAGGTTGAGCGTGCAGATGGTCCGGCTCATGGGCGCGGCATTCTGCGCGGTCGGCGCGCCCGCGGGAAGGTCCGCTGGCGCTATCCTGCGCGCCATGCCGCGCCTCTTCCTCGTGGACGGAACCGCCCTCGCGTACCGAGCCCACTTCGCGCTGCAGCGCCAGGGTTTCAACGCGCCCGACGGCACGCCGACCGGCGCGACCTACGGCTTCGCGCGCGCGCTCCACGACATCCTGGAGAAGGAGAAGCCCGACCTGATCGCGGTCGCGTTCGACCCGCCCGGACACACCTTCCGCCACAAGATGTACGCGGAGTACAAGGCGACGCGGCAGAAGATGCCGGACGAGATCGTCCAGCAGCTCGAGCTCCTGCGCGAGGTGACGCGCGCGCTGGGCCTGCCCCTCTTCGAGGTCAAGGGCTACGAAGCCGACGACGTGATCGGCACGCTGGCCACGCAGGGCGAGAAGGCCGGCTACGACGTCCTGATCGTCACGGGCGACAAGGACTTCCTGCAGCTCGTGACCGATCGCGTGAAGCTCTACAACGTGTTCAAGCCGGGCGTGCCGCTCCTGATCGAGGGTCCGGAGGAATCGGTCGCGCGCCTCGGCGTCCCGCCGTCCCACATCGTCGACGTGCTGGCGATCATGGGCGACGCCTCGGACAACGTGCCGGGCGTCACCGGCATCGGCGAGAAGGGCGCGATCAAGCTGCTCGCGGAGTGGAAGTCGCTCGACGCGCTGCTCGCCAACATCGACACGCTGAAGGGCAAGACCGGCGAGCACATCCGCCGCGACCGCGCGCAGCTCGAGCTGTCGCGCGAGCTGGTCACGATCGCGCGGGACGTGCCGCTCGACCCCGGCTTCGCCGGCCTGAAGCCGCCCACGCCCGACGCGAAGGCTCTGACCGAGCTGTACCGCCGCCTGGACTTCAAGTCACTGGTCCCGAAGGTCGCCGCCGGTCCCAAGGCCGTCGAAGCGCGCGACTACGTGCTCGTCCGCGATGCCGCGATGCTGGACTCGATGATCGCCGAGCTGACCGCCGCCGGCCGGTTCGCGTTCGACACGGAGACCACGAGCCTCTCCCCGCTGCAAGCGAAGCTCGTCGGATGCTCGTTCAGCGCGCGGCCGATGCGCGCCTTCTACGTGCCGATGAACGCCGAGCCGCCGGTGTTGCCCGGCGGCCCCGCGGCGATCCTCGAGGCGCTGCGCCCGCTGCTCACCGATCCGAGGTTCCAGCGCGTCGGGCAGAACACGAAGTACGACTGGCTCGTGATGGGTGCCCACGGCGTCGACATGCCGCCGCCGTGGTTCGACACGATGGTGGCGAGCTTCTCGGCCGTCGGCGCGGCGCGGCGGCACAACCTGGACGACCTCGCGCTGCGCTTCTTCGACCTGCACAAGATCCCCACGACGGCCCTGATCGGCACCGGCAAGTCGCAGATCACGATGGCGGAGGTGCCGGTGGAGAAGGTCGCCGAGTACGCCTGCGAGGACGCCGACGCCACCTGGCGGCTCGTGGCACCGCTCGAGGCCGAACTGCGCGAGAACGAGGCCGAGCGCCTCTTCCGCGACCTCGAGATGCCGCTCGTGCCCGTGCTCACGGCGCTGGAACGCCGCGGCATCCGGCTGGACGTCCCGGTGCTCGCGGAGATCGGCCGCGGTCTCCAGACGGAGATCGACGCGGCCGTGGCGCAGATCCACGCCGTGGCCGGCGAACCGTTCAACGTGAACAGCACGAAGGCGCTCGGCGAAGTGCTCTTCGAGAAGTTGAAGATCCAGGACGCCGCCGGCGTGAAGCGCCCCAAGAAGACGCAGACGGGCTATGCGACGGACGCGGCGACGCTCGAGCAGTACTACGGCGAGGTGCCGATCGTCGTGGCCCTGCTCGAGTACCGCGAGATGCAGAAGCTCGCCAGCACGTACGTCGACACGCTGCCCACGTACGTGGACCCGAAGGACGGGCGCGTGCACAGCTCGTTCAGCCAGGTGAGCGCCGCGACCGGCCGACTGGCCTCGAGCGACCCGAACCTCCAGAACATCCCCATCCGGACGGCGCGCGGCCGCGAACTGCGCAAGGCGTTCGTGCCGCGCGAGGCGGACCGCCTCGGGCCCTGGGTGCTGCTCTCCGCCGACTACAGCCAGGTCGAGCTGCGCATCCTGGCCCACCTGTGCGGCGACCCCGGCCTCGTGCGGGCCTTCGCCGAAGGCCGCGACGTGCACGCCGCGACCGCGGCAACGATCTTCAACGTCGCCCTCGACGCCGTGACGCGCGAGATGCGCTCGCGCGCCAAGGCGATCAACTTCGGGCTCCTCTACGGCATGGGCCCGGCGCGGCTCGCGCGCGAGACCAACTTGACCGTCCCCGAGGCGAAACAGTTCATCGAGCGCTATTTCGAGTCGTTCCCGAGCGTGCGCGGCTGGATCGACGATACGCTCGAGATGGCGCGCGAGAAGGGCTACGTCGTGACCATCTCGGGGCGACGACGCAGGTTCGCGGACATCACGTCCGACGACGCGCGCGTCCGCGTCTTCGCCGAGAACGCCGCCGTCAACACCCCCGTGCAGGGGTCGGCCGCGGACGTCATCAAGCACGCCATGATCGACCTCGAGTCCCGGCTCGCGGCATCCAAGCTCGCCGGCCGCATGCTGCTCCAGGTGCACGACGAACTCGTGTTCGAGGTGCCGCTCCGCGAGCTCGACGAGACGCGCGAGCTGGTCCGCGATCGCATGGAGAATGCCTGGCCCCTCAAGGTCCCCTTGAAGGTCGACTTCGGCCACGGCGCGAACTGGCTCGAGGCGCACTGAGCGCCGCCGCTCCCCCGGCGTGAGCCGGCCCCTGCGGGACCGGCCCAACGCGCAGGTCTCGTTCCCAAGTTCAGGAGGACCAGGTCACCGACACGCCGTTCGACAGATTGAACGTGGAAGTCGTGCAGAACGCCGCTGCGTTGCGGTACCAGACCTGGTACGTGCGCACGACACCCGGAGTGCACCCACCGCGCACGGACACCGCGGCATCGCCGAGGCCCGGGTACTGGCTGGCACCGACGGAGTTCGCCTTGGTCCCGAGGCGCACGATGGAGCCCCCCGCGCAGCGCAGACCGTCGCCGAAGAGGGATCCCAGGCCCCCGCTCTGCTGAGCAGTGCCCTGGAAATACAGCGCCGAACTGTTCGGCATCTGCGAACCCGACAGGACCAGAGTGTCGGTCGTGATGCTCGGAATGCCCGAGGAGGCGAGGCGCGCGCCCAGGCCGAGCGAGTTGGTGCACCCCTCGCCACTCGCGGGAAGCGCGTTGTTGCCGCATGGACAGCCCGTGCCCGCACCGTCTCCGAAGCAGAACGGCGTGCCCGCGTCGCACGGATCGCCGATCCCGTCGCCGTCCGTATCGAGCTGATTCGTGTTCGGAACCGTTGGGCAGTTGTCGCAGGCGTTGCCGATCCCGTCGCCGTCCCCATCCGGTCCCGCGATGGCATTGATCAGGCCCGGATCCATGTACTGCGACGAGCTCAGGGGGCCGTAGACCTCGAACGGGTCCCAGTCGAAGGTGAAGCCCGCGGCGCCGATGACGTCGCCGGCGGCCCAACTGCAGGCCGTCCCCGTGGAGTTGTACAGCCGGTAGACCGCATCCGGAGTCCACGTGGGCTGCGCCGGGATCACGAAGCCGCCCAACTCGTCGGCATAGAAACCGCCCGTCTCGGGCTGGTCGAGGCCACGCTGGACCGAGACTGCATCCGCCACGACGAACCCCGAGAGGGCGCCCGCATCGAGGTTGTTGTCGTCGTCCGCGTCGAGGTCGGTGTTCAGCACCGGAGTCGGGCCGAAGCCGAGGACGTAGGTGTTCGAGTTGTTCTCGATGTCCGGCACGAAGTCCTGGACGACGATCGAGGTCGCGGGATCGACGATCGGGAGCAGAGTGATGAGCGCTTCGTCGCGCACGAGCAGGAGACCGTTCGATCCCGTCGTGTATGAGCCGAGGTCGACGATCAGTTCGATCCGGCCCTGCGTGGGGTCGAGGCGATCGCTCTCGATCACCAGGATCTTGAAGCCCGCCAGGCTGGCGTTGGGTGCACCGCGGATCTCGAAGAGCTCGAGTCCCTGGTCGCTTCCCGGCGGATTCGCGAGGATCTCGCTGAAGGTGAACTGCGCGCTCGCCGGAGAAGCGCCGATGGCCAGAGCGAGCAGGCTCGAGTGGACGCTGAACGGGATCGACATGAGATCGTAGAGGCCTTTTCCGAGGAGAGAGGGCGACGTGACTTGGGCCTGTGCCTACAGACTGCGGCACCTCGACGCGCAGAGGACGAGCCCGACGTGAATCACGAACGGGGAAACGGTGAAGAGTGGAAGAAGGCCGGCCGCGCTCGGCGACCGGCCCTCCCCGCTTGGGCCGCCCTTTGGATCCGTCGACGCGACGGGTGCACGGCCCTCTGCTCTCAGAGCGCCCAGACGATCTGGACGCCGTTCGTCAGGTTGAACGTCTCGGCGTTGCAGAACGCAGCGGCGTTGCGATACCAGACCTGGTAGGTGCGTGAGGAGCCGGCGGCCGTGACGCTGCCGCGGACGGAGACCGTGGCGTCGCCGACGGCGGGGTACTGCGAGGCACCCACGACGTTCTGCTTGGTCCCGAGGCGGATGATCGAGCCCGCCGCGCAGCGGAGCCCGTCTCCGAACACGGTCCCGAGACCGGCGTTCGCCTGCGCCGTGCCCTGGAAGTAGAGCGCCGAGCTGTTCGGCATGGCCGAGCCGGCCAGGACGAGCGTGTCCGCCGCGAGGCTCGCAACCCCCGTGACCGACAGATTCGCTCCCGCGGTGCTGACCGAGTTCGGGCATCCGTTGCCGGCCGCGCCGACGTTCGCGCACGGGCAGTTCCCCGTGTCGCCGAAGCAGAACGCCGTGACGGGATCACACGTGTTCGGGATGCCGTCTCCGTCGGTGTCGGGCACGTTCACGTTGAGCACGCCCAGGTCGAGAGAGCAGCTCCCGAGTTGGAAGTACTGCGTACCCGTCAGGTCCCAGCTGTAGAGGCTGCCGGCCGTGCCCAGCACGTCGCCGCCCGACCAGCGGACGGGGGCGCCGAGCGCGTCGTAGATCCGGTAGACCGCGTCCGGCGTGTACGTGAACTGCGGGAACACATAGCCGCCGACATCGTCGGCGAACGCGTAGTTGAGGGCACCGTCGCTCTCGACGATCGACACGGCATCCACCGTGGTGAAACCCGTGAGTGCACCGACATTGAGGGTGCCGTCGTTGTCGCTGTCGAGATCCGCGGCCAGTGCGGGAGGCGTGCCGAATCCGAGGACGAAGGTGTTCGAGCCGTTCTCGAGGTCGGGGACGAAGTCGGCGACGTTCTGCGCCGTCGCCGGATCGGCGGCGGGGACGAAGACCCCAGCCGCATCACGCCACAGGAACAGGCCGTTCGCGCCCGTCGAGAACGCGTTGAGGTCGAGCACCTGGTCGACGACGCCGGCGCCCGTGCTGTCCCCCTCGATGGAGAGGATGTAGTAGCCGGCGAGGGACGCGTTGGGGGCCCCGCGGATCTCGATGCCTTCCTGGCCGTTGTCGGTGCCGGGCGCGTTGACGTAGATCTCGCTCAGGGTGAACTGCGCGCTGGCGGTCGTCGCGAGGAAGAGGCTGGCGGCGAGGAGCACCGCGCCGCGAATGGACTTCAGGTTCATCTCGGTGGACTTCTGGGCTGTGTGGTCGTGCGGGGAGTGGCGGACCGTGGATCCGTACTGCGCACTCTCGCGACGTGACCGAGCCCCAGGATGAACCGTCCATCAAGAGGAGATAGAAGCCGCGGGCGGCGGCGCTTTCGATGCGCCGCCGCCCGCGTTCTGTCGTGCGCGCGGAGCCGAGCCCGCGCGCCCGGCGCGTTACGGCACCCAGATCACCGAGAGGCCGTTCGACAGGTTCGATCCCTGCCCGCACGGACCGCTCGGGTTGCGGTACCACACCTGGTAGGCGCGGACGCCCGGTGCGGCGACCAGTCCACGCGTGTGGACCGACTGGTCGCCCGGTTGCGGGTACGTCGAAGCCCCCGTGTGGCTCTTCGTCGCGAGGCGGACGACCGCACCGCCCGCGCAACGACGCCCGTCGAGGAAGGGCACGTTCGTCTGCGCCGATCCCTGGAAGAAGAGGCAGAAGCTCGCGCCCGACGGCGGAGCGGCGAGTTGGACCACCGACAGGAGCAGGCCGTCCGCGGACAGCGAGGTCAGGCCGGAGCCCACGAGACGAGCTCCGACGCCCGTCGAGTTGCGGCAACCTTCGCCGGAACCGTTCACCGCGTCGTTGCCGCACGGGCAGCCCGTGTAGCCGAAGCAGAACGGCGTGCCGCCGTTCGTCTCGCACTCGTCGGGGATCGCGTTGCCGTTCAGATCCTGGCTCGTGGCCCCGGCGATGTCGCAGGAGTCCAGCACGCCATTCAGGTTGCAGTCCGGCGCGCCGCCGGCGATGTCGCAGACGTCGCCGATCGAGTTGCCGTCACAGTCGCCTTGGCCGGGGTTGGCGAGAGCAACGCAGTTGTCGCACGCATTCCCGACGCCATCGCTGTCGACGTCCGCCTGGTTCAGGTTGGCGACCGTGTCGCAGTTGTCGATGCAGTCGGAGACCGTGTCCCCGTCCGTGTCGATCTCCGCGACGCCGCAGCCGCACTGCCCCGGAGCGACCTTGAGCGGATCGCTCGGGCAGCCGTCGTTGCAGTTCGCCGTGCCGTCCTGGTCGCTGTCCGTGTCGGCGATCCCGCAGCCGCACTGGCCGGGCGTCGTCTTCAGCGGATCCGCGGGGCAGCCGTCGTTGCAATCCGCGGTTCCGTCCAGGTCGCTGTCCGTATCCGCGACACCGCATCCACAGATGCCGGGCGCGATCTTCAGCGGGTCCGTCGGGCAACCATCCGCGCAGTTCGGCGTGCCGTCGAGGTCGCTGTCGGTGTCCGGCGTGCCGCAGCCGCACGCGCCCGGAGCGACCTTCAGCGGATCCGTCGGGCAACCGTCGTTGCAGTCCGGCGTGCCGTCGAGGTCACTGTCCGTGTCCGCGACACCGCAACCACAAACGCCGTGGGCGATCTTCAGCGGGTCCGCCGGGCAGCCATCGGTGCAGTTCGGCGTGCCGTCGAGGTCCGAGTCCGTGTCGGCGACACCGCATCCGCAGGCGCCGGGCGCGAGCTTCAGCGGATCGAGCGGGCAGCCGTCGTTGCAGTCGGGCGTCCCGTCGAGGTCCGAGTCCGTGTCGGCGACACCGCATCCGCAGAGGCCCGGAGCGGTCTTCAGCGGGTCCGTCGGGCACCCATCGGTGCAGTTCGGCGTGCCGTCGAGGTCCGTGTCGGTGTCGGCGACACCGCACCCGCAGGCGCCGGGTGCGAGCTTCAGCGGGTCGAGCGGGCAGCCGTCGTTGCAGTCGGGCGTGCCGTCGAGATCCGAGTCCGTGTCGGCGGTGCCGCAGCCACAGATGCCCGGAGCCGTCTTCAGCGGGTCGAGCGGACAGCCATCCGTGCAGTTCGCGGTGCCGTCGCCGTCGGTGTCCGTGGGATCGCTGGAGAGCGTGACCCCGTTGCTCGTCGTGTTCCCGCAGGAGTTCGTGACAGTGACCGTGTAGGTGCCGAAGTCGCCCGCGGTCACGGGGTTGATCGTGAGCGTCGCGCTCTGCGCCCCGGCGATGTTGCCGCCGTTCGTGAGCGGGGTCGAGCCGAGCTTCCACTGGTAGGTCAGCGTCGGCGAGCCGGTCGCCGTCACCGTGAAGCTCGCGCTGCCGCCCGTACAGGCGACGGCGGCCACCGGCTGCCCCGCGCCGGAGATGGCGGGAGTCGTGCAGGGGTTCACGGGCGAGGCCGCGAGTCCGCGGAAGATGAAGTTGGTGCCCGCCGTGAGGAGCGTCGTGGCCGCGGCCCCGGAGCCCGTGTCCGTGATCCGGATCACGCGGTTCGCGGTGCCTTCCGTCGTCACCGCGAAGACGACCGGGGTCGTGCCGCTGAAATCGACGACGAGTCCGCGCGCGCCCACCGTGCTCAGACTCCCGGTGCCCAGCGTGTACGCGAGCGTCCAGGTCGTGCCACTGCCGGTCCACTTCTGGATGCCGCCACCGAGCGCAATCGTGCGGTCGTCAGCGACGTAGCACACGGTGCCGGCCGCGTTGAACGCGAATTGGTACGGGCTGGCCGAGGCCCCCGCGTTGACCACGCTCGTCGAGACCGTCCCGGTCGTCGTCGGAGTGCCCACGCCGACGGCGTAGACGCCGCGGGTGCTGCCCGACCCGGTCGAGTAGTAGAGCTGGCCGTTCTGGACGGCGATCGCGCGGATGTTCGTGATCGTGTTGCTCACGTTGACCGGCGAGCCGGGCCCGAAGTAGTCGACGCCGTCGACCGCACCCGAGCCCCAATAGTTCGTGCCGTCGGACGTCGCGCCGCGGAAGTTGTTCGCGCTGTAGAACGTGCTGCTGGTGAACGGACGGGTGAACGCGCCGCTGGTATCCACGGCGCCGACGGCGCGGTTGATGGTCGCGGCGGTCGCTGCGGACAGGTTGGTGGCGTTGGGCAGCGACTGGGCGTAGCCCGGGATGATGATCCTCGATCCATCCGAACTCCGGCTGATGTTCCCCTCGGAGGTCGCGGAGCCGCTCTGGATCAGGGGGATCGATCCGGTGGAGGGAATGGCGACCGAGAATCCGGGAGCCCCGGCAGGCGTGAACTCACGCAGGGTCAGCGCGTTGCCGGTGTTCGCCAGGGTGCTCGTGCCGTCGCCCTGCTGAAGGACGACGACGTTGCCCGCCGTGAACTGGGCCGAGGCGAGTCCGGCGAGGCCGAAGGAACAGAGGATGGCGCCCAGGGCGGCAGCAGGGACGCGCCGCCCAGGGCGGAAGAACGAGGACATCGGGGTGAACTCCAAGGTGGTCGTGGGGGGAATCGCAGGGACCCCGGCAGTCGAGCCGAGGCCGCGCAGGCGGGAAGGCAGGCAGGGAGTGGAACGGCGTTCCCGGTGTCCTGAATCAGGGGTCCATGAAGGGCTGACAAACTGGCGCTTTTCCCCGCCGGAGCGGAGGCCCGGGCGCGTGGGAGGCACGCCTGTTCCCGACGCGCGGCCACGGGCGCAGAGCCCCGTGCGGCCCCCGGAGGGAAACGGGCTTCCGCCTGGGTGACCGACCTCCTAACCTCCCGGTCCGTGATCCACCCCTCCGCCATCGTCCAACCCGGAGCGCGCTGCTCCCCCGACGTCTCGATCGGGCCGTACAGCTACGTCGAGGACGGTGCCGAGCTCGGGGCCGGCGTCGTCCTCGGCGCCCACGTCCACGTGCACGGTTGCGTCCGGATCGGCGCGCGGACGAAGGTGGCCAGCGGGACCGTGCTCGGGGGCGAGCCGCAGGACGTCAAGTACAAGGGCACGCCCGCGCGCGTCGAGATCGGCGCCGACGTGCGCATCTACGAACACGTCACCGTGCACCGCGCGACGACGGAGAACGGCGTCACGCGCGTCGGCGACGGCGTCATGCTCATGGCGGGCAGTCACGTCGCGCACGACTGCACGGTCGGCGAACGGGCGATCCTCACGAACGGCGCGATGATCGGCGGCCACTCCTGGATCGGCGAGCGCGCGATCCTCTCGGGCAGCGCCTCGGTTCACCAGTTCTGCCGCGTGGGGCGACTGACGATGCTCGCGGGCGGCTGCGGGATCGGGAAGGACGCGGTTCCCTTCTCCATCTTCTCGGGAGCCCTGCCTGCGCGCTGGCGCGCACCGAACACGATCGGCATGCGGCGCGCGGGGTTCACGCAGGAGGAGCGGTTGACGCTGCGTCTCGCGATCCTCGACATCCTGGGCCGTCGCCATCCCGCGCTCGAGGCCGCGCGCCGCTACACGGACCACCCGCAGGCGAGCGTGCGCGAGGTCGCGGAGTTCGTTCTCGCCGCGAAGCGCGGCGTGATCCTCGCGGGCCGCGGGGCCACGGGGGCGGAACTCGACCTGTGAGCCCGACACGACCCGACTCCGTTGACGCTCACTTCACGCCTCGCGAGGCGAGCCGGCGAGGCGCGCGGGCGACCTTGGGCCTGCTCTTCCTCGCGCCGCTTTTCGCGTGCTCGGGTGGAAACGAGCGCGTGCCGCTGCCCCCCGGAGCCACGCTCGCCGAGCCCGAGGCCGTGGCCTCGACGGATCCCGTCGCCACGGACGGGGATTCCGCCGACGATCCGGCGATCTGGGTGCATCCGCAGTACCCGTCGCAGAGTCTCGTCTTCGGCACGAACAAGCGCGGCGGCCTGGAGTGGTACGGGCTCGACGGCAAGCGCCTCGGAATCGTGTCGGACACGCTCGAGCCCGACAACGTCGACCTGGCGTACTCGGTCCGGCTCGGCTCGCGGACCGTCGACGTCCTCGGCGCGGCCGTCCGCGGCGCGCAGAAGGGCTTCATGCTCTGGATCGTCGAGCCCGAGACGCGCCGTGCGGTCCCCGCGCAGGACGCCGCGTTCCCCGTGTTCGGCGGCGGAATGCCCTACGGTTCGGCGCTGTACCGGCGGGCGCGCGACGGCGCGCTCTACGCTTTCGTGAACGACAAGCAGGGGCGCGTCGAGCAGTACCTGCTCGACGGCGCCAGCGGCACCTTCGTGCCGCGACTCGTGCGCTCGTTCGACGTCGGGGATCAGGTCGAGGGTTGCGTGGCGGACGACGAGCGCGGTTCCTTCTTCATCAGCGAGGAGCAGCGCGCGATCTGGCGGTACGACGCGGAACCGGACGCACCGGCGACCGAGAAGGACCGCGTGGCGATCCTCGAAGTCGGCCAGACGGGCGTGGTGCCCGATCTCGAAGGCCTCACGATCTACTACGGCAAGGGCGGCAAGGGCTACCTGATCGCGTCCGTGCAGGGCGCGGACCGGTTCTTCGTGTTCGACCGCGAGCCGCCGTACACGCTGCGCAAGGTGATCGACCCGCGCGGCTCGAAGGAGTTCGGCGACGTCCAGGACACGGACGGCATCGCGGCCGAGAGCTTCGGGCTCGGCAAGCCCTTCGAGCGCGGACTGTTCGTCGCGCAGGACGGGAAGAACGGCAAGTCGAACCAGGACTTCAAGCTCTACGCCTGGTCCGACATCGCCGGCGTCGACCTGCTCGTCGAGTTCCAGCGGGACCCGCGCAAGCCTCACTGGCTGCGCTAGGTCGCTACGGGCCCGGCTCGGGCGCGCGACCCGCCACGCCGGGCTGCCCGTCCGACCCGTCGCGGCCGCGCGCCCGCGTGCGACCGAGCAGGCTCGCCGGAACGACCGCGCGCGCACCGAACTTGCGGCGCAGCTTGTCCATGCCCTCCGCGGCGCGCTCGAGCTTCGCGCGCGTCGGGACCTGTCCCCCGCGCAGCAGCTTGGGCGTCCCGTCGGGGTCGCCGAACAGGCTCTCCTGGATCGGGGCGCGCACGTCGGTCAGCGCCGAGATCTGCACGCCGATCAGCCGTAGCGGCGCGATCGGGAGGCGGTCGAGCAGCTCGCGCGCGGTCGAGTAGATGCGCGGCCCGAGATTCGTCGGGTGATCGAGCGTCTTCGTGCGCGTCAGGGTCGTGAAGTCGGAGTAGCGCGCCTTGAGCGTGACCGTGCGACCACGCAGGCCCTTGTCGCGCAGCCCGAAGGCGACCTCCTCGCAGAAGTCGAGCAAGTGCCGGCGCAGCTCGTCGCGGTCCGACACGTCCGCCGCGAACGTGCGCTCCATCCCGTGCGACTTCTCCTCCCGCCGCGGGGTCACGCGGCGCGTGTCGATGCCGTGCGCGAGATCGTGGATCCAGGCTCCGCTCGCCCCGAACTCGCGCACGACCTCGTCCCGCGAACGCTGGGCGAGGTCGCCGATCGTCGCGACGCCCAGCGCCTCGAGCCTCTTCGCCGTGCGCGGACCGACGCCCCAGATGCGCGACACGGGCAGCGGATCGAGCACGGCGCGCGTCTCGTGCGCCTCGATGATCCGGAAGCCCTGCGGCTTGGCCAGGTCGCTGGCGAGCTTCGCCAGGAACTTCGTGGGCGCGACGCCGACCGACGCCGGCAGCCCCGTGCGGTGCAGGATCTCGCGCTGGATCGCGCGGCCCACGTCGGCCGCGTCGCCGAAGAGCCGCTCGCAGCCGGCCACGTCCAGGAACGCCTCGTCCAGCGAGAGCGGCTCGACCAGCGGCGTGTACGAGCGGAAGATCGCCATGATGTCCCGCGACGCGCTCGTGTAGCGCTCGAAGTCGGGCGGCAGCAGCACGAGGTCGGGGCACAGGCGCCGCGCTTCCGCGGTCGACATGGCCGAGTGCACGCCGTAGCGCCGCGCCTCGTAGGAGGCGGCCGCGATCACCCCGCGCTGGTCGGAGGGGCCGCCGACGCAGACCGGTAGCCCGGCGAGCGACGGATTGTCGCGCGTTTCCACGGACGCGTAGAACGCGTCCATGTCCACGTGGAGGATCGTGGGCCGGACTTGCGTCATGGGATGGGGAGGGACAAGGATCCGCGAGGGCGGGCCGATCCGTCAACTCGCGACTCGGATCCCGGGCGAGTCCGCAGCCCGGAGGCGCGGCGGTTGTGGAACGCGGGATTCCTCCTATCCTCTCCGCCCCGCTCCTCTTGCGACGCGGGTGCCGCCCGCCCATGCGCTTCCAGGACATCGCCCTCGCCGGGCTCGCGCACCATCTGCCGGACGAGGTCTTGACCTCGGCCCGGATCGAGGAGCGGCTCGCGCCTCTCTACGCGCGCCTGTCGTTGTCGCCCGGACGCCTCGAGCTCTTGTCGGGCATCCGCGAGCGGCGCGCCTGGCCGCGCGGCACGCGGCCGAGTTCCGTCGCGGCGCGCGCGGGCGCGCTGGCGATCGAGCGCTCCGGTCTCGCGCGCGAGCGGATCGGCGTGCTCGTGCACGCGTCCGTGTGCCGCGACTTCCTCGAGCCGGCGACGGCGAGCGTGGTGCACCAGGCGCTCGGGCTCGCGCCGCGCTGCCAGGCGTTCGATCTCTCCAACGCGTGCCTCGGATTCGCGAACGCGCTCGTGGTCGTGGCTGGGATGGTGGAACGCGGCGAAGTCGAAGCCGGGCTCGTGGTCGCCGGCGAGGACGGCGGCCCGCTCGTGGAAGCGACGATCGCGCGCCTGCTCGCGGCGGGACCGGATGCGCGCAGCGAGTTGAAGCGCGCGTTCGCCTCGCTCACGATCGGCGCCGGCGCGGCGGCCTGCGTGGTCACGCGCGGTGAGCTCGCGCCCACGGCGCCGAAGCTCGTGGGCGGCGCATCGCTCGCGGCCACCGAACACGTCGAATTGTGCAGCGGTGACTTCACGGCCGGCGCCGACGGTCCGCTGATGGCGACGGACTCCGAGGCACTACTGCGCGCCGGCTGCGAGTTGGCGCGGCGGACCTGGCTCGAGTTCGAGCGCGAAGTCGGCTGGTCGCGCGGCGACGTGGACCGCATCGTGACCCACCAGGTCGGTTCCGCCCACCGGCGCCTCCTCTTCGAGTCGCTGGTCCTCGATCCGGGGCGCGACTTCCCGACCTTCCCCACGCTCGGGAACATGGGCTCCGTGTCCCTCCCCGCGACCCTGGCGCTGGCCCGGGAAGCCGGTTTCGTGCGCCCCGGGGACCGGACGGCGCTGCTCGGGATCGGCAGCGGACTGCAGTGCCTGATGCTGGCGATCCGGTAGGGCGGAACGCCCGCCGGGAGTGGACAGCCGGCCCCTCGGATGCGATACCTCCGCCTGCGCGCTTTTCAGGAATTCCTGAAAAGCGACCAGGACGATCCCAAGACCCGCCATGGCAGCGAAGAGCGACGCGAAGGGCGATGCCCCGACGGCCGAGTTCGCCGGACTCGATCCCGAGCTCCAGGCGCAGCTGCCGAACTTCGAGCTCTTCTTCCGCACGTTCGGCTTCAAGCGCGTCCACGGACGCATCTTCGGGCTGCTCGTGCTCTCCGGGCAGCCGCTGTCGTCGCGCGAGATCGCCGAGACGCTCGAGCTGTCGACGGGCGCGACCAGCACGACACTCCACGACCTGGCCGAGTGGGGCGCGATCGACTCCGACTTCGACTCCGGCCGGCGCTGCCACCTGCACCGCCCCGTCGGCAACACGCTGTCCATCGTGGCGACCGTCTTCCGCCGCCGCGAGCAGGTGGTCTTCCGCAAGTTCCGCCACGCCGCGCAATCGACGCTCGAGTACATCGTCGAGCGCTATGGCGCCAAGGATCCGCGCGTCCTGACGCTGCGCTCGATCATCAGCTCGTGCGAGATCGCCGAAGCGGTGATGCAGCTCGTGTTCAGCTCCGTCGAGCGCGCCCTGGGCGACAGCGAGAGCATGTTGGCGAAGGCCGTGAACGCCGCGCTCAAGGTCGGCCTCGCGGTCCCCGCGCGCCTGGCCGGGCCGGACGCGAAGGCCCGTGCGCAGCTCGCCTCGCACGTCCTGACCAAACTCGACGAAGAAGGCCGCAGCAGCTCGCGCCGGCGCGAGGAGCGCGAGTGAACGCGCTGCCGCGCATCGTGATCACGGGCATCGGCCTCACGAGCCCGAACGGGAATTCGCTGGCAGACTACCGGCGCAACCTCCTCGCGGGCGTGTCGGGCGTGAAGCCCTGGACGATCCGCCACGTCGGTTCGACGCTGGCCGGCCAGTGCGATTTCGACGCCTTGCGCTGGCAGAAGCGCAAGGAACTGCGCCGCGGCACGCGCGCTGGATCGATCGGGATCTGGTGCGCGGGCGAGACGCTCGCGGACGCCGGGATCGACCTGGCGCAACGCGACCGTTCGCGCATCGGCATCTACGTCGGCACCACGGAACACGGCAACGTCGAGACCGAGAACCAGATCCACGAGGTCGCGCAGTACCAGTTCGACCTCTCGTTCTGGTCGCACCACCACAACCCGCGCACGGTCGCGAACAACCCGGCGGGCGAGATCGCGCTCTCGTACGGCATCACCGGGCCGGCGTACTGCATCGGCGCGGCCTGCGCGGCCGGCAACCTGGGCCTCATCCACGGTGCACAGATGCTGCAGCTCGGCGAGGTGGACGTCGCGATCGGCGGCGGCGTCTCGGAGAGCATCCACACGTTCGGGATCTTCGCCAGCTTCCGTGCGCAAGGCGCGCTGGCGAGTCACGAAGACCCGGCGAAGGCCTCGCGCCCCTTCGACAAGAACCGCAACGGGATCGTCGTGTCGGAAGGCGGCTGCCTCTACACGCTCGAGCGCCTGGAGGACGCGCAGCGCCGCGGCGCGCGCATCTACGGCGAGCTCGTGGGGCACTGCGTGAACTCGGACGCGTCGGACTTCGTGCTGCCGCTCGCGGAACGCCAGAACGAGTGCATGCGCGGCGCCCTGGCGCGCGCCGGACTCGCGGCCAGCGACATCGACATCGTCTCGAGCCACGCCACGGCGACGCCGCTCGGCGACCAGCAGGAGTGCGAGGCCGTGCGCGCCGTCTTCGGCGACAGCGCGCGCACCCACGTCAACAACACGAAGAGCTTCATCGGCCACACCATGGGTGCGGCCGGGGCTCTCGAATTGGCCGGGAATCTGCCGTCCTTCGACGATGGGTGGGTCCACGCCACGATCAACGTCGACGACCTGGATCCGTCCTGCGAAGTCCGGAACCTCGTCATGAACCAGCCGAAGCGACTCGGCCGCGTCGACCACGTCCTGAACCTGTCCTTCGGGATGCTCGGTATCAACTCCGCCGTCGTCGTGCGGCGCTTCACCGGCTGAAGACCAGAACTTTCCGCCCCCCACCCACACACGAACCATGAACCGCGAAGAGATCATCCTGGCGATCCAGGACATCATCAAGACGATCGCCCCCGACGAGGACGTGTCGAACCTCAAGACCGACGTTCGTCTGCGCGACCAGATCGAGCTGGACTCGATGGACTTCCTCGACATCGTCATGGAGCTCCGCAAGCGCTACGGCGTCCAGGTTCCCGAGGACGACTACAAGGAGCTCGCGACGCTGGACGGCTGCGTCGCCTACCTCGGGCCCAAGATGCAGGGCAAGTCGCTCAAGGTCGGAGTCTGACCCCCTTCGCGCGGCCAGAGCCGCGCGAGGCGAGGGACCGGAAGCCCCCATGACCGCCGACCGCTACGACGCGCTGGTGATCGGCGCCGGCATGAGCGGGCTCGCCGCCGGCATCCGGCTGGCGCAATTCGGTCGTCGTGTCGCGATCCTCGAGCGGCACGCGCTGTGGGGCGGACTGAACTCGTTCTACAAGCGCGGCGGCCGCCGGTTCGATTCGGGGCTGCACGCGCTGACGAACTTCGCGCGGCCGGAGTCGAAGACCGCTCCGCTCTCGCGCGTCCTGCGCCAACTGCGCCTGCGCTTCGACGACCTGCACCTCGGTGAACAGGGCCGGTCCAGGCTGCACCTCGCCGACGTGCGGCTCGACTTCTCGAACGACTTCGCGCTGCTCGAGGCGGAGGTCGCGCGCGCATTCCCGGCGCAGCGGACTCAGTTCGCGTCGTTCGTGCGCGCGGTGCGGGAAGCGGAACCGTTCACGACCGTGGACCCCTCGGCGTCCGGCCGGGCGTTCCTGCGCGAGCACCTCACCGACGAAGACCTCGTCGAGGCGCTCATGCTCCCGCTCTGCTGGTACGGCAGCGCCCGCGAGGGCGACGTCGACGCCTACCAGGCCATCATCCTGTTCCGGGCCATCTTTCTCGAAGGCCTCGCCCGGCCACGTGGGGGCATCAAGCCGCTGCTCGACCTCCTCGTCGCGCGCTACAAGGCCGAGGGAGGCGAGTTGCGCACGCACCATGGCGTCGAATCCGTTTTGCGCGACTCCCGGGGCGCGGCGCGCGGAGTCCGGCTCGATTCGGGCGACGAGCTCCTCTCCGACCGCATCCTCTCGTCCGCGGGCTACGTCGAGACGCGCAACCTGTGCGGAGAGTCGAGCGCGCCGGCCGACCAGGGGCGGCTGTCCTTCGTCGAGACGCAGCGCGTGCTCTCGCAACCCTCGGCATCGATCGGCGCATTGCACACCCTGGTCTTCTTCTCCGATTCGCTGCGACCGGCGTGGCGGCGCCCGGAGGAACCCGTGGACCTGTCGAACGGCGTGATCGCCTGCAGCGACAACTATGCGGGCAACGAGATCGCGCCCCGTGGCCTGATGCGCGTGACGTGCCTCGCGAACCCCGAGACGTGGTGCGCGTACGACGAGGCCGAGTACCGGACCCAGAAGGACCGCTGGGAGGACGCCATCTGCGCGGCCGCCGCGCCCTACGCCGCCGATCCGCGCCCGCTCACGACGCAGGTCGACTGCTTCACCCCGCGCACGATCACCCACTACACGGGGCACACCGGCGGCACCGTGTACGGCTCTCCGCGCAAGCGTCTGGACGGGGATTCCGGCGTGCCCAACGTCCACCTGATCGGAACCGACCAGGGCTTCGTGGGTATCGTCGGCGCGTTGATGTCCGGCATCTCGATCGCGAACCGCCACGCGCTCGTCGCGCAGTGACCCCATGGGAACGGAGAAGCGCTACTACAAGGGCAGCACCGACGGCAAGTCGCCGTTCGCGGGCGATCCCCTGGCGGGCACGCAGAGCCGCTACGACGTGGTCGTGATCGGGAGCGGCCTCGGCGGGCTGACGGCTGCTGCCGTGCTGGCGCGAGCGGGACGCAAGGTGCTCGTCCTCGAGCAGCACTACAACCTGGGCGGACTCGCCACGTGGTTCAAGCGCCGCGGCGGACACGTGTTCGACGTGTCGCTGCACGGTTTCCCGTCCGGCATGCGGAAGACCTGCCGCAAGTATTGGACGAAGGAGATCGCCGACTCGGTCCAACAGCTCGACGGCATCCGGTTCGACAACCCGCAGTTCGCGTTCGACACCACGTTCACGCGCGAGGATTTCACCACGAAGCTCGTGGACGTGCTGCGAGTCCCGCGCGCCTCCGTGATCGCCTTCTACGACGAGCTCGCGCGCATGGACTTCCACGCCGAGACGGGCGAAACCACCGGGCAGCTCTTCGAACGTCACTTCCCCGGACGGAACGACGTGCACCGTCTGCTGATGGAGCCGATCAGCTACGCCAACGGATCCACGCTCGACGATCCCGCGATCAGCTACGGGATCGTCTTCGGCAACTTCATGAAGGACGGCGTCTACACCTTCGAGGGCGGGACGGACAAGCTGATCCGCGCCATGAAGGCCGAACTCGAGTTACGTGGCGTGGACATCCGCCATCGCGTGCAGGTCGAGCGGATCCGCGTCGAGAACGGCCGGGTCACGGCTGTCGAAGCCGATGGCCGCTCCATCGCCTGCGACGCCGTCGTGAGCAACGCGTCGCTGCGCGCGACCGTGCTCGACCTCGTGGGCGGCGAGCACTTCGATCCGGACTTCGTGACGCGCGTCTCCTCCGTGCGCCTGAACACCTCGAGCACCCAGGTCTATCTCGGGGTCCGCGAGGGCGAGACGTTGCCGTGGGTGACGGATCTCCTGTTCACCTCGACACGTCCCACCTACTCCTCCGAGGCGCTCTGCGACCACGTCGGCGAGAGCGTGACGTTCTCGTTCTACTACCCGAAGACGAGGCCCGGCTTGCAGCGCTACACGATCGTCGGCTCGCGCAACGCGCGCTGGGAGGACTGGGCCAACCTCGACCTCGCCGCCTACGAGCGCGAGAAGGCACGCCTCGTGGAGGACACGCTTTGCCGGCTCGAACGCTACGTGCCGGGTTCTCGCGCCAAGATCGATCACGCCGAGGCGGCGACGCCGCGCACGTTCCAGTTCTACACGCAGTCCCCGAGCGGAACCTCGTTCGGCACCAAGTTCGAAGGCTTGAAGCCCAGCATGACCCTCCACGAACAGGTTCGCGGACTGCACCACGCCGGAAGCGTCGGGATCATCATGTCGGGTTGGCTGGGCGCGGCGAACTACGGCGCGATCGTCGCCAACAAGGTCGATGCGTGGCTGGCGAGTCTGGTCGAGGTATCCGCGTGATCGCGCCCGGAGCTTTCGCCGGCCAGACGGCCGTCGTGACGGGAGGGACGCGCGGCATCGGACGCGCTCTCACGCTGGCGTTCCTCGAGCACGGGGCGCGCGTGCACGCCACGTGGACGGGGAACGAGGCCGCGGCCGCCGCGCTGGCCGACGAGGCCGCGCGCTTCGAGGGCCGGCTCGCGCTGCACCGCTTCGACGTCACGGACGAGCCGGCCGTCGAGCGCTTCTGGGCGGGCCTCGAGTCGGAGCCCGACGGCGTGCAGGTCCTCGTCAACAACGCCGGGATCCGCCGCGACCAGATCGTGGGGACGATGGGCTCCGATGCCTGGCGCGCAGTGCTCGACGTGAACCTGACCGGCTCGTTCCTCATGGCGAAGGCTGCCGTGCGCGCGATGCTCCCGCGCAAGTACGGCCGCATCGTGTTCATGACGTCACCCTCGAGCCTCCACGGATTCCAGGGCCAGGCCAACTACGCCGCCAGCAAGGCCGGGCAGATCGGTCTCATGCGCTCGCTGGCCCGAGAGGTCGGCAAGCGCAAGATCACCGTCAACTGCCTGTCGCCCGGCTTCGTGGAAACGGAGCTGATCGCGGATCTCCCCGAGGACGTGCGCGCGGAGCACAAGAAGATGGTCCCGCTGGGCCGATTCGGCACGCCGGCGGAGATCGCGCACGCAGCCCTGTTCCTGTGCTCGCGCGAAGCGAGCTACGTGAACGGCACCACGCTGGAGGTGCACGGTGGCCTCTAGCACCGCCGCGCGCGCCGAGATCGAGGCGCTCATCCCCCACCGCGATCCGTTCCTGTTCGTCGATCGCATCGTCGAGCGCTCCGCCGACCGCATCGTGACGGAGTGGCACGTCGCGCCGGACCTCTTCGCATTCCGCGGGCACTACCCCGGCTACCCGGTCCTCCCGGGAGTCTTGATCTCCGAGTTCACGTTCCAGTCGGCGGCCTGCCTGTTCGCGTCCGGCGCCGACCCGAAGGTAGTGTCCGGCGCCGTCCCCGTGCTGACGAAGATCGAGGATGCGCGTTTCCGCCGCGTCGTGCGCCCGGGCGAGACGTTGCGCGCCGAAGTCGAGGTCACCGAACGTCTGGGATCCGCCCGTTACTGCAAGGCCCTCGTCACTTGCTCCGGCGAAACGGTCCTGCGCCTGCGCTTCACCGTGGCCGAGGCGGCACTGCCGCAGCCGTGAGCTCTCCGTCCAACGACTGGCTGAAGCTCGCCGGCACGACCGTGCTCGTGACGGGCCTCCGCAACAAGAAGAGCGTGGCCTGGCACGTGGGCGCTTCCCTGCGCGACGTCGGCGCGAAGCCCGTCTTCACGGTTCACTCCGAAGGGCGGCGCGCGGAAGTCCTGAAGTTCACGGGAGACGCGCCCGTCCTCGTGTGCGACGTCGCCGATCAGGATTCGATCGACGCGCTGGCGGCGCGCCTGCGCGCCGAAGGCACGCGCCTGGACGGCCTCGTCCACTCCATCGCCTTCGCCGAGTACACGCCGCGCGCCGACGGCTCGCCGCGTCCGTTCCACGAGACTCGCCGGCAGGACTTCCTGCGCGCCGTGGACGTGTCGTGCTTCTCGCTCGTGGCGCTGGCCGACGCGCTGAAGGACAGGCTGGCCCCGCGCGCGTCCGTGGTCGCGATCTCGATCTCCACGACGCGCCTCGCAGCCGAGAGCTACGGCTACATGGCGCCGATCAAGGCCGCGCTCGATTCGTCGATCGCGTTCCTCGCCAAGAGCTTCAGCGCGACCAGCGAGGTGCGCTTCAACACGGTGAATCCGGGGCTACTCAAGACCTCGGCCTCGGCCGGCATCCCCGGGTACCTGGAGAACCTGCTCTTCGCCGAAGCGGCAACGCTGCGCAAGCGCGGCCTCGACACCCAGGAAGCCGCCGACGCCGTCCTCTATCTGCTCTCGCCGCGTTCCTCGGGCATCAACGCCCAGGGTCTCGTGATCGACGCCGGCATGGGCGTGAACTACTTCGACGCGGACATCGTGCGGCGCGCGACGCGCCCGGAGGCGCCGTGAGCATCCTGCGCCCGGTCCTGCTCGCGGCTGCCCCGGGCACCGCGGACCTGCGCGGTCGCGAGCGGGTCGCCGAGCAGTCGCGGCACGCACGGCTCGCACTGGCCATGTCGGCCGAGAAGAGCGGCGCGGTCCTCTCCGAGTTGGCCAAGGGCGAGCACGATGCCCCCCTCCCCTCCCTGGGCTGGCACTGGTCGATCAGCCACGCGCGCGCCTTCTCGGCCGGCGTCGTGGCGCAGGGGCAGCCCGTCGGGATCGACGTCGAGGCGATCGTGCCACGCAAGCAGGACGTCGTCCCGCGCGTGGCCTCGCGCGGAGAGCTGGAAATCCTCGGTGGATTCCGCTGGGAGACGTTCTTCCAGGTGTGGACCGCGAAGGAGGCCGTGCTGAAGAAGGCCGGCTGCGGGATCCTGGAACTCTCGCGCTGCACGGTCGTCGCCGCGCCGACCGCGGAGCTCCTGGTCGTGTCGCACCGCGGACGCGAACACCTCGTCCACCTCTTGCTGCGGCACCGCCACATCGCCGCCGTGTCGTGCGATGGCGAACACGCGGTGGAGTGGAGCCTGGAAGCGGCGCGGGAGCTCGCCACGTGAGCCACGCCGTCGAGACGCCGCTGCCGGCCGCGATCGCGGCCGAGTATCCGTTCGAGAGCCGGTTCCTCGAAGTCGACGGCGGACGGATGCACTACGTGGACGAGGGTCCGCGCGGCGGGGACCCCATCCTGTTCCTGCACGGCAACCCGACGTGGTCCTACCTGTGGCGCAAGCTCGTGCGGGAGCTGCGCGCGACGCACCGCTGCATCGCGCTCGACCACATCGGCTGCGGGCTCTCCGCGAAGCCGGCGGACTGGCGCTACACGCTGGCCGCGCACGCCGAGAACACGCTCGCGCTCGTCGAGCGCCTCGACCTCGAGCGCGTGACGCTCGTCGTCCACGACTGGGGCGGCGCGATCGGCATGTCGACGGTCAGCCGCGCGTCGGGACGCTTCGCCCGGCTCCTCGCGCTCAACACGGCGGCGTTCCCGGGCGCGATGCCGCTCCGGATCCGCGCCTGCCGGGCTCCCATCGTGGGTCCGATCCTGGTCGAGCAGTTCAACGCGTTCGCGGGCCTGCTTCCGCGCTTCGGCCTCGCCGAACCCTCGCGGCTCACGCCCGCGGCGCGCCAGGGCTTCGCGTTCCCCTACCGGACGGCGGCCGACCGCCGGGCGATCCGCGCGTTCGTCGAGGACATCCCCACCTCGTCCGCGCATCCCTCGTGGAAGGAGCTGGGCTCGGCATCGCAAGCGGTCGCGCGGTTCGTCGCGAAACCCGTTTCGATCGTCTGGGGCCAGCGCGACTGGTGCTTCACGCCGCGTTTCCGCGCGCAGTGGCAGAGCCGCCTGCCGGCCGCGAACGTGGTCCCCGTCGAGCACGCCGGCCACCTCGTGACCGAGGAGGCGCCGAGCGAGGTCGAGGCCGAGTTGCGCGCGCTCCTCGCGCGTTGAGGATGGCGACGACGCGCGCATCCGGCCTCGTCCTGCGCGGAGCGCCGCTGACGCCCGCGCCCGGGGTCGTGAACGTGGGAGCGTTCCTGCCGCGCACGGCGCGCGCACACCCGGAGCTCGCGGCGGTCGTCGCCCCGCACGGGTCTTCGGGGTGGCGTACCACGAGCTACGCCGAGCTCGACGCGCGCGCGGCCGCGATCGCGGCGGGCCTCCAGGCCGAAGGCCTCACCCGGGGGGACCGCGTGGCACTCCTCGTGCGACCCGGCCTCGACCTGATCGCGGTGACGTTCGCCTTGTTCCGCCTGGGCGCCGTGCCCGTGGTCGTCGACCCGGGGATGGGCGCCCGCGCGCTCGTCCGATGCCTCGCGCGCACGCGGCCCAAGGCCTTCCTCGCCATCCCGCTGGCGCACGCGCTGCGTCGCCTGCACGCGCGCGAGCTCGCGAGCGTCTCGATCGACGTCGTGGTCGGACCGCGCTGGTTCCCCGGAAGCCGCACGCTGCACCAGATCGAGAGCCGCGGCCGCGGAGTTTGCCCGCCCGTGGACGTGTCGTCCGACGATCCGGCCGCGATCCTCTTCACTTCAGGCTCGACCGGCCCGGCGAAGGGCGTGCTCTACCACCACGGCGCGTTCGCGGCGCAGATCGACGCCTTGCGCGGCCTGTGCTCCATCGCACCCGGTGCGGTCGACCTGGCCTGCTTCCCGCTCTTCGCGCTGTTCGACGCCGCTTTCGGCGCGACGTGCGTCGTTCCGCGCCTCGACCCGTCGCGCCCCGGACGCTGCGATCCGGCCGCGATCGCCAACGCTCTCCTCGAGCACCGCTGCACGTACACCTTCGGATCGCCGGCGATCTGGAGCCGCGTCGTCCCCTACGCGGCGGCGGCCGGTATGCGTTTCCCCGACCTGCGCGGCGCCTGGATCGCGGGCGCGCCCGTCGCGCCGCGGCTCGTGGCGGCCTTCCGGGCGCTCCTCCCGCCGGACGGCGACGTCCACACCCCGTACGGGGCGACCGAGTGCTTGCCGCTGACGTCCATCGCCGGCGCCGAGCTCGAGCTCGTGCGATCGCGGATCGAAGGCGGCGGCGGCAGCTGCGTCGGACGCGCCGTCCCGGGCGCCGAGGTCGCGCTCGCGCGCGTCGAGGATGGAGCGATCGCAGCCTGGCCGGGAGCCCTCGAGCGGGGCGAGCTGGGCGAGATCTGCGCGCGCGGACCGGTGGTCACGCGCTCCTACTTCGACGACGAGCACGCGACCGCACTGGCGAAGATCCCCGACGACCGGGGAGACACGTGGCACCGCACGGGCGACGTCGGCTGGATCGACGACGAGGACCGCCTGTGGATCGTCGGCCGGAAGGCGCATCGGATCGAGACCTCGCGCGGCACGCACGACCCGGTGCCCGTCGAGAACGTGTGCGACCTCCACCCGCGTGTGCGCCGCACGGCGCTCGTCGGCATGGGCAAGCGTGGCAGTCAGGATCCGGTGCTCGTGGTCGAAATGTCGGACGGTCGCGTCCCGCGCGGCCCGGACGGTGTCCTGATCACGCGCGAGCTGGAGGCTCTGCGGCTCGACCGGCTCGGCGCAGTCGGCCCGAACCACCCACCGCGGATCGCGGCGACGCTGTTCCACCGGGGTTTCCCCGTGGACGTGCGCCACAACGCCAAGATCCGACGCGAGGACCTCGCCGCATGGGCCGCCGAGGAGCTTCGGGAGCGCGCGGGCCGATGAAGTGTCTCGTCACCGGCGGCGGCGGATTCCTGGGCCTCGCGATCGTGCGCCTCCTGCGCGCGCGCGGCGACCAGGTGGTCAGCTACTCGCGCTCGCGACACGAGGCCGTCGAGCGGCTGGGCGCGCGCTGCGAGGCGGGCGACGTCGCGGACGCGCGGGCTCTCGGCCGCTCCATGCGCGGCGTCGACTGCGTGTTCCACGTCGCGGCCAAGGCCGGCGTCTTCGGGCCGTGGTCGGAGTACGCGCACAGCAACGTGATCGGCACGACGGCCGTCGTCGCGGCGGCGGTCGCGGCCAAGGTGCCGCGCCTCGTCTTCACCAGCTCGCCCAGTGTCTGCTTCGACGGCCAAGACCACGTCGGCGCCGGCAACGACCTCCCCTACGCGACCCGTTTCCTGGCCCACTACCCGCGCAGCAAGATGCTCGCGGAGAAGCACGTCCTCTCCTGGAACGGCCGCGGGATCGCCACGACGGCCTTGCGCCCGCACCTGATCGTGGGCCCGGGCGATCCGCACCTCCTGACGCGCGTCGCGGATCGCGCGCGGCGTGGGAAGCTGGTCGTCGTCGGCGACGGCCGGAATCAGGTGAGCCTCACGGACGTCGAGAACGCGGCCTGGGCGCACCTCGACGCCGCGGAGGCGCTGAATCCCGGCGCTCCGCATGCGGGACGCGCGTACTTCGTCGCGCAGGGAGAGCCCGTCGCGCTGTGGCCTTGGATCCGGCAGGTGCTGGAAGCGAGCGGATTGCCGGGCCCCCGCGGTCGGGTCCCGCTCGCGGTCGCCCGCCTCGCCGGAACCGCGTGCGAGGGTTGGTGGTTCCTCTCGAAACGCAGCGGGGAACCGCCGATGACGCGCTTCGTCGCGCTGCAGCTGGCGCGGAGTCACACGTACGACATGGAACCCGCGCGCCGCGACTTCGGCTACCGCGAGCGCGTCTCGACGGCGGACATGACCGCGCGCGCGACGGCCTGGCTGGGGACCGAGGTCGCTGCGCGGCGGATCTGATCGCACGCGGACTCCGCGGCGCGATCCAGGCTCCCCGTCGCGCGGGGGCAGCCCGGATCAGCGCCTCAGCATCCGCAGCAGCTCGACGATCTTGGGCGGCGCTCCCGTGCGCAGGACGCCGTTCCGGAAGACGCGGCCAGCGAGCCACAGCATCCCCGCCACGCTGGCGACGAGCAGCACGATCGTGCCCGCGATCTCCCAGCCCGCCGGGTCGCCCGCGATGCGGTTCATCATCACGAACGGGGTGAACGGCGGGATCCAGGAGAGCACCTGCGCCAGGACGCCGTTCGGGTCGCGCGCGACGGGGATCATCGCGAGCAGCGGGACCATGAGCACGAGCATCACCGGGCTCATGAAGTTCTGGGCTTCCTTGATCGTGTTGCAGAGGCTTCCGAGCGCGAGCAAGAGGCTCGCGTACAGCAGGAACCCGAGCAGGAAGTAGACCGCCATCGGGATCAGCACCGACGGAGTGAAAACGAGCCCCAGGAGCGGTCCGGCAACCTCGCTCAGGCTTCCCGCCCCGAATCGCAGGATCGCGAACAGGGACACGAACCAGGCCGCGAGCATCACGAACCCGACCGCGGCCACGCCCATCAGCTTGCCCAGCATCAGCTCGCCCGGCGTCACGGACGACAGGAGCACCTCGAAGATCCGACTGGCCTTCTCCTCCACCGTGCTCGACAGGAGCATCTGGGCGACCGTCATCATGGCCACGAACATCAGGTAGACGAAGCCGATGGGCGCCCACTGGCGCGCCTTCTCGGCCAGGCCGACGTCCTCCTCGCCGGCGGCCTTGCGCGGGTCCTTGTCGTCGAACCGCACTTCGATGCGCGCGATGCGCTCGACCTCGGCCTGCGCGATCCCCTTCGCGGTGTACTCCTTGCGCCGGAGGTGATCCTCGAGCGCGCGCGACACGAGCTTCGAGAGGCCGTCATCGGTGAGGTTGGTGGACCAGTACTCGACACCCTTCTTGAGCTGCCCCTGGATCTTCGGCATCACGATCAGCGCGAACAGTTCCTTCTCGTCCTCGCCGACCTTCACCTTCTTGTCGCCGAGGAGCCAGGGCTTCAGGTTCGCGATCGTCTCGGCCGGCGTGGCCGCCGCGGCTTCGGCCGGGATCTCCACGCGCTGGAAGAAGCGCTTCTGCGGCTCGTAGTCCGGCGTCTCGGGATCGGCCTTGCGCTTTTCGAGCCAGGCCAGGCGTGCCTTGTCGTCGGACTCCTGCCAGTCGCGCTCGATCGCCTCGTCGACGATCGCGGTCAGTTCGCCGCTCGGATCGATCACGGCGAAGGCGCGCGTCGTCTTGGAGATCTTCTCGAGGAGCGCCGGAACGCGGAACCCGGCGAACAGCAGGACCGGGAACAGCACGATCCCGATCACGAAGCCCTTGGTCTTGACGTGCTCGGCGAACTCGCGGAAACCGATTCGAAGTGCGTACTTCACGCCGCCGCCTCCTCGCCGCCGACCAGCTTCAGGAACACGTCGCGCAGGCCCGGCTCGCGCCGCTCGAACGAGGACAGCTCGATCCCGGAGCGGAAGCAGGTCCGCAGCACCTCGTCGGGCTGCGCGCCTTCCGCGAGCACGACGTCGTAGTGACCCGCACCCTCGAGGCGCAGGATGTCGGTGACTCCGCGCACGGCGCGCAGCGGCGACGGATCGGAGACCGTGTGGATGCGGACGCAGCTCGGGATCGAGCGCTTCGCCTCGGGGATCGTGCCGTCGAAGAGGCGCTTGCCGCGGCCGATCAGCACGATGCGGTCGCACAGCCGCTCCGCGTGCTCCATGATGTGCGTCGAGAAGACGATCGTGGTGCCCGCGGCGCGCAGGTCCTGGATGACCTGTTCCAAGACCTGCTGGTTCACCGGATCGAGGCCCGAGAAGGGCTCGTCGAGGATCACGAACTTCGGCTTGTGCACGACCGATGCCAGGACCTGCACTTTCTGGCCCATGCCCTTCGACAGCGCCTCGCAGCGCGTGTTCACGAACTCGCCGAGTCCATAGCGCTCGAGGAGCCGCACCGCCTCGCGCCGCGCTTCCGCGGGATCCATGCCGCGCAGGCCGCCGAAGAAGGCGATCAGCTCCTTCGCCTTCATCTTCTTGTAGAGCCCCTTTTCCTCAGGCAGGTAGCCGATCTGCTGGCGCACGTCGAGCGCCGAGCGGTGCCCCAGGATCTCGACCGTGCCCGACGTGGGCTCGTAGATCGAGAGGCTCATCCGGATGGTCGTCGTCTTCCCGGCACCGTTGGGACCGAGGAATCCGTACACGCATCCGAACGGGACGGAGAGGGACAGGTCGTCGACGGCCGTGAAGGTGTCGAACTTCTTCGTGACGCGCGCGAGGCGCAGGGCGAGGTCGGTCATCGGGGGGGGCGCGGAACTCGGGAATCGGGGTCGGCACGCTACTCGCGCGCCGGGTGTCCATTCCACCTGGTTCAGGTCAAACCTCGGTCTTCGGCGGGGGCCGGAGCTCGCCCTTGTGCCGGATGGACCAGTCCTGGAGGGACTCGAGGATCGGCACGAGGCTGCGACCGAGCGGCGTCAGCGCGTAGTCGACGCGCGGCGGGATCGTCGGGTAGGCCGTCCGCGTCAGCAGGCCTTCTCGCTCCAGGTGCCGCAGCGACTCCGTCAGGGCCTTGGCCGACACGTCGCCGATGGCGCGCTCGATCTCGGCAAAACGGCGGGTCCCGTCGCGCAGGTGCCACAGGACCACGAAGCACCACTTCCCGCCGATCAGGCGCTGGACGTCGTGGATCGGGCAGGCGGCGGGCTCGGTGTCGGACATCGGTGGTGGACTCACCCCAGGGTAAGTGACTGGCCCCGCGGTGCGTCCTTGGCAGGTCGCGCAGGGCCGCCCAAGATCCTGCCATGATCACCACCCGGAAGTCCTCGGAGCGCGGCCACACCCGGATCGACTGGCTCGACAGCCGCCACACGTTCTCGTTCGGCGAGTACCACGACCCGCGTCACATGGGGTTCCGCACGCTCCGCGTCCTGAACGACGACCGCGTGCAGCGCGCCAGCGGCTTCCCGACCCACGGCCACCGCGACATGGAGATCGTGACGTGGGTTCTCGAGGGCGCGCTCGAGCACAAGGACTCGCTCGGGAACGGCAGCATCATCCGGCCCGGCGACGTGCAGCGCATGAGCGCGGGCAAGGGCATCCTGCACAGCGAGTGGAACCCCTCGAAGGAGGACGGCGTGCACTTCCTCCAGATGTGGATCCTGCCCGACAAGGCCGGCGGCGCGCCGTCGTACGAGGAGCGGCAGATCCCGCTCGCGGATCGGCGCGCGACGTGGCGCCGCATCGCGGACAAGGGCGGGCGCGACGGCTCGGTGCGGATGGGCGCGGACGCGAGCATCCTCAACACGGTGCTGGAGAAGGGCGAGGAAGTCGCGTACGAGCCGGCGGCGGGACGCTCGCAGTGGCTGCACGTCGCGCGCGGATCGATCGTGGCGAACGGCGTCGAGCTCGGGACGGGCGACGCGCTCGCGGTGCAGGACGAGAAGCGCCTCGTCGTGAAGGCGCTGGGCTCGAGCGAGCTGATGCTGTTCGACCTGAAGTGAGCGCGGCGGAACCTGGCGGCGCCGGACCCGAAACGCCCGGGCCCGCGGCGCTCGCCCCGGGTCCCTCAGGGCGCTCGACGCAGATCCGCCGTGATCGGGAGGTCGAACGACCCGTCTTGCTGCATTCGTGTCGAGAAGAACAGGACCTCGAGCCCCTCGATCTCCCCCGTGCGCGGATTCGAGCGAGCCACGACCTCCGGGCTCAACTCCTCGCTCTCCTGCTCGGCGTACGGGAGACACTTCTCGATGGTGAGGATGTCGGCTTCGCGGTCGTATCGGAAGGTCAGCTTGTCGTTCATGACCGGTCCTGTTCCGGGAGTCGGCGCGCGTGATACGCCGTGGCGATCCAAAGGCGTTCCGAGGGTGGTGCGTCCTGGATGACGACGACTACAACGTGACGTCCGAATCGACCATCAGGATACCAGCGCGAGAACAGCCACGCCGAAGTCCGCCTCGAACTCGGACGGACCCGATCAGGAGCTGCGAGCACCTGCTGGATGCGCAGGGGATAGGCGGGCAGAAGGTCAGGATGTCCCCTCTCGATGTGCACGCGCCGTTCCGTGGTGAGATCCACGAAGGAATCGAAGCGAGGGCACCAGTACTGCTGAGGCGGTGAACTCACGGACCCCGTCCACGGAGTGAGCGCGCGGACGACCTCGTCCGCGCCACCCAAGGGAGGCTCGAGGACCGCCGCGGTAGCAGGGGCCGAACCGACCCGCGCCTCGCACGGCCGTGCGCCGTGTCCTGGAGCGGGGATTCGTAAGGCTCACGATTCCCGGGGTTCCTCCCCAGGCGGACCCCGGAGGCCGTCCACTACTCTGGAGGAGTGAGTTGGAAGCGCACCCTGTTGCCCATCCTGGCGGTACTCGGGCTGGCGTTCGCGTACCTCTCCATCCGGGAGGCGCACACCGATCCGGTTCCCGGAATCTCCCGCGTGGAGGTGACCGAGCAACCGCGATCCGACGACATCGTTCCGGCGCCTGATGAGTCCGTGCGAGAGATCCGCCGGCCGGGCGCTGGAGATCCCCACTCCTCCGAACGGGGCGACGAAGCCGCGGCAGATGAATCCACGGTGCGCCAGGACGCCAGCCGGATCGTCGCCCGCGTCGTCCACGCGCAGTCGGAGGCTCCGATCCCGCACGCCGAGGTCACGCTGCGCGCTGGGCAGGAACGGCCGTACATCGCAGTCACCGACGAGCGCGGGGAGATCGAGTTCGCAGCCGGCGACGTGCCCGCGCGGCTCGGGGACAAGGTCTTCGTGCTCGTGAAGGACGAGCAGGGTCACGCGCGCCTGCGGACCTTCGCCGTGATCGGACCGGGAATCGTGCTGCGCGTCCCGCCGAAGCTCGTCTTGCGCGGCGAGATCGTGCTGAGCTCAGGCGGCTCCCCCGCCGGTCTCTCTGTGTCGGCCTGGACGCCGCCGTACGCCCTCCACGGCGTCGAGCAGTTCGTCGCGCACCAGGAACTGGGCGAGGACGGCCGCTTCGAGATCGCGGCCGGAATGGAGCAGGTCCCCTCTTCGTTCACCCTGCGTGTCGGCGGAGTCGGCGTCCCCGCGAGCCGGCGCGTGCCGACCAGGGAGTTGCTCTCCGCGACGGGTGCTCGCGTCGTCATCGGGCTCGCACGGCTGTCGATCGCGACGCTCGAGGACGACGGCGCGGCGATCACGAACGCTCACGTGCGCTGCATCGCCACGGAGTCCACGGACGGCAACTCGGCGCTCTTCGCCGAAGCCGTCACGGGCACGGACGGCCGCGCGCACATGTGGGTGCCCACCGGCGTGATCGGCGTGGCGGCGGGATCACCCGACCACGCTCCAGCGCGCGAGGACGTCCGCGTCGAGTCGGACGACCTCGAGGTCGTCCTGCGCCTGCGACGCCTGTCCGCGGCCGATCGCTTGATCGGCAGCGTCGTATTCGAGGACGAGTCCCCGGTTCCGGGTGCACTCGTCTCGGCCTGGTGCGCGGACGACGCCGGAGAATTGGCTGTCGCCTCGATGAGCCAGCAGAGGACCAACGAGAAGGGGGCGTTCGAGATCGCGATCGCAGTCGATCGCGCGCTGCGCGTCTACGCCTTCCACGAGGGGCATGGGGATGCGGCGGAGCAGGGCTGGAACCCGGGCGACGGGCCCGTGCGCCTCGTCATCGACCGGGGCGTGTCCCTGAGCGTCGTCGCGCGCGGCCTCGCCGTGGAGGCAGTGTCGGGCGCGAACGACGTGGAGGTCGTGCTCGTGCGCGACGACGGACGTTCCGAATCGGCGGGAACCGACGCGTTCCCCGTCGATTTCGAGCGCCTGCCACCGGGGCGTTGGCGCGCGTTCGCGATCGCGCGCCACCAGCGCCGATGGGCCGCGGCCGAGACCGTCGTGACGAGGGAGAAGCCGGCCGACCTGGTGCTCGACTTCGTCCCGCTCGACTTCGTCGAGGGTCTCGTGCAGCCGGCCCCGGACCCGGCGCGCCAGGTGTCCATCGTGTACACGCCCTCGGGCTGGCCCGAGGAAGCCGTCCAGGCGCTGCTCACGACGACACTGGCCCCCGACGGCTCGTTCCAGATCGCTTGCCCCGCTCCGGGCGAGGTTCTCCTGCGCGAGGGGCCACGGACGATCGAGCGACGCTCCGCCGCCGGAGGCGGGGCCCGGCTCGTGATCACGCTGCCCGACTGATCGATCGACCGCGCGCAGCCGTCCGCCGCGTCGTGCGCGCGTCCGCTGGGCACGAGACTCGGGCACCCGGCGGCCGCAGTGCGCTACGCTGGGACGATGTCGCGCAGGCTCGCGCTCGTGATCGCCACGCTGGGGTTGGGCGCGGCGATGGCACTGCTCCTGCGGATGCGCGGCGGTGGCGACGCCGCCCCGACGGTCGCTTCCTCGGTTCCTGCAGTCTCGCCTGACGATCGCCACCAGCCGTCTCCGGCGTCCCTGGCGGGCGTCCACGAGACGAGCGCGCGCTCCGGTGCGACGACGTTTCTCGCGGACGATCGCCCCACGCTGGGGCGAGTCCCCCACTCCCCGCTCCAGGAACCCGGCGACCTCGTTCTCGTCCGCGTCGTGGAGGGACCTTCGAGCGCGCCCATGGCGGACGCCGAGGTCTCCATGCAGGCGGGGAAGCACGCTGCGGTCTACGGCGTCACGAACGAGCAAGGCGAGTTCGACTTCTCGGCTGCCGAGGTCCCGGCCCGGCTCGGCGACTCCGTCTCCGTCGTCGTGAAGGACGAGGACGGGCACGAGCGCCTGCGCCAGACGGTCGTGCTCGGTCGGGACGTCCTCCTGTGCGTACCTTCCAAGTCCGTTCTGCACGGAGAGATCGCGCTCGCGTCGGGGGAGTCTCCCGCGTGGCTCTACGTATCCATCTGGAGTCCGGCGCGCGGCGCTCGAGGCGGCGAGACGTTCGTCGGGTACCAGAACCTGACCGCGAACGGACGCTTCGCGATCCCGGCACTCGGCGAGCCGCCGCCGGATTTCATTCGCCTGGAGGTCGCGCGAACCGGGCTGCCCGTGAGCCTGCGCATGCCGACGACCGAGTTGCTCGTCCCGCCCGGCCCGCGCATCGAGGTCGGCCTCGTGCTCCTCCAGATCTCCGTCGTCGACGAGGACGGCGAACCGGTGCCCGAGGCCCTCGTGCGCTGCACGGCGGCGGGCGGCGCGGTCCGCGTGGATCGCGAGGGCGAGGAGGGATTCGACGACAACCTCTCGGTCGAGCCCAGCACGGGATTGGATGGACGCACGCGCCTGTGGGTCCCCTCGGGACCTCTCTCGATCGTGGCCGGATCGAAGGGGTACGCACCGGTGCGCGCCGCCGTCCATGCGGAGGCCTCGACGCTCGACGTGGTCCTGAAGCTGCGGAAGCTCGGTGAGTCGGAGATGCTGCAGGGCAGCGTCGCGTTCGAGGACGGATCCCCGGTCTTCGACGCCGAGGTCCGCGGGTCCAACGACGACGGTTCCGGGGGTCTCGCGCGCGTCTCCGCGTCCGTGGCGAGGTCGCAGAGCGACGGGCACTTCGTGCTGCCGATCGCCTTGGACCAGGACGTCGAGGTCCAGGCCTCCGATCCCGTGACGAGGCAGGCTGGCGTGGCGACCTGGAGGCCGGGAGATGGACCCGTCCGCCTCGTGATCGATCGCGGCCATCCGCTGGTCGTCCGAGCCAGCGAGGCGCCGACCGCCGAGCCCGGGAAGTTGGGACTGATCCAGGTCGCCCTGGTGCGCGAGCGCGACCAGGGGCAGTCAGTCCAGACCGTGGCGCTGCCCGTGTCCTTCGACCACGTGCCCGCCGGCCACTGGAGCGTGTACGCGCTCGACCGGATTCACGATCGCTGGGCGCGCGGAGTGGTCTTCATGACAGGCGCCGCGGCGGAGGACATCACGCTCGAATTCGAGAGCCTGCACTACGTCGTGGGCCGCGTGGATCCCCCGCCGGGCCCGGGACTGCGACTGACCGTCGAGTTCACGCCGAACAGCTGGCCAGCGCGCGCGGTCGAGATGCTGCTCACCGCCGACGTCGCTCCCGACGGCACCTTCCGCCTGCCCGCTCCCACGGCCGGCGAACTCGTCCTGCGCGAGGACTCCCGGACGATCGAGCGGCGCCCCGCCGTCGGTGGCGGAGCGCCGCTCGTCTTCGTGCTGCCCGACTGATCAGCCGACCACGCGCGCCTCGGTCGTCTCGCCGAGGTCGAGCGCGCGCCGCTTGCGCAGGTCCACGATCAGCGCCAAGAACTCCTCGAAGGGCATCACGACCTGTTCGCGCGTGTCGCGTCGGCGCACGGCGACGGTCCCCTCCTGCGCCTCGCGGTCGCCCGCGATCAACATGAAGGGCACCTTGTCGTGCTGGGCCTCCTTGATCTTGTTGTTCATGTGCCCCGGCGCGAGCTTCGCGTCGACGCGGAACAACTGGTCCTGGAGGCGAGCCTCGAGCGTCTTGCAGTACGCGGCGTGCTCCTCGCGGATCGGCACGACCGCGACCTGCACCGGCGCGCACCACAGCGGGAAACGCCCGCCGAAGTGCTCGATCAGGCCGCCGACGAAGCGCTCCATCGAGCCGAGGATGGCGCGGTGCACCATGATCGGCCGCTTGAGCGTCCCGTCCTTGTCCGTGAAGGTGAGGTCGAAGCGCTGCGGCAAGTTGAAGTCGCACTGGATCGTGCTGTTCTGCCACTCGCGGCCGAGCGCGTCCTTGATCTTGAAGTCGATCTTCGGGCCGTAGAAGGCGCCGCCGCCCTCGTCGAGCTCGAGCGGCAGATCGCGCAGCGCGGCCGCCTGCTTGAGCGCCTCCGTGGCGTGTGCCCACACGTCGTCCTCGCCGATCGACTTCTCGGGCCGCGTCGCGAGGTAGGCGGTGTAGCTGAAGCCGAAGGTCTTCAGCGTGCGGTCGACGAGGTCGACGACACCGGCGATCTCCTCGTGGAGTTGCTCCGGCGTACAGAAGATGTGCGCATCGTCCTGCGTGAAGCCGCGCACGCGCAGCATGCCGTGCAAGACGCCCGAGCGCTCGTAGCGGTACACGGTGCCCAGTTCGGCCCAGCGCAGCGGCAGCTCGCGGTACGAGCGTCCGCGCGTCTTGTAGATCATGCAGTGACCGGGGCAGTTCATCGGCTTGACCCGATAGGGCTGCTCCTCGATCTCCATGGGCGCGTACATGAGGTCCGCGTACTTCTCGAGGTGGCCCGAGATCGAGAACAGGGTCTCGCGCGCGATGTGCGGCGTGTAGACCGGCTTGTAGCCGCGGCGGGTGTGCTCCTCCCACCAGAACTCCTCGATCGCGCGGCGGACCGCGCCCAGGTTCGGGTGCCAGAAGATGAACCCGCTGCCGGCCTCGCCGTGGACGCTGAAGAGGTCGAGTTCGGAGCCGAGCTTGCGGTGGTCGCGCAGCTTCACTTCCTCGATCCACTTCAGGTGCGCGTCGAGTTCTTCCTGGCTCCAGAACGCCGTCCCGTAGATGCGCTGGAGCATCGGCCGCTTCTCGTCGCCGAGCCAATAGGCGCCCGCGACGCTGAGCAGCTTGAAGCAGAATGGCCGCTGGAAGTTGTCGATGTGCGGTCCTTCGCACAGATCCTCCCAGTCGCCGTGGCTGTAGAACGAGATCGCCTCGCCTTCGGGAATGCGATCCACGGCCTCGATCTTGTAGAGCTGCCCCTTCGCGGCGAGACGGCGTTTCGCCTCGTCGCGCGTGACCTCGACGCGAGCCATCGGAGTCGCGCGCTTCGCGATGCGCGCCATCTCCTTCTCGATCTTGCGCAGGTCGTCGTCCGTCAACGGCTGCGGGACGTCGAAGTCGTAGTAGAAGCCGGTGTCGATCGAGGGTCCGAAGCCGAACTGCGCGCCCGGATGGAGCTTCGCGACGGCGGACGCCATCAAGTGGCTGACCGAGTGCCGGAGGGTGGAGAGAGGGTAGGGCTGCGCGACCTGCGCAGATGCCTGGAGCTGGGACATGAGTTGTCGTCTCGTGCGGGAACCGTCCCCAGGGACCGACCTGGCCTCCGGAGCGCCCGTTCTCCCGCGGGAAGGGGCGGAAAGAGGATATCGGCCCGCGCGCCGGCCGAAAAGAAGCGCGGCGAGCGCCTAGCCGTCCCGCCGAGGCGGGACCGGGCCGTCCTGCGCGTCGTCCGGCGGCGGCGGAGGCCCTTCGCGGACCTGGTCCGGCTCGTCGACGAATCGCACCCGGGTGAGCGCCAGTCCGAATTTGTAGAGCGCGCGCAACTCCTCCAGCCGCCGCGCGACTTCCGCGGGCGGAATACCGGCGTCGGGGGCGTCAGACACGTTCCGCCCCCGGGTCCGGAATGCGGAGCTTCTCGATGTCGAGCAGGTCCTGGCCACGTCCGGCCGCGCGCTTCATCGCGACGAGCCCCTCGCGCGAGACCACGCCGACGCGCTGACCCTCGAAGTCCACCGTCCGTCGGGTTGCCCAGACATCGTCGTGCTCTCGGCCTGCGAGCAGGAGGTCGAGCGTGACCAGGTTCGCGCTGCGCGCCTTAAATGCGCGGAACACGGATCGTTCCTCGGGAGTCCCGGTGCGGAACGTGAGCTTGCCTCGCTCGAGGAGGAACCCGCACGTCGCGGCCGCGGCCAGCGCGCGCTCGAGGTCCTCAGTGCGCACGAGGATGCCGATGTCCTTCGTGAAGCGCGGATGGCCGTGGATCGCGAGTGCGATTCCACCGCACACGGCGTACTGGACACCGGCGCCGTCGAAGGCCAGGACGAGCCCGATCAGTTCCTCGATGAGGTCCATGCGGCACGAGAAGACTGCGGGCGGGGCGCGAACACAAGAGGGCGGTGCTGCGACCCGCCGCGTCGGTCGCGTCGCGTCCCATGGCACGCGGTCGAGCGGAGACGGCTCGTTCGAACTCGGGTTCGTACTTCCGTGCTAGCATGGACACGGGACGCGCACCGTCTCGCCGCTCGATAGACCTTTCCCTGTCCGGAGAATTCGGCATGTCCCTCGTCGCCTGGTTCCTCTGCGCGCAGATCTCGACGCAGCCCGCCGTCCCCGCCCCGTCGGTTCCGTCGCACGCCGAGAACCTGGTCGCGTGCTCGACCTGGATCCCGACGTTCGGTCCGCGCGGGACGCTCGCGCGACCGGCGTACGCGTTCGCCGTGCACGACTTCGGCGCGGGTCCGCAGCTCGTCGTCGGCGGCGAGCTCGGCGCGACCGGGCCGACGACGCTGCGCGGAGTCGCGCTGTGGACCGGATCGGGGTTCGCGCCGTTCGCCGGCGGGTTCAACAGCAACTCGCTCGTCGGAGCGCTCGTCACCGATCCGGATCCGACGGTCGGGGGCCTGATCGCGCTCGGCTCGTCGATCCCCGGCGGCGGCGTCGCGCGCTGGAACGGGAGCTTCTTCGCCGCGCTCGGCAGCGGGCTCGCGCTCGCGAACCCGAGCTACCCGGGAGAGCCGCCGTTCGGGATCGCGCGCGCGGTCCACGACGCCGGCGCGGGAGCGGAGCTCTACGTCGTCGGCCGCTTCGATCGCGCCGGCGGCCAGGTCTGCACCGGCTTCGCGAAGTGGAACGGGACGGCCTGGTCGGTCCCGGCGACTCCGCCGATCTCGGGGATCCGCGCGCTGGTGCAGTAAGACGACGGCAGCGGCCCCGCGCTCTTCGCCGCCGGCTCGGGCATGGCGCGGCTCTCGGCCGGAAGCTGGGTCGTCACCCCGGGCGAGACCGGGCCGTTCACGGACCTCGCCGTGCTCGACGTCGGCTCCGGCCCGCAGCTGTTCGGCCTCGGGCAGTTCGCCGGTTTCGGATGGCCGGACGTCGCGCGCTGGAACGGCTCGGGGTGGACGCGGCTCAACGCGCCGCCGGGAACGCCGCTCGCGCTCGGCGTGCACGACTTCGGCTCGGGCCCGCGGCTCGTGATCTCGAGCAGCCTGAGCGGAGCTTCGGGCGAGCTCCACGCCTACGACGGCGCGAGCTGGCAGACGCTCCCCGGCACGTTCACGACCGCGTCGGCGCCGAACGGCGTCGCGCTCGCGCTGCGGTCCTTCGACGACGGATCCGGGCCGCGCCTGTTCGCCGCGGGCAGCTTCACCGCGGTGGGCGGCGTCGGCGCCGGCCACTTCGCGAGCTTCGACGGCACGACGTGGTACGGCGGGGTCACGGGGCTCGACGGATCCGTCAACGCGTTCCTGGCGCACGACGACGGCAGCGGCCGCGCGCTCTACGTCGGCGGCGGCTTCGCGAGCATCGACGCGCGGACGGACTTGCGCGGCATCGCGCGCTGGGACGGCACGGGGTGGAGCGCGGTCGGCGGCGGCATCGCCAACGGCGGCGTGCTCGCGCTCGCCGCGCCCGACCTCGGCAGCGGCCGGCAGCTGATCGCCGGCGGCGCCTTCTCCGCGAGCGCGGGCAACGCGGGCGCGAGCATCCAGCGCTGGACCGGCTCGAGCTGGCAACCGCTCGGGTCGGGCGTGCAGATGGACTTGGGCACGACGGCCACCGTTTCGGCGCTGTGCGAGTACGACGACGGCAGCGGCAACGCGCTGTACGTCGCCGGGCGATTCGACCGCGCCGGCGGCGTCGTGCGGCGCGGCATCGCGCGCTGGAACGGAACGTCGTGGTCGACCGTCGGCGCCGGAGGCGTCGCGGGCGACTTCCCGCGGGTGAACGCGCTCGCGGTGTTCGACGACGGCGGAGGACCGAAGCTCTACGCCGCCGGCATCTTCTCCTCCATCGGCGACGAGCCCGCGGCCGGGATCGCGAAGTGGAACGGCGGGCACTGGTCGGCCGTGTCCCCGGGCGTGATGAGCGCGTCGGACGTCATCTTCACGCTGGCGACGCACGACGACGGCAACGGGACGCAGCTCTACGTCGGCGGCGCGTTCAATCAGGTCGCGGGCTTCCCGGCGCGGTCGATCGCGCGCTGGAACGGCTCGACGTGGAGCACGCTCGGCGGAGGCGGCTTCGTGAACAGCGTCCACGTGCTGCGCTCCGGACACACCGACTCGGGACCGGCGCTGTTCGTCGGCGGCTTCGCGGTCCAGCCCGGCGGGCCGGCCGGGCCGTCGATGCTCTCGAGCTGGAACGGGGCGTGGAGCAACCTCGCGCTCACGGGCCAGAACGGCGGGTCCGTCTACGCCGTGGTCGACCACGACGACGGCACGACGCGCGCGCTGTACGCGGGCGGGCAGTTCACCGTGTCGCCGTCGGGCGACTCGAACCTGATGCGGCGCGGCTGTCCGTCGGACACGGCGTTCCAGGTGTTCTGCGCTGGCGACGGCAGCGCGACGGCGTGCCCGTGCGCGAACTCCGGCGCGACGGGGCGCGGCTGCGCGAACTCGGTCGACGGCGCGGGCGCGCTGCTCGGCCATAGCGGCACGGCCAGCGTCGGCAACGCGGACCTCGTGCTCGCGGGCAGCGGCATGCCGAACGCGGCGTGCCTGTACGTCCAGGGCACCACGCAACAGAACGGGGGCGCGGGCGTCGTCTTCGGCGACGGATTGCGCTGCGCCGGCGGAACGTTGACGCGCCTCGGTGTGCGCATCAACTCGTCGAACGGCTCGTCGCTGCCCGGACCGGGCGAGCCGTCGATCGCCCAGCGCGGCGGGATCCCGGCCGGCGGCGGCGTCACGCGGTACTACCAGATCTGGTACCGCAACAGCGCGAGCTTCTGCGCGCCGACCTCGTTCAACCTCTCGAACGGGTTGTCGGTCGACTGGGGAGTGTGACGAGGACCGGAGATCCTGCGCGATGTCGGCGGTGCCGCTCGTGAGGTCTGGCGATGCCTGTACGCGCGCTGCGCCGTACGGCGGCGGGCACGCCCTGGCCGCATTCAGCGCGCGTCCGCACTCCGAGCCGCGCGTCGGAACGCGTCGAGCGCGATGCGATACGCACGCACGCGTTCGGCGTCCGGCCGCGCGCCCGACGTAGCCTCGCCGACGGCGACGGGCTGCAGGTCGCCGACGGTCGCGGACCCCGCCGTCGACGCCGCCTGCATCGCCGCGCCGAGCGCACCGGTCTCCGTCTCCGCGAGCGCCGTCACCGGCGCGTCGAGCACGTCGGCGAGCACTTGCCGCCACAGCGGATTGCGTGCACCGCCGCCGACGAGACGCACGGAGTCGACCGCGATCCCGAGCGCGCGCATGCGCTCGATACCCCACGCGAGGTTCAGGCTCACCCCCTCGATCGCGGCGCGGTAGAGCACGGCGGGATCGAGCGATCCGTGCCGCAGCCCGACGATCATGCCGGTCGCGTGCGGAAGGTCGGGCACGCGCTCGCCTGAGAGGTACGGCACGAAGAGCACGCCGCCGCAGCCGGGTTCGACGAGCGCGGCGCGCGCCGTCAGCGAGGCGTGGTCGTTCGGCGGTGCGGCGTGGCTGCGCACTTCCTCCAGGACTCCGGTCGCGTTCATCGTGCACAAGAGCGGCAGCCAACCACCGGTCGAGTCGCAGAACGACGCGATCAGGCCCTCCGGATCGACGATAGGTGTCGCGCTGTACGTGAACGCCGTCGCGGACGTGCCGAGCGAGATCACGAACACGCCCGGCCGCGTCGCGCCGGCGCCGATCGCGCTCATCATGTTGTCGCCGCCGCCGGGCGCGACGAGCACGCCGCGCGGCAGGCTGAGCGACGAGGCCACGTCGTCGCGCACCGTTCCGATCGGCGCGTCGGGCGCGACGAGCTCGGGCACGCAAGCGGCGAGCCGCGCGTCGATCGCGTCCATCGCGCGCGCGTCGAACTTCCGCGCGCGCACGTCGAAGAAGCCCGTGCCCGACGCGTCGCCGGCCTCCATGCAGGCGCGGCCCGTGAGCTTCCAGTTCACCCAGTCGTGCGGCAGGAGCACGGTGCGAAGCCGCGCGAAGTTCGCCGGCTCGTGCCGCTTCAGCCACAGGATCTTCGAGGCCGTGAAACCCGCGGGGATCGCGCGGCCGACCCGCTGCGAGAGCTCGCGCGCCTCGTCGGCCGTCGACGTGTCGCACCACAGCTTCGCGGGCCGGATCACGGCGCCGGCGGCATCGAGCGGGACGAAGCCGTGCTGCTGGCCGGACACGCCCAGACAGCGGATCTCGCCCGCGCGGGGCCCGAGGTCGCGCACGAGCGCGCGCACGACCTCGACGATCGCGCGCCACCACGTGTCCGGGTGCTGCTCGGCCGAACCGGCGGGTAGGCCCTCGATGAGGCCGTATGCGCGGCTCGCGCGCGCGACGATCTTCCGCGACTCGACGTCGAGCGCGAGCCCCTTCGTCCCCTGCGTGCCGACGTCGAGCCCGAGCGCGATCGTCACGCCCCGCGGACTCCCAGGAGGTGCTCCATCATCAGCTGGTCGAGCCGCTCGTAGCGCAGGCCGCGCGACGCGACCCGGTCGACGTCGATGTCCGCCGCGCGCAGCTTCGCGGCCTTCGCGCGGGTGTAGCCCGACAAGAGCGGCTCGAGCGCGACGTCGCGCACGGGCTTCGTCAGCTCGCGCACCTCGGGATCCGCGTCGAACGCCCGCGCCCGCGCCGCCAGGATCTTGTAGGTGCGCATGCAGCCCGTCGCGAACTCCCACACGCCGGCCTCGTCCTCCGTGCGGTAGGCGTGCGCGTCGAAGTGCAGCGGCCCCGTGTACTTCGCCCCGCCGGCCGTGCCCTCGAGCAGGCGCACGAGCAGGAACGCCTGGCGCACGTCCTCGGACCCGAAGCGCAGGTCCTGGTCGTAGCGGCCGATGCGCTGCGCGTTGAGGTCGATGTGGAAGAGCTTGTCGGCCTCCATCGCCTGCGCGACGGCGTGCGCGAAGGAGAGCCCCGACATCGTCTCGTGCGCGACCTCGGGGTTCACGCCGACCATCGCGTGGTGCTGCAGCGTCGAGATGAAGTGCAGCATGTGCCCGGTCGTGGGCAGGTAGATGTCCCCGCGCGGCTCGTTGGGCTTCGCTTCGAGGGCGAAGCGCAGGTCGTACCCGTTGTCCTTCACGTAGGCGCACAGGAAGTCGAGCGCGTCGCGCATGCGCTTCAGCGCCTCGCGCGGATCGCGGCACGCGTCGGCTTCGCTGCCCTCGCGCCCGCCCCAGAACACGTACGTCTTGGCGCCCAGCTCGACGCCGAGGTCGATGGCGGCCATGGTCTTCCTCAGCGCGAACGCGCGCACCTTGGGGTCGTTCGAGCTGAACGCCCCGTCCTTGAAGACCGGGTGCGAGAACAGGTTCGTCGTCGCCATCGGGACGACGAGGCCGTGGTCGGCGAGGGCCTTCTTGAAGTCGCGGACGATCGTATCGCGTTGTTTCGTCGTCGACCCGAAGGGCACGAGGTCGTCGTCGTGCAGATTGACGCCGTACGCTCCGCACTCGGCCAACTTCGCCACGGTGTGGGTCGGAAGCATCCGTGCGCGGACGGACTCCCCGAAGGGATCGCGGCCCGTGTTGCCGACCGTCCACAGGCCGAACGTGAAGCGGTCGCTCGGAGTCGGAGCGAAGGGATCGCCCGGGTGACGGCGGCTCGACGAGGCGCTGGTTCGAGTGCGTTTCTGGGCCATGAGGCCCAGAGAGTAGCGGAGTCCACCCCCGGGCGCGCGCGCCTCCGGCTCAGCGGCTGGAGGCGAACTTGGCCCGCCAGCGCGAGCCCTCTTTCGACTCCAGGAACGCCGCGTACGCCGGCGCATCCCCGAGTCCACGCCAGTCGATCTCGAACTGCTCGTCCATGCGCGTCAGGAGCGTCAACGCCTCCTCGTGGCGCTGCCCCTCGATGGCCAGGCCGAGGAGGGTCCAGTACGCATCCTCCAGCCGAGGATCCGCCTGCACGGCGCGACGGCACGCTGCCCGGGCCTCCTCGCGGCGTCCCAGGTCGCGCAGGATCGAGCCGCGCAGCGCCTCGCGATACGGATCCTCCGGAGCGACCCGGGCCAGGACGTCGAGCGCGTCCAGAGCCTGCGTGGGCCGATTCGTGGCGATCGCGACGTCGATCGCGAGGAGTTCGACCGACGGGTCGCCGACGTGGGCGGCGTGCACTTCGCCGAGGACCGCGTCGAACGTCGTGGGCCCCGCGGCCAGAGCGGCGCGCAGGCGCGAGAGCACGACGGAAGGGTCGAGTCGGACGTTCTCGGGCAGCGTGGCCCACGCCGCCAGGGCATCGGCGTTCCGGCCGGCCTCGAAGGCGTGGTCGATCGTCTCGAACGTGCGGCCCGCCAGCGCGAACGAGCGGTCCTCGCCCGCGATGCGCTCGGGCAGGGTCCGGCCGGCGTCGGCGACGAGCGCCAGCAGCCAGCGGCGCAGCACGCGCGAGCACGATGCGGCGTCCGTGCTCGAGAGCACGTCGATCGCGACCGCGCCCCGCTCGCCGCGCGGTGCCAGGATGAGCTCGATGTACTCGGGCGCGCTCGCGTCGGCGCGCGTCAGACGGAAGACGGCCGTGTGCTCGCCGCCGCGATCCCCGAAGTGGAGCCAGCGCAGGGATCCACCGCTCGCGACGGTCGCGATGGCGTATCCGACGAGGCCGGAGTCCGCGTTCCAGGACTCACGCGCGCCTTCGTGGAAGAGCTTCTTGACCTTCTCCGTTGCCGGGATGCCCTTCGACGCGCGCTCGAGAATGGCGGCGTGGTCGAACAGGGCCATGCATTCGTCGCGCGCGCCGCGCCGGACCGCGTCCTCGAACGACAGCGCCAACGCTCGCGCCGCGTCGTCCGAAGGCGCGCGTGCCGTGGACGTCGCCGAGGCACGCGACTTCGGGGGCTCCTTCAGCGCCAGGATCTGCGCGGGAGCGACGGGCGCGAGGAAGACGAGGATCGCAGGGAAGATCGTGACGGTTCGGAGCACGGCGGGGACCCCAGTTCGGAACGGATGGCGCGAGACCGATCCGAACTGATCGGCGGCGGCACCCCGCGATCTGTAGCCCGAGGCGCTGCCTCAGTCCGAGCTCCGCCAGACCTTGACCTCGTTCTCCAGGACGACTCCCGTCCGATCGGCCACCACGTCGCGCGCGCGTTCGATGAGGGCCAGGAGGTCGCTTGCGGTCGCATGCCCGCGGTTCACGAAGAAATTGCCGTGCAGGTCGGTGATCTCGGCGTCGCCGATGTGCGTCCCCTTGAGGCCGACGGCGTCCACGAGCTGGCCGGCTGTGCGGCCGCCGGACTTCTCGGGATCGGGGTTCTTGAAGATGCACCCGGCCGACCAGAGCGAAACGGGCTGGACCTTGTTCTTCGCCAGCAGGAATTCGCGCGTGCGCTCCTTCACCGCGGGCACGGAGTCGAGGCTGAACTTCAGCAGCACCGACGCGACGATCTTCCGCCCGAGTCCGCCGTTGCGGTAGCGCGGGGAGCACTGGTCGCGCTGGAGCTCGACCAGTTCGCCGTGTTCGTCGACGACGAGCACGCGCTCGACCGAGTCCCACATCCCGCCCCACTTGCCGCCGGCGTTCATGGCGACGCCGCCGCCGACGTGCCCGGGGACTCCGGCGAGGCCTTCGAGCCCGCTCCATCCGAGCGCGCTCGCGGAGGTGAGCAGCTTCTGGTGCGTGGTGCCGGCCCACGAGACGAAGCGCAGGCCGTCCTCGCGCGACGCGGGCGCGATGCGCGCGTCGGGTTCCTCGACGAGACCAGCGTTCATGACGATCGGCCGGAAGAGGCGCTTCATCCGGTCCGTCGTGATGACCACGCCGGACAGGACGCCGTCGTCGATGATCAGGTTCGCGCCGCCGCCCAGGATGCGCGGCTCGAAGCCGTCCTCGCGCGCGGCGACGACGGCCTTCCTGAGTTCTTCCGGGTTGGCCGGCTCGAGCAACCACTCCGCGCGTCCGCCGACGCGCATGGTGGTCCTAGGCGCGAGCGGTTCGAGCGGCAGAGCCGCGCAGGGCCACAGCTTCGAGGAGTTCATCGTGAGCGAGGTCGATGTCGCCGGCGCCCAGGATCAACGCCGCGCAGTGGCTGGGCAAGCCCTGCGCGAGCTTCTTCACGGCCGAGGACGGATCCCCGGCCTCGTGGGCATCGACCCCCGCGCGTCTCAGGCGCGCGACGAGGTCCGGCGCGCCGGCCGACTCGCGGTCGATCTGCTTGCGCGCACCATAGACGTCGGCGACCAGGACGCGGTCGGCCCCGCGCAGGGACTCGACGAAATCCTCGAGGAATCGCGCCGTCCGGCTGTGCTGGTGGGGCTGGAAGAGCACGTGCAGGGGCTTCCCCGGGAATGCGCGACGCGCCGCCTCGAGGGTGACCCGCACCTCGGTTGGGTGGTGCGCGTAGTCGTGCACCAGGTCGATCCCTCCGAACGTCCCCCACGGTTCGAATCGCCGCAGGGCGCCCTGGTAGCGCTGCACCCCACGGGCCGCCGCGTCGGCGCACTGCGCCGGCGAGAGCGACGTCGTCCGCCCCGCGAGCGTGACGGCGAGCGCGATCGCCAGCGCGGCGTTGTCGACGTTGAACGAGCCGGGGATCGCGAGTTGGACGTCCGGCGTGGCCCACCCGGGGCCGCGCAACCGGAAACGGAAGCGGCCCTGCTGCTCGCCGCGCAAGTCGACGTGCAGTTCGCGACCGAGGCGCCACACGCGGCAGCGCGCCGCGTCCTCCACGCGCGCCGCGACGTCGCGGCCCAGGACGAGCAGGCCTTCGGGGTGGATGCGATCGACGAACCGCGCGAACGCCTCCTGGATCGCCTCGAAGGTGCCGTAGTAGTCGAGGTGGTCCGCTTCGACGTTCGTGACGATGGCGCCCTCGGGCGAGAGCTGGAGGAACGAGCGGTCGTACTCGCACGCTTCGCACGCGAACCAACCGTCGCCGGCCTGGTCCACGGCGTTCGCTCCGACCACGCGACACGTTCCGCCCACGAGCGAACCGGGCGCGTCCGTGCCCGCCGCCTGCGCGATGCCCTTCAGTGCGTGGTAGAGGAGCCAGGAGCTGGTCGTCTTCCCGTGCGTGCCTGCGACGGCGAGCGTGCGGCGCGCGGGACCGAGCAACCCGAGCAGTTCCGCGTACTTGAGCACGGGGAGGCCGCGCCGCGTGGCCTCGAGGATCTGCGGATCGTCGAGCCCGATCGCCGCGGAGCGCACGACCATCTGCGCTTCGGGCGGGAGTTGGCGCGCGTGGCTCTCTCCCACGGAGATCGCAACGCCGCGCGCGCGGAGCGTCTCGACGAATCCGGACTCCGCGCGGTCCTGGCCGCTGAGCGCATGCCCGCGCGCGACCAGCAACAGAGCCGCGCCCGAGACCCCGGCTCCGCCCGCGCCGAGCAGGTGCACGTGCTGCGGGATCCGTGCAGTGGCGAGGCGCGCCGGAGCGCGTGCTCCGGCCTGCACCGGACTTGAGCCGCGCATCTTGCTTGCTGTTTCCTCGATCACTTCAGTCCCCCTTCGATTCACGAGCTTTCCAGCTTTTCCACGCGCTGTCCACGGAACGTGGACAACTCACGAGGCCACGCGGGCGACCGCGTGCAGTTCGTCCCAGATGCGCTGCGCTCCGTCGAGCGGCAATGCGCGCTCCAGCGCGGCGGACATCTCCGACCGATCGCGCGCTCCGGATTCGGAAGCCAGCCGCGTGATCGCGTCGGCGGTCCAGGCGCCGAGTTCCATGTCGTTCACGACGCGCACTCCGGTCCCGAGTTCGAGGGCGTTGCGCGTCTGGTGATCGTCGGCGGCGCGCGGATAGGGCGCGACGAACGCGGGAATGCGCAGCGCGGCGACTTCGCAGAGCGTGGATGCGCCCGCGCGACACAGAACGACCGTCGCCGCTTCGAGCGCCGTCCGCACGGGATCCAGGTACTCCACCGCGCGGTACGCCTCGACCGGCACGGCAGCCTCGGCGAGCTTTCCCGGCCCGGTCTGATGCAGCACTTGCACACCGCCCGCGTGGAGGCGCGACAGGTTCGCGCGCACGAAGCCGTTCAGCGCGCTCGCGCCCTGGCTTCCACCCAGGACCAGCAGCACGGGACGATCCGGGTCGAAGCCCAGGCTCGCGCGCGCCGCTCTCACACGCGTCGCATCGGGAGCGCCGCGAGTCATCTCCGGCGGGAGCGGAGGCCCGGTGTGGACGTTGCGCGGCGACCGCGAAGCGCTGGAGGCGAAGCCGTGCAGCGTGCGCGACGAGATGCGGCCGAGCCAGCGCGTGGCCGCGCCCGGGACCGCATTCACCTCCAAGAGCGCGACGGGGATGCCGAGCCCGCGCGCGGCGACGACGGCCGGGAGCGACGTGAATCCGCCCAGCCCGAGCAGGACGTGGCTCTTGTGCGCGACGAGAGCGCGTCGGGCCGCGACGACGGCCGCCGGCGCGCGCAGGACGAGTTGGGCGCGCGACGGAGCTCCGCCGCCGGCCCGCTCGAGAGGCAGCACCACACGCTCGTGCGACAGGTCCGCGAGGAGCGCCGCGGCACCGCCGAACACGCGCTCCTCCACGGGCCGGCCGCTCGTGAACCACACGAGATCGGCCGGACTCCTCCCGGTCGCCCGCGCGGCGGCCAGGAGGTGCAGTCCGGGCACGACGTGCCCGCCCGTGCCGCCGCCCACGAAGGCGACGCGCAGGCTGGACGAGCGCACGGAGGCGCCCAACTCAGGGGGCGTCGTGCGCGTCCTCGGGATGGTGGTCGCCGTGAGCGTCATCGTGCAGAGCTTCGGGGGAGTTCTGGCCTTCGACGGGGACGGATCGGGCGAGATCGGTCTCGCCGGCGACCGCACGCCGCAGCGCGTACGGTCCGAGGACGTCCTCGGTGACGACGCGCGCGGAGTGAGGACTCACGAGCGCCGCCACGAGGACGCAACCGCCGAGGAGCGCCAGGCGGAAGCCGGGGTTCATCGGACCGTCGGGCGGGTCGAGGGCGAGGTGGAGGGACCGGCGGCGGCCAGGAGCTCGCCACCCTTCTGAGGCAGCTTCACGCGCATGCCGATCGCGAGCTTCGCCGGGTCGAGCCCGGGGTTCGCGCTGGCGATCTCCTTCCAGAGCCGCTCGTCACCGAGTTCGCGGCGCGCGATCGACCGCAGCGTGTCACCCTTCTGGACGATGCAAGCACGGCTGGCGACGGCGGTCTTCTCGGCCTTTTTCGACGCGGCCGCGGGAGCGGCCGACTTCGCGATCGGCTTCGTGACGGGCTTCGCGGCCGCCTTCGGCTCCGCGGTGCGCGGCGCGTTCGTCTTCGCGACGACGGGCGCGGCGGTTCCACTGGGCAGAACGAGCTTCTGTCCGACGGTGAGCGACTTCGGGTCCACCTTCGGGTTCAGCGTGGCGATCTCCTGCCAGCGCGACTCGGCGCCCAGGCGGTTGCGCGCGATGCGGGCCAGCGAGTCGCCGCGTTGCACCACGTACTCGTTCGCGCCGGCCGGCGGGGCGACGACCGCGATCGACGGAGCGGGAACGGACGTGACCGGGACGATCGGCCCGGGAACGACGGGCTGCTGCGGACCGCCGAGCGTGGCGAGCGGATCCGGCTGCAGGGTCGAGCCGCCGAGGCCCGGCGCGTCGATCGTCGTCGTCGGCTGCGGGCCGCCGAGCGAGACCGTCGGCGCGACCACGTCCGTCGGAGCCGCCGGCGAGAGCGGGATGTTCGGGTCGGCGATCTGCTGCGGGAGGACGGTCGGGTCGATCTTCGCGACCTCCTTCGGCTGGCTCTTGCCGGTGAGGCGCGACCAGAACCCGGGAGACTTGCTGTCCCCCCAGAACGAGATGGCGACGATGGTGACGAGCAGGAAGACCAGGGCGATGACGCCGTACCGTTCGATCTGTTGCATGGCCGGATGGAGCTGGGTGCGGGGATGGAGCTTGGTCCTGTGTGGACCGCGCGGTGATGGAAGTGCGGCGACCTAGGCGGCCGACGCGTGGACGGGAACGGACTTGGGAAGGTTGCGCGGACGGGCGGCCCCGAGGGCCAGACCGACCGCGAGCGACGACACGACGAGGGACGTGCCGCCGTGAGAGACGAAGGGCAGGGTCATGCCCTTGGGTGGAGCGAGGCCGCTGACGACTTGCAGGTGCACCATCGCCTGGAGGGCGACGGAGAGCAGCAGGCCGAAGCAGCACAGCGCCGCATAGCGGTCCTTGATGGAGAGCACGAGCCGCAGCCCGTACCACAGGAACGCCATGTACAGGCCGACCAGCGCGAGCTGGCCGAAGAGGCCGAGTTCCTCGCCGACCAGCGCGAACACGTAGTCGGACTCGAGGTAGGGAACCCCCGCGTTGCGGAAGAGGCCCTGCCCCAAGCCGACACCGGTCCAGTCGCCGCTCGCGATCGCTTCGGTCGAGCGCACGACCTGGTCGTTCTGCTGGTGACCGAGCCACATCTCGAGGCGGTGACGCACGTAGGAGACACCGGTCAAGAGCGCGATCGCAGCAGCTCCGACCGCGAACACGAACGGACCGGAGAGGTGCGTCATGCGCGCCCCGCCCACCCACATCGTGATGAGGAAGCAGGACAGGAAGAGCAGCGCCCCGCCCAGGTCGGTCTCGCACACGATGAGGACGAAGACGACGAGCCCGAGGCGCAGCATGGGCCACACGCCGCGCTTCCAGTCCGTCACGTCGGACGCGAGCCGGATGCAGCGATCGGCGACCCACAGGATCATCACGATGCGCGCCAGCTCGGAGGGCTGGAACGTCAACCCGCCGGGCAAGGGCAACCAGCGCCGCGACCCGTTCATGGCGGATGGAACGCCCGGCACGTAGACGAGCGCCAGCGCGAGCAGCGACGCGACGACGAGCCCCGGGATGAACCGGCGCAGGCGGTCCGGACCCATCCGGAAGCCGACGAGCAGCGCGGCGAGCGCAGCACCGCGGAAGAAGGCCTGGCCCCACAGCCCGCTCCAGAACACGTCGGGCGCCTGCGTGGTCGCGGCGTGGTTGGCCTGCATCAGGAGGCCGAACCCCGAAAGGGTCAGGACGATCCAGAACAGCCGCACCGCCGGTTCGGACGGATCGACCTCCGTCGCCCGGACGCGCATGTCCTCGAGCCGGTCCAGGAAGCTGAGCTGGTTCTCGCGGGGGACGACCGTTCCCGGCGGCAGCACCGCCGCTGTCTTGAAGCGTGACATGTCACCGCACCTTCAGGAGGGAGAGGCTCGCCATCGCGCACAGCGCGGCCACGATCCAGGCGCGTGTGACGATCTGGGTCTCGGGCCAGGGGCGAGGTCCGGGGCGGAAGATCCCGCCCTTCACCTGGAGACCGTGGTGGATCGGCGCCATCGTGAAGATGCGCTTGCCGCCCGAGCGCTTGTACCACTGCGTCTGGATCAGGCTCGACATGAGCTCGGCGAAGAAGACGAAGCCGAGCAGGGGCAGGACCAGTTCCTGCTTCGCGACGAGCGCCATCCAGGCCAGGAGTCCGCCGAGCGGCAGCGAGCCCGAGTCGCCCATGAAGACGCGCGCCGGGTGCGCGTTGTACCAGAGGAATCCCATGCAGGATCCGCACAGCGCTCCTCCCACGACCGCCATCTCCGAGGCGGCGGAGACGTGCGGCAATCCGAGGTAGAGCGCCCAATCGGGACGGCCGGTGACGTAGCACATCACGGACAGCGTGAGCCCCGCGATGATCATGCAACCCGCGGCCAGACCGTCGAGCCCGTCCGTGATGTTGCAGGCGTTGCTCGTGCCCACGACGACGAACCATTGGAAGACGACGAAGATCGCGACGCCCGCGAGGCCCATCGCGGCCAGCGGGATGCGCGCGTCCTTCAGGATCGGCGGGAACAGGTCGAGCAGCGTCCAGCGGCCGGTGCTCCAGGCGTAGTAGGCGAAGCCGCCCACCGCGAAGACCGTCGCGAGGGTCAGGCCGATCATCTTCGCGCGCGGCGAGAGGCCCTTGGACTTGAGGACGGTCAGCTTGCGGAAGTCGTCGACGAACCCGGTCGCCGCGAGACCCAGCGACAGGAGGATCGCCAGGACGACGTGGATGTTGTCGAGACGGCCCCACAGCACCACCGACGCGAGCAGCGACGCGACCAGGAAGCTGCCGCCCATGGTCGGCGTGTCGCGCTTGCCGCTCTTCTGCGTCACGGCATCGAGCTCCGCGGAGTCGCCCTTGACGCCCTCGCGGACCTTGCGCGCCGAGAGCCAGGCGATGACCGGCCGGCCGAACACGATGGAGAAGGCGAAGGCCGTCAACGCGGCCATCGCCATGCGGAACGAGATGTACCCGAACAGCTGGATCCCGAGGACGTCGTCGAAGATGCCGGGGAACATCAGGCCGCGTTCCCCGTGGCAGCCAGTTCGCGCTCGACGAGTTCCTTGACGAGTCGATCGAGCCCGGTGCGACGACTGCCCTTCACGAGGACGACGTCGCCCGTGTCGAGCACCCGCGGCACGCGAGCGATGGCCTCTTCGGTGTCGGCCAGGTGGATCACGCGATCCGCCGGCAGGCCTTCGCTGAGGGCGCCCGCCGCGGTCGCGCGGGTGAGCTCGCCGACCAGCACGAGCAGGTCGATGCCGCTCCGCGCGGCCTCGACGCCGATCTCGTGGTGCAGCTCCGGCGCGAGCGGACCGAGCTCCAGCATGTCCCCGAGCACCAGCACGCGACGGCGGTGACCGTGGAGCCCCGCCAGCGTGCGGACGCTGGCGCGCGCCGACTCCGGGTTCGCGTTGTAGCTGTCGTCGATGAGCGTGTAGCGGCCGCACTGGATGCGGTCGAGGCGTCCGCGGCCCGCGCGCAGGCGCGAGACGGCCGGCAGGACCTCCTCGATCTCGAGACCGAGCCCGCGGCACGCGGCCAGGGCGGCCAGGAGGTTCTGGACGTTGTGCAATCCGAGCAGCGGCGAGGTGATCTCGCGACCCTCGAGCCGGAACGTCGTCCCGCCCGGGTGGAACCACACGTCGCGCGCGTCGAGGTCGCCCTCGCCCTCGAGGCTGAACGTCAGCACGCGGCAGCGTGCGCGACGCCGCATGGAGCGCGTCCACGGGTTGTCGGCGTTCAGCACGCAGAAGCCGTCCTCGGGGATCGCCTCGACGAGCGCGCCCTTCTCGATCGCGACCCCGTCGATGGAACCGAGCCCTTCGAGGTGCGCGGCACCGACCGTCGTGACGATGCCCGCATCGGGCTTCGCGATGGACGCGAGGTGCGCGATCTCGCCCGGCCCGTTCGTCCCGATCTCGACGACCAGCGCCTCCGTGGCGTCGTCCGCCAGGAAGAGTGTGAGCGGGACGCCGATGTCGTTGTTGAAGGAGTTCGGCGACCCGATCGTCGTCATGCGCGAGCCGAGCAGTTCGACGAGGATGTTCTTGGTGGTGGTCTTCCCGCACGACCCCGTGACGCCGATGACGCGCGCGGGGATGCGGGCGCGATGCCAGCGCGCGAGGTCCGCGAGCATGGCGCGCGGATCGGGATGCAGGAGCACCGGGATGTCGCGGCTCACCAGCGCTGCCTCGGCCGGCACGTGGCCGATCTCGGCGCACAGCACGATGCCGGCCGCGCCCTTCTCGCTCGCTTCGCGAGCGAAGCGGTTCCCGTCGTGGCTCGGGCCTCGCAGGGCGAAGAACAACTCGCCCGGCCTGAGGCTGCGCGTGTCGGTGTTGACGCCCGAGCACAGGCGGCGCGGGTCACCGGACGCGAGGATCGCGCGGGTGGCCGTGAGGACGTCCGAGATACGGAATGCGTTCAACCGAGCACCTCCCGCGCCACGGCGCGGTCGTCGAAGGAATGGACTTCGTTCCCGATGGTCTGCGTCGTCTCGTGACCCTTGCCGGCGATCAGCACCACGTCGCCGGAGCGGGCTTCGCCGCACGCGATCTCGATCGCGCGTCGCCGGTCGGACTCCACGATGCGCCGCGCGCGCGCGGGCTCCATGCCGGCCACGATGTCGGTGAGGATCCGCGCGGGATCCTCGCTGCGCGGGTTGTCGCTGGTGACGATCGCGAGATCCGCGAAGTCGTTCACGACGCGGCCCATCGGTGCGCGCTTGCCCTTGTCGCGGTCGCCGCCCGCGCCGAACACGACGATGAGGCGTCCGTTCGTCGCGCTCGCCGTGGCAGGAGCCGGTTCGTCGGCGTCCGGAGCGGCGAGGGACTGCCGCAGGGTGCGGCAGACGTTCTCGAGGGCGTCCTCGCTGTGCGCGTAGTCGACGAGCACCGTGAAGCCACGGCCATTCGTCGGCACCAATTCGAGCCGGCCGGGCGCGCTGGGCGCGTTGGCGAGTCCCTCCAGGATGCTGGAGGGACTCGCCCCCGACACGAGCGCACACGCGGCGGCGGCCAATGCGTTCTCCACGTTGAATCGCCCAGCCAACGGGAGCCACAGCCTGGTCCGCGAGATCCCCATCCCATGCAGGATCAGGTGCGTACCACGCAAGCTGGAGCGAAGTTGGGAGGCGCAGAGATCGCCACGCAGGCGTGCGCTGTAAGTCACGACCTCGGCGTTCCGACCGCGTGCTGCGGCGGACATGCGCTCCGAGGCCGGTTCGTCGGCGTTCACCACCGCCGTGGATCCCGCGCGCAACGACTCGAACAGTCGTTGCTTGGCGCGGGCGTAGGACTCGAGGTCCCCGTGGTAGTCGAGGTGATCGCGGGTCAGGTTCGTGAAGATCGCCACGTCGAAGTCGAGCCCCGCCGTGCGCTCCTGGTCGAGCGCGTGCGAGCTGACCTCCATCGCGATCGCGTCGCCGCCCAGGTCGCGGTGGCGCGCGATCAGGCGCTGCAATTCCGGCGCGTCGGGCGTCGTGTGCGTGGCCGTCACGAGATTCCCGTCGGCGAGGCGATTGCCCGCGGTGCCGAGCACGGCGGGCCGGCGGCCGGCGGCCTTCAGGAGGTGGCCGATGAGGTGCGCCGTCGTGGTCTTGCCGTTCGTGCCCGTGACGCCCGCCACGAACATCCCGCGGGCCGGGTTCCCGAGCACGCGCGCGGCCGCTTCGCCGGCGGCGCGGCGGGCTTGCGGGTGGATCCACAGCGCGGTGCCGGCGGGCACTTCGAGCTCGCGGTCCGAGAGCACCGCGACCGCGCCGCGGCGCACGGCGTCCGCGGCGAAACGCGCGCCATCCTCGCGCGAACCGGAGACCGCGCAGAAGAGGTCGCCGGCGACGACCCCACGGCTGTCGATGCGCACGCCCCCGACGCGCGTGTCCGCGCTGCCAGGACGTCGCAGGACGCCGCCCAGTCCGGCCACGAGATCAGCGAGGAGCATGTGCCTCCTCCGCCCAGGGTTGATCCCCGGCGCCCGCGTCCATGGCCGCTTCGATCGCGTGGAATCCGTCCGCGCCGATCTCGAGGGGCGCCTCGCCGAGGTGCGTCAGACCGAGCGCTTCCTTCAGGATGCCGATGCCCGCTGGGCCCGCGACCTGCGAACCGAAGTGCCGGTTGCTGCGCGGCTCGTCGACGACGACGAGCACCATGACCTCGCGCCCGCCTTCGCGCAGCTTGCCGACCGCGCAGATCGAGCTCGTGTAGCAGCGCGCGTGCGGCGGCTTGCCGTGCTTCGCGAGTTCCTGACGGCAGGCCTTCGCGCCGCGGCAGCCGTGCTCGAGGTTGTGCTGGAGTTCGAGGTGGAGGCACAGCTCGCCGCCGACCTTCTGGGCCGTGCCGGTCTTCGTGCCGACGTCGACGAGCTCGTGCAGGTCCTTGCACACGTCGCGGCCCGTGCCGATGGTCGCGCCCAGGCGCATCATGTCGCGCACCTCGGCGCAGGCCGTGCTGCCCAGCGGATCATGGGCCTGCAGCGGGTGGTCCTCGCGGAGCGGCAGGTCCTGGCGCGTCCCGTTCCACTCGACGGCCTTCACCGTGCGCAGCGGACGGAAATGGCCGCCGCGCATCACGGTCGCGAGGGCCTGCGCGTGCTGCCAAAGCGTGACCGTGATCTCGTGGCCGAACGACACGGAGGCCTGCGTGAACTTCTTCTTCCAGGGCGGCGACGAGAACAGCCCGCGGCGCTCGTTGCCGAGACCCGAATCCGGATAGAGACCGTAGCCGAGCCCGGCCAGGTGCCCGTGGAAGGCCACGTCGTTCATGCGCGTGCCGATCTGCACGAGCACGGCGTTGATCGAGTAGGCCAGTCCCTGGGCCGCGGTGACCACTCCCTTGTCGTCCCCGCCCTCGGCCTCGCCGATCGGACGTCCTTCGATGCGGAACTTGCCGTTCTGCGAATCGAACGTCGTCTCGGGAGTGATCACGCCCTCCTCGAGCGCGCACGCCATGACCGGGACCTTGAAGGTCGAGCCGGGCGTGAAGGTGTGCATGGTCGGCGCGAAGCCGCCGATGCCGTACACGTCGATCGCGTCGACGGCCAGCACGTCGCCCGTCGCGACGTCGACCACGATCGCCTCCGCCAGCGCGGGCCTGTGCCGCGCCACGGTCTCCTCGAGCAGCTGCCGCACGCGGCGCTGCAGGCCGATTTCGATCGTCGTGATCACGCGCGGCGTCGGGTCGCCGGGCACGAGCTCCTGGAAGTAGCGGTGCAGCGGCCGGCGCGGGGCCTGGTTCAGGAGGAACGTGTATTCCTCGCCGCGGCGGCCGATCCAGTCGAACTCGGGCTTCGAGAGCAGGTTCCAGGAGAGGAGTTCGAGCCCGCTCGTGGGGCTCGGCTGGTAGATGAGCGATTCCGACAGTTCGGCGATCGAAGCGCGATCCGCTTCCGACCAGGTCGCGCTGTCGGATTGGAGCCCGAGCCGGTGGATCGCCGCGGCGCGCGCGTCGTCCGGCTCGAACGTGCTCCAGCGCCCCAGCACCGCGAGGGGCGTGGAGGCGCCGCGTTCCTGTCCCTGCACCGGATAGACGCGGCGCGCGTTGCGGCGCAGCTCCATCTGGAGCGGCTGCACGCGCTCGTCCTTCAGCACGGCGGCGAGCGCCGGAGCGCGAGCAGGCGGGACGTCCTTGCGCACGACGCGGAACTGGGTCGGGATCAGCGCGCGCCAGACGCGCTCGCGCGCCCGGTTCCGCTCCTCGTCCGTGTCCTCCTGGCCCGCCGGCTGCTCGCCGTGGACCGCCGCGAGCAGCCCGTCGCCGAGCCTCCGCGACCAGTCGCGCGGCTTGTCGAAGCCGTGGCGCGCGCGCTCGGATTCGGAGAGCACGGTCTCGGGACGCCACGCGACGCGGAACTGTCCCGCGGCCGGGCCGGGAACGAGCGCGAAACCCTGCATGCTCTGCGCGGGCTTCTCGGGATCGAACGTGGCCCCCGCGATCCAGGCCTGGACCCGCGCGGCTTCCCGCCCATCGAGGACGAGAGGCTCGCGGTCACACGTGATCCAGCCGTCCTTGGCGTCGTCGGGCAGCATGCGCGCGAGCAGCTCGGAAGCCTGCTCCGGCTCGCCCAGCGCGGCCGAGAGCGCGCGCGCCATCGGGCCCGGCGTGTGCGCCTGCCACATCGCGTTCGGCGACATGACGAGTTCGATGTACTCGGCGGAACCGGCCATCGGCACGCCGTCCGACGAGCACAGGTCGAAGGCCGCGGGCAGGACGGGGAGCCGGCGCAGGTTGGCCGGCTGCTCGCCTTCCGCCGCCAGGGAGATCACGCCCGTGCGCGCGGCGACGAGCGCCAGGATGCCGCCGATCGAGAGGAACACGAGCCCGGGGCGGAGACCGACGCGCGGAGCGGCGGTCGACGACGGATCGGCGGGAAGGTCCTTGGACTGGATCACTGGGCACCTCGCGCGCGTTGGCCGGCCTTCTTGGCGTCGGCTTCGAGGTCGACGCGCGGCAGCGGACCGTGGTCGGCTTCGAGGATCGTCGCGCGCTGCGCGCCGTGGACCGCCTCCAGGAGCAGGCAGTCCTCGCGCAGCGCGTCGAGGCGCGCGCCTTCGCCGCGATTGTGCGACTGGACGATCGCGGTCAGGATCCCGAGCGCGAGCGACGCGCCGAGCAGACCGGTGACGAGGACTCCGCGGGTCATGGGCGGCCCTCCCGGGAAAGCGGAGTCTCGATGGGCGCGTCGCCCTGATCTCCGGCGCGCGTGCGCACCGCGGCGCGCAGCTTCGCGGAACGGGAACGCGGGTTCGCGCGACGCTCGGCCTGGTCGGCCTCGATGGGCTTCTTCGTGAGGAGCTCGAAGCGGCCCGCGCGCGCCAGCGCGGCGAGGTGGCGCTTCACGACGGCGTCCTCGCCGGAGTGGAACGTGATCACGAGCAGGCGTCCGCCGTCGGCGAGCTCGCGCTCCGCCGTCGCGAGCGCGGCCGCGAGCTCCTCGCCTTCCTGGTTCACGGCGCGGCGCAGAGCCTGGAAGACGAGCGTCGCGGGGTGGATCTTGCCCGTGTGCCCGCCGAAGGCGCGCGCGATGCAGTCCGCCAGCGCACCGGTGCGCAGGAACGGCGCGCGCCGACGCGACTCGACGATCGCACGCGCCGCCGCGCGCGAACGGGTCTCGCCGCCTTCGTAGTAGAAGAGGTCGGCGAGGTCGCGTTCGTCCCACGAATTCACGATCTCCGCGGCCGTCCTGTCGAGGCCCGGGTCCATCCGCATGTCCAGCGGCCCGTCGGACTGGAAGCTGAAGCCGCGCTCGGCTTCGTCCAGTTGCATCGAGGACACGCCCAGGTCGAAGAGGAACGCGGCGGGACGTTCACCCAGGTCCTCGCGCACGATGCGCGCGAGTTCGCTGTGACGCGCCCGCACGAGCCGCGCGCGATCGCCGAAGCGCGCGAGCCGACGACGCGCGTGCTCGAGAGCGGCCGGATCGCGGTCCGTCCCGAGCAGGCGCGCCGTGGGGAGAGCATCGAGCACGCGTTCCGCGTGCCCGCCGAGTCCGACCGTCCCGTCGACGATCCAACTCGAAAGGAGACCGGGCGTCAGGCTGCGGAGGAGCTCGACCACGGAATCGACGAGCACAGGCACGTGCAACGGAGACTCCCCCCCGGGCGCTCCGTGCACAGCGTTCTCCTCCGTCTCCGTGTCGAACACTTCCCCCCTCCCTCCGCAAGCCCGACGCCGGTCAGGTTGCTCCCCCTTGGCCTCCCAGGATCCGATCGATGCGATCCAGGAGACCTTCGTTGCGCGCTTGGTATTGATCCCAGGCCTGCTTGCCCCAGATCTCGGCGTGATCGTGATTTCCGATCACGGCGAGCTCACGCTCGTCACCGAGCTGAGGCCGCAGTTTTTCCGGCACGAGCACGCGGCCCGAGCCATCGAGTTCGAGTTCGAAGGTGCTGGCGAGGAACACGCGCCGGACAGCGCGAGGCTCCTCCCCATCGAAGGCCGCGAGCCGCAGCGAGGACATCGCGCGTTCGAAGCCTTCCTTCGAGAACAGGTAGATGCAGCGGTCCTGGCCGCGGGTGAGGACGCAGATCTGCTGACCTTCGTCGCCGCGACCGAGGTGGTCCGAGATTCGCTTGGGGACGACCAAACGAAACTTGGTGTCGAGAGTGTGGACGGACTCACCGTGAAACACGGCTGCGCCCCCCACGCACCCCCGCCCGCGGGCGGAGGCTCTCCCACTTGTTGCCACCAACCACCACGAGTGCATCCTCTACTGCCACTTCGTGGCTGTCTACGGGTTCGTGGGGATCCCGCGCGCCCGGGGTTGCGGTCGGTGGCCCCGACCCGCGGACCCCAGGCCGGGTGGCGGACCCGGGCCGCTAGCACTCGTGTTGTCAGTCCAGGACAGCCCCTAGGGATTGTGGTCGTTCCATCAAGGCCGGCCTGGGGCGCGGTGAGAGCCAGCCACTTTCCCATTCTTGGGACGATTCAGGAATTTCCGGGACGGAGGGTTGTTCCCGTCCCGTGGTGTTCGCCATCGCCCAGGGCCAGCGCGACGGGCGCGTCGAATCCGCCCCGCAGACCGGTGTCCGAGCCCCCCGCGTCCTCGCGCTCGCCGTCGTCGCGCCCCCCCCCGCCGCGCGGCGCGTCGGACGCGGTTTCGCCCTCGCGCTGGGTCGGTTCGGCCCCTTCGAGCAGGAGCACGAGGTCCGCGCGCAGGGCCTGCATGCGCTCCGGGCTGAAGTCGAACACGTAGACGCGGAACGACTCCTTGCGGCGCGGGCGGTGCACCAGCATGGCCTCGCCCTCCGCTTCCCGCAGGATCCGGTCGACCTTGATGCGGCGCTTGCGCAGGAGCAGCAGCGCCAGCAGGTAGCGCATCTCGCGCACGCGCGGCTCCAGGCGCCCTTCGAGGCGCACGAACAGCGCCTCCAGCGTGCCCAGGTCGAGTTGGAGCCCGCGCTTGCCCTCGCGGTGCCGCGTGAACCAGTGGAACAGCTCCTCCCGGCCCTTCCGGCCGAGCCAGCAACCCACGCAGACGTCCTCGCGCGTCAGGGCCTCGCCCACGATCGCCAGGGAGGAAGCGTGCCGCTCCCCCTCCTCGAACCGCTTCGCGCACGCCTGGCACTCGGCCTGGCGGCGACGGAATGTCCAGTCGGTCATGGCCGGAGGGATCGTGTGGGTGCGCGCGGCATCCGGGCGGTATGCAGCTTCCTGGAACCCAAGTCAACGACCCGGGAGCCGGCTCGGAACCCGGGCGCGAAGCGGCTTCGGGCCGGCGCTCGAGCCCAGCGCACGGGCTGCGCGTCGTGCCCCCGCGACGGTCAGGGCCGGGCGTAGGCACGCCATTCGGCGAGCGAGCGCGTGCGCTTGTCGCCGGCGAGCACACCGAGCGTGCGCTCGATCGCGCCGAGGACGGCCGGCTGGCCCTGCTCCGCGGCGTAGGCCAGGGCCTCGACGAGGCGCGGGAGCGCGCCGCGCTCGCCCAGGGTTGCGAGGCCCGCCGCCGCGCTCGTCGCAACCGCCGTGTCGGGGTCGCGCAGCGCCCGCAGCAGGACGCCGGCGGCAAAGCCGCGGTGGTCGTGCCGGCTCCCGCGAGCACCCAGGGCCCGCGCGGATTCCGCGCGCACGTTCCACTCGGGATCGCGCTCCACCCGAGCGGCGAGCGCCTGCTGGACCTCGATCTCGGCCGCGCCGGCGTGGGGCAAACGGCCCAGGAGCTCGGCCGCGCGGCGGCGCGTCTCGGCGCGCTCGTCGTCGAGCAGGGGCGTGACGCGCGGAATCGCCGCGGCTCCGATCGCGACGAGCCGGTCGGCCGCCAGGAAGGCGACGATGCCGTCGGGCGCGCGCAGGAGTTCCGCCAGCACGGGCGCGGACTGCGGCGCGAACGCGACGAGGTCCGCCTGCGCGCGCTCGAACGGACCGGGCTCGCCGCCGGGCCGCGCCAGGCCGGAGCGGCTGTAGGTGCGGACCATCTCGCGCACCAGGTTGTCGACGAGGAAGGAGGCCAGCGCGGGATCCCGCTCGACCCCCGCGCGCTCGAGCTCGAACGCGGCGTCGCCCTTCTGCCAGGCGGCCCAGGCCGCCTGGTACCTCACGGGAAGTTCCTCGAGCGGCACGATGCGGGCTGCGCCCTCCGCTGCCGCGCCGCGGTCCGTGCCCCCGCTGGCGCAGGCGCCGAGCGCGAGCGCCAGCACGAGCACGAGCAGCGTCGATCGCGTCACGACGTGCATCGCGCATCCCCCGCCGCGCGCCGGTACGCCTCGTCCCAGGCGCGCTCGGCCTCGGTCTGCATGCGCTCCACCCACCAGTCGGGGGGCTTCACCGCGGCTTCGGGCGCGGGCTCGCGCGCGACGGACTCGTACAGCGCGGCGTGGGCCGCGGCGTCCAGCGGATCCGCGACGAAGGCGAAACGGACGCGCTCGAGTCCGTCGGAGAGCGCGCGTCGCGCGTCGGCGACGCCCGCCGCATCCGCGACGAGCACGCGCCGCGCGAGCTCCAGTTCGCGCAGCGCGTCGCGCCGACGCTCGGCGACGGCGAGGAAACGCGCCTCGATCGGCACCCACGGCGTGCGTCCCGCTTCCTTCTCCGCGCAGCCGAGACAGGGCGCGGGCCCGAGCGGCTCCGCGCAGGGACCGCCCGTGTCGCGCCGCACGCGGTCGCCGACGAGGCAGGCGAACCACGGATCGGAGAGCGTGACCACCGCGCGCACCCCGGCCTCCGCGGCCAGGGCGACGAGATCGTGCGTGAGTCCGCGCCAGGCGAGCACGTGCACGACGTCGGGAACTTCGTCGCGGAGCCACGCGCGCAGGAGACGCGCCACGGCCAGGGACCGCGAGCGCTGCCAGTGTCCGGGCGCCTCGTCCGTGCGCACGAGACGGAGCGCCGTGCCGTCGGAATCGATCCGCGGCTCGCCGTCGCCGCGCGCGCCGATCAGCACGCGGACGGCGTGGCCGCGGCGCGCGAGCTCGCGCGCGAGGTGCTCGGCGACCGCGCGTTCGCGCGCCCCGTCGCCGACCACGAGCAGCACCTTCATGGGCCCGCGTCCTTCCGTGCGTAACGCGCGAGAACGGCGTCCACGTGCTCGTCGAAACTCGGAAGCCGCGCGCTCTCCGCGTAGAGGCGCTCCAGACCGGCACTGCGCTCCAGCACCCGCGTCAGGATGGCCGCCAGCGCCACGACGTCGCCCGCGGGGAAGCGCAGCCCGTTCTCGCCCGGCACGACGAGTTCGGCCATGCCGCCCAGGTCCGAGACGAGGAGCGGCGTCCGGCACGCGATCGCCTCCTGGATCGCGAGCGGCGAGTTCTCGAACCACAGGCTCGGCACGACGAGGAGATCGGTCGCGAGCAGGAACGGCGCGATTTCGTCGCGACCCAACGGACCAGGAATCTCCGCGCCTCCCGAGCGCGCGAGGTCGAGGAGGTGCTCCTGGTACGCGGGGCCGTAGCGCGCCGGTCCGCACAGGACGAGACGGCCGCGCTCGCGTGTCGCCGCGGGGATCCGCCGCCAGGCCTCGAGCAGGACATGGGGTCCCTTGAGCGGCACGAGCGTCCCGAGGAATCCGATGCGCACGCGCCCGTCCGGCGCGGGCGTCCGCGCCCCGGAGAAGCGCGCGGGGTCGAAGCCGAAGCGCAGATGCTCGATGCGCTCCGGCTCGATCCCCCATTCGGCGACGAAGCGGTCGCGGAGGAAGCGGCTCGGAGCGAGGAAGAGGTCCACGCGCGTGCCCACGCGCTCCCGCAGGTCGCGCCAGCGCGCCGTGGCCTGCGTCGCGAGCTCCAGGGCGGATGGGTCCGCGGGGTCACGGATGGCCGATCTTTCCGGGAGATCCGGTCGTGTCGCGGGCAACTCTCGACCTTCGGTCCCAGCGGCCCCCGACGGGGTGGCGCCTTCGTCCGGGATGGCGCCCGACTTGCTCGCGCCAGCGAGGGTCGGGGCCTCCGGCACAGGCACGCTTCCGCGCGCCGTTTCCGTCGAGAACGCCGGCGCCGCCGCTTTCGGCGCGAAGTAGAGCCGAGCACGCCGCGCCGTGTCGCCCAGGTCGAACCCGGTCGTCTCGTGCAGCGCCGCGATCACGGGGCCCACGGCGCGCGCCGCCCACGGCTGCGTCCAGGGATGGTCGACGAGGCACGTTCCGCAGCGCGCGAAGTCGACCGTGTGGCACAACCCGCCGTCCTGGTGCACGCGCTGGCCGAGGCGCGCGCACGTGAGCCAGTAGTCGTGCAGCGTGAAGACGACGCGCGCGCCGAAGTCCTTGGCGATCCCCACGCAACCCGCGGACAGGTACATGAGGTGCTGGACGTGCACCACGTCGGGTCGATGCGCGCGCAGCAGCTCGGCGAAAGCCCGCTCGACGCGCGGGTTGTCCCACGTCTCTCGAAAACGGGCGTGGTAGAGGTTGTTCACGATCTCGTGGATCGCGACGCCGTCCTCGTGGCGCACCAGCACGCGCCCGTCCTTGCGCCGGATGTCCTTCTGCGCCGCGAACACCGCGACGGCGTGCCCGCGGCGTGCCAGGGCGCGCGACAATTCGGCCGTGTAGGTCTCGGTCCCGGCGCTGCCGTGGGGCGGGACGTTGTGGCTGACGAGGAGGATGCGCACGGTCGCTTCCGGGCAAGGTAACCGATCCCCCGGCAGGAACCGGCCTGCTGCTTGCCCGCCGCGGCCGCGTGCCTACGATTCCGGACATGAAACGCTGGATCGTCCGCATCGCCGTCGCGCTCGCCGTCCTGTTCGTGGCGATCCAACTCGCCCCGGCCGGACGCACGAATCCCCCGGTCACGAAGACCCTCGAGGCTCCCCCTGAGGTGCTCGCGATCCTGCGGCGCTCGTGCTTCGACTGCCATTCGAACGAGTCGAGATGGCCGTGGTACGCCTACGTCGCTCCGGTCTCGTGGCTCGTCGTCCACGACGTGGACGAGGGCCGCCGCGAGCTCAACTTCTCGCACTGGGGCGACATGCCCCAGGCGAAGCGCGACTCGAAGGCCAGCAGCATGGTCGAGGAGATCGAGGGCGGCGAGATGCCGCTCGAGCCGTACCTCTGGATGCACTCGGACGCGAAGCTCTCCCCCGCCGACCTGAAGGTGCTCCAGAGCTGGAGCGAGGGCGACGTCTGAGGCGCGTCAGCCGGCGATCCGGCGCGCGATCCACCACCAGGAGCGCAGAGCCCCGCTCAGGACAGCGTCCACGACCGCACGCGCACCCGTGGCCTTCAGCGCCGGCGTGATCGTCAGCGGTCCCCCCACGAGCAGGTCGCGATCGGGGACGGTGCGGACCGCCTGGAAGCGCGCACGCTCCGCGCGGCGCCGATCACGGAGCGCCAGGAACGCGCGCTTCCCCCGCCACCAGTCGCCGGCGTGGCCTTGCGCCAGCGAGAACGCGAACCAGGCCGCTTCGTAGAGCGCGAGCCCGGGGAGCGCCGCCAGGATCGTGCGCGTGCGGTAGCACTTCGCCACGAACGTCCAGCGGTTGCGCGAGTGGAAGAACACGCGCGAGCCGGGATAGCGCGGACCCTCGCGAAAGCTGATCCCGGGCGTTCCGCCCTTGTGCAGCACGATCGCGTCCTCGACCGAGACGATGCGCGATCCCGTGGCCCGCAACCGGTAGGACAGGTCGAGGTCCTCGAACAGGATGAACATCGTCTCGTCGTAGCCGCCGAGCGCGAGCAGCGCGTCGCGGTCCACGAGCAGCGCCACGGCGACCGCGCAGTCGACGTCGATCGTCCCCCGTCCCTCCGCCGTCTCGATCGGCCGGTAGAAGTTGCGCAGCGCGATGAGCCCGGCGTAGTGGAACGCGCCGCCGTCGTAGTGGACGCGCGTCGGCTCCGACGCGAAGACGCTGCGCGGCTGCGCGATCGCGATGCGCGGGTCGGACGCGGCGGCGGCGGCGAGCTTCGTCAACGTGTCCGCGCGCACCACGGCGTCGTTGTCCAACGCGAGCACCCAGCGATTCCGCGCGACGCGCATCCCGGCATTGCGTGCCGGGCACGGCCCTTCGTTGCTCGGCATCGCCAGCACGCGCACGTCCGGGAAGCGCTCGCGCAGCAGCGCGACGCTCCCGTCCGTCGAGGCATTGTCGACGACGATCACCTCGTCGACGGCGCCGGCCAACGAGCGCACGGCGTCCAGGCACTCCTCGAGGTACGCCGCGCCCTGGTAGTTGACGACGACCACCGAGACCGGACCGAGGCCGGAGTTCGCCGCTCGGCTGGCGCGTTCGGCGTCCACGTCAGTGCAAGGGGAGCTCGAAGTCGGGCGCGCGGCAGGGCGCGCGGTGCTTCAGGCAGTACGGCACGTTGAGCAGCACGTTCCCGCCGGCCTTCACCAGCACCCACCAGGCGCCGGGGGTCTCGCGCAGGGAACGCCCGATGCCGATCGTCCCCGTAGCGTCCGTCACCGTGCCCTCCGCTTCCTTCTCGCGTCCGCGCAGGAGCACCTTGGACACGACGAGCCAGGGCATGCGCACGAGGTCGCCGGCGGGCGCGTATTTGAACATCGAGAGCCACGCATTGCGCGCGTGGAAGTACAGGCTGCGCTTGCCCATCTTGATCCCGAAGGGCGTCTTGTGGAACACGTGGCAGCCCGGGAACTGCAACACGCGAAAGCCCAGGTTCAGGAGCCGGCAGGTCAGGTCGCGCTCGTTCCCGTAGATGAAGAGACGCACGTCGTAGTAGCCGGCCTTCTTCAGCGCGTCGGAACGCGCCAGCGACGCGCAGCCGCGGAACGTCGACATGTAGCGCTCCTCGTTCACGGCCTTCGACGCGAGATAGCTCGCGGGCGTGCCCGGCTCGATCACCTGCGTCGAGACGATGGCGGTCGTCGCCGGCTCGAGCGCGAGGCGGCGCGTCGCCTTCTCGAGCCACTCGGGCGGCATGACGATGTCGTCGTCCAGGATCGCCGTCAGCTCCGTGGTCACCGACGAGAAGCCGATGTTGAACGTCTCGCAGGCGCCGTAGCGGTCGTGCGGCATCACGATCCGGCGCACCTCGGGGAATTCCGCCGCGAGCATCGCCGCGGTGCCGTCGCGGCTCGCGTTGTCCACCACGACGATGTCGTCGAAGGGCAGGGTCTGCGCGCGCAGGGCCTCGACGTTGGCGCGCAAGTCCTCCTTCTTGTTCCAGGTCGAGACGACGGCGGTCGTGCGCGGCAACGCGGGATCGCGCGCCGGGCGCACGATCGCGAGGGCCCCGGCGCTCGTCGTGCAGCGCGCGATCGCCCCGCCCGCGCAGAGCACGAACGCGCGCTCCGGCCCGTTCGCGACCGCCGCGGCGAGCGCGAGCGCGAGGGCGCGCGCGCCTGGAGTCGGTCCGCTCGCGCACAGGACCGTGGCGGGCCCGAACTCGGTCGCGATCAGCCGCAGCCGGGCGACCAGCGTCTCGTCGCCCTCGGGGCGTCCTTCGGGCGAGGCGAGGAAGCGCACTTCGCTGGCGCCCAATTCGCGGAGGCGCGCGCGCGCCGCTTCGCTCTCCGCGCTCGCGACCACGAGGAGCACCGCCCGGCCGCGCGCCCGAAGGGCGGAGAGCATCGTGCCGAACGCGGACGCAGCGTCCTCGGGGTCCGCCGCCGAGGCGAGCACCGGCCCGGCGAGCGATTCGAGGTCCTCCCGCTCGAAATCGGGGATCTTCGGGGTGACGACCAAGGGCGCAGAGGATCCGCCGGGGGACACGCTTTGGGAAGGGGCGAGCCGCGTCAGGCGCGCGGCGCGTCCTCGCCCGACTCGCTGGCGACGAAGGCCGTGAAGCCGGCGACGGCGCACAGGAGCGCCGCGGGCGCGAGCGCCAGGAGGGCCTCGCCGATGGGTTCACTCGTCCCCACGCCGGGCAAGAGGATCGCGCGCCAGGCCGCGACCAGATGATGCAGCGGATTCCAGGCCGGCGCCGCCTCGGCCGTGGGCGCGTGCAGGAGCCAGGCACCCGGCGAAGCCAGGATCCAGGCCGGCACGAGCACGCGCGCCGGCAGGAGGCGGCCCAGCCGCGTCCGTGCCGCGGCCGCGGCGAAGAAGCCGAGGCCCGCGGCGAGCGCGGTCTGGAGGAAGAGGACGACCGGCGCCCAGGCGATCGTCGCGTCGAGCCCGCGGACAGCGGCCAACACCGGGGCGAGTGCGCACAGGGCGAGCAGGAACAGACGCTGGGCGCCGAGCGCGACGCCGAGTTGCGGAAGGCTCGTGCGCGAACGGCTCCGCCACTCCGCCGCCCGCCGCGGCAGGATCGCGGCCGACGCCAGGCCGGCGACGAGCACCACGAGCGCCAGCTCCTCGGCCACGGCTCCAGCCGGCCACGCGCTCCGCGCTCCCAGGCCGCTCGAAGCGGCGCCCAGCAGCGCTCCCCCAGCGAGTGCCACGACCAGCGGGCCGAATTCCGCGAGGCCGGACAGCACCCGGTCGCGCAGCGCGGCCACGCCGTGCAGCGCAGGGGTCGGCAGCGACAGGGCCGGATCGATCGGGAGATGCGGGGACATGCGAACCGGGGACGGGCCCGGGCGTTCGCCCGCTATCGACAGGTCGCCCCGGTTCGATCAAGCCGCGGGGAAACTGACCCAGTTGCGTGGCTGTCGCGATCTGGGGCCCTGGACTGCGGTATCCCGAGGAAACTCGACACAGCCCACGAGTGAGCCCGGGGCGGGTCACCCCAGACAACCAGCCAACTGGGTCAGCTTCCCTTGGCTCAGCCGCCCTGGATCCGCTCCGCGTCCGTGGGCGAGATCTTGGGGCCGAGCTCGAACTCGCGGCCGAACACGGTCTGCATCGTGCGCAGGATCCGGCTCGCGGCTTCCTTGTCGTCGGGGCCGGATTCCCACTTGGCACGGGAGAGCTCCAGAGGCTTCGCGAGTTCCTCGTTCGTCTCCTTCTCGACGCGCACGGCGACGTGCCAGGTACGCGGGCCCTTCTCCTCGTACATCACGTGCGCCTTGGCGCGCGTGCCCTCGCTCTTGAACGGCTGCAGCTGCACCTTCCAGCTCGACGAAACGGTCGTCTGGGCGGCCTGGTCCTCGGTGCCGGGCGGGAAACCGTTCTTCTGGAGCGCCAGGGTCGCGATCTGGCGCAGGATGCGATCGCTGGCGACCGTCATGTCGGCCTCGACCCAGTCTCCTTCGCGGTCGCTCGCACCCGAGCTCGAACACGCGACCAGGAGGACGAGCGTGAGCAGCGGCGCGAGCGCCGCGCGCAGGGCATTCGAGAGCGGGATCATCGGGACTCCTCCTCGTTCACGTGCGCCGGGTCGCGCAGCACGATGCGCACCGGGATCTCGGGGAAGGGCAGTTCGTCGCGGATCCGATTCTGCAGGTAGCGGATCGAATCCTTGTTCAAGAGGTTCTTGTCGTTCACGAACAGCACGAACGTCGGCGGCCGCACCTCGGCTTGCGTCGCGTAGCGGATGCGCACGGCGTGACCGCCCGCCGAAGGCCCGCGGCCTTCGAGCGCCTTCTGGAGCACGCGGTTCAGCTCGCCCGTGGAGACGCGCCGTTGGGCCTGGTCGAAGAGCTCCAGCGCGAGGTCGAGCGTCTCGTCGATGCCCTTGCCGTCGCGCGCCGACAGGAACGAGATGGGCGCGAAGTCGAGCTGGGGCATCTCCGCGTCGATGTACTTGCGGAACTCCTCGGGCGTGTAGCCCACGGCGAGGTCCCACTTGTTCGCGCCGAGGATCACGGGCTTGTGGTGGTCGAGGCAATAGCGCGCGAGGTCCTTGTCGATGCCCGAGATGGGCTTCGTGACGTCGAAGAGCAGCACGACGACGTCCGCGCGGCGCATCGAGCGGTGCGAGCGCGCGTCCGAGTAGAACTCGATCGCGTCCTGGATCGAGCGCTTGCGCCGGACGCCGGCCGTGTCGATCGCGACGAAGGCCTTGCCGTCGCGCTCGAACAGCACGTCGACCGAGTCGCGGGTCGTGCCCGGGATCTCGGACACGATCATGCGCTCCTCGTGCGCCAGGCCGTTGATGAACGTCGACTTGCCCGCGTTGCGCTGGCCGACGACGGCGAGGCGCATGACCGGGGTCAGGATCGGCTCGGCGTCCGCGTCCTCGGGCGGCAGGAGCTCGAGGATGCGCTCGTAGAGGTCGTCGAGTCCCTCGCCGTTCTGGGCGCTGATCGCGTACGGGCCGTCGGAAACCCCGAAGCGGTGGAACTCGCCGGCATCCCATTGGCGCGAGCGGCCCTCGGCCTTGTTGGCCACGAGGATCAGGGGGCGCTTGATGCCGCGCATCCGGCGCGAGACCTCCTCGTCGAGCGGGGTGATGCCCTCGCGCGCGTCGACGAGCCACAGGACGATGTCGGACGTCGCGATCGCGCGCCGGATCTGCTCCTCGACCAGCGACTCGAGGTCGTCGCGGTCGACGATGCCGATGCCGCCCGTGTCGACGACCTCGATCCAGCGCTTCCCGCGCGCGGTGCGCAGCTCGGCCGGCACGGCGACCCGGTCGCGGGTCACGCCGGCGGTGGGCTCGACGATGGACACGCGGCTCCCGCACATGCGGTTCGTGAGCGTCGACTTGCCCACGTTGGGCCGGCCGACGATCACGACGCGCGGCAGTCGTCTTCCGGTCTCTGTGGTCATGGATCCCGTTCCGAGGGGCGAACAGGGTACGGGCGAGGTGCCTCGCCCGTCCAACGCCGCCGCGTTAGGCTCGGCGCGTTCGCATGCCGACCGACAGCCGCCCTGCCCGCCCGTGGACGTTCGTGCCCGGGCTCTACGTCCTGCAGGGCATGCCGTACTTCGCGGTCCAGGCCGCGTCGAACACGTTCCTGACCGCGATGGGCGCTCCGCCCTCGGTCGTGGGCCGCTGGAGCAGCGATCTGACGCTCCCGTGGATGTTGAAGCCCCTGTGGAGCCCGCTGATCGACCTCTACGGCACGAAACGACGCTGGCTCGTCGGAGCCTCGTGCGCGGTCCTGCTCGGAATGCTCGGGGTCGCGTGGGCGACCGGTCGCGAGAGCTACCTGGAGTGGACGGTGGCCGCCTGCCTCATGCTCGCGTTCGCGTCGGCCACCTACGACGTCGCCTGCGACGGGTACTACATGCTGGCGCTCGGCAAGCGCGAGCAGGAGGCCTTCGTCGGCGTGCGCAACGCGTGCTACCGGCTCGGACGCATCCTGGTCACGGGCGGCGTCGTCGCCCTCGCGGGTGAGCTGCAACGGACTCCCGGCGAGCATCCGCTCGCCCGGGGATTCGCGCGCGCCGAAGCCTGGGGCACGGCGTTCGCGATCGGCGCCGCCGTGTACGCGGCGGGCGCGATCGCGATCGCGCTGTTCGCGCCGCGGCCGGTCGCCGACGGATCGGTGCGCGGCGCGAGCGGGTCCATCCCGATCGGCGCGATGCTGCGCGAGTACGCGGACCGCCCGCGGTTCGCCGCGATCCTCGCGTTCCTCCTGCTGTACCGGTTCGCGGAGTCCATGCTGACCCCGATGATCAGTCCGTTCCTGCTGCGTGCCCGGGAAACGGGCGGACTCGGGCTGATCGAGACGCAGGTCGGCTGGATCTATGGCACCATCGGAGTCGTGGCCCTGCTCGTCGGCGGCATCAGCGGCGGCTGGCTCGTCTCCCGCCTCGGGCTCGCGCGCATGCTCTGGCCGATGGCGCTCGCCATGCACGCGCCGAACCTCCTGTACGCCTGGGCCGCCCACGCGCAGCCGGGTCCGGTCGCCACGTCGTGCGTCGTCGGCATCGAGCAACTCGGCTACGGCTTCGGCTTCTCGGCCTACATGGTCTTCGTGCTGCAGTTGGCGCGCACGTCGCGCTTCGCCACGACGCACTACGCGATCTCGACCGGGATCATGGGGCTGTCGGCGTGGCTGGCCGGCCGCTGGAGCGGTACACTGGTCGAAACGCTCGGTTTCGAGCGGTTCTTCTGGCTCGTCTGCGCGCTGGGAGTGGCTGGACTCGCGACGCTCCCCTTCATCCCCCGCCTCGAGGATCGGACTGCGCAGACGCGCTGAGACACGCCGATGCTGTTCAGCTCCCCCATCTTCGTCTTCGCGTTCCTGCCGATCGTCCTGGCGGTGTACTTCATCGCGCCGAAGTTCGTCCGCAACACGTGGCTGCTCGCGACGAGCCTCGTCTTCTACGCCTGGGAGGAGCCGGTCGTCGCGCTCGTGATGCTGGTCTCGATCGCGATGAACTACGCGTTCGGACTGTGGGTCGATCGGGAGCGCGACACGCCGCGCGGCAAGCCGGTCGTCGCCGTCGCGGTCGCGGCGAACCTCGGCCTGCTCCTGGTCTTCAAGTACGCCGACTGGCTGTGGCACGGGGCGGGCGTCGCGCTGGCCGCGCTCGGCCTGCTCGACTCCGGGCTCGCCTCGCTGGGGAGCCACGTGCCCACGGGGTCCTGGGTCCGGGACGCGTTCCTCAACCCGGACGACTCGATCCGGCTGCCCATCGGCATCTCGTTCTTCACGTTCCAGGCCTTCAGCTACGTGATCGACGTGTACCGCCGCGATGCGCCGGTGCAGAAGAACCCGCTCGACATCGCGCTGTACGTGGCGTTCTTCCCGCAGCTGATCGCGGGCCCGATCGTGCGCTACCTCGACGTGGCCGAGCAGATCGTGCACCGCGTGATCACGCTCGAGGGCTTCGCCTACGGCGCGCGGCGCTTCGTGGTCGGGCTCGCGAAGAAGATGCTCGTCGCGGACCTGTGCGCCTCCGCGGCCGACAAGATCTTCGCCTTGCCGCCCGATCAGCTCACGCCGGCCCTGGCCTGGCTCGGCGTGGTCACCTACACGCTGCAGATCTACTTCGACTTCTCGGGCTACTCGGACATGGCCATCGGCCTGGGCCACCTGTTCGGGTTCAAGTTCCTCGAGAACTTCCGCCACCCCTACGTCGCGCGCTCGATCACCGATTTCTGGCGGCGCTGGCACATGTCGCTCTCGACCTGGTTCCGCGACTACCTGTACATCCCGCTGGGTGGCAACCGCGGCAGCCCCGGTCGCACGTACGCGAACCTCCTGATCGTGTTCCTCCTGTGCGGCCTCTGGCACGGCGCGAGCCTCACGTTCGTGGCCTGGGGCGCGTACCACGGGCTCTTCCTCGTCCTCGAGCGGATCGGACTGGGCGCCTGGCTGGATCGGCGCGGATCGTGGCTGCGTCACGTCTACGTGATGATCGTCGTCATGGTCGGCTGGGTCTTCTTCCGAGCCAACACCTTCTACGAGGCGACCTGCTTCCTGAAGGCGATGGTGGGGATCCAGGACGGCTCGCAGCTCATCGACCTGGGCACGACGATCGTGTCGGCGGACAAGCTGAATCCGGTCGGACTGTTCGCCGACGCGCGCACGTGGATCGCGATCGCGGCCGGCGTCGTCGGCTCGACGCCGTGGCTCCCCGCGCTCGGGGCCTGGACGAAGACCCTCTGGGAATCGGGCCGGGTGCGGACCGCGACGCTGGTCGAGAGCGCGGGCCTCGCGGCACTGGCCCTCCTGTTCGTCCTGTGCGCGATGGAGCTCGCGGCGGGCTCGTACAGCCCGTTCATCTACTTCCGCTTCTGAGAGGCCGTGAAGAAATCGAGCCTACGGCCTCGCAGATCCTGGTGGCGCCGCTTCGCGTCGCGTCGCCTGGGAATTCTCCACAGGCTCTGAGCGTCAGGGCAGCCGCAGCAGGCGGTGCACCTGCGGCACCACGCGCACGTCGAGGTCGCGATCGCCCGCGAGCTCGGCCACCGCCAGCACGAGTTCCATCGGCGGCGCGGCGACACCGCCGACCGGCGTGGCCGGCGTGAGGATCACGCGCAGGTTCGGGGCACAGTCCTCGACCTCGTCGAGGAGCGGCGCGAAGTCCTGCAGCGCCCGATCGCCCGAGACGACGATCTTGCCGCAGGCGTCGCGGTCGGCGACGAGGGCCAGCGAGGCGCGCCGCGCCGCGCGCCACTCCGCCCGCGTGCTCGGGGAGCGCTCGTCGGTCCCCGCGTCCGGGACCTCCTCGGGCGGGTCGAGGTCCAGATCGGGCTTCAGGTCCAGGCTGACGTGATCGACCTTGTCGATCACGCGCGACAGCGTGCGCGGGTGCGCGCCGCCCGTCTCGAGATGGATGCGCCGCGAGCCCACCATCGCCCGCAATCCGAGCAGGAACTCGGGCCACAGCAGCGGCTCTCCGCCGGTCACGCTGACCGTGCGCTGCGCGCCCGGCTCGCATTCGGCGACCCAGCAGGCGGCCTGGAACGGCGAGGTCCAGACGGATTCGCGGCGCGCCGGCCCGCGCGCCGGATCGATCCGAGCCGTCTGGTCCGCCGCGAGACGCCACGATCCCGGCGTGTCGCACCAACGGCAACGCAGCGGGCAGCCGCGCAGCCGCAGGAACACCTGCGGCTCGCCCACGTAGCTCCCCTCGCCCTGGATCGAGGCGAAGACCTCGAGCACCGGGGCGGCGTTCGACGCCGCGCCGGCGCGGGTCACTTCTTCTTCGCCGGAGCGGCCGCCGCCTTGGCCGGCGCCGCGCCCTTCGCGGCCGGAGCCGCGGCCTTGCCCGCCGCCGCCGGCGCCGCACCCTTCGCGGGCGCCGCGACCGAACCGCCGGCAGCCGGAGCGGCTTCCTTGGCCTTCTTCACGACCGCGACCTTGAAGCGCGTCCGCACCTTCGGGAGTCCGTGGACGATGCCGGTCTCGTCGCTGAACTTGCCGCTCTTCTTGAGGATCGCGAGGCGCTCGACGCGCGTGAACACGCTGCGCTCGCCCTTGAGGTTGTCGCCGACACGCAGACTGGAGTGGATGGACATGGGTTTCGCTTTCTGTGGCTTCGTGCGCGCCGGTCAGCGCGTTCGGTTCGTGGTTCGCTGGGTGGTGACGCGCGTCGCTCGCACTCGGCGCGCCTCAGCGCGCGAGCACGTCGTCGATCTCGTCGATGTAGGCATCGGAGAACGGCATCGTCTTGGAGGACTCGGGGTATCGCAGCCGCCGCAGGTTGTCGCGCAGCGGAACGAGTTCTTCCTGGGTCGGCTTGGCGCTGGCGCACAACACGATCCCGCGCCCGTTGGCGAGCAGGATCGGGCTGCCGACCGGATAGCCGAACTTGACGAGCCAGCGGTACGCCTCGGTGGCGAGCGTGAGCCCCTGCTTGTCGTTCGGGTACTGGATCAGGCGCACCGTGTAGCGATTGCGCGCGTCGTAGAGCGCGGCGTCGTGCGGAGCGCGCGCGACTTCGGGAGTCGTCGCGGCCGGGGCCGGCGCGGGCTTCGGCGCTTCCGGCGCGGCGGCGACGTTGGCGGCCTGCACCGTCGGAGCGCCGGTCGCCGCCGAACGATCGCCGCGCATCATGAGGACGAGCACGAGCGTCGCGATCGTGAGAGCCAGGGCCAGGAAGAGGAGTCGTTCGCGGCGCGGAGCGCTCGGAGGCGCCGCGGGAGGCGCGATGCGCGTCGCCGCGGGCGGATCGACCGGCGGCCGCGGAGCGGCGACGGCCGGACGCACGGCGCCGCGCGCAGCGACGGTGGTCGGCGGCTCGCTCGCCGCGGCCGGTGCCGGAGGCCGCGCCGCGGGAGCCTCGGGCCCCGCACCCGGAGCCCGGGCAGCCCCCGACCCCGCGCCTCCCGCCGGCGGGGCGGGAACGTCGTGCGCTCGACGGAAAGCGTCGAGCAGGTTGGGGCGCCGGATGGGCATGGAGGGACCGCTGGCCGGGGGCCAGGCGGGGGGAAGAAGGTACGCGCGCCGGCCGGAGGGGTCAACGCGGGGGACGGTCCGGGCCTTCTTTCGCGGCATCCGAGCGGCTAGACACGGGCTCCGTGCGCGTCCGGGGCATCCTCCTTCTGAGCTTCCTCGCGGCCTGCGGCGAGCCCGCGGCGCCGCCGGCCGCGAGCAAGGCCGCCGGGCCGCCGCCCGCGCTCCCGTCCGGGACCGCGCCGCGCGTCGACGGCGCGCCGGCTGTCGGAGACCTGGTCGACGAGGCCGTTGCGCGGTGCGTCGACTACGTGAACGTGTCGGGATCCGCGGAGAAGCGCGTGATCCTCGAGGCGAACGGCGCCGGTGTCGCCGTCCTCGACCTCGGGAACGATGGCGACCTCGACTTGGTGTTCGCGCAGGGCGCGGCGAAGGTCGACGCGACGAAACTCCCCCGCCCCGAAGTGTTCGAGAACGATGGCACGGGTCGGTTCACGCGTCGCGCGCTCGGGTCGAACTACTACGAGATGTGGACCACGGGCCTCGCGACCGGCGACGTGGACGGCGACGGCGACGACGACCTCGTGACGGGCGGCCTGTCGGGCATCGCGGTCTACCTGCAGGGACCGGACGGCGCGCTGTCGCTGAAACAGGGCGCGATCCCGACCGACTCGTTCCGGATCGTGCGCGAGAAGGGTCACGCGATGTCGTGGTTCACGAGCCTCGCTCTCTTCGACGCGGATCTCGACGGCATCCTCGACCTCTACGCCGGGCGCTACCTCGACCTCGATCCGATGAACCCGCCGATCGGGAAGCTCGGCGAGGGCCCGCTCGCCGTCCCGTGCACGTGGAAGGGCCAGCCCGTCTTCTGTGGGCCCGCCGGACTCGTCCCGCAGCCCGACGCGTTCTTCCGCGGCCGCGGCGACGGCACGTTCGAGGACGTGTCGAGCACGGCGCTGCCCGGCCACGTCGCCGGTTTCACGCTGGCCGTGCTGCCGTTCGACGCCGACGGCGACGGCGACACGGACGTCTTCGTCGCCAACGACACGTCGCCGAACCTCCTGCTCGTGAACGACGGCCGCGGCGTCTTCACCGACGTCGCGCGCGCCGCCGGCGTCGCGCTCTCGTCCGAGGGCCGCATGCAGGCCGGCATGGGCGCCGCCGCGGGTGACGTGAACCGCGACGGCCTGCCCGACTTCGCGGTGACGAACTTCTCCGACGAGGCGACCGAGCTCTACTTCGGCGGCGCGCAGGGCTTCCGGCGGATGACGAACGCCTACGGGCTGATGCGCGAGACGCGCAGCCTCCTGTCTTGGAGCGTGCACCTCACGGACTTCGACGGCGACGGCTGGCTCGAGCTCTTCACCACGAACGGCCACGTCTACCCGCAGGCCGACGCGCCGCACACGGGCACGCGCTACGGACAACCGGCGACCTTGTGGAAGCTCGGGCCCGAACCGAAGGCCGTGCGCGTCGAGCCGCGCGCCGCGGACTCGATCCTCGCCGCCGCGATCGGCGCGCGCGGCAGCGCGGTCGGCGACTTCGATCTCGACGGCGCGCCCGACGTCGTCCTGGCGCGGATCGACGCGCGCGCGGCGGTCGGCATGAACCGGACCGGCGCGGGCAACGCGCGGATCGCGCTGCGCCTGTTGGGGCCTGAAATCCCGACGGGCACGGCGCCGCGCACGCCGCGCGACGGCCACGGAGCGAAGGCGATCCTCGTCGTCGGCACGGGCGCGGACGAGCACGCCCTGCTCGCCGAGGTGCAGACGGCCGCGGGATTCCAGTCGGCGTCGACGCCCTGGCTGCACTTCGGCCTCGGCGCCTCGAAACGCTACGAGAAGCTGATCGTGCGCTGGCCCTCGGGCCGCGTCGAGGAGCTGCCCGGCGGCGAGGCCGGCGCGCGGATCACCGTGCGCGAAGGCCGCGGCATCGTGGCGCGCGAGGCGTTCCGATGATCGCGGCGCTGCTCCTGGTCGCGTCGTTCGCCATCCAGGCCGCGTCGCAGGCGGAGCGGCCCGTGGCCGACGTGCCGGCGCTGCGCGCGGCGTGGCGCGAGTCGCTCGAGCTCGACGTGCCGGGCGAGATCCTCTCCGCCGGTGCGTGGATCGAACGCGAGGCGGACGCGGACGCCGAGCTCACCGCCTTGTACGCGCGCGCGCTGCACGCGGCGGGCGAGGACGTGCGCGCCGCGCAGCTCCTCGCGCGCGGCGAATCAGCGCCGCTCGTCCTGGCCGCGGCACGGATCGCGCTCGACGGCGACGAGATCGCGCGGGCCGCGAGCCTGCTCGCCGCCCCGGGTGGCGCCGCCACGGCGACGCCTCGTTTTCCCGACGATCCCGAATGCTGGCTCCTGCTCGGCCGCGCGGAGGCGCGCGCCGGCCGGCTCGCGCGCGCGGAGGCGAACCTCGTCGAGTTCGTGAAGCGCGCGCCGTGGCACGTCGAGGCGCCGCAGGCCTGGTTCCTGCTGGTCGATGCCGCGCGCGCGCGCGGCGACGCGCCGGAAGCGCTGCGCCGCGAGGAGTCGCGCGCGAAGAGCGCGGAGTGGCAGGCCTTCTACCGCGCGCGCCGGCTGCAGGTGCGCGCGAGCCCCGCGGAGCCGCTGCCGCGCTACGGCCTCGCGCAGCTGTGGCTCGCGGCCGGCGAACTGGCGAGCGCGCAGCGCGAGGTCGAGCGCGCGCTCGTACTCGATCCGCGCTTCTGCCGCGGCCTCGAACTGGACGCCGAGATCACGCGACGCCGGGGCGACGCCGAGCGCGCGCGAACGCGCTGCGCCGCCGCGCTCGAGTGCGATCCGAAGCTGGTCGAAGTCCACCTCACGCTGGCCCGCCTCGCGCGCGACGCGGGCGACGCCGAGGGCAGCGCGCGCGAGCTGGCGCGCTATCGCGAGTTGGGCGGGACGAAGGACCCCTGAATCGAGCTGACCGTGCGCTGGATGTACGGCACAGGCGTCCTTCGGCGCTGTGAGCCCTGGATCATGCTGCTGTGCGGGGGCCTGCCGTTGCTCGAGCGCCGGCTGGATGTTCACGGCACGACTGTAGACCTGGGATCAGGACGGAACTCAGGCGTGAGATGGGGTCGCGCAGGCGGTCGCGCTCGCCTTCGAGGCGCCCGAGTCCGAGACCTGGACTGCGCGAGCTGCTCGCGCGCGCGCCAGGACCACGTTCCGTCTCTCGTACCGTCTGCGTCGCGGACGGTGCGGTGCGTGGCAGCGTTCTGAGGCAGCGTTCGATGTGCGCCGATTCAAATTCCAATGCTTGGGCAGAGCGTACGAACACGCACGTTTCTTCGACCTTTTCGACGACTTCGACGCGCGCCGTTCGTTCATGGAATGGAGGCGTTTGATGAGCCGCAGTCGAAGCGACAACTTGGAACAGCTCGCACTCTTCCGCCGCGGAGGCCGGCGGGATGGAGCGGGACGGAAGCCCGCGGGCAAGCGCGCGCTCGTCGCGCACTCGCGGCGTGCGCGCGTCACGCGCCACACGCCGGTCTTCGTCACGACGAAGCTCGTCGAGGGTCTGCCCAACCTGCGTCGCGAGCGCACGCTTGCGCTCCTACGCGACTCGCTGGCTGCCGGCGCGGACCGGTTCGGGTTTCGGCTCGTCGAGTATTCGGTTCAGTCGAATCACCTGCACTTCGTCGTCGAAGCGCAGGACGAGCGCGCGCTAGGCCGCGGCATGAAAGGGCTCCTCGTGCGACTTGCGAAGGCTCTCAACCAGGCCTGGGACCGCAACGGCCGTGTGATCCGCGACCGCTACCACGCGCGCGTGCTGACGACGCCGCGCGAGGTGCGCCAGGTGCTCGTCTACGCGCTGCAGAACGCGCGCAAGCACGGGGCGCGGATCCTCGGGATCGACGCGTACTCGTCCGGTCCGTGGTTCGAAGGCTGGGCCGACCGCTCGCCCCGCGCGGACAGAGTTCTGCCGCGCCCGACCTCGTGGTTGCTGTCGTTCGGGTGGACGAAGGGCGGCTTGATCTCGACGCGCGAAATGCCGCGCGGCGGAGAGGCCTGGGATCCAGCGGAAGCCTGGCCTGCGTGAGCAGGGCGACCCCGCACTCGCCTCGATCGCTGCGCGCAGCCGACTCTTCCGAGTGAGCGACATGCCACCGGACGGTGCGCAGCACCGGGAACGGCGCAGCCTTGGACCCGCTGGCAGCTGGCCTCGCGGATCATCCGGGTTCAGCGCTTCGAGCCGGCGTCGATCTGCGCGAGCAGCGAGCGCGTCACGCCGACCCATTCGCCCTGCGGAGATTCGCGCAGGTAATCCTCGAGCACTTGCCGCGCCGCCGCCTTCTCGCCGCGCTTCAGCTCGGCCTGCGCCAGGTTGACGTGCACGGGCTCCGGCAGCTCGATCCCCTCCTTGCGCGCGACCTCGAGCACGACGCGCCACAGGCGCGCCGCCTCGGCCGGGTCGTCGCGGCGAAAACGCACGAGCGCCAGGTGGTTCTTCGCCGCCAGGTCGTCGGGCCACAGGTCGAGCGCGGCGCGGAACTCGGCCTCGGCCCGCTCGAGGTCCTTCCGCTCGTACGCCTGCGTGCCGGCGTCGCAGCGCGCGCGCGCCGCTTCGGCCAGGATGTCGCCGGCGCTCGAGAGGTCCGCGTCGGACAGTCCGGCCGCGCGCGCCGAAAGGAAATGGTCGATCGCCCCGGCCTTGTCCTGCGCCAGGAGCCGCGCGAATCCGGCGCGCTTTTCCATCAACGCGAGCTCGCCCGTGAGCGGTTGTCCTTCGCCGATCAGCTCGCGCAGGAGCGCCAGCGCGCCGCCGAAGTCGCCCGAGGCCGCGAGGCAATCGCCCAGGAACCGGCGCCCGTCCACGTCGAGCGGATCGTGCGCGAGCGAGAGGCGCGCCGACGCCAGGGCCTCGGGCAACTTCTCGGCCTTGACCTGCAACTTCGCGACGAGCAGGTAGGCCTGGCCCAGCGCGCGGTCGCAGAACGGCAGCGCGGGATCGGCCGCGCGCGCCGCGAGCAGCGCGGCGAGGCCGCGGTCCGCGCCGTTCTCGCGCGAGACCCAGCACACGCCCTTGGCGCGCAGGATCTCGGGCGTCTCGCCGCAGGCCTTCGTGCCGGCCACGATCTCCATCCAGGCCGTGTCGAAGGCGTCGCGCGACGCGTAGAGCTCGGCCGCGGCGGCGTAGACGTCGGGGTCGCGCGGCCGGGCCGCCTTTTGCGCCTCGAGCAGCCGCATCGCCTCGACGCCCCGGCCCTCGAGGCCCGCGATCCGCGCGCGCAGCAGCACGCCCTCGGGGCCAGCCGCATCGGCGGCGGACGCGAGCGCGCGCGCCTGGTCGAGGTCGCCGAACTCGATCGCGCGGCGCAGGTTCACGACCGCCGGCGCGCTCGAGCGCTCGGCGCGCTCGGGAGCCGCGGCCGCCGGGGCGGATCCCGGCGGGCTCTTCACGCCAGCCGAGACCTGCGCGCCAGCCGGTTGCTCCGCAAGCACGGGCGGCGCCGTTTCGCGCGAGCAGGCCGCGCCGCCCGCCAGCGCCAGAGCGCCGAGTGCCGTCCGGATCATCATCCCGGGAGCATCCTCGATTCCCTGCGCCGCGCGCAACCCGCGGATTCCAGCGGCCTGCGGGCGCGCGCGGTCGGAGGCGCTAGAGTGCGCGCATGGACCGCGACAAGCGCGACGAGGGGGCCGAGCCCGATCCGAACGAAGAGCTCCTGCGTCTGGCGCGGGGGATCCGCGGTCACGTGAAGCGCCGCAAGCGCCTGGGCGGCGCTCTGCCGGGCGAGGTCGGCACGCCCGGTCCGGCGGCGAAGCCGGCCGGGCCCGCGAGCGGTGCCGGCGCGAAGCCGCCCCCGGCCGCGGGGCGGCCGACGGCCCCGCTGCCCACCCCGAAGCCGGGGCGCCCGGGAGCCCGATCGGAACCGCGGCCGACCGTCGGCGAGGGGCCGGCCCGCGACGCGGCCGACGTGAAGGCCCAGGCCGCGGCGGCGCGAGACCTGGACGAAGTGCGCCGCGGCGTCGCCCAGTGCACCGCCTGCGAGCTGTGCGCCACGCGCACGAACACGGTTTTCCTCGACGGAAAAGGCCACAGCGGCCTGATGTTCGTCGGCGAGGCCCCGGGCGCCGAGGAGGACAAGACCGGTGTCCCGTTCGTGGGCCGCGCGGGCCAGTTGCTCACGGACATCGTGACCAAGGGGATGGGCCTCGACCGCCGGGACGTGTGGATCGCCAACGTCCTGAAGTGCCGCCCGCCCGAGAATCGCGACCCGACCCCCGACGAGAAGGCCACCTGCACCCCCTGGCTGGACCGGCAGATCGAGCTGCTCGAGCCGCGCATCCTGGTGCCGCTGGGGCGCCACGCCTCGATGCACGTCCTCGGCATCACGGCCGCGATGAACGCGATGCGCGGCCGCGTCCACACGATCGCCGGCCGGCCGGTCGTCCCGACCTTCCACCCGGCCTACCTGCTGCGGAATCCGGCCGACAAGAAGGAGTGCTGGAAGGACATCCAGGTGGCGATGCAGACGGCCGGGATCCCGATTCCCAAGCGCGAGGCCGGTCCTGGATCGGCTCCGTAACCGCCCGGGGCCCCTGGGGTAGAGCGCCAGCCGCACGTTCGGTCCGCCCCGGATCGAACGGAAGGCTGGCGAGGATCTGACACGGCGTTGACGCTCCTGGACTGCGCCGGTAAGCTCCCCGCCCGCTCTGCCAGACCCGGGTTTCTCGGCCCGCGAGTCCTCTCAGTTCGAACCACGGACCGCGCCTGCGATGTCTCGTGAGGAATCTCCCGCGCGGAGAGGCCCCACCGAGGATCGAACGCGCATCGTCCGGCGCGCGCGTCGCGCTCGAACCGGGAACGATCCGCAAACCCTGCCGCCCCAAGAAACGACGACCGCGACGTCCCCCCCTCGGCGTCCCGCGATCCGAAACGCTCGAGCCTCGTGCCGGCGCTCTCGGATCCGTGACACCAGGTCGCATCCACGAGCGCCCTTCGGGGTGTGTGGGCCGTCCATCGTCGCGACGACGACCCCCCACGTTGATCCACGATCCCCGGCTGCTCGGTGAACCGCAATCCGCGGTGGCGACGGACATGTCGCCCGCGGTGCTCGATTCCGCCCAGCGTTCCGGCTCCGAAACGATCCCTGGTCTCTGAACCCATGCAGCACAGGTTCCTCCTCGTCCCGCTCCTCGCGGCGCTCCCCTGCTCCTGCACCTCGTCTGGATCGAGCCCGGCGGAACCCGCCGTGGCCGTCCGCACGGCTGCCGAACCCTCGGCGCTGACGGTCGAGGGCACCGTCCAGGAGTCGGGCACGGTGGAAGCCGCGGCCCCCGCCGCTCCCCAGGGGGGCGGACTTTCGGAGGACGCGCAACGCGCCGCGCGCCTGCGCCAGCAGCAGGAGTTCCTCTCCGCGCGGTACGTGGAGGAGGGCGACCGGCTCCTCGAGCGCGGCGATCTCGAGGCGGCCTTGACGGCCTTCTCGAACGCGCTCGACCTGGATCCGTCGAGCCAGTCCGCGCGCGGCCAGATGCGCAAGGTCGAGAGCCTGCTCGGCGATCGCTACGCGACCGCCGGCTCGTTCCTCGAGGACGCCGCGCAGCGCGAGGTCGTGCGCCGCAGCCAGGCGCGCATGGCCGCCGAAGATGCGCGGATCCGCGCCAAGAACGCGCTCGCCCAGGGCGATTTCGCCACCGCGGTCGAGCAGTACCGCCAGGCCGAGATCATCCTGCGCTACAACCCGCTCATCGCCACGGACTCGCTCGACGCCAAGATCGTCCAGGGCGAGCTCGAGACGGCCGTGCGCATGGCGCAAGAAGGCAAGGCCGAGTCCGCCCGCAAGGCGGCCGCCGAAGCGGACGAGGTCCGCCGCCGCGCCGAGGAAGCCACGCGGCAGAATCGCGAGGACCGCCTGCGCGAGCTCTTCGACAGCGCGAACAGCTCCTTCCTGGCCGAGGACTACGTGAAGGCCGAGGCGCTCACGGGCCAGATCCTCCTCGAGGACCCGAACAACGGTCCGGCCAAGGAACTGCGCGACCTGGCGCGCGAGATGCGCCACGCGAAGACGGACGAGACCGTCCGGATGAACTACCGCGAGCAGTGGATCCGCACGTTCGAAGAGCTGGACACGATGGACGTGCCGCAGATCGACACGCTCGCCTTCGACGACCTGAAGCGCTGGCGCGAGGTCAGCAAGCGCAAGCCGCTCGAGTTCAGCCAGCTCGACGTGGGCGTGGAGCAGGACAAGCAGGCGGTGCTCGACATCCTCGACACGCGCACGATCGAGCCGAAGTTCCTCGGGCCCGACGGCAACGGTTCCCCCCTCGAGGAGGTCGCGAGCTTCCTCCAGACCGTGACGGGCGTGAACTTCCTGATCAGCCCCAAGGTCAAGGAGGAGCTCGACGAGGAGCAGCGGACGATCAAGCTCGACCTGAAGACGCGCACCGTCCACAAGGTGCTCGACCTCATGGCCGAGACCAGCGAGAGCCTGCGCTGGAAGATCGAGGACGGCGTCGTCAAGTTCGTGACGAAGGACGAGATCAAGGGCGGCCAGGTCCTGCGGACCTACGGCGTGCAGGACCTCATCCGCCCCATTCCGGACTTCCCCGGCCGCGAGATGAACGTTTCGCCCTCGGGCGGCACGCAGATCGCCGAGGAGGAGAAGGCCGAGCGCGAGGCGAACGTGATCACGGGTGACGCGCTCGACACGCTCATCCGCAACAACGTCGCGCCGGGCTCCTGGGAAGCCGACCCGCAGAACAGCCTGCGCATCAGCAACGGCACGATGGTCGTGCACCAGACGCCGGAAGTGCACGCTCAGATCGAGAAGCTGCTCCGCGACCTGCGCGAGGCGACCGGCATCCTGGTCGACATCCAGGCGCGCTTCCTGTCGGTCGAGGACAACTTCCTCGAGGACATCGGGGTCGACTTCCGCGGCCTGGGTCAGCCCGGCCTCGGCTCGAACGACTTCTTCAACGACTTCGGGAACGCCTCGACCCAGCAGGACCTCGGCCAGGAGATCGGCCAGGGCACGGACTCGGGCGCGTTCTACAACCGCTCGTCGAACCAGCAGATGCGCGCACGCGTCGAGGAGCTGTACGACACGGGCCTCGGGGACGAGAACGTCCTCACCGGTTCGGGCGGCCTGTCGTTCCAGTGGACCTACCTGAACGACATCCAGCTCGAGATGATCCTGCGCGCCGTCAGCAAGTCGGAGCGCGTGGAACTCGTGACCAGCCCGCGCATCAGCGTCCACAACACGGCGCGCGGCAACCTGTCCGTCGTCAACCACGTCGCCTACGTGCAGGACTTCAACGTCGAGATCGCCCAGGCGGCCTCGATCGCGGACCCGATCGTGAACGTGGTCCAGGACGGCGTCGTGCTCGACGTCCGCCCGGTCATCTCGGCCGACCGCCGCTTCATCACGCTCGAGCTGCGCCCCACGATCGCGACGCTCAAGCGCCCGATCCGCGAGGTGGTCACCACCCTCGGCTCGCAGAACTCGGTCACGATCCAGCTCCCCGAGGTCGAGTACCAGCGCGTGCGCACCTCGATCCCGATGCCGGACGGCGGCACGGTGCTGCTCGGCGGCCTCAAGGTGTCGGACAAGCAGGACCAGTCGTCCGGCGTGCCCTTCCTGAACAAGATCCCCCTGGTGAGCTTCTTCTTCAGCCGCCAGGGCAAGTACGTCTCGAACCGCAAGCTCCTCATCCTGCTGAAGGCGAACATCGTCATTCCGCAGGAGTCCGAGCCCACTCCGGCGCAGATCACTCCGCCGGCCCCGGGTCGTTGAGCCCCCTCCCCGACCACACGTCGACCCCCTAGCGAACCCTGACTTCGAACCCTGACTTCGAGCCTCGACTCGACGAGCACGGACGGAACGATGACGATGCAACGCAACGTTTGGACGATGGGACTGCTGCTCGCCGCAGCGGGATGCCAGAGCGCCGGCACGGTCGCCACCGCGACGGACCCGGCTTCCCGCCCGAGCCCGGAGGCAGCCGTCGAGCCGATCGCCCAGGGTGGCGGTCAGGATCAGCTGTCCCAGGACGCGCGCGCCCTGGAGCTCGCCAAGCAACGCAACGCGTTCTTGATCGAGCAGCACCTGACCAATGGCGAGCGCCTGCTCACGGACCTGCGTCTGGATGACGCACGCCGCGAGGCGGAAGCGGCCCTGGCGCTCGATCCGGAGAGCCCGAAGGCGCGCGACCTCCGCTCGCGGATCCTGGCCCTCCAGGGCGACCCGGTGGCGGGCAATCGCACCGTGGGCGCGGACATGACCGCCGAGTACGCGCTGCGCGTGCAGCAGCTCAAGGCCGAGGTGCAGGACGCCCTGTCCAAGGCCCGCATCCTGGTGGCGCGCAGCGACTACCAGGGCGCCGTGGCCGAGCTCGAGGTGGCCAACAACGCGGTGCGCTTCGCCCCCTACTCGATCGATTGGGGCGGCATCGACACCGAGGCGCAGACCATGCTCCAGCAGGTCCGCGCGCAGCGCCTGGAAGCCGAGAAGGCCTCCGTGGACGCGGCGCGTCAACGCGCGACCGAGGAACTGCGCGCCCGCGAGGCGGCGCAGATGGGCCAGCGCGCCCAGATGGTGAACTCCGTCCTGCAACTCTCGATCGACGCGTTCGAACGGGGCGAGTTCGAGGAATCGGAGCGTCTGGCCGCCGAAGCGCTGCGTCTCGACCCGCGCAGCGAGAAGGCGCGCGAGCTCAAGGACGCCGCCTTCCGTGCCGGGCGCACGCAGGTCCGCGCGGACTACGTCGAGCGCAAGAACGAGCAGTTCCGCCGCTGGCGCGAGTCGATGAAGGAGATGCAGGTCCCCTACACGGACGTCATCACCCTGCCGGACGCGGAGAAGTGGAACACGATGACGGCCCTGCGCGCGCGTCGCCCGGGCCTGGACCTGTCCAGCAAGATGGACCCCGGCGAAGCGCAACTGCGCGAGTCGCTCCGGCGCACCACCCTGACGCTGGGGATGAAGGACGAGGAGAGCCTGAGCAAGGTCGTGGACGCCCTGCGCGTGCAGACCGAGGCTCCGCTCGTCGTCGACCCGGCCGCCGAGGCCGCCGCCAGCGAGGCCGGCGTCGTGTTCACGTTCTCGTTCGAGAACAAGATCACCCTCGAGCAGGCGCTGAACCTGATCACCCGCATGGCCGGCGAGAACGTCACCTGGACGATCCGCCACGAAGCCGTGATCGTCACCACGAAGGAGAAGGCGCGCAGCCGCCCGGTCGTCGTCAACCACGACGTCCAGGACCTCGTGATGGGCCTCACGGACTTCATGGGCCCGCGCATCGACCGCATCCGCCTGCTGGACGAACTGCAGGACGACGACGGCGGCGGCCCATTCGGCGGGATCGGCGAGAAGCCGCGGATCCTCGAGCCGGGCGACCTGGCCACCCTGATCCAGGAGAACGTCGCGGTCGGCACGTGGCAGGACGAAGGCGTCTCGATCGAGGCCGGCGACGGCTTCATCGTCATCAACCACACGCCGGAGATCCAAGAGCAGGTGCGCCTGTTCCTCGAGGACCTGCGCCGCTTCAGCTCCTCGCTGGTGACGATCGAGTCCAAGTTCATGCTGGTCGCGCAGAACTGGATCCAGGAGATCGGCGTCGACTTCCGCGGCCTCGACAGCGTCACGGTTTCGGACGTCACGAACGGTCTCGAGGACCAGGCCAGCCGTGGTCTCGACAACGGCGGAACCGGCACCCAGGGCACGAACGCCGCGGGCTCCCCGTCCGCGGGCGCGTTCTACGATGACGGCCAGGACGGCGACTTCCGCGCCACGACGCAGAACTTCTTCGGTTCGGCGCTGGGCGATCAGCTGTCCACGATCGGCGGGCTGACCTACCAGCTCACCTACCTCAACGACCTGAACCTCTCGACGATCCTGCGCGCGGTCGAGAAGAGCTCGGACATCCAGCTCGTGAACGACCAGATGCTCTCGGTGCACAACACCCAGCGCGCCTACGTCACGGTCGTGAACCAGCGCGCCTACATCCAGGACTTCGACGTCGAAGTCGCCCAGTTCCAGGCCGTGGCCGACCCGCAGATCAACATCCTGCAGGAAGGCATCGTCCTGGACGTCCGTCCGACGATCCACCACGACCGGAAGTACCTGACCCTCGAGGTCCAGCCGACGGTCGCGAAGGTCGTCGCGCTGCGGAACTTCAGCTCGACCCTCGGCGGCAACACGTCGCCGATCCAATTCCAGCTGCCGGAGCTGGAAGTGCAGAGCGTCTTCACGACGGCGACGATCCCGGACGGCGGGTCGCTGATGCTCGGCGGTCTCTCCCGCGTGCGCAGCATCGAGCGCCGCGCCGAGGTCCCCTGGTTCGCGAAGATCCCGATCGTGGGCTTCTTCTTCAAGAACGAGGGCTACAGCGACGAGAACCGCTCGCTCGTCATCCTGATCCGCGCGCGGATCACCGACGTCCGCGACGAACTGCGCCGGATCGAAACGCGCTGAGCCGCCCGGCCCTCACGGGGCCCGGACCGACGCGGAGCCGCTCCAGAAGGGCGGCTCCGCTCTTTTTTTCCCGGTGCACGCGCGTGCCCGGCGTCCCAGATTCCCCGACCTCGCTGGCCAGGCCTCTCCCTCCGGAGCCCGGCCAGCCTTCTTTTCCAGCGAATGCAATATCGAAGATTTCGGAGCTAGGCTCAGGATCCCGTCCTCCCACTCCCGATCCGGAATCCAACCTGGATGGCAGCCCAGGTCACAACGAGAGGCAGGGCAGATGGGACGTATCCTCAGTCGGGAACTGGGCATTGGACTTGGGGTTTTCGCGGCACTCGCGGGTGCGGGTCAGGCACAAAGCCGACCTGCGACAGCGAGCACGCTCCAGACGAGCAGCACAGGCGCCGTCGTCACGACGACGAACGGCACGGCGGCTCCTGGCGGCAGCACCGAGAACCTCGTGATCGGCGGAGCGCTCTGGACGCGCTCGAACCCGGATTGGACGCCGAAGGTCGTTTCGATCGGAGCCCAGGGCACGCAGGTGTTCAGCCAGATCGAGTTCGGCCAAGACCATGCGGAGCTCCTCTCCGGCTTCTCGCCCGACCCGGCCACGCCGGTGTGGACCTCGAACGTGGCGATCGCGGGAACGAACGCGTTCTGCGAGTCGGCCGAGACGACCGACGCGCACGTCACCGTGCACCAGATCGTGCAGAACAACCAGAACTCGACCCGCGTCGCCGTGGTCAGCCGCTGGCGATCCGGTTCGACGACCCCGGAATGGACCTGGTCCTTCCCGGGCGTGACCTCCGGCTTGTCGCGAGCCGCGATCTCGGCGGACGGCACGCGCATCGTGGCGGCCACGCTGTATCCGATGGAAATGCGCCTCTCCCTGGCCGTGTTCCAGGGCTCGAGCGGGACCCCGGTCTACACCGGCGACATCCCGAGCTTCGGCATCCACCTGCGCGGGTTCGAGCTCGCGGCGGACGGCAACACGCTCTACATGTCGTCGAATTCGACGACCCGCATCTGGAACGTGAACACGCACACCACGATCCAGCAGGTCCTGCTCTCGGGCATGTTCGACGGGCACGCGATCTCGGGCGACGGGCGCGTCTTCGCGTGGGGCGAGTTCAACCGCTTCCACCTGTACGAGCGCAACTCGAGCGGCACCTACACGGAAACGTACGTGCGCACGCTGCCGGGCTCGATCATCTGCGACCGGCTGGCTCTCTCGGCCAACGGCAGCACGCTGGCGATCGGCTGGCACTACTTCGACACGAACCTGCGCGTGCGTGTCGAGGCGCTGGACGTGGCCTCGAAGGTGATGACGATGAGCGAGGAGGCCGAGGGCACCGGTACCTTCCAGAACATCGTGTCCGCGGTGTCGGTCAGCGACGACGGCCAGCGCTTCGCCGTCGGCCTGTGGGGCGACGAGGGCAACATCGTGCCCGAGGTCCGACTCTACCGGCGGAACCAGAACGCACCGGTCGCGCAGTACAACCTCCCCGGGTCGGTCTACGACCTGGAGATGTCCGGCGACGGCGAGCGCGTCGCGGTCGCCTGGAAGCCGGTGCACGCGAACACGTTCGCCGGGGGCGGCGGCTTCTCGCTGTACCCGTTCGAGGCGATGGACTTCGGCGTGACGGGCGTGCCGGGCGTCGGCGACACGATCTCCATCGAGATGTCGGGCCCGGCGAACGCGCCGGCGCGCCTCCTGTGGTCCCGCGGCCAGGCGGCCGGTCCGTGCGTGTTCAACGGGATCGGCTCCCTGCACCTGCGGCGTCTGGACATGGTGACGGTCCCGATCGGCAACTCGGACGGGGGCGGTTCGGCGTTGACCACCTTCACGCTGCCGAGCGGGGTGAACCAAGTGGGCCAGTCGCTCTACTTCCAGGGCTACTTCGCGGCGCCGCGCCACCTGACCAATGACTGGGCGCGCGTGACGATCCTGCCCTGAGCGGGGCGAGCCAGCGAGGACCCGCGACCAGCAGCAAGCTGGACGCGGGTCCTCGCGTTTCCGACGATCGCGCCGTGAGCCGCCTGAAAGCGATCCTGTTCGACATCGACGACACGCTCTTCTCCACGACCGCGTTCGCCCGCAAGGCGCGCCAGAACGCCGTGCGCGCGATGATCCAGGCCGGGCTCGACGTGCCGGAGGAGGTCGTGCTCAAGGAACTCGACGAAGTCCTCTCCGAGTTCAGCTCGAACTACGAGCACCACTACGACAAGCTCCTCCAGCGCCTGCGCCCGGCGTGCCTCCAGGCCACGAACCCGGCGCTGATCGTCGCGGCCTGCGTGGCGGCGTACCACGACACGAAGTTCCGCGAGCTGGCTCCGTTCGACGACGTCCCGCCTCTGCTCGCGGACCTCAAGCGCGCCGGATTGCGCCTCGGGATCGTCACGCACGGCTGGACCGTGAAGCAGGCCGAAAAGCTCGTGCGCCTCGGGCTCGTGCCCTACCTCGACCCCCGCGCGGTGTTCATCTCCGACCAGATCGGGATCAGCAAGCCGAACCCGAAGCTCTACGCCCTGGCGCTGCGCGACATGGGCCTCCGCGCGGACGAGGTCATGTACGTCGGCGACAGCCCGGCGCACGACGTGGCACCGCCGCAGTCGCTCGGGATGATCACGGTGTGGGCCCGCCGCGCGGCGCGCTACGGCATCGAAGGCACGGGGATCGTGCCCGATCACGTCGTCGAGGACTTCGAAGAGCTGCGCCGGATCCTGGCGCGCGAGTACGGCGTGCCACTGCCCTGACCGGAAGCTGACCCAGCTCGCTGGCCTTTTTTTGGGTCCCGAGGGGCAGCCCCCCAGGAATGGGGCGTTGTTTCTCCGGGATACCGCGTTCCCAGAGGTCCGGAGGGCACATCCACGCAACTGGGTCAGTTTCCCCCGGTGATGCGGCCCTGCTCGAGCACCACCACGCGATCGGCCATCCAGTCCACGAGCCGCGGGTCGTGCGCGATGAGCAGGTAGGAGAGCCCCCAATCGCGCCGCAGGTCGGCGAACAGGTCCAGGACCTGCGCCTGCACGGAAGCGTCCAGCGCCGCCACGGGTTCGTCGAGCACCAGGACGTCCGGGGCCGCCGCCAGGGCGCGCGCGATGCACAGGCGCTGGGCTTCGCCTCCCGAGAGCTGGTGCGGCAGACGCTCCAGGTGGCCCGGCTCGAGCCCCACGCGCTCGAGCAGCGCGCGCCCTTCGCGCTCGAAGTCGACCCTCGCGGCGCGGGCGGCCAACGCCTCGCGCAGGGTCGCGCGCGCGGTCCAACGCGGGTCGAGGCTCGCCTTGGGATCCTGGAAGACCGGCTGGAACCGCGGTCGCGCGGCGCGCACGTCGGCCGTCGAGAGGCGTGCGAGGTCGACGGGTGCCGCGCCGGGCGCGAGGCTCCACGACACGGATCCCGACACGAGCCGCTCCAGTCCGAGCGCCGCCCGCGCCAGCGTCGACTTGCCCGCGCCGGACGCGCCGACGACCGCCACGACCTCGCCGCTTCGCAGCGTCAGCGAGACGCCATCGAGCGCGCGCACGGTGCTCCCGCCCCGGCCGAACAGCGCTTCGCGGCGGTGCTCGACGACGGCGTCGCGCAGCTCGAGGAGGACGTCCGTCATGGCGCCGGCACCTCCTCGCTCGCGAAGCAGGCGGCCCGTCGATCCGTGCCGACCGCTTCGAGCCGCGGGTTCGACGCGGCACAGATCTCTCGCGCGAGAGGACAGCGCGTGCGGAACGCGCAGCCCGACGGGCGAGCCGCGATCGGCGGCGGCGATCCGTGGATCGCGGCGAGCTTCTCGCCCCGACGGGACCGCGCCGGCAGCGAACGCAGGAGCCCGAGCGTGTACGGATGCGCCGGCCGGGCGAGCACGCCGCGTGCCGGACCTTCCTCGACGATGCGGCCGGCGTACATCACGGCCACGCGGTCGGCGTGGTCCGCGACGAGGCCCAGGTCGTGCGTCACGAGCAGGACCGCCAGGCCGCGCCGCGCGCGCTCGGCGGCGACGTGCGCCAGCACGACGGCGGTGCTCGCCGGGTCCAGGGCGCTCGTCGGTTCGTCGAGCACGAGCAGGTCGGGATCCGCGACGAGCGCCAGCGCGAGCGCCGCGCGCTGGCGCATGCCGCCCGACAATTCATGCGGGAAAGCCCGTGCGGCCCGATCGGGATCGGGGACCGCGAGCCTCGCGAGGAGCTCCCGCGCGCGAGCGAACGCCGCGGGTGCATCGAGGCCCAGGTGGCGCCGCGCCGGCTCGCCGATCTGATCCGCGACGCGCAGCAACGGGTCGAGCGCGCCGGCCGTCTCCTGGTACAGGGTGCCGATGCGTCGGCCGCGCACGCGCTCCAACTCGGCCCGCGGAGCCGTGAGCATCTCCCGCCCGTCGAACGCGACGGAACCCGTGTATTGGACGCCCGGCGGCGCGAGGGCCGCGATGGACAGGGCCGTGAGCGTCTTGCCCGAGCCCGATTCGCCGACGAGCGCGAGCGCCTCGCCGCGCTCGAGTTGGAGATCGACGGACTCGACCGCGCGGACGCGACCGGCCGAGGTCGGCACGCTGGCGGCGAGCCCGCGGAGGACGACGAGCGGCGCGCTCACGGCGACGGCTCCACTGCCGCGCGCGGATCGAGCGCCTCGCGCGCCGCTTCCGCGACGAGGACCCAGGCGAGCACCGCCAAGAAGACCAGCATTCCGGGGGCGATCCAGGCCCAAGCCTGGTCCGCGCCGCGCGCTTCGCCGACCAGGCCGCCCCACGAGGGCAGCGGAACCTGCGCGCCCAGGCCCAGGAACGCCAGCGACGACTCGACACCGATCGCGCCGCCGGCCGCGAACCCGAAGGCGACGAGCGCCGGGCCGATCGCGTTGGGCAGCACGTGGCGCACGAGGACCCGCGCGGGATGCAGTCCGAGCGCACGCGCCGCCAGCACGTGGTCGGACGCCGCGACGCGCAGCGACTCGGCGCGCACGAGCCGCGCGGTGCTCGTCCACCCGACCGCGGCGATCACGAGCACGATCGCGAACGGCACGGGCACGACGTCCGGATCCGTCCAGGCGATCGCGCACAGGACGAGGAAGAACGCCGGGAAGCACAGCACGACCTCGATCGTGCGCGAGACGAGCGTGTCCGCGACGCCACCGAGGAAACCAGCGGCGGCGCCGAGCAGCGCGCCGATCGCGGAGAGGAGCAACGCAGCGAGCACGCCGATCGTGAGGCTGATTCGTCCGCCCCACAGGGTCCGCGCGGCGACGTCGCGGCCGAGCGCGTCGGTCCCGAGCACGTGCCTCCACGAGGATTCGATCGCCGGTTCGCCGTACCGCGCCGCCGGCCGGCCCGCGGAAGGCGCGGAGACGTCGCGCGTCGACGGGCTGCGTCCCTCGGCATCCAGTCGCCCCGCGGGGAGCCAGGTGGGCGGGCGCCACGCCTCGGCCAGGTTCGTCTCGGCGTAGCCGAACGGGATCGGCGGGAACCACGCCTGGTCGACCTGCAGGACGCCGCGCGCGACCGCCGCCTTCAACGCGCCCGGCGCGGCGAAAGGCGCCTTTTCCGCGAAGATTCCGACGATCGCAGCCAGCGCGACGGCCGAGCCGCAGGCGACGAGCAACGCGCGGCCGAGGCCGAGCCGTCGCCGGAGACTCCAGGCCGCGAGCCCCGCGAGCGGCAACAAGGCGCAGAACACGTCGAGCGCGTCGAGGCTCGCGAAGAGCGGGAACGTGCGTACGGTCGGCGGGACGAGCCGTCCGTCCGCGAACGCGTCGCGAACGGTGCGCGCGGCCGTGACGAGTTCGTCCGCGGAGCGCGCGCTGCCCGCGCGGCTCGCGGAGAGCGCGCGGCGCAGCTCGGCGAGCGCGGCAGCGCCGGTCGCCGTCTCGAGGACCCCGAGGCGCGCCTCGATCCCGCGGGCCTCGTCCGCGATCGACTCGCGCGCTCCGGGCGATGCCGCGTTCCCGGCGTCCTCGGCCGCGTGCGCGATGCGCGCCAGCGACTCGGCGAGCGGCGCGAGCTCGTCCCGCGCGCGCTCGAGGGATCCGCGATCCGCCGCGACGAGGACGTACGGCCGGTCGTTCGCGAGGAACGGTGCCCACGCGGCGAGCGTCCCGAGGATCGCCAGGGTCCAGATCCCGATGCGGCCTCCGCGCCGCGCGAGGAAGCGCTCGACGCGCGGATTCCGGCGGGCGTCAACGGTCACGACGCGACCCCCAGCGGATGCGCGGATCGAGCAGCGCGTAGGCCAGGTCCGAAGCGAAGAGGCCCACGAGCGTCAGCACCGCCGACAGCGTCGTCGTGGCCAGGATCACGTTGAGGTCGCGGCGCAGCAGGCCCTCGTAGGCGTACTTGCCGATCCCCTCGATGCCGAAGACGCTCTCGACGACGACGGATCCGCCGACGAGCGCGGGCAGCACGGTCCCGAGGAACGTGATCACGGGGAGCAGCGCGTTGGGCAGCGCGTGCCGTCGCACGACTTCGAGCTCCGAGGCTCCCGTCGAGAGCGCCGTGCGCACGTAGTCCGAGCGCAGCTCCTGCAGGACGCTGCCGCGCACGTGGCGCGCGAGCCACGCCAGGCTGCCCGCGGCGAGCACCACGACCGGCAGCACGGCGTGGCTGAGGACGTCCAGCGCGCGCGTCCAGGCGCCCGCGCCCTCGGTCGCGCTCGACGCGAGGCCGAAGACCGGGAACAGGTCGAGGCCCGTCGGACCGAACACGAGGATCGCGAGCAGCGCCAGCCAGAACGAGGGCAGCGCGTGCACGAAGAGCAGCGCCCCGGCGACGACGCCCGCGCGCTTCCGCCCGTCGCGCAGGGCCGACCAGGCCCCGAGGGGGATCGCGACGAGGTACGCGAGGAACAACGCCGCCGCGGAGAGCGGCACGGTGACGCGCAGGCGCCGCGCGATCTCGGGCGCGATGGCCACGCCCGGCCGGCCCCACTCGTCGCCGAATTCGAACGCGAGGAGGCCGTGCCAGCGCCGTGCCCCCGAGCCGCCGAGCCACGTCGGACCGTCGGGCGAGAGGTCGAAAGGCCCCACGAAATGCAGGTACTGCCGCCACAACGGCGCGTCGAGCAGGTGCTCGGCGCGGAAGCGCGCGCTGCGCGCCTCGACGTCCACGTCCGAGGGGACTCCGGCCAGCGCGTCCTCCGCCACGGACGCCGGATCTCCGGGCGCCGCGTGCACGGCCAGGAACACGACGAGCGTGATCCAGAGCAGCGTCGGGACCATCCACGCGAGCCTTCCGAGGATCCAGCGTGCCACGGTCAGCTCGCGCTCGCTCGGTGGCCTCGGGACGTCATCGCGACCTCAACGCAGCCGATCGCGCGTGCCCGGAGTCCCCGGCGCGAAGTAGAGATCGCGCGCGTCCCAGTTCGGGTCGATCGCGGTCTCCTGGAATCCGCGCACGGAGCGCAGCATCGCGAACTTGCGCAGCGGCGCGTAGCAGTACAGGTACGGCTGCAACTCCATGAGTCGCGCCTGGAGCCGGTGCCAGATCCCCTGTCGCGCATCGAAATCGAGTTCCTCCTGCCCGGCCTCGACGATCGCGTCGACCTGCGGGTCCGCGAGGCCCACGAAGTTCCCGGCCTGCTTCTCCGGCGGCGCCCAGCGCGAGTGCCAGGCTTGTTCAGGGTCGGCCTCCGGCGCCATGGCCCAGCCCTGCTGCACGGCCTCGAACTGGCGCTTCTTCTTGCGCTCGTCGAGCGTGTTGAAGTCGAGGCCCTGCACCTTCAGGCGCACGCCGCCGCGCGCGAGGTCCTCCTGGTACTTCGCGGCGAAGGCCTGGCCCGGCGCGTTCTTGGCCTCGACGAGCAGCTCGATCTCGAGCGCGACGCCGTCGCGGTCGCGGATGCCGTCGCCGTCGCGGTCGATCCAACCCGCTTCGGCGAGCAGCGCTTCCGCGCGCGCCACGTCGTGAGCGAGGGGCCGGATCGCGGGATCGCAGGCCGGCGAATCCGGCAGGAACGGTCCGGCCATCGTGCGTGCCAGGCCGCGGTAGTAGCCCACGCGGAAGCTCTCGAGGTCCGCGAGGTGCGCCAGTGCACGGCGCACGCGCGGATCGGCGAGCTTCGGCGATTTCGTGTTCCAGCCCACGTACCAGTACGACTGCGAACGGTGCGTGCCCAAGTAGTACTTGGCGCGGAACTCGTCCGAAGCCGCGACCGAGCCGAAGTAGTCGTCCGTCGTGACGGCGTCGAGGAAGTCGATCTCGCCCGCGGCGAGCGCGCGGAACGCGGCGCCGTAGTCCGGGATGCGCCGCCAGCGGATCCGGTCGAAGTGCCCGGCGCGCTGGTCGTCCTTCCATCCGGGCGCGCGCTCGACCTCGAGGACGTCGTCGACCCAGGATGCGATGCGATACGGCCCGAGCCCGACGAACAGGCGGTTCCTCGGGTTGTCGTTCACGCAGTCCGCCACGTCCTTCGGCCCGGGCTTCCACTGCGGATCCTTCGCGCGCCGCGCGGCGTGGAACTCGGGGTCGTAGCGCTCGTGGTCGGGGTCGGTCGGGTCGTAGAGGTGCCGCGGGAGGAGGAACATGTCCCCCACCGTGACGCGCGCGTGGAAATACTGCTCGGCGTAGACGAAGCGGACGGTGCGGGCGTCGAGCTTCGTCGCCGAGCGGATCTTCTGGTGCTGCCAGCGCCGGTCGTCGCACTTCACGTCCGGGTTCTGGTAGATGCTCCACGAGAAGATCACGTCGTCGGCATCGAAGGGATGGCCGTCGTGCCACGTCCAGCCCGCGCCGAGATGGAAGGTCAGGACGGTGCCCTTCGCGACGGAGGCGGTCGCGGCCTTCGGGACGCGCTGGTCGCCGCTCGCCGAGCGTACGAGCCAGTCGGGGCCGGCGTCCTCGACGCGCCCGATGAGCTCGCGCGGCTCACTGTCGTTCCGGGTGAGCAGGTCGTCGACGTCGACCGAGGTCGCGATCTCCGGCTCGCGCCGCAGAGTCCGCGGGTCGTAGCGCTCGAGCCAGGCGTGCGTGTTGGAGAGGATCCGCCGCGCGTAGGCGGAACTCGCGAGCGCCAGGTTCAGGTGCCGCGGCAGGTTCTCGGTGTGGATCGTGATCGTGCCGCCCCAGGTCGGCTCGGGCAGCGGCGGGAGCGCGCCGTCCGGACCGGCCTGTCGGTCGGGGTGGAACGAGTCCGTCGGCGGGAAGCCGAGGCCCGCGGGCGCCTGCGGGTGCGCCAACGCGGCGGCGGCGCACAGGGTCCAGGCGAGGAGGGCGGGGAGGCGGGGGCGCATCGGCAGGGGACGGTACCCGCCGGCGGGGGGCGGGTGACGGTCCTTGTGGGACCCTAGCTCTCCGTGGGACGGGAGGACAAGCGGTGCGCGGGCGCGTCGAGTCCTCGGCCCAGGCCGAACCGTCGTTCGCCCGGCCCTCGAGCTCCGCTACGCTGCGCCGCGTGGTGCGCCAGAGCCTCATTCTCGTGGCGGCGATCCTCGCGACCGCGGGGGCCTTCTCGCTGTCCAGGGCGCGCTTCGAGCGCGCCGACGCGGCCTACTGCAACGGCGCCGAGCCCAGCTCGTTGGACCCCCAACAGGTCACGGGCGTCCCCGAGATCCGGCTCGTCCGCGCGCTCTACGAAGGGCTCGTGATCCGCGATCCGCGCACCGGCGTTCCGATCCCAGGGATGGCGGAATCGTGGACGACTTCGGCCGACGGCCGCACGTGGACGTTCCGGATCCGCGCCGGATCGCTCTGGACCGACGGGCGCGAGGTCACGGCCCACGACTTCGCATTCTCATGGCAGCGCCTGCTCGATCCGCGCACGGGAGCTCAATACGCCGACCTCCTCGACTGCGTGCGCGGCGCGCGCGCGTGGGCCACGACGGTCGGCGACGACGGCGCCCCCGCGCGGAAGTTCGAGGACGTGGTCGCGATCACCGCGCCGGACGACCGGACGCTCGTCGTGGGGCTCGCGCAGCCCGTCGACCACTTCCTCGAGTTCGCGGTCTCGGCGCCGCTCTGCCCCGTGTCGCGGCACGCACTGGAGGCGGCGCAGGCGCGCTGGCCGGACACGTGGCAGGTCGAATGGACCAAGCCTGCGAACCTCGTCACGAACGGACCCTTCCGCCTGGTGGAGCGGCGCATCAACGACCGCATCCGGCTGGCGCGCCACGCGGCCTACTGGGACGCGGACGAGGTGGCGTTTCGGACCCTCGACGTGCTGGCGTCGGAGCAACTCTCGACGAACCTGAACTTCTACCTGACCGGCGAGGTCGCGTACCTGGACGAGGTGCCGGCCACGGCGATCCCGCGGCTGCGCGGCCGCGAGGACTACCGGCCCGCGCCGTACCTCGCGACGTCGTTCTTCCGCGTGAACGTCGCGAAGCCGCCGCTCGACGACGTGCGCGTGCGGCGGGCGCTGGCGCTCGCCATCGACCGCGCGGCGATCGCGGACAAGGTCACGCGCGGCGGCGAGCTGCCGTCGTTCTCGCTCGTGCCCAAGATCCTGCCGGGTTGGACGGGCTCGGAGATCGAGCACGCGGGCGACTTCGCGCGCGACTGCGAAACGGCGCGGGCGCTCCTGCGCGAGGCGGGCTACGGCCCCGGATCGCCGCTCGAGGTCGAGCTGCACTTCGCGTCGCAAGCGACGAACAAAGACGTGTGCGAGGTCGTCGCCGACACGTGGCGGCGCGAGCTCGGCGTGACGACGCGCTTGCGCAACCAGGAGTGGAAGGTCTACCTCGACGCCCAGCGACGCCTGGAGTACGAGATCTCGCGCTCGTCGTGGATCGCGGACTACGCCGATCCGGCCACGTTCCTCGAGGTGTTCGCGCCGGGCGCGGACAACTCGCGCACGGGCTGGAACGACGCGCGCTACGGCGAGCTGCTCGAGCGCGCGCGCGCGTCGCGCGAGCCGGAGCGCGGGCGGCTCCTCCAGGACGCCGAAGCGCTGCTCCTGCGCGAGCTGCCGATCCTGCCCGTCTACACGTTCGCGGTGACGTCGCTCGTCGATCCGCGGCTGGGCGGCTTCCACGCGAACCCGCTCGACGAGCACTTCCCGAAGTTCTGGTACTGGATGGACGACGCGGAGCTGGCCGCCAGGCGCGGAGCCGACGCAGCCGGCTCGCGGCTCGTCGAGAGCCACGGACCGTCGGAAGGCCTGTACTCCCCGGCAGAGCGGCGCCGGCGCGCGCAGCGATGACGCGCTTCCTCCTGCGGCGCCTCGCCTGGGCGATCGTCACGATCCTCGCGGTCGCGACGCTGTCCTTCGTCCTGATGCGCAGCGTGCGCGGCGGGCCGTTCGACTCGGAGCGCCGCGCCTCGGCCGCCGTCGAGCAGAATCTGCGCGAGCGCTACCACCTCGACTGGCCTCTGTGGAAGCAGTTCGCGGCCTACATCGGCCCCTTCGAGCTGGGCGCGCACGGACCGGAACTCCTGGGCGGCGACGGCACCGACACGTTCGGCGGCGTCTTGGCCGGCGACCTCGGACCGTCGCTCATGTACCGCGACGCCAGCGTGAACGACATCCTGGCGCAATCGCTGCCGATCTCGGCCGCGCTGGGATTCCTGGCCTTGTCCTGGGCGCTCGTCGTGGGCGTCGGCGCGGGCATCGTGTCGGCGCTGAAGCGCGGCACGCGCGTCGACGTCGCGCTGAGGCTCGCGGCGACCACGGGCATCGCCCTGCCGAACTTCGCGATCGCGGGTTTCCTGGTGCTGCTCTTCGCGTTCGTGTGGCCGATCCTGCCGGTCGCGGGGCACGGATCGCTGCGGCACCTCGTGCTGCCGTCGCTGGCGCTGGGAGCGCCGTTCGCGGCCTACATCGCGCGCCTCACGCGGTCCGGGATGCTCGAGTCGCTCGGGCACGACTGCATCCGCACCGCGCGGGCGAAGGGGCTCCCGGAGCGGCTCGTCGTGATGCGCCACGCGCTGCGCGGCGGGATCCTGCCGGTCGTCAGCTACCTCGGTCCCGCCGCGGCCGGCGTGCTGACCGGATCGCTCGTGATCGAGCGCATCTTCGCGATCCCCGGCACGGGCTCGCACTTCGTGAACAGCGCGCTGAACCGCGACTACACGCTCGCGATGGGCGTGACGATCCTCTACACGGCGCTCGTCTGCGGCCTGAACCTCCTGGTGGACGTCGTGTACGCCGCGCTCGATCCGCGCATCGCGCTGGAGGACGAGTCGTGAGCGCGCCGACGTCCACGACCGTCGCGCCGCAGCCGCGCGATCCGCGCCGCCGCGACGAGGAGCTGCTCGGCGCCGCCCTGGCGTCGCCGGGCCCGTGGCGCCGGGCGTGGGAGGACTTGCGCGCGAACCGCGCGGCGTTCCTCGCGCTCGTGTTCCTGGCGGCGGTGGCCGCGACGAGCCTGCTCGCGCCCCTGCTGCCTCTCCCCTCGCCCATCGCACTGGAGCTCGCGGACGAGCCGCTGGCCCCCGCCGCGCCCTGGAACGGATTCCTCGTGCACGGATTCCAGCCGCAATACTGGGATCTCGGTCCGATCGACCGCGCGCTCGTCTCGCTGCGCCAGGGGATCTTCGGCGACCTGCAAACCGGTCCCTGGCTCGGCACCGACCAGAAGGGCCGCGACGTCCTGGCGCGCATCGTGTGGGGCTCGCGCACGTCGCTCGCGGTCGGGCTGCTCGCGACCTTGACCAGCCTGCTCGTCGGCGTGACGTGGGGCGCCGTCGCGGGCCTCGCCGGCGGCCGCGTCGACCAGGTGCTGATGCGCATCGTGGACGCGCTCTACTCGCTGCCCTTCATCTTCGTCGTGATCTTCCTGATCACCGTGCTCGACGGCTGGCGCGAGGAGCTGCACGGGCTCTTGGGGCTCGAGCGCGAGTCGCTCTTCTACGTCACGATCGGGCTCTTCTACTGGCTGACGATGGCGCGCGTCGTACGCGGACAGGTGCTGCAGCTGCGCAACGCCGAGTTCCTGGCCGCCGCGCGCCTCGCGGGAGCACGCTGGCCGTGGCTGATCCGCGTGCACGTGCTGCCGAACGTGCTCGGGATCGTGCTCGTGTACCTGACGCTCTCGATCCCCTCGATCCTGCTCTTCGAGTCGTTCCTCTCGTTCCTGGGCCTCGGCATCGAGCCGCCCAAGGTCAGCTGGGGCCTGCTCGCCGTCGACGGCGCCGACGCGATCAACCCGCTGGGCCTCGACTGGTGGCTCGTGGTGTGGCCGGCCGCGGCGATGGGCAGCGTGCTGCTCGCCTTGAACGTGCTGGGCGACGGCCTGCGCGACGCGCTCGATCCGAAGGGTGGCCGCGAATGAGCGCCACGTGCACGATCGGAGGCCGCGGATGAGCGCGCTTCTCGAGGTCGACGGGCTCTCCGTCACGTTTCGCTCACGCCGCGGCGAGACACGCGCGGTGGACGGCTTCGGCTACACGCTGGAGGCCGGCGAAACGCTCGGCATCGTCGGCGAATCCGGCTCTGGCAAGTCCGTCGCGCACCTCGGGATCCTGGGGCTGCTCCCGAGCTCCGCGCGCGTCGAGGCGAGCCGCCTCACGTTCGCCGGCCGCGATCTCCTGACCCTGCGCGAGGACGAGCGCCGCAAGTTGCGCGGCCGCGAGATGGCGATCGTCTTCCAGGACCCGATGAGCGCGCTGAACCCGCTGCTGCCGATCGGGCTGCAGCTCAGCGAGGTCCTCGAGGTGCACGAGAACGCGACGCGGCGCGACGCGCGCCGCCGCGCCGCCGCCGCGCTGGGCGAGGTCGGCATCTCCGACCCCGAGGCGCGTCTCGACGTGTGCCCCCACGAGATGTCGGGCGGCATGCGCCAGCGCGTGGGCATCGCGATGGCGCTCCTGTGCCGGCCGAAGCTCCTGGTCGCGGACGAGCCGACGACGGCGCTCGACGTGACGATCCAGGCGCAAGTGCTCGACCTCCTGCGCGACCTGCAGAAGAAGCACGGGACCGCGATCGCGTTCATCACGCACTCGCTAGGCGAGGTCGCCGGGCTGTGCGACCGCGTGCTCGTGATGTATGCGGGCCGCGTGGTCGAGAGCGCCGGAGTCGACGCACTCTTCTCGAATCCCCTGCACCCCTACACGCGCGGCCTGCTCGCCAGCGTGCCGCGCATCGACGGCGACGTGAGCCGGCCGCTGCGGGCGATCCCGGGCTCGCCGGCGTCGCTCGTGCGGACTTCGACCTCGTGCGCGTTCGCGCTGCGCTGCGCGCTGGCCGAGGATCGCTGTGGCAGCGCGAGGCCCGCTTTGGAGTCCCACCAAAGCCCCGATCCCGCCCACCGCGCCGCGTGCTTCCGCGCCGGCGTCCCGGACCCCGCGGAGAGCGCGCCGTGAGCCTGCTCGAAGTCCGCAACTTGACCGTGCGCTTCCCGATCCGCGGCCGCGGCCTGTTCGCGCGTCCCCGCGGCGCGATCCACGCCGTCGAGGACGTCTCGTTCTCGCTGGAGCGCGGCGGGGCACTCGGACTCGTCGGCGAATCGGGCTCGGGCAAGTCGACGACGGCGCGCGCGATCGTGGGGCTCGTCAGGCCGACGTCGGGCTCGGTGAAGCTGGACGGCACGGAGCTCACGACGCTGTCGGAGCGCGAGCGCCGCCCGTGGCGCCGACGCGTGCAGATGGTCTTCCAGGACCCGACGGGCTCGCTCGATCCGCGCCTGACGGTCGGCGCGATCGTCGCCGAACCTCTCGCGATCCAAGGCGTGGGCACGCGGAAGGACCGCCGCGCGCGCGCCGCCGCGCTGCTCGAGTCGGTGGGCCTCGACGCCACGGCGCTCGAACGCTACCCCCACGAATTCAGCGGCGGCCAGCGCCAACGCATCGGCATCGCCCGCGCGCTGGCGCTCGAGCCCGAGTTGCTCGTGCTCGATGAGCCGGTGAGCGCGCTCGACGTGTCCGTGCAGGCGTCCGTCGTGAACCTGCTGGCCGAGTTGCGCGCGCGGCTCGGGCTCTCGTACCTGTTCATCGCGCACGACCTGGCCGTCGTGCGTCACGTCTGCGAGCGGGTCGCGGTCATGTACCTGGGCCGCATCGTCGAGGAAGGACCACGCGAGGAGCTCTTCGCGCGTCCGCGGCATCCGTACACGCAGGCGCTGCTCAGCGCCGTGCCGGTGCCCGACCCGCACGCCGAAGTCTCACGTTCACGGATCGTGCTGGCAGGCGATCCCCCGTCTCCCGCGAAGCCGCCGAGCGGCTGCGCGTTCCACCCGCGGTGTTCCCAGCGGCACCTCGTCTCCGCCGATCGCTGCCAAGTCGAGGTCCCGAGCCTCCGCACGACACCCGGGAGTCCCTCGCTTTCGGCCTGCTTCCTGGAGTCTGGCCGCCCCTCGAGACCCTCTTGACGAACCGTTACCGGTCCCCCTACGGCCAGTCACGAGACTCCCGGGGAGGAGCGAGCGAGAAGTCGAAACGGACTCTAGACTCGGAAGTCCGTTCTCCGCCGTTCCCGGCGGATGCCTGCAGGCCCCCAGCGGTCCATACTCTTCATGTTCCTAGCCGCGCTCTCGTTCGCCGGTCTGCCCCTTCAACTCGCCGGCACGCTCCCCGTCACGGAGCAGCAGGCACAAGTTCCCGCAGCGCGCCAGGTCGAGTCCGAGTCGATCTGGACCGCCGGTCAAGGCGGCGCGAGCGCGACCGATACCCAGCGCGGCTGGGACCTCGCGGTCACCGAGCGCGGCCTGCGCGTACGCCCGCTGGATGGATCGCCGGGCGCGGAAGACCAGGCCTGGTCCTTCGGGATCGGCACGGCGAGCTTCGGGCGGACGGGCGCGGCGCAAGCCGTCACGCTCGGCCAACCCGCGGCGCGCGGAGAGCGCGTCGACCTCGACCACGGTTCGCTGTCGGAGTGGTTCGTGCGCGGCGAGCACGGCGTCGAGCACGGGTGGACGATTCCCTCGGCTCCGGAGGGCGACGCGAAGGTGCCGCTGTGGATCGGGCTGCGCGTCGAGGGCGACCTGTCGATGCACATCGTCGACGATGGGAGCGGTGCCTTCCTGCTCGATTCACGCGGAACGCTACGCTTGCGCTATGTCGACCTGAAGACAATCGACGCGAACGGCACAGCCCTACCGTCGCGGCTGATGCCGAGCCCCTTCGGCGTCGGTGTACAGATCGACGCACGGAATGCCGCGTACCCGATCACGGTCGATCCGGTGGTAGCGCCTCCGGCGTGGAGCTTCACCTCAGGACAGACCGGAGCGGGAACCTCGTACATCGGGAAGGGGCAGACCGCAGGCGATGTCAACGGTGATGGTTTCACCGACCTCATCGTGAGCGCACCCGGGTTTGACGGGGGAGCAGTGGACGAGGGCCATGTGTGGGTGTTCTACGGACATCCCAGCGGGCCATCCGTGACTCCTGACTGGCAAGGGTCTGGGAGCGGGGCTGCCGGGGGGCTCTACGGCCGCGCAGTCGCTGGCGTTGGTGACGTCAATCACGACGGCTTCGACGACATTGCCATTACCGCGACGGGGATCGGCGGCGGGAAGCTGTTCCTCTACTTCGGTAGCGCCGCCGGACTTGGGCCCGTCGGAGACCCTAGCAACGCCGACTTCACCTACACGGGCCAGCAGTCGTTTGGGATGATGGTCAACGCCGCCGGCGATGTGAACGGCGACGGCTATGACGATGTCATCGTTGGAGCGCAGCTCGAGGATGTGGGTGCGCTGATCGATGCCGGGCGCGCCTACGTCTTCCTCGGCGGGCCGACCGGACCGGTCGTCTCGGCGACGAACCCCTGGATCCAGGATGGAACGCAGGCCGGTGCCCAATTCGGTACCGGTGCTGCGACAGCAGGAGACGTCAACGCAGACGGCTACTCGGACATCATCATCGGGGAGCCGCTGCGCGACTCGGGCAACGGGCTTGCGTACGCGTACTACGGCGGGCCGAACTTCGCGACCGACCACACCGCAGATTGGACACGAGCCGAGGGCGCGCCGCAGGGGCAGCTCTTCGGCGTGTCGGTCTTCACAGCCGGGGACGTGAACGGTGATGGCTTCAATGATGTCGTCGTCGGGGCGATGTTTCTGACCCTCGGGACGAACCAAGAAGGAGTCGCCTACGTCTATCACGGTGGCCCTGGCGGATTGAGCGGCCCGAACGGACAAGGCCAGAGCAGCTATTCCAACGCCCGTTACGGTTGCTCTGTGTCCACTGCGGGCGATGTCGACGCGGATGGCTTCGCGGACGTGATCGTCGGCGCGTACTCCTACCCGACCGCCGGCAACAACTCCGGAGGCGCGTTCATCCTGCACGGTAGCCCGAGCGGCATCTCCGCGTCGGGGACTACCGGCCAGCAGATTCTGAGCGCGCCGGGCCCGGTGTGCTACTTCGGCCAAATCGTCGGCTCCGCGGGCGACGTGAACGGCGACGGTTTCGGCGACGTGATCGTCCAATCGCCAGGGTTCAACTCCGACGCGGGTCTCTACCAGGTCTTCTTCGGTTCTCCCAACCCGCAGCCGAGTTGGGCGCCGCCCCTGGTCGAGCTCGGCTCGCTGTCGAGCGGCACAGCCAGTTCGCGCACCGGGCGCTCTGTCTCCAGTGCCGGCGACGTGAACGCCGACGGGTTCAACGACGTCATTGTCGGATCGCCCGAGTTCGGCGCGACGGACAACGGGCGAGTTCAGGTCTTCCTCGGTGGCGCCGGGGGTCTCAACCTCGCCACTCCGTTCTGGACCTTCGACAGCACGAACACGGGTGAGAAGTTCGGCTGGTCCGTGTCGGCGGGCGACATCGACAACGATGGCAAGTCCGACATCCTCGTCGGCGCACCCAACTACTCGAACGGCCAGACGAACGAAGGCCGTGTGTACCTGTTCAGGAGCCTCGGTGGCTCGATCGCTGCGACCCCGACCTGGAGCTACGAGAGCAACCAGGCGGGCGCCCTGCTGGGCAGCGCCGTCTCCGCGCTCGGCGACGTCAACGCCGACGGCTTCAGCGACATCGCCGCCGGCGCGCCGGGCGCGACCAGCGGCCAGGGCAGCGTCACCATCTTCCACGGGCGAGGAACGGGCCTCGCCCTCATCACGCCTGCGATCACCATCACGAGCGGGATCCCGGGCTCGGAGTTCGGCACCGCGCTCGCGTTCGTCGGCGACGTCGATCTGGACGGGTTCAGCGACTTGGCCGTCGGCGCGCCGAAGATCGACAACCCGCAGGTCGACGAAGGGCGCGTCTACGTCTACCTCGGTTCCTACACAGGCATCACGGGCGCTGTCGGTGACGACGAGGAGTCCAATCAGGCCGGCGCGCAGCTCGGCAGTTCGATCGCGCAGTGCGGCGACGTGAACGGCGACGGTCGTGCGGAGATCCTCGTCGGCGCGCCGGGCTACGACGCGGCGACGAACGGCGGGGCCGCGTTCCTCTACCAGGCGCTGCCCGCGGGCGCGGGCATCACGTTGGCGGCGCTCGCCGTGCGCACCGGTGCACAAGCCAGCAGCCAGTACGGTTTCGCCGTCTCGGCCGGCGGCGACGTGAACGGCGACGGTTGGAACGACGTGCTCGTCGGCGCGCCGGACTTCGACGGCAACCTGTCGAACCAGGGCCGCATCTACCTCTACTTGGGCTCGAGCTCGGGCCTCGCCGCATCCCCTTCCGAGACCTACGACGGCCCGCTCGCCAACGCGCGCTTCGGCGAGTCGATCGCACTCGGCGGCGACGTCAACGGCGACGGGCTCTCCGATCCGATCGGCGGCGTGCCGAGCGCGAACAACGACGCCGGCGGCGTGATTCCCCTGAACGGAGGCGGAGTCACCGCCTGGCGCGCGAGCACCTCGCAGCGCGTCGTCGCCGATGCGCAGGCGCTCCAAATCCTCGGTCGCACGAACGAGACGAACCAGTTCCAGATCAACCTCGGCCTGCAGAACAGTGCCGGCAACACGGCCACGGCCATGGGGCGCGCGCCCGTCAAGCTCGAGTGGGAGCTCCAGCCCATCGGCACGAACCTCAACGGTTCGGCCATCCAGGCCCAGGTCTCGTTCGTAGACAGCGGCGCGCTCGGCAGCGGACTGCGACTATTCAAGAACGTCACCGGCCTCCTGGACGGCACCGCCTACCACTGGCGCGCCCGCACGGTAGTCCGCAATCCCTACTACCCCCACACGCGCTGGACCACGATCCAGCTCGACGGCCTGCAGGAAAAGAAGCTCGGCATGTCGGCCGACTGCAACAACAACGGGATCGGCGACACGATCGACGTCGCGCAGGCGACCTCGCTCGACTGCGACTCCGACCTGATCCCCGACGAGTGCCAGGTGCCCCCGCTCGGCAACACGTACGCCGACTGCAACGCGAACCTCGTGCCCGATCCGTGCGAGCTCGTGCTCAACGACTGCAACAACAACCAAGTGCCCGACGACTGCGACCCGGACTGCAATGGCAACTTCAACCCCGACGACTGCGACATCTCCGGCGGCGGCAGCCTCGACACGAACGGCGATGCGATCCCCGACGAGTGCCAGCTGACGCTCATGGCGGGTGCCAACTTCTGCTTCGGAGACGGCACGGGCGCCGCGTGCCCGTGCGGGAACTCGAGCCCCGTCGGCAACCAGGAAGGCTGCCTCAGCTCGCTCGGCACCGGCGGGAGGCTGCGCACCACCGGCATCGCGCGGGTGCTGGCGCCCTTCGACAACTTCACGCTGATCGGCACGGGCATGCCGAACAGCTCGGCGCTCTACTTCCAGGGCACCGCCCAGCAGTCGAGCGGCAACGGATCCCCCTTCGGCGACGGCAAGCGCTGCGCGGCGGGCTCGGTCCTGCGGCTCGCGACGAAGATCAACTCGTCGGGGGCCTCCCAGTATCCGGTCGTGGGCGACCTGCCGATCTCGATCAAGGGCGCGATCCCGATGGGCGGCGGCACGCGCTACTACCAGGTCTGGTACCGCAACGCGGCGGCGTTCTGCACCGCGTCGACGTTCAACTTGTCGAATGGGTTCCGGGTGACCTGGATCCCCTGACAAGTCGAGCGGCCATACTCGACAGGAGAGCGAGGGCTGAGGGTCCGGCGCTCGTCGACCCAGGCCCTGGAACCCGGGGCACGCAGCCCAACGCCACCCGAGTCCGGCCGTCTCCAGCCGACCGCGCAGCCGCCAAGCGGGCGGGGGGCGCGAGAAGCCGGAACGCACTCTAGACTCGGAGGTCCGTTCTCCGCCGTTCCCGGCGGAGTGTCTCAGGCTCAGGGACCCAGACTTCCATGGTCATCGTCGCGCTCTCGTTCGCAGGTCTTGCTCTTTCCCTGACGGCCCAGTTCCCGCCCGCAGAGCAGCGGCAGGCGGTCGTTGCTCGCCCGAATCCGCTCGACGCCGGCGCGGTTTGGAGCGCGGCTCAGGGCGGTGCGAGTGCGACGGATTCCCAGCGCGGCTGGAACCTCGCGGTCAGCGAACGCGGCCTGCGGGTGAGCCCGCTGGATGGATCGACGAGCGCCGAGGACCCGGCCTGGTCCTTCGAGATCGGCACGGCGAGCTTCGGACGGATGGGCGCGGCACAAGCGGTCACGCTCGGCCAGCCAGCGGCGCGGGGCGAGCGCGTCGACCTCGACCACGGCTCGCTGTCGGAGTGGTTCGTGCGCGGAGAGCACGGTGTCGAGCACGGTTGGACCATCCCCGCCGCACCGGAGGGTGATGCCAAGGCGCCGCTTTGGATCGGCCTGCACATCGCGGGCGACCTCTCGATGCACATCGTCGACGACGGCAGCGGAGCGTTCCTGCGCGACGCGCGCGGGTCGCTGCGCTTGCGCTACACCGACCTCGTGACATTCGATGCGAGCGGCAGGCTCCTCCCGTCCAAGCTGATGGCGAGTCCCTTCGGCGTCGGCATCCAGGTCGGCGCCCAGAATGCGGCCTTCCCGATCACGGTCGACCCTGTGGTTCAGCCCCCCAACTGGACCTTCTCCCCGGGACAGGCCGGCGCGACTCTCCTGGGTTGGGATGGGAAGACTGCCGGCGACGTCAACGGCGACGGCTTCAGCGACATCATCCTCACCGCAGCCGCCTACGACGAACCCGCGGGAGCAGACACCGGCCACGTGTGGGTGTTCTACGGACACGCGACGGGGCCGTCCCTGAGCCCCGACTGGGAAGCCACGGGTGCCAGCACTCCGGGTGGAGCTTTCGGTGCCGACGCCGCTGGGGTTGGCGACGTCAACGGGGACGGCTATGACGACATCGCGGTGACCGCGCCCACGCAGGGCGGAGGGAAGCTCTTCCTCTACTTCGGCAGCGCAACGGGACTGGGCCCGACGGGTGATCCCACGAACGCGGACTTCGTGTACACGGGTCAGCAACTGTTCGGCTTCCAGGTCAATCCTGCTGGAGACGTGAACGGCGACGGCTACGCCGACGTGATCGTCGATGCAGAATTCGAAGACGTTGGCGTGCTCGTCGATGCCGGAAGAGCCTACGTATTCCTGGGTGGACCGAGTGGGCCCGTGATTTCGGCAACCAACCCCTGGATCCAGAACGGCACGCAAAACGGCGGCCAATTCGGTCGCGGCGCAACGGCGGGTGACGTGAACGCCGATGGCTACTCGGACATCGTGATCGGGGAACTCGGCTACAACGGATCGGCCGGACGTGCGTTCGTCTTCCACGGCGGCGTCAACTTCGCGTCCGATCACGCGGCGGACTGGGAGCGCAACGAAGGATCCCAACCCGGAATGGGCTTCGGCTACTCCGTGTGTACCGCCGGAGATGTGGACGGCGATGGCTACAGCGATGTGATCGTCGGCTCGGGCGGCATGACGCTGAGCCAGACTTTCGAGGGCGCAGCGTTCGTTTACAAAGGCAACTTCACAGGCCTGTCCACCACACTCACACCCCTCTGGTACGGACAAGGCAACGCCCCTTCCGCGTTCTACGGAAAGGTGTCCACTGCCGGCGACGTGGACGGCGACGGCTTCGCCGATGTCATTGTGGGTGCTCACGCCTATGCCGGCACTGGAGCTGCATTCCTTGTCCACGGAGGAGCCTCCGGCCTCGGACCTTCGGGAGTCTCGGGCCACCAGCAAATCGTCTCGCCCCAGGCGGGATCGGCCTTCGGTTCCGAGGTCTGGTCGGCGGGCGACGTGAACGGCGACGGCCTGGGTGACGTGATCGTCAGCGCGCCTCAGTACAATGGGAATGCGGGGTACTTCCAGGTCAACCTGGGCTCGCCGGCCCCCCAAGCCTCCCTGCTCGGGGGCTACACCCAACCGCTGGTCGAGCCCGGCCCGCTCCAGGCTGGGACACCGAGCTCTCGCACGGGCCGCTCCGTCTCCTCCGCGGGCGACGTCAACGCCGACGGTTTCAACGACATCATCGTCGGATCGCCTGAGTTCGGCGCGACGGACAACGGCCGCGTCCAGGTCTTCCTCGGCAGCGCCAACGGACTCAACCTCGCCACGCCGTTCTGGACCCTCGACAGCCCCAACACGGGGGAGCGCTTCGGGTGGTCCGTCTCCGCGGGCGACATCGACAACGACGGGAAGTCGGACATCGTCGTCGGAGCCCCGCGATACTCTTTGGGGCAGACGGACGAGGGTCGCGTGTACGTGTTCAAGAGCACGGGTGCACCGATCACCACCTTCACGCCGACCTGGAGCTTCGAGAGCAACCAGGCAGGCGCCCTGTTCGGCAGCGCCGTGTCCGCGCTCGGCGACGTCAATGCCGACGGCTTCAGCGACATCGCCGTCGGAGCGCCGGGCGCCACGAGCAGCCAGGGCAGCGTCACGATCTTCCACGGCCGCGCCACCAGCCTGGCTTCGATCGCGCCTGCGATCACGATCACGAGCGGCGTTCCGGGCTCCGAATTCGGCTCCGCGCTCGCGCTGGTCGGCGATCTCAACCTCGACGGGTTCGGTGACCTCGTGGTGGGTGCACCGAAGCTCGACAATCCGCAGGTCGACGAGGGCCGCATCTACGTCTACGTCGGATCCTACACGGGCATCTCGAGCACGCCTGCGGGTCAGGAGGAGTCGCAGCAGGCCGGCGCGATGCTGGGCAGCTCGATCGCGCAGTGCGGCGACATCAACGGCGATGGCCGGGCCGAGGTGCTCGTCGGCGCACCGGGCTACGACGCCGCCACGAGCGGTGGCGCCGCGTTCCTCTTCAGGAATCAGTCCCTGGGGAGCGCGATCACCCTTGTGCTGCTCGACGCCAAGACGGGCGCCCAGGCCAACAGCCAGTACGGCCTCGCCGTCTCGGCCGGTGGCGACGTGAACGGCGACGGTTGGAGCGACGTCCTCGTCGGAGCGCCGGACTTCGACGGCAACCTGTCGAATCAGGGCCGCATCTACCTCTACCTTGGATCGAGCACGGGCCTCGCCACATCGCCTTCCGAGACGTACGACGGTCCCCTCGCGAACGCGCGCCTCGGCGAGTCCATCGCGCTCGGCGGCGACGTCAACGGCGACGGGCTGTCCGATCCGATCGGCGGCGTGCCGAGCGCAAACAACGACGACGGCGGCGTGATCCCCCTCACGGGAGGCGGGGTCACGTCGTGGCGCGTGACCAGCTCGCAACGCCAGGTGTCCGACACGCAGGCACTCCAGATCCTCGGTCGCACGAACGAGCTGAACCAGTTCCAGATCAACCTCGGCCTGCAGAACGGTGCCGGCAACACGGCCACGGCCATGGGTCGCGCGCCCGTCAAGCTCGAGTGGGAGATCCAGCCCGTGGGCACGACCCTCAACGGCTCCGCCATCCAAGCCCAAGTGTCCTTCCTGGACAGCGGCGCGCTCGGCGCCGGACTGCGGCTCTCCAAGAACGTCACCGGACTCCTCGACGGCACGGCCTACCACTGGCGCGCGCGCACGGTCGTCCGCAACCCCTACTACCCCCACACGCGCTGGACCACGATCCAACTCGACGGCCTGCAGGAGAAGAAGCTCGGCATGTCGGCCGACTGCAACAACGACGGCATCGGCGACACGATCGATCTAGCGCTGGCGACTTCGCTCGACTGCAACGCGGACACGATCCCTGACGAGTGCCAGGTGCCCCCCCTCGGGAGCACGTTCGCCGACTGCAACGCGAACCTCGTGCCCGATCCGTGCGAGTACAGCCCGCTCTTCGACTGCGACTCGAACGGGATCCTGGACGAATGCCAGATCCCGCCCTTCGGCAGCCAGGACTGCAACGCGAACTCCATCGTCGATACCTGCGACATCGCCAGCAGCTTCAGCCTCGACACGAACGGCGATGCCATTCCCGACGAGTGCCAGCTGCTGCTCATGGCGGGCGCCAACTACTGCTTCGGCGACGGCACGGGCGCCGCGTGCCCGTGCGCCAACTCGAGCCCGGTCGGCAACCAGGAAGGCTGTTTGAACTCGCTCGGCACCGCGGGTCGACTGCGCGCAACGGGCATCGCCCGCGTGCAGGCCCCCTTCGACAACTTCACGCTGATCGGCACAGGCATGCCGAACAGCTCGGCGCTCTACTTCCAGGGCACGACGCAGCAGTCGAGCGGGAATGGAGCGATCTTCGGCGACGGCAAGCGTTGCGCCGCGGGGTCCGTCGTCCGCCTCGCGACGAAGATCAATTCGGCCGGGGCGTCGCAGTATCCGGTGGTCGGCGACCTGCCGATCTCGGTCAAGGGCCTGCTGCCCGCCGGCGGCGGCACGCGCACCTACCAGATCTGGTACCGCAACGCGGCGGCGTTCTGCACCGCGTCGACGTTCAACTTGTCGAATGGGTTCCGGGTGACTTGGATCCCCTGACGGGTTGCGCAGGAGACTCTCGGCCGGCGAGGCGCGGGCCGTGAGCCCGGCGCTCGCCAGCCGACGCCCCGAAAGCAGGGCTCGGCACGCCCCCCCTCCCGGGAGCAAGCACCCTCGGTCCGTCCGCCCGGCTCCCCGGGCGCGGTGCAGCGAGAAGCGGCCAAGCACTCTAGACTCGGAGATCCCTTCTCCGCCGTTCCCGGCGGACGGTCTCAGGCTCCGAGATCCGGACTTCCATGGTCATCGCCGCGCTCGCGTTCACTGGGCTTGCCCTGTTCCTCGCACCCCAGGTCCCGTCCGCCGAGCGACCGCCGTCCGCGGGCGCTCCCTCGACCTCGGCCGATTCCGGCGCGCTCTGGAGCGCGGCTCCCGGCGGCGCGAGCGCGACGGATTCCCAGCGCGGCTGGAACCTCGCGGTCGGCGAACGCGGCCTGCGGGTGAGCCCGCTGGATGGGTCGACGAGCGCCGAGGACCCGGCCTGGTCCTTCGAGATCGGCACGGCGAGCTTCGGGCGGATGGGCGCGGCGCAGGCCGTCACGCTCGGCAAGCCCGCGGCGCGCGGAGAGCGCGTCGACCTCGACCACGGTTCGCTGTCGGAGTGGTTCGTGCGCGGCGAGCACGGTGTCGAGCACGGCTGGACGATTCCCTCAGCACCCGAGGGCAACGCAGTGCAGCCGCTGTGGATCGGCCTGCGTGTCGAGGGCGATCTGTCGATGCACATCGTCGACGACGGCAGCGGCGCGTTCCTGCGCGATGCGCGCGGCGCGCTGCGGTTGCGCTACATCGACCTCGAGACGTTCGACGCGAGCGGCAAAGTCCTCCCGTCGAAGCTGATGGCCTCCCCCCAGGGGCTCGGAGTCCAGGTCGACGACTCGCGTGCGGTGTACCCGATCACGATCGATCCACTGCTGGAGACTGCGGCCTGGTCCATCGAGGGCAATCAAGCCAACCTCGGCTCAGATGGCGCCCTGTCGATCGGTTCCGCGGGGGATGTCGATGGCGATGGGTTCGGCGACATCCTCGTGGGGCTCGCGAGCTGGGATGGGGTGAACGGCGTGGACCGGGGCCAGATCCGGCTCTACCGCGGATCTGCGGGAGGGCCCTCCCTCACGCCGAGCTGGACTGCGGACGGAGTCGACAGTTACTTCGGAACGGTCGCGGTCTCGGCGGGTGACCTGAACGGGGATGGGTACGGAGACTTCGCCGCGACGCCAGCACCGCCGGCAACGTGGAGCCTTTCCGTCTGGTACGGACACCCCACCGGTCCTGCGCCGGGAAATCAGGCTACCCCCGACTTCTACTACTCCGGCTCCGAGCCGAGCGACCTCAGCGCGGCTGCCGTCGGAGACCTGAACGGCGACGGGTTCGATGACCTCGCCCTGGGGGTCAGGAACGCCACGGTCTCCAGCGTCGCGAACGCAGGGCGTGTCTACGTGTTCTTCGGCGGACCGAGCGGGATCGTGCTCGGGTCCGGGAATCCCTGGACGGCGGCGCCGCTTCTCTCGGACGCGTGGTTCGGTGCGACGGTGAGTGGTGGCGACGTGAACGGCGATGGCTTCTCCGATCTGCTCGTCGGCGCGAACCATGCGGATATCAACGCAACGAACGATGGCAGGGCGTACCTCTATGTCGGTGGTAGTCAATTCCGGACGAGTACGCCCCAACCCACGATCCTGGAAGCACCCCAGTCCCTGGCCAACCAGTACTGGGGCCAAGGAACGATCGTCGGGGACGTCAACGGGGATGGCTTCGCGGACGGGTTCTTCTGCGCGCCGCTGTACGGGAATGGCCAAGCCGATGAGGGCAAGGTCTGGGTCTACCATGGCGGCGTTGGAGGCCTGACGACCCCCAGTGCCTCGCTCGAGAGCAACCTCGTCGGCGGCCAGTTCGGGAACTTCGTCGGATCCTGCGGCGACATCGATGGCGATGGCTTCGCGGACGTCGCCACGTCGGCCTACACCTCGAACTACGGTTTGATGGTCTTCCACGGCACACCTACAGGCCTGAGCCTGGCGATCCCCGGCGACCAGTCGATTCCAGGCGAGCAGCTCGGCGGCCGCATGGGACATGGCGTGCAGGGTGCCGGAGACGTGAACAACGACGGCTTCATGGACGTGGCAACCAGTGAGCTCTGGTTCACGAATGGCCAGTTCCAGGAAGGCAAGCTGTACGTCTTCTTCGGATCGCCCAATCCCCAACCCTCCTACGCACCCGCCCTCGTGGAACCTGGAGCGCTCCAGACCGGGACGGCGAGCTCCCGCACGGGCCGCTCCGTCTCCTCCGCCGGCGACGTGAACGCCGACGGGTTCAACGACATCATCGTCGGATCGCCGGAGTTCGGCGCGACCGACAATGGGCGAGTCCAGGTCTTCCTCGGTGGCGCGAACGGCCTCAACCTCGCCTCACCGTCCTGGACCCTCGACAGTCCCAATCCGGGCGAGCGTTTCGGGTGGTCCGTGTCCGCTGGCGACATCGACAACGACGGCAAGTCGGACATCGTCGTCGGGGCGCCGCGCTATTCGTCGGGCCAGACGGACGAGGGTCGCGTGTACGTGTTCAGGAGTACCGGCGCGCCGATCAACAGCTTCGCGCCGACCTGGAGCTACGAGAGCAATCAGGCGGGCGCCCTGCTGGGCAGCGCCGTGTCCGCGCTGGGCGACGTCAACGTCGACGGATTCAGCGACATCGCTGCCGGTGCGCCGGGTGCCACCGGGGGACAGGGTAGCGTGACGCTCTTCCACGGACGCGCGACCGGGCTCGCACTCCTAACGCCGGCGGTCACGATCACCAGCGGGATCCCGGGCTCCGAGTTCGGCACCGCGCTCGCGCTCGTCGGCGACGTGAACCTCGACGGGTTCGGCGATCTCGCTGTCGGTGCTCCGAAAGTCGACAATCCGCAGATCGACGAAGGCCGCATCTACGTCTACCTCGGCTCCTACACGGGCATCTCGAACACGGTCGCGGGTCAGGAGGAGTCGCAGCAGGCCGGTGCGATGCTCGGCAGCTCGATCGCGCAGTGCGGCGACATCAACGGCGACGGCCGCGCGGAACTCCTCGTCGGAGGCCCCGGATTCGACGCGGCCACCAGCGGCGGCGCGGCGTTCCTCTACCAGGCGCAGCCGGCAGGAGCGGGCATCTCGTTGACGGCACTCGCCGTGCGCGCCGGAGCTCAGGCGAACGGCCAGTACGGTCTCGCGGTCTCGGCCGGCGGCGACGTGAACGGCGACGGCTGGAACGACGTGCTCGTCGGTGCGCCCGATTTCGACGGCAACCTCTCGAACCAGGGGCGCATCTACCTCTACCTCGGCTCGAGCTCGGGCCTCGCCGCGTCCCCTTCCGAGACCTACGATGGCCCGCTCGCGAACGCGCGCTTCGGCGAGTCGATCGCTCTGGGCGGCGACGTGAACGGTGATGGGCTCTCCGATCCGATCGGCGGTGTGCCGAGTGCGAACAACGACGACGGCGGGGTGATCCCCCTGACGGGTGGTGGGGTGACGGCGTGGCGCGTGACCAGCTCGCAACGGCAGGTTTCCGACACGCAGGCCCTCCAGATCCTCGGCCGCACGAACGAGCTGAACCAGTTCCAGATCAACCTGGGCCTGCAGAACAGTGCAGGCAACACGGCCACCGCCATGTGTCGTGCGCCCGTCAAGCTCGAGTGGGAGATCCAGCCGGTGGGCACCACCCTCAACGGCTCGGCCATCCAAGCGCAGACAGCGTTCGTGGACAGCGGCGCACTCGGGGGCGGGCTGCGCCTCTTCAAGAACGTCACTGTGCCCATGAGCGGGACCGCCTACCACTGGCGCGCCCGCACCGTCGTCCGCAACCCCTACTACCCCCACACCCGCTGGACGACGATCCAGCTCGACGGCCTGCAGGAGAAGAAGCTCGGCCTCTCTCCCGACTGCAACAACAACGGGATCGGCGACCAACTCGACATCCAGAACGCGACCATTTTCCAGTGCAACAGCAGCCCGGTGGCGACGGCCGACTGCAACGGCAATGGGATCCCGGATCAATGCGACACGTCTTCTGGGACGAGCCCGGACTGCAACGGCAATTGCGTCCCGGACGGGTGCGAGCTCGTCCTGAACGACTGCAACGGGAACCAGGTCCCGGACGAGTGTGATCCGGACTGCAACGCCAACTCCTCGCCCGACGACTGCGACATCTCCGGAGGTGGCAGCCTCGACACGAACGGCGACGGAGTACCCGACGAGTGCCAGCTCGCGCTCATGGCTGGCGCCAACTTCTGCTTCGGCGACGGCACGGGCACCGCGTGCCCGTGCGCCAACTCGAGCCCGGTCGGGAACCAGGAAGGCTGCCTGAACTCGCTCGGTACCGCGGGTCGACTGCGTGCGACGGGCATCGCCCGCGTGCAGGCTCCGTTCGACAACTTCACGCTGCTCGGAACCGGGATGCCGAACAGCTCAGCGCTCTACTTCCAGGGCACGACGCAGCAGTCGAGCGGAAATGGAGCGGTCTTCGGCGACGGCAAGCGCTGCGCGGCGGGGTCCGTCGTCCGCCTCGCGACGAAGATCAACTCGGCCGGGGCGTCGCAGTACCCGGTGGTCGGCGACCTGTCGATCTCGATCAAGGGCTTGGTACCGGCGGCCGGCGGCCTGCGCTATTACCAGGTCTGGTACCGCAACGCGGCGGCGTTCTGCACCGCGTCGACGTTCAACTTGTCGAATGGGTTCCGGGTGACCTGGATCCCGTGAATCGCGCCGGAATCGGGCGCGCGCCAAGGCACGAGCCCGGCTGGATCCCTCGCGGAGGATCCAGCCGGGCTCGCTTCCTTCACCGAACTACGGCGCCCACTGGATCGTCAGCGCGCTCGACAGGTTGAACGTGCTCGCGGTGCAGAACACCGCCGCGTTGCGGTACCACACCTGGTAGTGGCGCACGCCGCCGCCGCCCGGTAGCGAGCCGCGCACCGACACCGGGATGTCGCCCGGGATCCCGAACCCATACTGCGCGACGCCGGCCGCAGCCGAGCGCGTGGCGAGGCGGATCACGCTCGACGACACGCACAGGAGCCCGTCGCCGAACGGGGCGCCGTTGCCGCCGTTCTGCTGGTTGTTGCCCTGGAAGAAGAGGCAGTTCGCCGTCGCCGGCACGCCTTCGCCGCGCAGGAGCACCTGGTCGTTCGCCACGCTGGCGATGCCCGACGCGGTGAGCTTCGCCCCGCGGCCCGTGCTGTTCGCGCAGCCTTCGCCGGCGTTGCCGCTCTGGCCCGGATCGCACGGGCACAGCACCGGTCCGGATCCGTCGCCGAAGCAGTAGGCCGTGCCGAGGGACCCGCCGCCGCCGCAGTTCGCGCGCTCGTACTTCACGTAGATCAGCCAGTCGCCGCTGACGCCCAAGGCGCACGCGTCGTAGAAGCCGGGCGGCAGGCCGGACACGACCTTGATGCGGTTCTTGCCGGGAGAACAGCCGTTGCTGTCCTCGACGGTGCTCGGCGGGTACACGCCGCCCGACGGCACGTTGACCTGGTTGAAGAAGCGCAGGCCGACCGTGAAGGGCCCGGAGTTGATCAGCGCGGTGGGCGACGTCGTCGTGATGTCGAACTCGTTGATGAAGCCGTCCGTGAGCTGCGGCGCGAAGTACTGGTAGGCGGGTTGGGCGCCGCCGCTCGGGATGCCGGTGTAGACCACCAGAGAGTCCTCGACGGCCTGCAGCGCCCCGCCGCTCTGCGAGCCCCAGCCGATCGCGATCTTCGTGATGACGATCGGGAAGTCGGCCGCGGGCACCTGGCTGAAGACGGCCAGCGCCTCCTCGTTCGGCACGAAGCACGGGCACGAGATCGAGCCGGCGCCGACGTAGTTCTGGACCGGCCCGAGCTCGGGACACTGCGCGCCGGCGGAGGCCGCGGCGAGGGCCAGGGTCAGGAGCGGGAGCGCGACGCTGGAGGGGGCACGGAACATGCGGTTCGAGTCCGAGAGAGCCGGGGGGACGAGGTCCTCGGAGCGGGGACCTCTCCTCGGAAGCTACCCCACCGCCCCAAGGCGTCAAGATGGCCCGCACGTTCGTGTGCCCCGGCGAGAGGTTTCGAGCCTCCCGACCGCTATCCTCCGCGCTTCCGCCGCATGATCCGCGTCACCGAAGTCACGAAGCGCTACGGCGAGCACCTGGCCGTCGATCGCGTCTCCTTCGCGGTCGAGGCCGGCGAGGTCGTCGGCTTCCTCGGCCCGAATGGCGCGGGCAAGTCCACGATCCTGCGCATGCTCGCGACCAGCCTCGCGCCCACGTCGGGCGTCGTCACGGTCGCGGGTCACGACGTCGCCCGCGAGCCGCTCGCGGCGCGCGCGGTGTGCGGTTATCTCGCCGAGCACAACCCGCTGTTCGAGTCGATGCGCGTCGCGGAGTGGCTCGACTTCGCCGCGGCCGTCCACGGTCTCGAGGGCGCGCGCCGCAAGGAACGGCGCGAGTTCGTCGTCGACCGCTGTGGTCTCGCCGAAGTGCTCGCGCGGCCGATCAAGGCCTGTTCGAAGGGTTTCCGTCAGCGCATCGGGCTCGCGGCGGCGATCCTCCACGATCCGCCGGTGCTCCTGCTCGACGAGCCCACGCACGGCCTCGATCCGCTCCAGGTCGTCGCGTTCCGCGACCTCGTGCGCGAGCTGCGGCCGGGGCGCGCGATCCTCCTCTCGAGCCACGTCCTGGCCGAGGTCGCCGAGTCGAGCGATCGACTGCTGGCGATCCAGCGCGGGCGGATCGTCCTGGACCGCACGTTGACCGACCTGCGCGCGAGCGCGGGGAACGCCGCGGGTTCCATCGAGGCCCAGGTCCTCGCGGCCGTGCGTGCGGGAGCAGTTCCGTGAGCGCGCCGGCCCCTTCCCCCGCGGCGAACTCGGCGCCGCAGTCCGCGACCCGGACGGTGCTGCGAGCCCGGGGGTTCGCCGGATTCCGCGCCGTGTTCGCGCGCGAGTTCGCGGCCGCGTTCGACTCCCCCATCGCCTACGTCGCGATCGGAGCGACCCTGCTGGCGACGACGAGCTGGTTCCTGAACGAGTTCTTCCTGACCGGCAAGCTCGACCTGGCGCCGTTCTTCCACTCGCTGCCCTGGACGCTCGCGGCGCTCTCGCCCGCGCTCGGCATGCGTTTGTGGTCCGAGGACCTGCGCACGCGCACGTTCGAGCTGTGGCGCACGCTGCCGCTCTCCGCGGCGCAGGTCGTCCTGGGCAAGTACGCCGCGGCGCTGGCGGTGCTGGCCCTGTTCCTCGCGGGGTCCGCGCCGCTCGTCGTCCTGCTCGAGTGGCTCGGGAGCCCCGACCTGGGCGCGATCCTCGCCGGGTATCTCGGCACGTTCCTGCTGGGCGCCGAGCTGCTCGCGATCGCGGCGTTCATTTCGAGCCGCACGGCCGACCAGATCACGGCCTTCCTGCTCTCGGCGCTCGCGGCGCTCCTGATCCTCGCGCTCGGCGAGCCGCACGTCGTCGCGATCGTCGACGGCCTCGCGCCCGATCTCGGGCTGGGGACGTTCCTCGCCCGCACGATCTCGCCGCTGCCGCACTTCGGCCAGTTCGTGCGCGGTTTCGTGCCGTTCGCCGGCGTCGTCCAGATGGTCGGCGTCGCGGCCGTGTTCCTCCACCTGAACGCGCGCAGCGTGGACGAGGAACGATCGTGAAGCGCGCGGCCGTCGCGACGATCGTCCTCGCCGTCGCGCTCGTCGCCTGCGCCCTCGTCCTGGCGCGCATCGTCGCGGCGCCCGGCGGGAACGGCATCGAGCTCGGGCGCGCGCGCGTCGCCAGCGTGGAGCCGGCCTTGCGCGCGCGGGTTGCGCGCGGCGACCTCGACATCCTCGTGCAGTGGTTCGGGCCCGCGGAGGCCGAGCGGCCCGCGGGCTACGACGGCGTGGAGGCGGACGTCCGCGCGGCTTTCGCGGCCCTCGAGCGTGCTGCCCCCGGCCGCGTCCGCACGCAGATCCTGCGCCCCGACACCGATCCGGAGGCTCGCCGGCACGCGGAAGCGCTCGGCCTCGCGCCCTTCCGCGCGCGGCGCATCGTGCGCGACGGCTGGACGGACGTGCCGGTGTGGTCGGCGCTGCGCACCGTCGTCGCCGGCCGCGGCGCGAGCGTCGTGCGCGCGCTCACGCCCGAACTCGCGGACGGAACGCAGGGGCTCATCGCGGCCGGGATCGCCGAGATCGAGGCTCCGCGCCGAGCGCGCATCGCTCTGTCCGCTCCGCCAGGGCATGCGCGCCTGCGCGCCCTGTTGCGCGAGCTCGGCGACGTGACCGACATCGACTTCGACACGGATGTGTCACTGCCACCGGACGTCGATCTGCTCGTCTGGATCGCGCCAGCGCGCGTCGAGGCGCCACATGTCGCGCGCCTGCGCTCGTTCGTCGATCGCGGCGGCAGCGCGTTCGTCGCGGCCGACCGCTTCCACGCGCGCGTCGAAGGCGAGGACCTCGTGCTCGAGCCGGCAGCCGCCGCGGGCGACGCCCTGTACGCCGATCTCGGCCTCGCGCTGGACGCGAGCCCGCTGCTCGAGGCGCCCCCGGCCGAGGCGGCCGGTTCCGGAGCGACGTGGACCTGGCACGTCGCGCGCTCCATCGGCTCACGGCAGGACTTCCGTGCGCTGTCGTCTCAGCCGAACGGGACCATCGCCTTCCAGGCCCCGACCGCGCTCTCCCCCGACGCGGCGCGCCTGCGAGCGACGGGCTCGACCTTCACGTCGCTCGCCACCTCCTCCGACCGCTGCTTCCGGCTCCCCGCCGGAGCCGGGAGCGATCGCGTGCGGATCGCCGACCTCGCGCGCGGCGGCCTCGGTGCCGCGGAACCTCCGCGCGCGCTGCTCGCGCTCGTCGCTCCCGAGGATCCGACGCGCGGCAGCGTCGTCGTCGCGGCATCCGCGGCGCCCTTCGGTGACCGCGGCCTCGCCGACGCGAACTTCGTGCACGAGGAGCTGGTCCGCGTGCTCGTGCGCGGGCTCGCCTCGACCGAGCGCCGCGCTCTCGCGACCGTCGCGCGCGCGCGGCCCGCGCCCTTGCCCGAAGCGACCAGCGCGGAACGCTGGACGGCGCGCGCCCTGTGCATCGCGCTCGTGCCGCTCGTGCTCCTCGCGGTCGGGCTCGCGCGCGGAGCGCTCTCGCTGCGCGACTTCACTGGCCGCGCGTTCCTCCTGCCCGCACTGGGCATTCTCGCCTGCGCCGCCGTGGGTCTCGTCGCTTTCGCCATCCCCGCGCGCGCGGGGCTCGACCTTTCTGCCGCGTCCGTCCACGGCCTGCCACCGGAGCTCCTGCGCATCGCGGCGGATGCCGCGGGCGAGGGCGCGTCGATCACCGCGGCCGTCTCCGACGGTGCCGCGCTGCCTCCCGACCTGCGTCCGCTGGCGCGCGAGCTGGCTGCGCGCTGCGAGCGGGTGGCGCGTGCAACGCCTGGACTTGGGTTCCGCGAACTCGCGCCCGACGCGATCGGGGCCGCGGAGCACTCGGCGCTCGGCATCCGACGCCTCGAGCGCACGAGCACGACGGACGAATCCCGCTCCACGCAGTCGTTCTTCGCGACCCTCGTCGTCGAACGGGGCACGCAGCGCCGCGTGCTCGACTTCCCGGACGCGGAGTCGTTCCGGCACGCCGATTTCCGCCTCGCGCTGGCGCTGCGCGACGTCGCCCTCGGGAGGAGCACGGTGGTGGCCTTCGCCTCCGAGCCGGCCCGCGTCACGCCGGCGGAATCCCTCGAGCTCTACCAACGCCGCGGCCTCTTCGCTCCCGGGACCGGCGACCCGTTCGCGGCGGCCCGCGCCCTGCTCGCACGCAACGGCTTCGAGGTGCAGAGCCTCGACTTCGCGCGAGCGCAAGGCGGCCCCGATGGCGAACGACTCTCCGACACGGCGCTCCTCGTCTGGATGCAGCCACGTCGCGACGCGACCGCGGGCGCGAGGCAGCTCGCGCGTCACCTGGCGGCGGGCGGTCGGGCGCTCGTCGCGGCGCAGCAGAACCGCATCCGCCCCAGGGTCCGTTCGGATCGCGCCGGCGACGCGGCCCTGTGGCCCGAGCCGCTCTTCCCCGACCTGGACCGACTGTGGCTGCCCGCGCTCGGCCTGCGCCTCGCGCCCGAACTGGTCCTCGACACGCAGAGCGGTGTCCTGCGCACCGAGGGCACGCGCGAGCGCGGCGGTCGCGTCGAGAGCGTGGCGATGGACCTCGCGAATCCGCTCGTCGTGCGCTCGACACCCGCGGATCGGCCGGTCACGCCGTTCACGGCCGGCGTGGGCGATCTCCTGCTGCCGAGCCCGACGCGGATCCTCGTGGACCGTGATGTCCTGCGACGCGCGAACCTGACGGCCACGACGGTGCTCGCCACCTCGGACGGGGCGTGGACCGCGCCGTGGACCGGCGGCGACGTGCCGGCTGCCGCGTTCCAGGCTCCCGCGGGTCCGCGCGCGATTTCGACGCTCGGAGTCCTCGTCGAAGGCGCCTTCCCCGGGCCATCCGCGGATCCGGCGCTGGGCATCCCGGACGAGGTCGCGAGTTCTGGCGTACACCGCGGTCGGCTGGTCCTGGTCGGCGCGTCCGAACCGTTCACGGACGCGAACCTCGGAGCCGCGGGAGCGGACCACGCGCGGCTCCTGCTGCAGACGTGCGCCGCGCTCGCCCTGCCGGAGGAGTACGCGACGCTGCTCGCGCGCGAGCCTTCGGTCGGCGGCTACCGTGCGCTCGAGCCCGCCGAGCGCATCCGCGCGCGCGCGATCACGATCGCCGCGGGTCCGGCGCTGATCCTCCTGCTCGCGTTCGGCTGGCGCACATGGCGCGGTCGACGACACGGTCTCGCCACCGCCCGCTCGGGAGTCGCGACGTGAAGACGGGTGCGATCGCCGCTGTCGCGTGCACGTTGCTCGTCGCGCTGGTCGCTCTCGAGCGCGGTATCGCGCGTCGCGACGACGGGACGGCCCCCGTCGTGGAGCGTCTCGTTCCAGGGGAGAGGCTCGCGGGCCGCACGACGGCGGCGTTCACCCTCGAGTCGAACGGCGCGCGGCTCTCCTACCTGCGCTCGAAAGGACTGTGGCGCTGCCGCGAGGCCTTCGGCGCGGTTTGCGAGGGCGAGAAGGTCGAGTCGTTCCTCGGCTCCGTGCTCGAGACGCGCGGCGTGCTCGTGTGCGCCGGAGATGCCTGCGTCGAACGCGCACGACTGTCCGCGCCCGAGGGACTGCGGCTCGCTCTGCACGGGAGCAAGTTCCTCTCCGATCCCGATCGCGACACCCTCGTCGAGCTCGCATTCGCGCCCGCCTCCGATCCCGCGGGAGCGACGTTCGCGGAGCTCTCCGGAACGCGGCGCGTGTTGGCTGTCGACCACGACCCGCGTCGCTTCCTGGACGCAGAGGGACGGCCCGCTCCGCTCGTCGACACGCGCGTGCTCGCCGGCTGTTTCGCGCCCGGTTTCGCCGGGTTCGAGCGCATGTTCGTCGACCAGGGCGGCCGTTCCGTCGAGCTCGCCAGCGATCCACCGGCGGAGCCCGGCGCGGAGCGCAGCTGGGCCCTCGTCGAGGCCGGCACGCGACGCGAGGCCCTGATCTGGCGTGTCGGAGGCTACGTTTCGCTCTGGGTCCGCCTGCGCTGGGAAGGCCTCGCGGACCCGAAGCAGGCCGCGGCGCTCGGCCTCGATCCGCCCTACGCCACGATCACGCTCGCGCCGAGCACCGGCGACCCGTTCGAGGTCCGCGTCTCCCCGCCGGACGCCGCGAACCGTATCCACGTGTGGAACCGGGCGACGAACGTGGTCGCCTGGGTGCGCGCGGAACTGCTGCCCGAGCTCGTGCCGGAAGCGGCGGACTTCACGCGCGTGGAAGGCGGGAATCCGTGGGAGAAGTGGCTCGCGCCGCGTTGAGTCCGGAGAGATGGACCCGCGTGGCTGCCCCGGGCAGGAACAGCCAGCGGGTTCCGTTCCGGCTCAGCGCCAGGCGATCCCGAGCGCGGACAGCGTCGGCGTCCGGTTCGTCGCCGCGTTGGCGACGAACGTGACGCGCGTCTGCAGGAATCGCGCGCCGTCGAGGCCGCTCGCCGAGGATTTCCACGAGGAGTCGCCCTGGTGGAAGGTCGGCTGCCCGCCGGAAAGCGCGTCGCCGTAGGCGTCCAGCGTCGAGGCGTCGGACGTCAGGGTCGGATTCGCGACGTTGCTCGCCCCGCGGTAGGCCAACCGGACTTCGGTCCCGGCGGGCTGGCTCGCGGACGTCGGTTCCGTGGCGACGGACCAGCTGGGCGCCGCCGTCGCCGAGTCGAGCCAGATCGAGTGCATTCGGCTGACGCGCACGACGAGGTCCAGGGCGCCGATCTGCACGACGTTGTCGACGGGCAGGGTGGCCGCGCCGGGAGGAGTCGAACCCGGGCTGAAACCGCCCGTCGCCACCGTCTGGAGATCGGGGTCGCGGATCACGACGCTGCCGCCCGCGTCGATTCCACCGGTCGAGTAGGCGCGGAAGTTCGGTCGCGGCGAGGCCGCGGTCGCGATCGACACGTCGAACGCGTTGAGACCCAGCGCGTTGGGATCGGGATAGCACCGGAACTCCATGAGGAGCGGCAGCCCGATCGTGGGCACGGAACCCGCCGCGTACGGCACGCCGACGGGCGCATTGGGCTGGCCACTCGCGATGCCCACGATGCGCAGCTCGGCACCGGGTCCGTCCGCTCCCCCCGTCGCCTGCAGCGCGGTGTCACGCCAGGTGTAGCGCGTGTAGGCCCCGAGCGGGATCCCGCGATTCAGCGGCCAGGGCATGACCGTCGTCCCCGTCGTGGTGACCGTGGCGTCCGTCGGCTGCACGACGTACCCCGCGATTCCGTTCGTTCCGGGGTGCACGGTGCGCAGCGGGTCGTTCCCGGCGTCGGCGAGGTTCTGCGCGTAGGTCGCGACCAGTCCAGAGTTCGGGAACACGGGCAGGAGGGTGATGTCCACGGACTCGTCGGGGAGCGCGGCACCGTGGGCGAGGCCGATCTCGAAGCGCGTCACGCTGTCGGCGATCGCCGCCCCCCCCACCGGCGCCCAGTACAGGTGCTCGACGTCCACGTTGTGGAACTGCTCGTCGAGGAGGCCCAGGCCGAGATCGCAGTAGCGCCAGAGGGTCTGGAGCTTCGAGCCGTAGCGCGAGATCGGCGTCGAGACGCCCGGCGCGAAGGGCAGCATGAGACCGGGCACGGCCTGCGTGCGGTCGGCAACCGGCTGGAAGCGCGTGACCGGACGGCCGGTCGCGATCCCAACCGCTGAGTCGAGCAGGAACTGGCCGCGGAACTCCGGCTTGCCGGTCCCGCCGTCGGGCGGCGCACCGGCGCCGGGCAGCATGTCGTTCGAGTCGAAGCGGAACGTGATGCCGCCCGAGGCGACGCTCGCCGCCGCCGGGTCGAGCGTGAACGGCACGGCACCCAGCGGAAGGGCGAGCGTGTTGCCGGCCAGGTCGCGCCAGCCGTCGACCCGCGCGAAGTAGGTCTCCGACGAACCCGACGCGTGCGTCAGCGGCACGAGCGGTCGGATGGCCAGACCGCGCAGGTCGGCCGCGGGCTCGTGCGTCGCGGGCACGATCTGCCGGCCGCCGACGCCGAGGAGCACGCGCCCGATGCGCGTCGCGTCCATGCCGGACAGCGAGGCGCGGTCGAGGGGCTCGTCCGCGCGCAGGATCACGCGCGCCGCGGGATCGACCTGGTCCGCGGGAGCGAGCGCCGCGGGCGGATCGAAGGCCAGGAAGCAGCCCAGGCGAGCCGCGTCCGCCCCGAGGACGAAGCGCGCGTGAAGCGTCGCGGGACCCGTCAGGCTCGTCGTGCGCTGCAGCACCTTGACCCGGACGTTGGCGACGGACGCTCCGGCGGGTTGGGAGCTCGGCTCGAGCACTTCCAGGACCGCGCGACCGGCCTGGATCGTGTCGCCGATGCGCAGCGCCGCGGCGCACGCTGCGTTCGCGAACTGGAGCGCGATGCGCTTGTCCTCGGCGTTGCCGAGGGGATCGGGCCCCACGCTCGTGACCGTGACCGGGATCTCGGCCACGATGCGCGGGGGCAGGAGATCGGCCAGGAATCCCTCGTACGCATCGCCCGTCACGGCCGAAGGGCCGCCGCTGCGCAGCGCGCGCACCACGTCGACCGTCGGCGAGTTCGTGTCGACCGGCCCGCTCTGGGTGCTCGACAGCCGCGCGCCCGACAGGTTGCGCAGGACCTCGAGCTGACCCGCGCCCGGGTTCACGACCGTCGGGATGCGCACCAGGAGGTTCGTCTCGCCGCTCGACTGCGCCGCCGGGAAGCCGTCCGGGTCGGGCACGATCGGCTGCGGATTCGCCAGCGCCTCCGCGTTCGTGACGACCGGATCGACGAGGACGCGCGTGGACCAGTACTCCACGCGTCCGTCGCCATCGCGATCCGTGACGTTGCCGTGGTTCGGATCGGCGCGCAGCCGCGTGCTCTGCACGTCGACCGACGGAGCGCCCGTCAGGACGCGCACGGTCTCGAGCTTCACGCTGTCCGGATCGAGCAGGTCGTCGAAGATCAACGCGATGGCGGCATTGCGCGGAATGGCGGTGAAGGGCGGCAGGTCGTCCGGCCCCGCGGGCGTCACCGTGGGCAGGTTCGCCTCGAGAGCGTCGTAGGCGTTCGCGAACGCCGCGGACCCGAGCGGCGCGAGGATCGTGATGCGCGTGCCCTGCGTCACGATGTTCGTGTCGACCTGGTAGAGGCCCCCCGTCGCGACGTCTTCGCGCACGAGCAGGTCGTTCGCGATCCTCCGCGAAACGCCGGTTCCGAGGTCGCGGTCGTACACGTCGACGATGCGGCCCCACACGGCGCCGACGAGTCGCACGGCCGGCGCCTCGCCGAACTGCGCGCTGTCGAGCTCCGAGGCGAACGGCAGGACCGAGATGCTCAAATGCGCGGTCGTCGTGCCGTTCGGGTTCGAAGCCGTGACGGTGTGCGCGGTCGTCGCGGACGTGCCGCTCGGCTGGCCGGTGATCGCGCCGGTCGAGGGATTCAGCACGAGGCCGGAAGGCAGCGGGGGCTGGATCGAGAAGGCCAGGTTCGTTCCGCCGACCGTGGCGGTGTTGGGCGCGATCGCTCGACCGGCGCGGTAGACCGCACGGCCCTCCGCGTACGCGAGTCCGCTGGGCGCTCCCGGCCCGGCGACGAGCGCCTGCGTGGCCGCAGCCCCCGTGGGCAGGGAGTCGCGGTGGGAGCACCCGGCGAGGGCGAGGAGGATGGGCGCGGCGAGCAGGATGCGGGAAGTCATGGGCTTTCGATCTCCAGTGGGAACTCCGTCCCTACGTGAGCACCCCCCGGAGTTTCAGACGCCAAAGGCGAGTTCAGCGGCCGAGCGGGCGCTCGAAGAGCCACCACCGCGACTTCCGTGCCACGGCGGGCTTCAGGTCGAACCGTCGCACCGCCGCCGCCTCCATCCGGGCCATCGCCTCGTCCGGCGAGTCCGTGAAGGTGAGGAGGTCCAGGTCCGTCCGATCGATCGTACCCTGGTCCACCATTCCCGCCAGGAGTTCGCGCAGCGGTCGCCAGTACTCGGTCCCCATCAGGATCACCGGGAAATCCTGGATCTTCCCGGTCTGGATCAGCGTCGCGGCCTCGAACAGCTCGTCCAGAGTCCCGAACCCGCCGGGCATCACGACGAAGGCGTAGCTGTACTTCACGAGCATCACCTTGCGCACGAAGAAGTAGCGCAGGGTCAACCAGCGATCGAGGTAGGGGTTGGGCTCCTGTTCGTGCGGCAGCGCGATGTTCACGCCGACGGAGCGGCCACCGACGTCCTTCGCGCCGCGGTTCGCGGCCTCCATGATCCCGGGTCCCCCGCCCGTCAGCACGGTGAAACCGCGCCGCGCGATGCGGCGCCCCATCTCGCGTGCCAGCTCGTAGTGCGGATGGTCCGCGGGGAACCGCGCGGATCCGAACACGGTCACGCAGGGTCCGACGAAGTGCAGCGCACGGAAGCCGCGCAGGAGCTCGCCGAAGATGCGCAGGGCGCGCAGGAGCTCCGATCCGCGGCCGCTGGGCCCCTCCAGGAACGGGATCTCGTCGCTCGGGAGCGGGGTCTTGCCCCATTCGTCGTGATGCGGGACGGCTCGTCCGGCTGCGGGGTCCATCGCGCGATCATGACGCGCCCGGGCCGGGGGATCCAAGGTCCCGATCGGACGCTACTCTCGTGGGTTCCATGCAGCACGGGATCGTCCAGAAGTTCGGGGGCACGTCGGTCGGAAGCGCGGAAGCGATCCGACGCGTCGGAGCCATCGTCGGGCAGGCGCGCGACCGCGCCCCCTTCGTCGTGGTCTCGGCGGTCGGAGGGGTCACGAACCGGCTGTTCGCCCTGGGCGAGGCCGCGCTGGCCGGCGGCGACGTCGCGGAGCTCGCGCGCGACATCGAGGCCCTGCACCGGAAGATCCTGACGGATCTGGGGCTCGGCCCCGACCTCGTCGCGCCGTGGATGGCCGAACTGCGCGACCTGGCCCATGGGGTCGCACTCCTCCGCGAGCGCAGTCCGCGCACGCAGGATCGACTCGCGAGCCTCGGCGAACGCATGAGCGCGCGCATCGTCGCCGCGCACCTGGCGCAGGTGGGTCTCTCCGCCCATCCCCTCGATGCGTGGGACGCCGGACTCGAGACCGACGCGCGCTTCGGCTGCGCGCGCCCGCTGCCGACCTCCGACGCGAAGATCCGCGCCGCCGCGCGCGATCGGACCGGGATCCCGGTCGTGACGGGGTACCTGGGCCGCGAGCCGAGCGGCGCGATCACGACCCTGGGGCGCGGCGGGAGCGACTACTCGGCGGCGATCTTCGGCGCGGCGCTCTCCGTCGAGGAGATCCAGATCTGGACCGACGTCGACGGCGTGATGACGGCCGACCCGCGCCAGGTGAAGACCGCGCGGCGCGTGCCCGTGCTCTCCTTCGCGGAAGCGGCCGAGTTGGCGTTCTTCGGAGCGAAGGTCCTGCACCCGGCGACGATGGCGCCCGCGGTACGCGCGAAGATCCCGATCCGGGTGCTGAACACCTGGCGTCCCGAGGAGCGCGGAACGCGCGTCGTCGCCGCGCTCGCCGCCAGCGAACGCGGCATCAAGTCGATCGCGACGAAGGGCCACATCGCGGCCGTGAACGTCGTGGCCAGCGAGATGATGTTCCAGTACGGCTTCCTGGAGCGCATCGCCGACGCCTTCGCGCGCCACGAGGTCGTGGTCGACGTGATCGCGACGTCCGAGGTGTCGGTGGCCCTCACGGTGGACGCGGCCGCGCGGCTCGAACCCGTCGTGGAGGACCTCGCGACGTTCTCGGAGGTGACCGTGGTCCGCGAGCTCGCGCTCGTCGGCGTCGTCGGGGAGGAGTTGCGGGACGGTCTCGGCATCCAGGCGCGCATCTTCGCGACGTTGGCCGAGCTGGGCGTGCGCGCCGAGATGGCGAGCTACGGCGCGACGCGCAACAACCTGTCGATCGTCGTGCCGCGCGAGCGCCTGAAGGACGTCGTGGACGGGCTCCACGAACGGCTGTTCCAGGCACCGTGATACCCTCCAGCCCTCGCGCCCGAAACCGGTACGAACCGCGCTCGGCCAGGCGTCGATGATCCTCCTGCTCGACAACTACGACTCGTTCACCTTGAACCTCGTCCAGGGTTTCGCCGCGCTGGGCGCCAAGGTCGAGGTCCGGCGCAACGACGCGCTCACGGTCGCGGAGCTCTTGGCCCTCGAGCCCGCCGCGATCGTCTTGTCACCCGGGCCGGGCAGGCCGAGCGACGCCGGCATCCAGCCCGAGCTCCTGCGCTCCCTGCCGGAGCCCATGCCGCTCCTCGGCGTGTGCCTCGGGCACCAGGGACTCGTCGAAGCCTGCGGAGGCGCGCTCGAACGCGACCCCGTCCCCGTACATGGCCGCGCGTCGTTCGTGCACCACGACGGCTCGTCGCTCTTCCGCGGGCTCCCCGATCCGCTCGCGGTGGGACGCTACCACTCGTTGCGCGCGCGCGCCGACGCCTTGCCCGGCACCTTGCGGCGGACGGCCTGGACCGACGACGGACTCGTCATGGCCGTCGAGCACGTGCGCCTGCCCCGCTACGGCGTGCAGTTCCATCCCGAGTCGATCCTGACGCCGCTCGGCGAGCGCATCCTGGCGCGCTTCCTGGAGATCGCCGGCGTGGACGCAGCCGCGCGGAGTCTCGCGTGAGGCGCGCCGCGGCGCGCGCGACCGGCAAGACCGCCGCGTTCCGGCCGCGCGCGTCCGGGTGCCGGATGACGTACATTCGCCGCGAGATCGCCCGAGAACCCGCATGAGCACCGTTTCCCTGGACCAGATCGTGGACGCCGTCCGCAAGCGCTCCGCCGCCCGCCGCCGGCAGATGACGTTCGAACGGCTCGAGGATCACGTGAAGCCCGATTCGTGGCGCCGCGAGCGCGTGCTGACGGCCCTCACGAAACCGGAGCTCACGTACATCGCGGCGCTCGAGCGCAGCTCGCCGTCGGGCGGACCGATGCTCGTCGAGGCGGAGGACGGCGCGCGCTACGGACCCTCCCGCCGCGTGCGCGTCGGACCGAAGTGGCTCGCCCTGGCCGGCGCCTACAAGGACGGCGGCGTCGAGATGCTCGCGGTCGCGACCGAGGAGGACCACTACGCCGGCTGTCTCGACGACCTGCGCACGGTCGAGTTCACGCGCCTGCCGCGCCTGCGCGCCGACTTCGTCGTGGACGAGTGCATGGTGCTCGAGGGCTGTTCCTACGGCGCCGACGCGATCACGCTGATCGCGGCCATCCTCGACGACGCGACGCTGGCGCGGCTGCGCGCGATCGCGAAGGAGTACGGGATCGCCGTGATGCTCGAGGTGCACGACGAGCGCGAGCTCGAGCGCGCGCTGCCGCTCGAGCCGGAGCTCCTGGGCGTCAACGCCCGGAATCGGCGGACGATGGCCATGGAAGCGACCGCGTTCGAGCGGCTCCTGCCGCGCGTGCCGAAGGGCACGTTGCGCGTCGCGCTGAGCGGGCTCGTCACGGTGGACGACATGAAGCGCGCGCGCGCCGCGGGCGCGGACGTCGCGCTGGCGGGCGGCGCGCTGATGAAGGCCGCCGATCCGGCCGGGATGCTGCGCGAATGGAAAGCGGGCCTGCGCGGGCTCTGATCGCGCCGCCTACCGGGCGGTGCTCCGGGCCAGCACGCGACAACTCTGCGCCTTCACGACGAGGCGCACGCGGCGTCCGCTGGAGAGGCCGAGATCCGAGACCGCAGCCGGGGTGAGGAGCGCCGTGGCGAAGACTCCGGGCGCGATGCGCACCTCGACCCACGCGTTCTCCCCCTCGAGTCGCACATCGGTCACGTCCGCCGCCAGGACGTTGCGAGCCGAGATGCCCGGCAGTTCCCCGGTCGCGACGAGCACGTCCTCGGCGCGCAGCGCGACGAGCACGTCCTCGCCGCCGCCGAGCCCGCCCTCCGCCACGGCCAGTTCGACGCCGGGCGCGAGCTCCACCTGCGTCCCGCGGCCCGCGACCACGCGGCCGCGCAGGATGTTCTCGAACGTGCCGGCCCCGCGCGCCGCGGCGAGCAGGACGCGTCGCGCGGGGCCGTGCTCGACCACGCGACCGGCTTCGAGGCGCACGCACTCCTCGCACAGGGCCAGGATCTCCGTCGGATCGTGGGAAACGACCACCAGCGGGACGTCGAACGCTTCGCGCACGCGAGCGAGGTACGAGAGCAGCCGTCGACGCAGGGCCATGTCCAGCGCGGCCAGGGGCTCGTCGAGGAGGAGGATCGACGGACCGCTCGAGAGCGCACGGGCCAGCGCGACGCGCTGACGCTCGCCGCCGGACAGATCGCGCGGTCGACGCGCGAGGAACGGCTCGAGCTCGAGGACTTCGATCGCGCGCCGCAACGCGGCTTCGTCTCGCCCGGGTCCAGGGCGAGGTGATCCACCGCGCAGGTTCTGCTCCACCGTCCAGTGCGGGAAGAGCAGCAGGTCCTGGGGCACGTAGCCCACGCGACGGCGGGACGCCGGGACTTCCACTCGCGCGGCCGCGTCGAACCAGGTCGTCCCGTCCACGGCCAGGCGGCCTCGATCGGGAGTGCGCCAGCCGGCGAGGACCTCGAGGAGGCTCGTCTTGCCGGAGCCCGACGGCCCGAACAGGCCGAGGGTCCGCGCATCGCTCGCGACGCGCGCGGAGAGCAGGAACGCGCCTTGGCGCAGCTCGATATCGATCTCTAGCTTCATGCGGCGGCGCGCGGCCGTCCCAGCCGCTCCACGGTCCACATCACGACGAACGCGAGGACGCACGCGACGCCGACGAAGGTCAGCGCGCCACGCTCGTCGCCCAGCTGGATCTCGTCGAAGATCGCGAGCGCCAGGGTCTGGGTCCGCCCGGGGATGTTCCCGGCGACGATCACGGTGGCGCCGAACTCCCCCAGCGCGCGGCCGAACGCCAGCGCCAGCGCCGCGAGCAGCCCGCGTCCGGCGAGCGGCACGGTGACGCGCGCGAACACGGCAGCCGGCGACATCCCGAGCGAGCGCCCCATGCGCTCCAGCCGCGGGTCCACGATCTCGAACGCCGCGCGTGCGCTGCGCGCGGCGAGCGGGAACGCCACGAAGGCACTCGCGACGACGGCGCCGCGCCACGTGAAGAGGATCCCCGGATCGAAGCCCAGGTTGCGCTCGCCGAGGACTCCCGCGCGTCCGAACACGACGAGCAGCAGGTATCCGATCGCCGTCGGCGGCAGGACGAGCGGCAGGGCCACGAGCGTCTCGACGAACGACTTCCCCGGGAACGAGCGCCGCGCGAGGACCCAGCCGGTCGCGAGGGCGAGCGGCGCGACGAGGACGGTCGCGGCGAGCGCGACGCGCAGCGTCACACCCAGCGCGCTCACCAGCTTGACGTCGAACTCCATCCTCAGCCCGAGGACGCCAGGACGACGAAGCCGTTGCGCTCGAAGATCGCGCGCGCCTCAGAAGACGACAGGTACCGGACGAACGCGCCGCCGAGGTCCGTAGCCGATCCGCCCTTCACGACCGCGGCCGGGTAGCGGATCACGAGACCTTCGGCTTCGGGGACCGTGTACACCACGCGCACGCGCTTCGAGCGCGCCGCGTCGGTCGCGTAGACGATCCCGGCCGCGCACCCGCCGGACTCGACCGCCGCGAGCGCGGCGCGGACGTCCACGCCGGGGACCACCCGTTCGGCGATGCCCGCGTACGCGCCGACGCTCGTGAGCCAGGCCTTCGCGTAACGGCCGGCCGGCACCGTCTCCGTGTTCGCGAGCGACCAGCGCACGATCCGCGCGTCGGCCAGCTGCTCCTTCGCGAACACGCCGGTGAACGCGCCCGACGCGCCCTCCATCGGCTCGATGACGACGAGCCGGTTCCCGAGCAGGTCCCGGCGCGTCGCGGGATCGATCCGCGAGGCGTCCGCGACCCGGTCCATCTCCTTCTCGTCGGCCGACAGGAATGCGTCGGCCCGGTCCGCTGCCACGATCTGCTTCGAGAGGTCGCCGGACGAGCCGAATGCGAAGACGACCTTGGCCTTCTGCGCCGCCTCGAACGCCGGAGCGATCTCCTGCAGCGCGTCGCGCAGACTGGTGGCGGCGAACACGGTCACCTCTCGCGGCGGCGCGGCCGACGAAGCGCCCTCCGGCGTGGACTTCGTGCACGACGCCAGGGACAGGACGACCAGGACGAACGCCAGGAACTTCGCCATGCCTCAACCACCTCCGCTGGCGAGCAGGACGTCGGTCGCCTTCACGATGGCGGTCGCCCGCACGCCGATCGCGAGGCCCAGCCGATCCACGGAATCGGTGGTGATGACGGAACCCATGCGCACGCCCGGAGCCACCTCCACGACGACCTTCGTGACGACGTCGCCGCGCACGAGCTCGACGACCCGGCCGGGAAAGCTGTTCGTCGCGCTGAGCGCGCCCAAGTCGATGTCCGGCCTAGCTTCGGCGTGCGCCAGGAGCTCCGCCAGGAAGCGCACGGGGTCCGGCCGTTTGCCGCGCGTCGGGGCGCGGATGCCGCGCTCGGCGGCCGCGGCGAAGGACTTCAGGAGGCTCTTCTCGTGGGGCCCGGGGCGCAGCTTGCCGCGCTCCCACTTGCTGACGGTCATCGCGTGCACGCCGAGGAGTTGCGCGAGTTCCTCCTGATTCAGGCCGAGCCGGCCGCGCAGTTCCTTGAGGTCGAGGGCCATGCAAGCCTGAGCTTACTCAACTAAGCCGCCCTCGGCGAGGTACCCTGACCGCGTGTCCGGCACCCCCCGATCCTCCACCCCGCTGTGGCTGCACGCGCGCGCCTGGCTCGCCGCCCGGCTCGGACGCGCGCGGCGGACGCCCGAGGGGGCCGGCGAAATCGTCGAGGTGGTCTTCCGCGGCCGCGTGCTCTCGCGCGTGCGCCACGAAGGCGGCACTCCGCACGGCCCGGCCCTCTCCTGGTGGCCGAACGGCCGCAAGCGGAGCCACGGCCAGCACGTGCGCGGAGTGCGCGACGGCGACTGGTTCGAGTTCCAGCCCGATGGGGCGCTCGACCGTGTGCGGACCGGGCTCTACCGCGAGGGCGTGCGCATCGCCGGGATCCGCGGGTTCAACGAATGGCTCGGAAGCCCCTGAACGGTCCCTAGGGATCCATCCAGGACGGCACGAGGAGATCGACTCCGAGCGCGTCGCCGCGCGTGAGGTCGACCCATGCGGCGGCCTGCGCCTTCCCCGCCTTCACGTCCTCGCCCGTGTGCAGCGCGAGCGAACCCGGCACCGCCGCCACGACGTAGAGCCCCGGCTCCAGGCTCTCCAACGAGAACTCCCCTCCCCGGCCGCGCTTGGGCATTCGCATCAGCGGCTCGCCGAGCTTCGCGGCCGGATCGCGCACGCGCCAGAGCCCCGGAAGGAACGGGCTTGGATCGCGCCCGCCCTCGACCGCGATCCGTCCCTCGATGCGGCGGGCCGGCAGGAGCTCGATGCGCAGCGGCGCCTCGCGGGGCACGTCGACGCCGACGGTGCGAGCGACGTAGCCCGGCGCTTCCGCACTCGTCTGGATCGCGCCGAACGGAACGCCCTCGAGTCGCGCGATCCCGTCGGCGTCCGTGTCGCGGAGGACCCGCACGCCGGGCCCGCGGAATCCGACCTTCGCGGCGGCGAGCGGCGTCCCGTCGCCGGCGGCCACGACCTGCACGGTGCACGGGCCGAGGAACCGCGCGACGTCCGCGCGATCGAGCAGGATGTCGACCCGCGCGTCGTCTCGCGCGAGTGCGCGGCTCGCGATCACCCGGTCCACGAAGAGGACGTGCAGGCACTCGGCTCCGGCCGCCTGGATGACGACCTCGAACGTGTGGCGCTCGCCCTTCGGGCTCCGGTCCACGATGCGGTTCAGCGGCATGTCCGCGGGGCCGAGCACGGCGCCCGAGTCCTTGCAGGCGCGCGCGACCCCGACGCACAGGAGCGGCAGGAACACGGGGTCGAGGCCCAGTGCCACGGCGGTGATCGGATTCCCGCGCGCGTCGACCAGCCGGACGTCGACGTGACGCTCGTAGGGCAAGAGCACGTCGACGACGGCCTCGGGCAGCTTCTCCTCGTCGAGATCGACGGTGGACGCACCGCGCAGGTCGATCGCGGGCAGCGCGGCCTCGATCTCCCAGTGGGCGGCGACGAGGTCGCGCAGCTCGTAGCGGCCGAGGGCGTCCGTACGCGTGCGCCGCTCGGGGATCGCAAAGGTGCTGCGCGGCGCGATCGCGCGCACGCCGATGCCGGCGATGGGCTCCGAAGCGCCGGGACCGCCGAGGACGCGGCCGGTGATGACGCCGCCGGCCCAGCGTTCGGACTTCGCATCCGGGGTTCCGCTGCGCGCGCGGTTCGAGCGCATGGGGGCCGGCGCGGAGACCTCGGCCGCGGAAGCGCGATCGCTCGGGGCCAAGGCCGTGCTCGGGTCGTGCGCGCTCTCCGCGCTCGCCGGGCCGTCGCTCGGGGAGGAACGCACGGGAGGTTCCTCGACGGGATCGCCGATCCTCGCGAGCGCGAGCCACAGGCTTGCGAACAGACCGGCGAGGACCAGCAGGATCCACGGCGCCGCACGGCGTCCGGGGGGTGAGGAGTTCGGTTGCACGGCGCCTCAGTGTGTCCGGACTGCGCCCCGGATCACCACTCCTCGGATTCCTGGACGAACGCGCGCATCGAGATGCCCGACGCGTCCCCGCCCGCTTCCACATAGGCACACGTCGGAGGCAGGTTCTCCCGCTGCGGCAGGAATCCCGAGCCCTCGTCGTCGACCATCGCGCAGACGACGATCGCATCGGTCGTGATCCCGACGAACTCGAAGCGCCCCTCGAGATCCGACTCGGCCGTCGCGATGGGCCGCGTCAGGCCGCCGAGGCTCCGCGCCGAGTACGCGGCGATCTTCTTCTTCGCGACGGACGCTCCGTGCGGGCCGACGACGCGACCTTCGACCTTCCGTCCCGGCGGGAGACGCAGCACGATCTCCTCCTGCAGCGGCCGGCGCACGCGCTGCTCCAGTCGCGCGTACCCGTTCGCCAGGGCGCACACGTCGAATTCGCCGGCCAGGACGCGCTCGAATCGCGCCCGGCCTTCGGCGTCCGTGACCAGCTCGATCCCGGATCCCTGAGCGGTCTTGACGGTCACGCGCGCGTTCGCGATCCACCGCCCGTCGCTCTCGGTGACGACGCGCACGACGAACGGCGACGAGGCACGCGCGAACAGCGCGGGATCGACGACGAGCGCGACGTCCGTAGTCGCGACCTCCACGTGCTGCGAAGCCAGGATCAGGTCGCCGACGAGCGCGTGCAGACACGCTGGTTCCGTGCCGCTGATCTCGACGCGCCAGGCGAACCGCCCTCCCCTCCACGACTCCGGCGTGGCGCGGTGCTTCGGACCGCCGCGCGCATCGAACGTGCCGCCCGCATCGCCGCAGGCTCCGCTCGCGGCGATGGTGACCGCCTGCGCCGCTCCGACGTCGAAGCCCAGCGATTCGGGAGTCAGCTCGACGCCGCGGGTATCGACGAGGCGGACGCGCACCTCACGCTGCGCGACGAGACGCAGCACGACGGCCTGCGCGGGACTGCCCGCCGTGTACCGACCCTGCTCCCGCGCCGGCGTCCGCCCGGGCGCGCGCGCGTGGACGTTCCAAGTCCGCGTCCCCGAGAGCTGCCAACGGGTCACGCCGTCCGGGCCGCTGCGCTGCGCGTCGTCGGGCTCTTCCTGCGCGCCGTTCCCCGTCCACACCGCGGCACCCGCGATCGGGGACCCGTCCTCGTCGCGAACGACGCGCACCTCGAGGTCGACCGTCGTGAAGTCCGCGGGCTTCGCGGCGGTCGCGCTCGGCTCGAGCCGGCCGGCGTCGTCGCTCGGGGTCCGCGCGCTCTTCGCCGCCGGCGCCGCGGTCAGGTCGTGCGACGCACTCCGCGCGTGAGCGGGCGTGGCGTCCGGCGCGATCTCTTCCGGCTGGGCGGGCCGATCCGCGCGCATCCACAGCACCGCACCGCCGAGGACGAGCAGGCTCATCGCAAGCCAGGGCCGGACCGAGCGCTTCATCGTCCCCATCGTCCGCGCGCGACGGCTCGTCGGCAACCGGCGGCCGCAAGGCGTCCCCCGCCCGGCTGGCCCGCCACTTCGGCCGCACGAGCCGTAGGCGAGTCGGCGGCGTCCGCAGGATCCGCTCCAGGCGAGAACGCGAACGTAGCGAGCATGCAGGAAGCGCCCGCGAAATGACGGGGCCTAGGGAAGCGACGCACGCCTTCGATCGTGCGACCGACGGCGTGCGAGCGCAACCTGCGCGACCCCAGGGATCTACTTGCCGATCAGGAAGTGCGCGATGTCGCCCTCGCGCATCACGTAATCCCGGCCCTCGACGCGCATCTTGCCCGCGGCCTTCACCGCCGCCTCGCTGCCGTACGCCACGAGGTCGTCCACCGAGTACACCTCGGCGCGGATGAAGTGCTTCTCGAAGTCCGTGTGGATCACGCCGGCCGCGACCGGCGCGGGGTCGCCCTTGTGGATCGTCCACGCGCGGATCTCGATCTTGCCGGCCGTGAAGAACGACTGCAGGCCGAGCAGGTCGTAGACCTTGCGGATCAGGCGGTTCAGGCCCGGCTCCGTCAGACCGAGGTCCGCGAGGAACGCGGCGCGGTCTTCCTTGGGCATGCCCGAGAGCTCGCCCTCGATGTCGCCGCACAGGGGCACGACCTCGGCGCCGGTCTTCTTGGCGTGCGCGCGCACGACTTGCGCGAGAGGACCCGTCCCTTCGAGGTCGTCGTCGCCGACGTTCGCGACGTACAGCACCGGCTTGATCGTGATCAGGAACAGCGGGTCGAGCGCCTCGCGCTCGATCTTCGACCACTGCGCGAGGCGCAGCGACTCGCCGCGGTCCAGCATCGCCTTGGCCTTCTCGAGCGCGACCTTCTGCACGGCCGCGTCCTTCTCGCCGGCGCGCGCCTTGCGCGACACACGGTCGAGGGCCTTGTCGACGGTGTCGAGGTCGACGAGCTGGAGCTCGAGCTCGATGACCTCCATGTCGCGCTGCGGATCGACCGAGCCGGACACGTGGATGATGTCGCCCTTCGAGAAGCAGCGCACCACGTGCAGGATCGCGTCGGTCTCCTTGATGTTGCCCAGGAACTTGTTCCCGAGGCCTTCGCCCTTCGACGCGCCCGCGACGAGGCCGGCGATGTCCACGATCTTCACGGCCGCGGGGAAGATGCGGTCCGTCGTGATGTACTTGTGGATGATCTCGAGCCGATCGTCCGGCACGTCGACGACGCCGATGTTCGGCTCGATCGTGCAGAACGGATAGTTCGCGCTCGCCGCGCCGGCGGCGGTGATGGCGTTGAAGATCGTCGACTTTCCGACGTTCGGCAGACCGACGATGCCGCAGGCAAGACCCATGGAGACCCTCTATGCGTGAGAAATGAGCGCGAAGAGTCTAGCGGCGCGCGAGCGCCGCGGCGAGGGCGCGCTAGGCTCTCGGGATGGCTCCGGGACCGGTTCGGAAGAGGCCCAGCTCGCCCGCGCGCGCCCCCGCCGCCGCAGTCGCGCCGCCCGAGCGCAAGGGCGCCCGGACGCGCGCGGGCATACCGCCCGAGGTGCTGCGCGACCTCAACGCGGGCCGGATCGAGACGCGCTCGCTGGTCGAGTGGCTGGCGATCGACTTCGCGCTCCTCGCGCGGAGCGCGCTGCCCACGATCCTCCCGGCCTCCGCAGTCGAGCGCGTCGCGGAGCAGCTCGAGGCGCATCGTGCCCTCGGGATCGTCGCGCGCACGCAGATCGCGGGCCACGGTCTCGCCGCCGCGCTGGGCTCCGGCGCGGCGCGCGAACGGCGGCTCCGCGCCCTCGCGACGCATCCGTCCGACACCCTGCGCGGCTGGGCCGCGTATGCCGCGACGACGGGCGAGGGGCCGCTGTCGGCACGGCTCACGACCATCCGCCCCTTCGCGGCGGACGCGCATTCCGGAGTGCGCGAGCTGGCCTGGATGGCCGTGCGGCCGGCCATCGCGGCCGAGATCGAGCGGGCGTTGGATCTCCTGTCGCGCTGGTCGGGCGATCCCGACGCGAACGTGCGGCGTTTCGCCAGCGAGAGCACTCGCCCCCGGGGCGTGTGGTGCGCGCACGTCGCCGCGCTGAAGGCGGATCCTTCGCCGGGACTCGCCGTGCTCGAGCCCCTGCGCGCCGACCCGTCGAAGTACGTGCGCGACTCCGTCGCGAACTGGCTCAACGACGCGTCGAAGGACGATCCCGCGTGGGTGCGCGCCGTGTGCGCGCGCTGGTCGCGCGAGTCGCGCGGTCCGGAGACGGCCTACGTGGTGAAGCGCGCGCAGCGCACGCTGCTGCGCACGGAGTAGCGCTTCACTTGTCGCGCGTCGGGGCGTCCTCGCCACCGTAGCCGAGTCCATGGATCTTCGCGCGCGTCGCATCGTCCAGGACGAGCGCGCGCGCCTTCTTGGCCGCCTCGAGCGCGAGCGCGTGTTGATCTCGCAGGGCTTTGCGCAGCGCCTCGACCTGCTCGGTCTCCGCCACTGCGCGGTCCGTGCGCTCGCCCGGATCCTGATCGAGCGCGTAGACGTGATTCTCGGTGGCCCCACGCGCGACGAGCTTGAACTTCCCGCTCAGGACGGCCTTGATCTCGCGCTTCCCCGAGTGCACGGCCTCGGCGAGGACGAGTCGCGGCGCGCCCGCGCCCTGGAAGAGCGGCCACAGCGTGGCCGCGTCGAGGTTGTTCGTCCCCGGGATCCCCGCCATCCCGAGCAGCGTCGGATACAGGTCGAGCGCGCGCACGCGCGTCTCGACGACGCGCCCGGCCGGCACGTGGTCGGGCCACACGATCACGAGCGGGACGCGCAGGAGCTCCTCGTTCTGCGCGTGACCGTGGTCGCAGCTGCCGTGCTCCCAGAACTCCTCGCCGTGATCCGAGTGCAGGACCACGATCGTGTTCGCGAGCAGACCGCTCTTCTCCAGCCCGTCGAGCAGGCGCCCGATCTGCTGGTCCGTGAACGCGATCTCGCCGTCGTAGAGGTCGGACGAGAGCTTCGCGACCTCGTCGGACGGGCGCCCCGCGCGCAGCTCGCCGAGGTTCGGCGGCCAATCCGGGATCGTCTCGACGCCGCGCCCCGCGAACTGCTCGTCGAAGGGCGCGGGCGGCGCGTACGGGAAGTGCGGGTCCATCAGGTGCACGACGCCGAACCACGGCGCCGTGCCCTGGTCCTCGATCCACGAGAGCGCGAGGTCCACGCCGTTCCGCGCGTTCGATCCGTACATGACGTAACGCTGGAAGCCGCGCTCGAGCCCGGTCGCGCGCGACAGGTACGGGTTGTTGTGGAACATCGCCGTGGCGAATCCCGCACCCGCGAACTGCTCGGCCAGCGTCGCGACGTCGGCGCGCAGCACTTCGGTCGAGAGCTTCGCCGGCGCGTCCTCGTCCTTCCCGAAGAGGGCGTCGCGCTCGGTCACGATCCCCGCGCGGTGCTCGCCGGGGAGCAGGCCCGTGAAGAGCGATCCGTAGCTCGGCAGCGTCCAGGGGGCGCTCGAGTACGCGTTCGCGAAACGCGTCCCGCCCGCGGCGAGCTGGTCGATGCGCGGCGAGGTCGGGCGGCCGTAGCCGTAGCAGCCGAGCCGGTCCGACCGCAGCGTGTCCACGGTCACGATCAGCACGTTGGGCGAGCCCGCGCGCGGCGCCGCGATCCCGCGCGCTCCGCGCGGGAGCTCGAACGCCGCGCGCACCTTGTCCGCGCCGGGCGGCGGCGCCCCGACCCAGCGCGCGGAGAACTCGACGCGCGCGAACCCGCTCGGAGCCGGCACGCTCGCTCGCGTGGTGCTCCACAGTGCGTCCGGCGCCGCCAGATCGAGCTCCATCTTCCACGTGAAGCTGGCCGGCCCCTCCACGCGGAACTCGAGCCTCACGACGCCCGTGCGCGGCCCGTCCGGGGGCACCACGAGCCCCGCTGCCGACGCGAAGTCCGGCGCGGCGTAGGCGCCGAGCTCGATCGTCGCCTCGCCGCCGACCGGGATCGTCCACGCGTCGCGGGCGTCGGACAGGACCCGCTTGTCCCCCGCGCGCTCGCGCAGCATGTCCGCCCGCGCGTCGGCCCGCAGCGGCGGAGCCGTGACCTCGACCCGTTCGACGGCGGGGGGAACGGCCGGGTCGGAGCAGCCCGCGACGGCCGCCAGGAGGAGAAGTGCGTGGACCCGCATGAGGACCGGATCGTACAGCACCGCCCCAGGCCTCCGCGCCGCGTCGCGAGCGCCCCGCATCCGCGCTTTTCCGAGCCACCCAAGTCCTTGCGGCGCGCGCACGCCGTTCGATTTCGCAACCCCGAGCTTGGCGGCCGCCCGCGCAGGCCTAGCTTCCGCCTCCCGCGCGATCCCCATCCACGCGAAGCGGGCCTCGTCGTGGGCCCGCAGAACCAGGTCTCCGTGGAATCTCGCTCGCCCGCCTCTCCCCGTCCGCCCTTCGGTCTCCTGCGCTCGACCGGATTCGGCATGTTCCTCCTGGGCGCAGCCCTCTCCCTCGGTTTCGTCGTCGCCGCGCGCGAGGTCTCGGCCGCGCTCGTCGACATGAAGAAGGACGCGAACATCCGCGTGAAGGGCATCGCCGAGCGCGACGTCCACGCGGCGCGCGGCTCCTGGCAGGGGTGCATCTCGGCCAAGGGCGCGACCATGGAGGAGGCCTACGCCGGGCTGAGTTCGTCCAGCGAGCGCGTGCGCGCCTTCGTGCTCGAGCGCGGCTTCGCGGAGGGCGACATCCGTCTGACGTCGGTCTCGACCGGCGCCACGTACGTGCGCGACGCGCGCGGCCAGGACACGACGGTGGTCGACGTGTGGCGCATGAAGCGCTCGATCCGCGTCGAGTCGACGGACGTGGCGCGCATCGAGACGCTCGCCGTCGCGGTCACCGACCTCGTCGGCGAGGGTGTCGAGATCGAGTCGAGCGCGCCCGACTACGTCCTCACGGACCTGGAATCCCTGAAGAAGGGGCTCCTCGAGGAAGCCACGCACAACGGCTACGAGCGCGCGCGGATCCTCGCGACGGGCGGCGGAGGCGCGGTCGGTCCGCTGGCCTCGGTCTCCCAGGGCGTGTTCCAGATCGTCCCCCGCGGATCCGTGGAGGTCAGCGACTATGGCGCGTACGACACCTCGGCGATCGAGAAGACCATCAAGGCGGTCGTGACGCTCGAGTACGAGATCCAGCGGTAGCGCGGTGCCAGGTTCCGGACTGCGCTCACCGCGGCCCGATGTCGAACGCGACCTCGCCATCGCCCGCGGGCCAGGCCGTGACCTGCCAGCCGTCGAGCCGCAGCCGCTCGACGCTGGCGCCGGGCCGCGCGGCGCTGCGGAACAGCCGCCACGAAGCGAGCTGGCGGTTCTGTCCGGGCTCCACGACGGGCACATCGCGCGCCACGCCGACCAGTGGAACCGGCAGCGGAGGCTTCGTGGCCAGGCGCTCGGAGAGCGAGATCCGGTCGCCCTGGCGGATGACGCGCGCGAGGAGGCGCCGGCGCTCCAACCCGTCGCGCTCGAGGTGCGCCGCATCGACGAGCAGTGACTCCGAAACGCCGATGCCACGCACCTCCGTGGTCGCCAGGTCGACCTCGACGCAGCCGTCCTCCCCGACCCCGAGGCCGAGCCGCCGTCCGCTGGCTTCGAGCGCCGCGACGAGTCGGCCCACGCGGTCGCGCTCGAAGAAGTGCGAGTCGGTGACGGCCCACGGCAGGAAGCCCATGCCGGGGCCGAGCCGGACTCCAGGTTCGGAGGCCGGGTCCGCGCTCGCGCTTTGCGCCGCGGGATCTCCGGCGGGGACCGGCACGATCCCGAGCGCGCCCGCGCTGCCGCCGCCGAGAAGCATGACCTCTCCCATCATCGCGTCACCAGCGCTGCAGCCCGCGATGACTCCGCCGCGCGCGAGCAACCGGCGCATGGCGAGCCACTCGGGCGTGTCGTGGTCGTCCGGCCGGTAGCGCGCGGTGATGCGTTTCTGGTCGCCACCCGTGAAGAGGATGCCGGACGCGGCGTCGATCGCTGCGACGGTATCGTCCGTCGAGGTCTCGCGCCGGATCGCGCGCACGTTCGCTTCGGGAGCCCACACGCGCAGCGCCTCGGACTTGTCGACGACCTCGTCCTCCTGGGCCCCCGTCGCCGCGGTGGCGATCAGGATGTGTGCGGGCCCACGCGCGGACGCGAGCTCGACGAAGCGCTCGTAGATCGGCCGGCTGTCGTTGTCGAGGCCACCGCCGACGATGAGCAGCGTGCCGGAGCCGCCGGGCGCGGCGGACGGCGCGCTCGCGCAGGCGGAGAACAGGAGAGCGGCGGCGCAGATCGAATGGGCGCAGACGGCAGCGACGCGATTCGGGCTCATGAGGGCCAAGAGTACGGAATCGACGCCGAGCCTCCGGCTCGCGCGCTCAGGATGGTCCGTCAGCCTTCCCCAGCCGATCCCCGCACCCTAGCGCGGCCCGAGCACGCGCTCGCGCAGCCACACCGGCAGACCGATCTCCTTCGGCTGCACCGCGCCGTCGCCGTCGAGGTCCCAGCGCGCCAGGAACGACTCGACGCAGGCTCCGAGCCCCGCGTCGCGAAGCACGTCGAGCCGCAGTTGAAGCTCCGCCGCCGAGACGACGCCGTCCGCGTCGTCGTCGAGCTCGAGGAACACGTCCGGCCGCTTCGCGAGCTCGCGCTTCTGGATGCGGCCGTCGCGGTCCTGGTCCCAGGCCGCGAGGAGGACCTCGCGCGTCCGGCCCGGCGGGATGGAGGTGCGGAAATGCTGGCGGTAGGGCCACTCGACCGCGGTCGTCGCGCGTCCCTGCCGCGAGAGCTTCGAGCCGCGCGGCACGTCGAGCTGGACCGCGCCGTCGCGATCGGCGTCGAGCCCCGACCACAGTTCGTCGGGGGTGCGCAGCTCCGCCGGCGCGACCTGACCGTCGCCATTGCGGTCCACGCTCGCGAACTCCGCCGCGGCCGCCGGTCCGCCGTACCGGATCGCGCGCGCGCTGCCCGGCAGTCGCGAGAGCTCGCTCGGCGTGAGCCGCTGGTCGCGATCGAGGTCCAGGCTGGCGAAGAGCGCGGTATCGAGCTCGGGTCGCCGCAACCGTCCGTCCCCGTCGCGATCGAACGCGTGCGGGTCGATACCATCGAAGAGCCTGGCCGCCTCCGAATCCCGTCCGGGCCGACCCTCGTCGCTGGCTGCGTTCGGGTCCGCCCGGGTCCGGACGGGATCGGCTTCCGCCGAGCTGCGCAGGCTCGCCAGCTCGCTGAGAGTCACACGTCCGTCCGCGTCGAGATCGCGTCCGCGCAGAGCATCGGCGATCTCGCGCCCCTCCAGGAATCCGTTCTTGTCGAGGTCCATCGCCGCGTACTCGCGGGCCAGTACGAACGCGGGATGCGCAGGCGGCGGGTGCGCGTCCTCGGGGATCGCCAGCTCGCGCGCCGAGACGTCCAGCAGCCGCGCGATCTCGGGTCGTTTCAACCAGCGTGAGACCTCGTGGCTGACGTCCTTCAGCGGGCGATCCCGCTCGTCGAGCATGCGGTCGAGCGGGAACGACTCGACGGCGATCGCGCGCGCCTGGATCGAGCCCAGGATGCCGCCGGCCGTCGTGGGCTGCGCGCTGACCGCGGCATCGACGAACGCGAGGCCCTGGTCGCCGGGCGCGCACAGGATCGTCTGCAGGAACGGCGGGTTGTAGACGCTCGCGAGCGCGATCTCCTCGACCTGCTCCCCCACGGAGATCTTCTCGACGCGTCGCGGGCGCAGCGGATCGGTCACGTCGACGATCTCGATGTGCGAGGCACGTTGGCCGTCGGGTTGCTCCTCCGAGAGGACGTAGGCGTAGTCGCGCTCGACGGTCCGCGTTCCGCCCTGGGGCTGCGCCAGGTCGACGTGGGTCTGCAGCACGACGTCACGGTAGGCGCGATCCTGCTCGTCCGTGCGCCGCGCCTTGTCCGGGTCCGGCCACAGAGTGCGGGGCCGCGCGGGTTCCGTCGCGTCCACGAGCAGGAGGCCGCGCCGCTCGTCGACGACCGCCACCAGCGTGCGCGCGATCGTGCGCGCGTTCGTGGGGACCTCGCGGCCGTCCTTCTCCTTGCGCGAGCGCGGTCGGCTGGTCTGGAAGAGGACGTCCACCGCGACCACGGCTCCGGGCGCACCATCGCGGCGCGTGAGCTGGAGCGCGCCGACGGATCGCGGAGCCGACGGCTCGCGCACGTCCGCCAGCCAGAGTCCGCCGGCGCCGTCCGCGACGTAGGCCCACGGCCATTGCACGCGGATGTCGCGCGCATCGCAGGTCGCGAGGCGTCCGAGCAGGCGCGGCCCGGGCTCGGATTCCCCGTCGAGGACGGCGAGCCCGCCCACGCCGTCGGCGACGTACAGGTAGCCGCCGCGCTCGACGAGCGCGCGCGGGTCGACCGTGGCGAGGAACCCCGCGCGCCGGGGAGCCGTCGGATCGCGCACGTCGATCCGGTGGACGCCGCGGCCCGCCTCGGCCGCGAACACGCTCTGAGCTTGCCCTTGCAGCGGCTCGGAGCGGATGGCCAGCGCGACGACGTCGGGTTGCACAAGCTTCGTCAGGGGAACCGACCCCGCGAGGCGCGAACGATCGAGCGCCACGATTTCGATCCCGCGGCGGTCGGCCACGAAAGCCAGCTGCCGAGCCAACTGGAAGTTGCCCGATCCGAGCCCCCAGGTCGTCGAAGTGCGGTGACACTCGACGCAGGCGCGCGCCGTGTCGCGCACCGTGTGCGGCTGGTGGTGGATCATCGTCAGGCCCGACAGGCCGGCGGCCGTCACCGGCAGGACCTGATCGAGCACGCGCTCGCCCTGCGCGTCGGTGAAGCTGCCCATGGTCGAGAAGCCCGTGAGGTACGGCGCGATGCGACCGCGTTCGTTGCGGCCGGCGTAGAAGCCCTTCCAGGTGGCGAAGACCTTCTCCTGCGTCGTCACGCGTCCCGGCGTCCGCTTGCCGGTCAACAGGTCCAACTGCGTCAACGACTCGTTGCGGTCGAAGTGGAAGCCCAGGAAGTTCGGGTTCCAGGACGCGTGACAGGCGTAGCACTCGACGGCGGCGTGCTTGGCGGTCATCGCCCGCGCGGCCGCCGCGTTGTAGACCTTCGTGCCGGGCGTGATCACGTCGACGACCTGCACGACCTCGTGCTGGCGCCCGTCCACCTTGCTCGTGAGCAGCACGCGATCCCCCTCGCGCCTGAGGTTCGCGAGCGGAGTCCCGCGTTCGCTCACGAGGGTCGCGCGCGCCGTGAACGTGCCATGACAGTCGCTGCACGAGATCTCGACGGCGTCCTCCATGCTGCCGTGGAGCACGCCGTCGCCCATCACGTCGTTCACCGTGTGGCAGTCGATGCAGTGCATCCCGCGTTCGTGGTGCACGTCGGGCGGGTTCGTGGCGGCGTCCTGCAGGTAGTACTGCCGGTTCAGCATCTGCCCCGTCGTCCCGGGGATCTCCGGCCCGCCGGGGGCCCCCGGCGGCAGCTGCGCCAGGCCGCGGAAATCGAGCCCGATCGAAGCGTCGCCCCAGTGGCAGGTGGTGCAGGTCGACGTCGGCGCGGCGCGCGTCAGCACGTGGCGGCTCGGATGCCCCGGCTCGTTGCGCGGCGCGGCCGCGTCGGCGCTCTGCGACAGGCCGTCCGGCGCGTAGGTCACGTGACACGCGGCGCAGCCTTCGCCGCGGTAGTCGCCGTCGAAGCCGACCCGGCCCTCGACCGCGCGGCCCGCGGACCACAGGTGGCACTGCAGGCACTCCTTGCGCGCGAGGTCGGGGTAGTGGGTCGCGAGCCGGTCCTTGCGCGCCCGTTCGTCGAAGGCCGGCAAGGCGGAGAACCCTGGCCCGCCGCGTGGGTCGCGCGTCGGGAACACCGCGAAACGCGAGCCCTTCTCGGGCAGCAATCCCACCTCGTAGTACCCGTCCGACAAGTGCCCGGCCGTCGTGCCGTGCAGCGAGGAGAGCAGGTGCGCCAGCCCTTTCTCGTGGCATTCGCCGCACGTCGACCGCGCGACACGCAGGTCCATGGGATTCTGGAACCGCCGCCACGCGAGGTCCGCGTCGAGCGGCGCGACGCGCTCGTCGACGCCGGCTCCGTTCGGCGCGCGCACGTGCGCGTCCTCCTTGCGCGTCGCGGACTCCTTGCCGCCGTGGCAGTCCACGCACGAGAGCTTGGCCTCGGGGTGCATCTCCTCGATGCCGGCGTGGCAGGCCAGGCAGCCGGCTCGAACCGGCGCCGAGTCCGGACTGGGGGCCGGCTCCTGCGCGCAGGGCCGGGCCTCGGCCGGAGCACGCCCAGCGACGATGGCGCAGCCGATCGCGAGCAGCGCCAGGATCGCGGCACGCATCGCGGATCAGACGAGGAGTCCCGGCAGCTTCTTGCCGGCCGCGGACCGCGCCTTCACGCCGAACAGGTCGCAGACCGTGGGCGCGACGTCGATCACGCGCACGTCCTCGCTCACGACCGCGCCGCGCCGGAAGTCCGGGCCCCACGCGACGCAGGAGACGTAGACGAGGTCGTCCGATCCGTCGCCGTGGTCGAGTCCGCGGCGCGAGTTCAGGTCCTTGTCGCGGCCGAACTCGGGGCACACGAGGATCGCCGTGGAATCGGCCAGGTCCGGGTCGGCCTTCACGGCCGCCACCAGTTCGCCCAGCATCGCGTCGTTGCGGCGGATCACCTCGACGTACCCGCCGAACGACCCGTGGGCCGTGTCCGCGTCCTGCAGCACGACCGCGACGAGCCGCGGCTTCAGCAGCGCCAGGATGTTGCGCGCGCAGCGCAGCGCCTTCGCGTCGGATGCGTTCGCCCCGGTCAGGTCGGCCGTGCCGCGCGCGAGCTCGTCGCGCACGTAGCGCTCGACCGCGTCGGCCGTGGCCTGGCGCTCGGCATCGCGGCGATCGAGGGATCCGCGCAAGCGCGCCAGGACACGGGCCTCGGACTCCGACGCCTCGGCGGACTTGCCGAAGGAGCGCAGGAGGTCCTGGAAACGCCGGTTGAAGATGCCGTCGCCGTCCAGCGTGCTCGCGCCGTAGCGCGCGCCGTACTCGCGGTGCGTCCCGTACGAGTAGTTCACTTGCTGCGCACCGCCCGAGGTCGCGAGCCAGACGTCCCCGGCCGCGAGCCCGCCGTCCTTGCGCAGGATCTCGAAGAGCGTCGGATCCTCGCCGCGCACGTTCTCGCGGATGCCCTTCTGCTCCGCGACGCCCGTGAACATGGAGAGAGCGGCGCCATAGTGCCCCAGGTTCGACGTGCGCGCGCGCGGGTAGACCACGCCTTCGGCCGCCAGCGCGCGCAGGTTCGGCACGTTGTCCGGCGTCCCGAGCGTCTCGCGCGTCCGCACGCCGCCCGCGAAAGCCACGACGACGACGCGCTGCGTCTTGCGCTTGCCGAAGGCCGCGCCCGCGGAAACGCTCGTCGCCGCGCGCACCGAGGGCGCGAGACACGCCGCGGCCAGCGCGGCTCCAGAGACCTTCAGCAACTCGCGACGATCGGAGGAAGGGCGGTCCACGGGCCTCAATCCTGCGCGCGGCCGGGCGCGATGACCAGTCCGCGCGCGCTCCCTCGAGCGTCGAACCGCGCCGGGTCCCCTCCCGCCGCCGGATTCGCTGCGCCCTTCCGCTCGTCCCCCCGAGCACCCTATTCTCGGACGTCCCCATCCCGGAAGCCGTCATCGACTCCTCTCCCCGCGGCAAGCTCCACCAGGTCCTCGGCGTCGCCTTCGGAGTCGCCGTCTCGGTCGGCGGCACGATCGTGGTCGGCATCCTGCGCACCGGCGGCGACGTGGCGAGCCACCTGCCGAACACCGCCCTGTTCCTCGGGGTCTGGATCGTGGGCGGGATCTACGCGCTGCTCGGCACCATGTCGCTGGCCGAACCGGGAGCCATGGTCGCGCGCTCGGGCGGGCAGTACGGCATCGTGCACCGCGCCCTCGGGCCGTATCCCGGCTTCGTCGTCGGCTGGAGCGACTGGCTCTCCTGCGCCGCCTCGGTGGCCCTGATCGCGATGGTCTTCGGCGAGTACCTGATGCCCCTGGTGCCCGACCTGCCCGGCGGGCAGCAGGCCGTGGCCTGTGGCGTGACGCTCGCCCTGGGCCTGCTCCAGTGGCGCGGCATCCGGAGCGGCGACATCGCCCAACAGCTCTTGAGCGCGTTCAAGGCACTGGCCTTCGGCGCGCTCATCATCGCCTGCTTCGTGTTCCCGGTCTCCGATCGCCCCGCCGCCGCACCCGTGGACCTGCCCGTCGGGACCGCGTTCTTCGCCGCACTCGTCCTGGCGATGCAGTCGGTGATCTACACGTACGACGGCTGGACCAGTCCGCTCTACTTCGGCGAGGAGACCGTCAACCCCGGCCGCACCATCCCGCGCGCGATGATCGGCGGCGTGCTGGTGGTGATCGCCATCTACGTGCTGCTCAACCTGGCCTTCGTCCACGTGCTGGGCGTCGCGGCAATGGCGGGCGATCCGTTCGTGGCCGCGACCGCCGGCCATGCCCTCTTCGGCGACCGCGGGGACCTGATCCTGCGCGTCCTGGTGCTCGGATCGCTGCTGGGCGGTCTGAACGCGGTCATGCTCACCACCTGCCGCGTGCCGCTCGTGATGAGCCGCGACGGGCTGATGCCGCCGGCTTTCGATCGCGTGAACAAGGGCGGCACGCCGACCGTCACCCACTGGGTCGGCATCGGCATCGCGCTGGGCTTCATCCTGAGCGGCACCTTCGAGTCCGTGCTGGCGCTCGCCGCGTTCTTCTTCGTGGCGAACTACGTCCTCTCCTTCACCTCGGTCTTCGCTCTGCGCCGGAACGAGCCGGACGCGCCGCGCCCCTACCGCGTGCCGGGCTTTCCGTACACGACCGGCCTGGTGCTCCTCGGCTCCATCGCATTCCTGGTCGGCGCGGTGCTGAGCGACCGCGCGAACAGCGTGCGGTCGCTGCTGCTACTCGCCGCGAGTTACCCCGCCTACCGGCTGATCCTGCGGATGCGACCCGCTCCGTAGACGCGACGCCGTCCTCTCCCGACACGCATGCACCCGCACGGCACCCACTTCACGCGCGCCATCGTCCGGACCCCGTCGGCCTCCTTCGCCGAAGGCATCACCACCGCGGGCCTCGGCGCGCCCGACCTGCAACGCGCGCTGGCGCAGCACGCCGCGTACTGCGAAGCCCTGGCACGACTGGGCCTCGCGGTCACCACGCTGCCGCCCGACGACGCCCATCCCGACTCCACCTTCGTCGAGGACACGGCCGTCGTGACCGAGCGCGGAGCCATCCTGGCGCGCCCGGGCGCGCCGAGCCGCCTGGGCGAGATCGCCGCGATGCGGTCCGCGCTCGAAAAGCACTGCGGCGACCTCGCCGCCATCTGCGCGCCGGGAACCCTCGACGGAGGCGACATCTGCCAGGCCGGCACGCACTTCTTCATCGGCCTCTCGCGACGAACCAACTCGGAAGGCGCGCGGCAGCTGACCCTCTGGCTGGAACGCGCGGGCTACACCGCCAGCACGGTCGACATCCGGGACGACATCACGCTCCTCCACCTGAAGAGCGGGATCGCCTGGCTCGGCCCGGAGGCCTTGGTGGTGGCCGAATCCCTCGCGAGCCTCCCGGACCTCGCCGCCGATCACCGGCTGATCGCCGCGCGCGCCGAGACCTACGCGGCCAACTGCGTCCGCATCCACGACGCGGTGCTGATGGCGGCCGGCTACCCGGCGCTCGCGGAGCGGGTTGCCGCGAGTGGCCTGCGGGTGGTCACGCTCGAGATGTCGGAGTTCCGGAAGATGGATGGTGGGCTGAGCTGCTTGTCGATCCGGATCCCGTAGCGCAGGCCGTCGGGAGACTGGCCCAGTTCCGTGGTCGTCCGCGCCGCGGGGCCCAGGACCTGGTTTCCCGGAGATCCCGCACACCATCCCTGGGGTGAGCTCGTCCCGAACCCCACGCAAGGCCAGCGGACTGGGTCAGCTTCCCGTTCAGCTCCCCGCGGGTGTCGGCAGTCGGATCGCGAACGCCGCGCCGCCACCCTCCCGGTTACGGGCGGTCAGAGTGCCGCCGTGGGCCTGGACGATGCCGTACGACACGGACAGGCCCAGACCCGAACCGCCGCTCGTGGTGAAGAACGGGTCGAAGAGGCGCGGCAGCACGTCGGGCGGGATGCCGGGGCCTTCGTCGGCGATCTCGAGCTCGATGGCGTGCACCGGAGAGGTCAGACGCCGGGCGGAGATCTGGACGCGTCCCGTGCCGTTCATCGCCTGGCCGGCGTTCAGGAGCAGGTTCACGACGACCTGTTCGAGGCGGCCGGCGTCGCCGACCACCACGAGCGGCGCCGAGAGCCCGTCCATCGCGATCTCCACGTGAGCGAGCTTCTGCGAGTAGGCCGCGAGCTTCGTGGCGCGCTCGACGGCGGCGGCCAGATCGGCCTCGCCGCGCTCGTTCACCGGTCGCGCGAAGCGCAGCAGGTCGCGGACGATCTCGCGGATGCGCCCGAAGCCGTGCTCGACGAGGTCCAGCCAGCGCGCGCGGTCCTCCGGGCTCGCGCCCTCGTTGCGCAGGAGCTTCAGGTAGTTGCGGATGCCCTCGAGCGGGTTGTTGATCTCGTGCGCGACCCCGGCGGTCAAGAGGCCCAGCGAAGCGAGGCGCTCGTGGATGGCGAGCGACCGCTCGATCTCGCGTTCGCGCGTGCGGTCGCGCAGGCTCACCTGGACGATCGGACCGTCCTCGAGGGCGATCGCGGCACAGCGCGCGTCGACGACGAGCTCCGCCACGCCCTTGCCGCGCATCGAGACGTCGGTCCGGGCGATCGCCTCGCCGCCGGCGCCGGCCGCGCGCAGGATCGCGTCCTGGAGATCCGAGACTTCGCCGCCGGCCACGTCCGCCAACGACCGCGGACTCGTGTCGGCGGGCAGGTCGAACAGGTCGCGCGCCCGCGCGTTCCACTCGATCACGCTCGAGTCGCGCGGATCGACGACCAGCAGGGCGTCGGCGGCGCCTTCGAGCAGCGTGCGGTACTTCTGGGACTCGCGCTGGATCTTGGTCAGGTACTCCTCGGTCTCGCGCCAGCGGAGGACCTGCGTCCGCAGGCGGTGGAACAGGACCCCGGCGAAGCCGGCGCCCGCCACGGCGAGGACGACGATCCCGAGCGTCCAGCGCGCCCGTTCGTCGGCGCCCAGGCGGGCCAGGACCGCGGAGCCGGCGAGCGCGCCGGTCGCGCCCAGCAACCCGAAGAAGAGGGCCAGCCGCAGGTGCCCGAACGGCCGGCCGATCGGCTTCCGAGCGGCGCGGACCAGGTCGCCGGCTTTCATCGGGGCATGCTACTCGGCCGGGGACGCGTTCCTCGACGGCGTCGGGGCGTCGGGCGATGGACGCAGGAGCTACGGCTGGGGCGCATAGATCGTACGCAGGGGGAGGCGCAGGCCGGCGGCGCCGGGTTTCCTGAGGCAGTTCCAACACGGCGCCTGTTCCAAGGCTCACTCCCCCCCCGAGGCGCACGCTCCCCACGACGCGGCGCGCCGGATCCTCCCCACCCCACCTGCCGACATGATCCTCCTGCACCCTGCGCTTCGCCGCAGCCTCGCCTTCTGTGCCTCCGCCGCGATCTGTGCCTCGGCCGCGTTCGCCCAGGGCGACAACGGATTCCTGCGCGGCACGGGTCACTCGGACATCGTCCTGACCTTCAATCGCGACTCCTACGACGAGTTCTGGGTCGGGAACGACAAGGTCTCGGATCCGGCCGTGGGCAAGGTCACGCGCGACTCCTACGCGTTGTACGCGGCGTACGGCCTGCGCGACGACATGGACCTCGTGTTCAGCGGTTCCTACGTGAAGGCGGAGTCCGACGGGAACGCCGGCTTCGAGGACGAGAGCGATCTGCAGGATGCCTACCTGGGCGCGAAGTGGCGCTTTTGGACCAACATCCAGGACAAGCATGGCTTCGCCCTCCTGTTCGCACCCTCGGTCAAGTTGCCGATGACCGACTACGAGGACAACGCGGTCACGGCGATCGGCGACGGCCAGGTCGACCTGCGCGGGCGCCTGATCGCGCACTACCAGATGGCGAATGGCTTCTACGCCGCGCTCGAGAGCGGCTACGACGTCCGCAACGGCGCGCCGAAGGACGAGGTGCCGCTGAACCTCTCGGTCGGAGCCACGTTCGGCATGGTGACACTCACGCCGTTCTACAGCCGCGTGTTCAGCCAGGGCGGCCCGGACATCGGCGCCCCCGGATTCACGTTCCCGAGCGTCCAGGAGGAGTACAGCCGCGTGGGTCTCGGCGCGTACGTCCGCATTGGCGACGGCTTCGGCCTGACCGGCATGTGGCGCACGACGATCGACGGGCTCAACACGGGCGATGTCGAGTCGTTCTCCCTGGGGCTCGTCGTCCGCTTCTGAGTCCTGAGACGCGACGGAGCGCGGACCCGTCCTCGCGCGCGGCGGCTCCGCGACCCGATCCTCGAAGAGCGAGCGGGCGGTCCCAGCGGACCTCCGCGTCCGGTCCTCGTTGGAGGAGTCCACGTGCGCACCACGGTCCAGGCGGCGGAACGCTGCGTCTGACACCGCGGACGCGCACGCCCCGAAATCGCTGCATGCGGCTATCGTGACGAGCGTTCCTTGGGCGCTCGTCTCGTGTTCGACCGGCAGTCGCCGCGTTTCCCTGAGCGCGGCGGGTCACGGGATCGGCGTCCTCAACCCACTCTCTCTTGGAGGTCGTCATGAGCGATTCCCTGCGCGGGCGGTTCGCCGCCGCGAGCGTCACCTTGGTCCTGCTCGGGCAGGCTGCGTTGGCGCAGCTCACGGTGGTGTCGATCGATCCGCCGATCAACGCCGTCAACCGCCCGCCGAACGCGAGCATCGTGATCGACTTCGATCGTGCGGTCTCGGCGGCGACGCTCTCCGAGGTCGAGTTCTACGGCAACAACAGCGGCCGTATCGCCGGCACGCTCGCGCTCGAGAACGCCGACCGACGCCTGCGCTTCACGCCGGCCCGCCCGTACTTCGCGGGCGAGAAGATCTGCACGTCGATGTCGCACGACCTGCGGGCGAGCGACGGCACCTTCCTCCGGCAGGCCGGCTACACGGCGTGCTTCCGCGTGAAGGCGTCCCCCGCGTCGATGACCTTCACGAACATCGGGAGCTGGTTCACCGATCCGGGCAATTTCACGCGCATCTATGGCGGTCAGATGTGCGACTTCAACGGTGACGACTACATCGACATGGCCGCCGTCAGCGAGGTCTCGGCCGACGTCCGGATGTTCCGGAACCTCGCGGATGGAACCGGCTCGTTCGAGCACGTGCCCTCGAACATCGTCGGGGTCGACAACGAGCCCTCGCCCAACGAGAACGCCGACCTGAACGGCGACCAGTGGATCGACATGGTCACGTGCAACGGGAACGGCGGCTCCGTGTCCGTGCTGCTCGGCAACGGACCGGCCACGTTCGCGCCTTCGGTCTCGTATCCCATGGCGCTGTACCCGCACGGCCTCGCCCTGCTCGATTGCGATGGCGACGGCGACATCGACATCGTCACGGCCAACACGGGCTCGAGCAACCTCACGTTGCGCAAGAACAACGGCGACGGCACGTTCGGGCCCATCACGTCCTTCGAAGGCGGCGGCGACGGCGAGTACTCGCTGGCCGCGGAGGACATGAACAACGACGGCATCGTCGATCTCGTGTGCGGGCTGCGCTTCAGCCAGCTCTTCGTCGTGCACAGGGGCAACGGCGACGGGACGTTCACTCCACAACCCTCCCAGAGCGCGGGCGGCCAGACCTGGATGATCGCGTGCGGCGACATCGACGGCGACGGGAAGGTCGACGTGTCCAGCGCCAACAGCTTCTCGAGCTCGGGTTCGATCCTGCGCGGGAACGGGAACGGGACCCTGCAGGCTCCACAGGTGGTCCCCACGGGCGGCCACACGAACGCGACGGACATCGCCGACCTCGACGGCGACGGTGACCTCGACTGGGTGCTCTCGTCCTTCGGCGCGCAGGAGTGGCGGCTCTACCGGAACGACGCCGGCGTGTTCAACCTCGTGACGAGCTTCCCGTCGAACGCGAATCCGGCTTGTGCTTCCCTGGCCGACATCGACAACGATGGCGACATCGACATGATCTTCTGGACGGAGACGTCGGACGAGATCATCACGATGGAGAACGGGGCCCTCGACTCCGCGACGTACTGCTACGGCACGGCGGTGAGTTGCCCGTGCGCGAACGCCGGACTCGCGGGACACGGTTGCGAGCACTCCTTCGCGATCGGTGGCGGGCTCTTGAACGCGCAAGGGCGGGCGAGCGTCGCCAACGACTCGGTCGCGCTCGTGGCGGGCGGATTGCCGCCGACGGCCTCGACCCTCTTCTTCCAGGGTGACGGGCAGGTCGCGGGCGGAGCGGGCCAGGCGTTCGGCGACGGGCTGCGCTGCGCTGGAGGGGCCGTGATCCGTCTCGGAACGCGCAGCGCGGTCAACGGCTACGTCGGCTACGGCGCAGGGCAGGTCGGTGACGTGCCCGTGTCCATCCGCGGTGCCGTCCCGCCTTCGGGCGCGACCCGCTTCTACCAGGGCTGGTACCGGAACGCGGCGTCCTTCTGCAGCGCGAGCACGTTCAACCTGACGAACGGCGTGCGCGTCACGTGGACTCCCTGACATGGATGGACCTGTCAACCCCCGTTGACGGGTTCGCTCGCTGAATCTTGTTCGAGGCCTGGTGCGCATCGGCGCGCCGGGCCTCGAGCGCATCTTGTCTCCCTGCCCTCAGCCCTGCTGGTACTCGGGCGCCGTGACCAGCGCGAGCACGATCGTGCGCGGCTGACAGGCGGGATCGCGCCACGAGGCCAGGAACTCGGCCAGTTCCTCGGGCTTCGGAACACGGCCCAGGAAACGCGCGAACTGATCCCGGATCCAGGTCTCGGCGTCGGAGACCTGCTCGCGTCCAGGCAGGGTCGCGCGCTTCGACTCGATCACGAGCCGCGCGAGGACCGCGCGCAGCGGCGCGGGATCCGCGAGGGCGTCGAGCGCCTCGCGCATCGTCTCCGCCTCGGCTTCGGAAGGCAGCTTGCCCGTCACGTCGACGAAGAGCGCGCGCACGAACGCGCGGTTCGACAACGGAGCGCGCCGCGCGAGCCGCTCGTCCCACGCTTCGGACAGGAACCACGCGCGGCACAGGTCGCGGAATCTCGCGGGCTCGCGCTGGAACTCGACGGCCCACGCCGTCAGGGCCTTGGGCTCGGGCGGAACGCGCAGGATCCGCGCGTATTGCCGGGCGAGGAAGTGTCGCGCGAACGCCTCGCTCTGGATGGCGTTGGTGACCACGTCGGCCTGCGTGCGGGCGGGCGCGCCCAGGAACGTGACGGCGCCGCCGTCGTAGGCCTTCTTGCCCAGCGCGAGTTCACGCGCGTTGCGCTCGACCTCGAGGCCGGCCAGTTGCTCCATCACGACGGTGACGAACGTGTCCGCGCCCGGATTGCGCGCTTCGAAGTTGGGCGAGAGCGCAATGCGGTGCACGGCCGCGCGCACGTCGAGCTTCCCGGTGGCGATCGCTTCGGGGATCGCGCCGATCGTCTCCGAGCGGGGCGCGAAGTTGTTCACGAGCAGGAAGTACCAGAGCTCCTCGTCGAGCCACTGCCTCCAGGCCTCGGGCGCCGCGAGCAGCGCGTCGACGAGTTCCGCCCGCGGCCGCCCCGGCCAGCGCAACGACTCCTCGAGGAAGGGCGGCCGGCCGACCAGGTCCTGGTACGCCGCGCGAACGGCGCGCGCGTCGAGCGGGAGGCTGGTCTGCATGCGGCCGAGGATATCCCGCGGCGGGCGACCGAGCGCGGAGCGAGGAGCCGGGCCCGCCCCTCGTTCGCACACTCCCGACCGAGCTCACTCCGCGCGCGTGGCCTCGATGCGCCGCGGATCGATGCGCCAGACATTCCCCGCGCGCAGGTTCGAGAGCCAGACCGAGCCGAGCCCGACGCGGATCGCGTCGCCGCCCGGGCCGTGGAACTGCTGCACCACCGTGTTGGTCGCCGGGTCGATCCGGGTGATCGGATACCCGAACGAGGTGGCCCACACCGAGCCCTCGCCCACGGCGATCTCTCCCCCGCCGCCGGGAATGCCGGCCTCGATCGTCGCGACCACTTTGTTCGTCGCGAGATCCACGCGCGAGATCGAGCCGTCGCCCTGGTTCAGCGTCCACGCCGCACCCTCGCCGATCGCCAGGAAGCGCGGTGCGGGGCCGACCTTCACCGTCTCCACGATCAGGTTCGTCTGCGGGTCGATGCGCGAGAGCAGGCTCTCCTTCGTGCTCGTGACGAACACGGACTTCTCTCCGAACGCGACCGCGAAGGAACCGGCCGCGACGCGGATCTCGGCCACGACCTTGTTGGTCGCGGGATCGATCCGCGCCAGCGTGCTGCGCGCGTCGGTGAGCACCCACACGCTGCCCGCGCCCGTGGCGATCCCGCCCTCGGAGTCGGCGGTGGCGAGGGGAATCGTCGCGGTCACCTGGTTCGTGGCGAGGTCGATGCGCGAGAGGGTCGCGTCGCCGCAGTTCGGCACCCACAGGCTGCCGAAGCCGGCCGCGAGGCCCGACCCGGGCTCCTTCCCGACGGTGATCGTCGCCGCGATCGTGTTGGACTTCGGGTCCATGCGCGTGACGTTGCCGAGGGGCGCGTTCGAGACCCACGCGTGCTCGTCGATCGCGAGCCAGTCGGGCGCGCCGCCCATCGGGAAGACGGCGTCGGGCACGAGTTTCTCGATCGGAATCCGCACGTTCGGAGAGGTCACGCCGGGCTTCTTGGGACGCGTGGGTTCCTGGGCTGTCGCGCACGATAGGCTCAGGGCGACGAGACACAGCGCAAGTCTGCGGCGATTCATGGTAACGGTAGACTCTACGTCTGGATTCCGAGGGTTCCCAGCGCGCGCGCCGCGCGGAACCACACCTCCGTCGAAGAGCCCCGCTTGAACCACCTCTCGATCGCCGGACTCGCGCTGGCGCTGCTCTCGTTCACGATCGCAGCCGAGGAACCGAAGGCGGACGACCCGGCCGTCCTGTTCGAGACCCGGGTGCGCCCGATCCTCGTCAACCGCTGCGAGGAATGTCACGCCGAGACCGCCGATGGGGATCTCCGCGTCGATTCGCGCGAAGCCCTGCTGAAGGGCGGCGAGTCCGGCCCCGCGATCGTCGTCGGCGATCCCGAAGCGAGCCTCCTGATCCAGGCCGTCCGCCAGACGCACGCCAAGCTGAAGATGCCCAAGCGGCGCGCGAAGCTCTCCGACGCCGAGATCGCGACGCTGGAACAGTGGGTGGAGCAGGGCGCGTTCTGGCCCGAGGCCAAGCCGGCCGGCGCGGCGGGCAGCCGCCCGATCGGGCCCGAGCAACGCGCCTTCTGGTCGTTCCAGCCGCTGGCCCAACCCGCCGTCCCGGCGACGAAGGACGGCGCGTGGGCTCGGAGCGACATCGACCGCTTCGTCTTGGCGCGCATGGAGGCGGACGGGTTGGCGCCCGTGGCCGCCGCCGACCGGCCGACGCTGATCCGACGGGCGACCCTGGACCTGACCGGCCTGCCCCCGACTCCGGAAGAGGTCGCCGCGTTCGCCGCCGACACGGATGCCGAGGCCTTCGCCAAGGTCGTCGACCGACTGCTGGCCTCGCCGCGTTACGGCGAGGCCTGGGGGCGCTGGTGGCTCGACGTGGCGCGCTACGGGGAGGACGATCCGAGGAGCCTCGACCCGCAGGGCCGCGGCCTGAATCCCTACCCGAACGCGTATCTGTACCGCGACTGGGTCGTGCAGGCCTTGAACGACGACATGCCGTACGACCGGTTCGTCGAGGCGCAGCTGGCCGCCGACCTGATGGACGAGCGCGAGCGCGCCGGGTTGCTGCCCGCGCTCGGATTCCTCGGGCTCGGACCGTGGCTCTACGACAACGGGTCCGTGGAAGTGACGCGCGCCGACGAACGTCACGACCGTGTCGACGCCGTGTCGCGCGGCTTCCTGGGCCTGACGATCGCCTGCGCGCGCTGTCACGACCACAAGTACGACCCGATCCCGACCGAGGACTACTACTCGGTCGCGAGCGTGTTCAAGAACACGGTCTACAAGGAGTACCCGGCGGTCCCGCAGTCGGTCGTCGACGAGTACCAGAAGGCCTTCGATCGGATCGAGGCCACGGAGAAAGTGCTCTCGAAGTCCCGCAAGGCCGGGCGCGAGCAGCTGGCGCAGACCCTGGCCTTCGAGACCGCCCGCTACCTGCGCGCGGCCTGGCAGGTGAGCGGCGAGCCGAAGAAGAAGAAGGCCCGCGTGGCCGAGCAGGAGAAGCTCGATCCGGAGCTCTTCGACCGGTGGCTGGAATTCCTGGCGAAGCCCAAGCGCCACTACCACCAGCTGGACGCATGGTCGGAGATGATCGCGCAGGGCGGCACGCGCGAGCAGGCCGACAAGCTGGCCGGCGAGTTCCAGAAGGTCCTGCTCGACGTGATGTTCGAGCACAACGAGCTCGAGGCGGAGAACGACATCATCCGCGCCAAGGCGCTCCCGACGACGAAGCCCAAGAAGCGCGCGAACCTGCCCCACGAGTTCGTGACCAACGACGACTTCTGCCCGGGCTGCGGCCTGGAGCTGAAGAGCCTTGCCGGCGAGAAGGCCAGCCTGTGGACCGACGTCTTCGAGCGCGATCTCGACACCGAGCTCGACCTCGCGCAAGACATGGAAGACTCGGGGAAACCAGGGGTCCTGGCCTTCCAGGGCAACGACCTCGACCGGCAACTGGGCGACAGGCAACGCCTCCAGCTCGAGGTCCTGCGCGCGGACCTCGAGCGACAGCGCAAGGAGCTCCCGCCGAAGTACGCCTACGTGCACGGGGTCGCCGACGTGACGACGCCCGAGCCGATCCAGGTCCACTTGCGCGGCAGCCCCTTCCGACTGGGCGCCCCGGTCCCCGCACGTTTCCCGGCCGTCCTCGACAGCGAGGATCGCAAGCCGTTCACGCACGGCAGCGGCCGGCGTGACCTCGCCGCGGCGATCGTGGCCCACCCGATCACGATGCGCGTGATCGCGAACCGCATCTGGAAAGGTCACTTCGGCACGGGCATCGTCGACACACCCAGCGACTTCGGCGTGAGCGGCGAGCGGCCGCAGGATCCGGCGCTGCTCGAGCACCTCGCCGGCCTGTTCGTCGAGGGCGGCCTGTCGCTCAAGAAGTTCCACCGCGCGATCCTCCTGAGCTCCGTCTACCAGCTGTCCGGCGCGGATTCCGAGCGGAACAGGGCCGTGGACCCCGCGAACCGGCACTACTGGCGCGCGACCACTCGACGATTGACCGCGGAACAGTTGCGGGACAGCGCGCTCTTCGTGTCCGGCGCGCTCGACCTGCGCATGGGCGGCCCCTCGGAGAAGCTCACCCCCTACAAGACTCGGCGCACGATCTACGGCCACATCAGCCGGTACCGGCTCGACGACTTCCTGGCGCTCTTCGACTTCCCGGCGCCCAACGCGACGAGCGAACGACGCTTCACCACGAGCGTCCCGTTGCAACGGCTTTTCCTGATGAACAGCGACTTCATGCAGCAGCAGGCCGAGCTTCTCGCGAAGCGCGTCGAGGGAGAGGCCGGCGACGCGGCGCGGATCCAGAAGCTCTACGGGCTGCTCTTCGCGCGCGCCGCCACGGGCGAGGAGGTGGCCGCGGGTCTCGCGTATCTGGCCGCCGAGCCGATGAAGCAGTACGAGGAGCGCAAGGCGCTGCGCGCGAAGGAGGAGGCCGAGGCGGCCGCCGACCCGGCCAAGGCGGCGGCCATGGCCGCGGTGAAGACGGCGAAGGACGCGGCGAAAGCGCCGGATTCCGATGCCGAAGGCGAGGCCGGTGACCCGCCGTCGTCCGAACCGGGCATGATGGCTGGAGTGAAGGGCGGCGAGCCGAAGAAGAAGGACCAGGCGCCGCTGCCGGCCACCGTGCTCGGCCGTTACGCCAAGGTCCTCATGTCCTCGCACGAGTTCCTGTACATCCGCTGAGCCCGACCCGATCCATGTCCCACCCGAGCCATCGACGAGGACCGCTGACACGCCGCGATGCGCTGGCGCGCATGGGCTCCGGCTTCGGGATGCTCGCCTTCGCGGCCATGCTGAACGAGTCGGTCGCGCGCGCGGCGACGCGCCTCGGCGACGGATCCGACGCGCGACCGTTCGATCACCCGCCGAAGGCGAACGCGGTGATCTTCCTGATGATGAACGGCGGCTTGTCGCAGGTCGACAGCTTCGACCCGAAGCCGATGCTCGACAAGTACCACGGCCAGCCGCTGCCGGGCGGACAGATCGCCACCGAGCGCAAGACCGGGGCCCTGATGCGCTCGCCCTTCGCCTTCCAGAAGTACGGCCAGTGCGGCCGGGAGATCAGCGAGATCTTCCCGCACGTCGGCTCGTGCGCCGACGACATCGCGTTCGTGCACTCGATGCACACGGACATCCCGAACCACGAACCGTCGCTCCTGATGCTCAACACGGGCCACACCCAGGCCGGACGGCCGTCCATGGGATCGTGGCTCTCTTACGGACTCGGCTCGGCCAACAAGAATCTGCCGAGCTTCGTCGTGCTGTGCCCCGACATGCCGACGACCGTGGGCCCGGGGCTGTGGAACAGCGCCTTCTTGCCCGCGGTCCACCAGGGGACGTTCATCTCCGACCGCGTCGAGCGGCAGACTCCCGAGGAGCTCGTCGGCAAGGAATTCGACCCGCAGAAGCTCGTCCGCTACCTGCGCAACGACAAGTTCTCGTTGACCGAACAGCGCCGCGAGCTCGACCTCCTGCTCGAGCTCGAGCGCGTCCGGCGCGAGCGCGAACACCTTCACGATCCGCAACTCGAGGCGGCGATCGAGTCGATGGAGATCGCCTACCGCATGCAGACCGAAGCCCAGGACGTCTTCGACGTGCGCAAGGAGAGCAAGGCCACGCTCGATCTCTACGGACGTGGCAGCACCGCGCGCGGCTGCCTGATGGCCGTGCGCCTCGTCGAGCGTGGCGTGCGCATGGTGCAGGTCTACTACGCCAACCACGACCCGTGGGACCACCACGGCGACATCCTCATGCACCGCGACACGGCGCGCGACTCCGATCAGGCGTATGCGGCCGTGATCAAGGACCTGAAGTCGCGCGGACTCTTCGAGAAGACGCTCGTCGTGTGCGGTTCGGAGTTCGGCCGCACGCCGGTCGTCGAGACGGGCAACGGCGGCGGTTCCGCGCGCAACGGCCGCGATCACAACCCGTTCGGGTTCACCCTGTGGCTCGCCGGCGGCGGCATCCGGGGCGGCATCGCGCACGGCACCACGGACGACTTCGGGTTCAAGGCGCAGGAGAAGCCGGTGCACGTGAACGACCTGCACGCGACGATCCTCCACCTCCTCGGGATCGACCACACGAAGCTCACGTACCACTACTCGGGCCGCGACTTCCGGCTCACCGACGTGGCCGGGGTCGTCCAGCACGATTGGATCGCCTAGCGGCTCGCCCGGGACCGCCTCGCCGCGAACCCCGATCCCGCGCGGAGCGACGTCGTCGTGCTCCGCCCCGATTGTGGGCGGCAGGCCGGCATCCGGCGCCCGATGCTCGCCGGCGCCTCGCGGCCCATTCGGGCCGAGGAATCCGGAAGTGCTCGTCGTTGCGGCGGGCAGCAGGGAGGCGCCCGCACGGTCTCGGCGCCGGCCTCGTGGGTCGCGTCGCGGGCGCGGACCTGCGCGGAAAGCCGTGGCCCGCGCACGAGCCATGGCTATCCTCGCGCGCCGTGTCGACCCAATCCCCCACCGATCCCGCGCCGGAGGATCCCATCGAGGGGCCGGGCCCGGGTGAGGAGCCGCGGCGCTTCGGCAACTACCTGCTCCTGAAGGAACTCGGGCGCGGGGCCCAGGGCGTCGTCTACCTGGCCGAGAACATCGCGCTGCGCCGCAAGGTCGCGCTCAAGATGCTGACCGGCGCCGGCGCCCAGTCGCAGGTGGTGCGCGACCGGTTCCGTCGCGAGGCCGAGCTGACCTCCAAGTTCGAGCACCCCGGAATCTGCGGCGTGCACGACTTCGGCGAGGTCGACGGCCTGCCCTACATCGCCATGCAGTACGTGCGCGGCACGACGCTGGCCGAGATCGTGGAGAAGGCCCGCCGCGGCGGCGAGGGCGGCCCGGAATCCGGCGCGAAGGGCAGCGAGACGATCACGATCGGCGGTGGCGGCGGCAGCAAGGGTGGCCTGGAGGACGTGCTGCGCCTCGTGGAGCGCGCCGCGCGCGCGATGCACGTCGCCCACGAAGCAGGCCTGGTGCACCGCGACATCAAGCCGGCGAACATCATGGTCACCCCCGAGGGGCATCCGGTGCTCCTCGACTTCGGCCTCGCGCGCGATCTCGAGAGCGAAGGCGCGGGGCTGACGCAGTCGGGCCAGATCCTGGGCACGCCGGCGTACCTCGCGCCGGAGCAGATCGTGGCGTTGCGCGGCAAGGTCGACCGCCGCACGGACGTGTACGCGCTCGGCGTGACGCTGTTCGAGTGCCTGACCCAGCACCGCCCGTTCGAGGCCGGGTCGTGGGACCAGCTCTTCCACGAGATCCTGAACGGTGCGCCGCGCAATCCGCGCAAGTGGAATCCGCGCATCCCCCTGGACCTGTGCACGGTCGTCGAGGTCGCGATGGACCGCGATCCGACGCGGCGCTATCCGACGGCCGAGGCGCTGGCCGAGGACCTGCGCCGCGTGCGCTCGTTCGAGCCGATCCAGGCCAAGGCGGCCGGACCGGTGACGCGCCTGCGCAAGTGGTCGCGCCGCAACCCGGGACAGGCGGTGGGCGCCGCGGCCGTGGTGGTCTTCGTGTCGATCACGCTGGGCGTCGTCACCGTCCGGTTCATCCAACGCGGACAGGAGCTGCGCCAGAACCTGCGGACCGCCAGCGAGCGGCTCGTCGCGGCCGACTACGTCGGCGCCGCGGTGGCGGTGGCGAAGGCCCAGGAGCTCGATCCGGATTCCGCCGAGGTGATCGATCTGAGGTCCCGCGTCGAACGGGGCCAGGCGGAAGCGGAGCGCGAGGCGGAGCGCAAGCGGGCCCTCGCCGGCGCCCAGGAAGCGCGCGAGGAGGCCGCGCGACTCGGTGCGAGCTACGAACAGACGCGCCAGCGGATCGACGAACTGGGCGCGCTCCTGCTGAAGAACCAGTCCGCGGTCTACGGCCGCTACGCCGACGATGCCACGCGCGTCGAGAACGCGCGCCGCGAGCGCGAGCTCTACGCGGAGCGGCTCGCGGCCGAGCGGATGCTGCTCTCGCGCTCGGAGGCGCTCGAGCGCGCCGCGCGCCTCGAGGATCCGTGGGGCGGCGCCAGCGGCGCCACGCAGAGCGCACTGGCCGGCTTCTACATGGAGCGTTGGCGCGAGGCGCTCCAGGCGCGCGACACCGTCCGGGCCGAAGCGATGCGCACGGCGGCCGAGCTGCACGACAAGGCCGGCGAGCACCGCGACGAGCTGCTCGGGCGCGGCACGCTGACGCTCGCCGTCGCGCCGGCGCAGGCGGAGTCGTTCCTCTTCCGCTACGAGGACTACGAATCGCTGCGTCCTGGCGCGGTCATCCCGCGCCTCGTGCCCGTGCCGACCACGGGCGTGGGGCGAGTGCGCGAAGGCGCGTGGGACGCGGACTTCCACCCCGGCGATCCGTGCCTCGTGGTGCGCGCGGTCGAGCCCGGTTCGATCGCCGCGAAGAGCGGGCTCATTCCGGGCGACCTCGTGGTGCGCTTCGCCGGCGGGCCGGCCATCGGAGCGGTGTACGTGCGCGACGTCGCGCCGGGGAGCTGCCTCGCGAGCGCCGGAATCTCCCCCTTGGCGCGCATCGCCGACGTCGACGGCTCCGGAATCGGCAGCCTGTTCGACTGGGTGACGCGCACGGCGGCGAAGGAGGGCAAGGAGGGCGTCGCCCCCGTGATCCGCGTCGAGGGCCGCGACGCCCCTCTCGCCTGCGATCCGCGCGAAATCCCGGTGGCGAGTGCGCTGGATCTCGTCCACCGCGGAGCGCCGGTGGCCGTCCGACTCGAGTGCCTGCGCGGTGGCGAGCCGCGGACCATCGAGCTCGCGCCAGGCGCGCGCGCGGGGCTCACGTGCGAGACGACCGCGTACCCGCTGATCCTCGCCGCCCCGAACCGGGTCGCCGCCGGTGAGCCGCGCACGATGGATCCGGGCTCGTACCTCCTGCTCGTGCGGAGCCCCGGGTTCGAGGACCAGCGCTTCCACTTCGTCGTGGAACGAGGCCGGCCCGCGAACGTCCGTGTCGATCTGCTGCCGGGAGGCGACGTGCCCGAGGGCTTCGTCCACGTCCCGCCCGGGCCCTTCGTCGAAGGCGGCGATCCGGCGGCGTTCCGGCCGCGCGAGGCGCGCACGCTGGAACTCCCGGGCTTCTTCCTGGCCCGCAAGGAGCTCACGAACCGGGAGTGGTACGAGTTCGTCAACGACCCGGCGACGCTGGCGAAGATCGCGGCGGCGAAACCGGGCGAGCACCTGTACCTGCCCCAGGACGACCGCGTGATGGCCAAGAAGGACGCCGCGGGCGAGAGCTACGTCTGGGACGTCTACACGGCGACGGCCGCCGACTCGCCGGTCCTGGGCTTGAGCTGGAGCGACGTCACCGACTACCTGGCGTGGCGCAACGCCCGCGCCGAGGCGCGCGGGGAACCGTGGCGCTATGACCTCCCCTCGGAGCGCGAGTGGGAGAAAGCCGCGCGCGGCGTCGACGCGCGCACGTTCCCGTGGGGCAACCGCTTCGATCCCTCGCTCGCCGTGTGCCTCGTGCGCAAGGACGGCTTCCTCCTCGACGCGCCCGGCGGTTTCGAGCCGCGCGACGAGTCACCCTTCGGCGTGCTCGACATGGCCGGCTCCCGCGAGGAGTGGACGCGCGACGTGGTCGAGGGCGCCGAGGCGCCGCGTGCGTACAAGCGCGGTGGTCACTGGGGCTCGTCCGTCGAGTCCCTCTTCCACAGCGCGAGCCGCGGCGAAGCGAGCCGCGACCGCTTCGCGAGCAGCCAGGGCGTGCGCCTCGTGGCGCGCCGCCCCTGAAGCACTCGCGAGCGGGCGACGGACGGCTGGCTCGACCTCAGTACGGCGAGGCGAAGAGGCCCGGTTCGTTGCTGCGCGTGTAGACGACCTGAGGCGCGGAGGGATCGCCCGTGTTGTTGATCGATCCGAACTCGTTCGTGCACATCTGCATCATGTGCCGCAGGTCCTGGTAGGGATCGTTCGGACCGGTTAGGCCGGCGCCCGTCTGGGACAGGAGCCCGATCGCCCCCGTGAGCATGTCGTCGAGCGAAACGAGGACGCCGTCCTGGAACCGGTCGACGTAGATGTCTCCCTGCAGGAGGCCGCAACGGATGTTCAGCAGGGTGGCCGCGACCTGGCGCGAGAGCAGGAACCCGGCGTGGTCGTGCGGGTTCTTGTTGACGTAGCTCTTCCAGTTGGCATACGCGCCGCAGAAGGACTGGGGCGGCAGGTTGAGGGTGAAGATCGACGCCGACGGGTTGTCGTTCGACACCGGGTTGCGCAGGTTGACCGGTTGGCCGTTGCGCACGTTGAGAGCCGAGCGCCACTGGGGATCGCACGCACGCAGGATCGACACACCGCACGCCGTGCCCGTGTCGTTGCAGTTGCAGTTCCTGTCCCCCCAGAAATCCACCGAGCGCCCAACCCCGACGGCGACCTCGTAGCGGACGTTGCCGAAGTCCGGCCCGGCGGCGTACTCGCCCGTGGCCAAGACGGAACCCACGAGCGGAGTCGTCGCCAGCCACGTCGCGCCGGACGTGGCGTCGTTGATGAAGCCGTTCGGCGAGATCTCGCGCACTTGCCAGGCACCGCCGTCCCGGTTGCGGATGAACGTGTAGCGGCCATCCTGGTCGGTGAAGGTCGTGCCGTCGACCACGCCGTCGCGCAGGATCTCGACTCGCCATCCGCCGATGGGAACCTCCAACGGCTGGCCGGCCGGGTTCCAGACCCCATCGTCCTGGTAGTCGTAGAACTTGTAGCCGCTCAGGATCGTCTGCGGGCCGGCGACGTTGACGCGGAAGTTGTCGCTCTTGCTGCGCGCCGGGTTGAAGCCGAAGAGGCCCGAGCCCTGCGGGTCGTAGTCCGCGATGCGCGTCAGCCAGACCTTGTACTCGCGGCTCGGGTAGGGCGTCGCGAGGAAGGGCGCCAGGCGCACGTTGAGCGCGCCGCACGGGCCGACCGGGGACGCCGCGCGCGTCGTGCCGAGGTACTGCGCGACGACGCCACCCGCGACGCGCACGCTGCGCTCCTGGATCGGATCCGGAGTCAGCAGCAGGGTCCCGGCCGGATCCGTGATCTGGAAGCAGTAGTCGCCGTCCGCGAGCCCGGGGGCCAGGCACGAAAAACCCGGTCCGCCCGACAGGTAGGCGCCATCCTTGCGCGGGAAGGAATTGCCCTGGACGTGCTGCCCGAAGCGGTTCAGGACGAAGGCCTGGCCGCCGGTCTGCGCAGGCAGGCTGGAAGCGCACAGGACCAGGGCGAGCAGGCGGAGCAGGGGACGGGCGATCATGGCGGTGCTCCTCGACGTTGCGGAGCAGTCGGCACGCCTTTCCGGGTGCCTGCGGCGGCGGGGCGCACCCCAGGCCGCACGGACAATCCTAGCGCAGGGCTGGCATCGCGGTGCACGGCTGGGTCCGTACACCGCCCCATCGTGTGCTGCGCGCTGTCGCGGTGAGGAGCGCCACGAAAACCCGGCTTCGGATGGGAGCCGGCCCGGATCGGCGGGTTCCCGATCGCCGCCGAGCCTCAGTAGGGCGAGGCGAACAGGCTCGGTTCGCTCGTGCGCCGGTAGACGACTTGCGGCGAGGAAGGATCGCCCGTGTTGTTGATCGTGCCGAACTCGTTCGTGCAGGCGATCATCCGCGCACGCAGGTCGAAGAAGGGACCCGTCGGGCCCGTGAGACCCGCGCCGACCTCGGAGAGGAGTCCGATGGCGCCCGCGAGCATGGTCTCGAAAGGCACCAGGACCCCATCCTGGAAACGGTCGATCAGGATGTCGCCCTGCATCAGCCCGGCCGTGTTGTTCAGAATCGTGCCCGCGACCTGGCGCGAGAGCAGGAAGCCGGCGTGATCCCGCGGGTTGCTGTCGAGGTACTCGGCCCAATCCTCGAATGCGGCGTAGAAGTCCTCCGAGGGGGGCAGCGGCCGGTAGATCGACTCCTCCGGCGCGTCGCTCGAAATCGGCCGACGCAGGTTGACCGGGAGGCCGTTTCGGATCGTCAGCGACTGGCGCCAGGACGGATCGCGCGCCTCGAGAATCTCGCTGCCGACGAGATCCTCGCCGGTGTCGGTCTCGCCGCCGCCCCCAGGTCCTGCGACGCCGCTCTGGCCTTCGCCACCCGGGTAGTTGGGCACATTGTCGGCAAGGCCGTCCGTCCAGAATCCCAGGGAAAGCCCCGCGCCCGGAACGAGCTCGTAGCTCACGTTCCCGAAGTTCGGCGCGTTCACGTACTCCATCGCGGCGAAGGCCGATCCCGCACGAGGCGTGGTCGCGAGCCACGTGGCGCCCGGAGTTGCGTCGTTCACGAAGCCATTCGGGGAGAGCTCGCGGAAGTCCCACCGGCTGCCGTCGCGGTTCCGGATGAACTGGTACCAACCATCCTGGTCGGTGTACGTCACCCCGTCGAGCACGCCGTCGCGCAGGATCTCGACGCGCCACCCGCCGATCGGGACCTCCAGCGAGTTCGTGCCCGGATTCCAGACCGCGTTCTTGTCCTCATCGAAGAACTTCTGACCGCGCAGGATGGACTGCGGCCCCGCGGCGCCGACGCGAAAGCTGTCGCTCTTGCTGCGCGCCGGGTCGAAACCGAACAGGCCCGTGCCCTGCGGGTCGTAGTCCGCAATGCGCGTCAGCCACAGCTTGTACTCGCGGTTCGGATAGGGCGTCAGGAGGAAGGGCGAGAGTCGCAGGTTCAGGGCACCGCACGGACCGACCTGGGACGAAGCGCGCGTCGTGCCGAGGTACTGGGCGAGGCGACCACCGACGACCCGCACGCTGCGTTCCTGGATCGGGTCCGGCGTGAGCAGCACGGTTCCAGCCGGATCCGTGATCTGGAAACAGTAGTCGCCGTCCGCGAGCCCGGGCGCGAGGCAGTTCGGCCCAGGCCCGCCCGAGAGGAACGCCCCGTCTTTGCGGGGGAAGGAGTTCCCCGGGACGTGCTGGCCGAAGCGGTTCAGGATGAACGCGGAACCGCTGGACTGCGCGGTCGCGGCCGAGGCGCAGAGGGCGAGCGCCAGGAGAGAGAACACCGAGCGTGCGAACATGAGGGGGGCGATCCTTGGAACACGGGGTGACCGGTGGGCATTCGCCGTGCTTCTGGCGATCGACATGCACCGGACGAGTGTCCTGATTGTATCGCCAGGGCGCGGAAGCGGGGCCGGGGCCGGGCAGCGCATCCCGGGGCGAAACGCGAGGGATTGCTCCGCATTTCGGCGAGGTTCTGGCGCCTTCCGCGTGCTCGCCGGCGGGTCGGGGCGTGCGCGGGGTTCGGACGAGCCCGCGCGCGACAGGCCGAGCGGGGCGCTCCGCCCCGTCAGCGTTCGACGCGCTGGTAGAGCGCGTGGCGCCCGACGGCGTCCTTGGCGCGCAGCACGTACGGCCCGCCGTTCCCCGCGAAGAACGGCGAGCGCTCGAACTGCCCCGCCACGCCCACGATCCACACCGGCCAGGTCTCGCGCGGACGGTTCTCCATGTAGTCCTCCTGCGCGCGGATGCCGCGATCGAGGAGCTTGTAGATGCAGGCCTTGTCGGAGAACACGCCGACCAGCTCGTCCGGCTTGCGCTCGCGCACGAGCAGGTCGTAGAGCGGCTCGTCGACGTGCCGGTGGTCGAGCTGGTTCGTCTGGTCGTAGAGCTTCTGGACGAACACGGGGCCGAGGTGGCGACCGAACAGGCTCTGCCACGCGGTCGCCGCGGTCAGCGCCAGCACCAGGGAGCCGACGAGCGCACCCGCCGCGTGCCCGAGGCGGTCGGCGACCCAGGCGACGCCGCAGGCCGCGCACACGAGGAGGAGCACGTAGCTCGGCAGGTACGCGCGCACCAGGAACGCGTCGCCGAACAGGAAGAAGAGCAGCACCGGACCGGCGAGGGCGTTCGCGAGGAGCCAGCGGAAAGCCACGCGGTCCGTGCGCCGGAGCCAGGCCAGGCCGAGGAGCGCGAGGAGCAGCATCGGCCAGGTCAAGAGCTGGTCGAGACGCTGCTCCGCGAAGACGTTCTGGAGCGTGCGGCCTTTCAGCTCGAGCCAGGCCATGTCCTGCGAGCGGCCCTTCGTCGTCAGCCAGTAGGCCTGCGCGAAGGTGCTGAAGAAGAGCGCCAGCGTGAACGCCCCGACGACGGACGCGCCCGCGACGTAGGCCCACGTGCGGCGCGAGGCGAGGACCGCGCGCGCGCTCCAGCCCTCGCCTCGGACCCACGGCGCGGCGAACGCGACGAGCGCGGTGCCGGCGACGTACGGCACGACGCCTTCGTGCCAGCCGTAGGCGAGGACGGACGTCGCGATCATCCCGAGCGCCGCGAAGCGCAGCACGCGCGCGTCCGGCTCGGGCCGCGCGACGAGCGCGCGGTGCGCGTAGACGAGGAACGCCAGGTACCAGCAGGTGAAACCCGCCTGCCCCCACCCCGTGCGCGACAGGAACGCGTGCAGCGGCGAGACGGCGACGAAGGCCGCCGCGAGGACCGCCAGCCAGCGCCGCGCGGGCAGCAGGCGGAGCACGAGCCACGCGACGAAGAGGACCGTCAGCGAGCCCGTGATCGCGCTGGAGAGCCGCAACGACTCGAGCGCGCCGAACCCGAGCCGGTAGAGCCAGCGAGTGCCGAGCTGGTGCAGGTAGCTGTGCTGGTAGGTCTGGTGCTGGTCGGAGTAGAGCCGCGCCAGCTCGCGCGCCCAGGCCACGTCGTCGCCGATCCACGCCAGCGGATTCCCGCCGCGAGCGAGCTCGTGGATCCGCGCGGAATGCAGGTACGCGCCGTCGTCCGGACCGATCCGGAACGACTCGAGGTCGTGCATGCGCAGCCAGCCCGCGAGGCCCAGGACCGCGGCCAGCGCGAGCCACCACACGAGCCGCGAGCGCGGCACACCGAGCGGCTCGCTCACGCCGGCTTCATCCGACCAGCGCCACGCAGTCGATCTCGACCAACGCCCCGCGCGGCAGCTCGGCCACCGCGACGGTCGAGCGCGCCGGCGGCGCGTCGCTCGTGAAGTAACGGCCGTACACGGCGTTCACGGCCGCGAAGTCGCTCATCTTCACCAGGAAGACCGTGCACTTCACGACCTTCGAGAAGTCGCTGCCGGCCGCGGCGAGGACACCCTTCAGGTTCTCCAGCGCGCGCTCGGCCTGCTCGGTCACGTCCTTCCCCACCACCTCGCCCTTCTCGGGGTGCAGCGCGATCTGCCCCGAGCAGTGCACGAGGCCGCCGGCGACGATCGCCTGGCTGTAGGGACCGATCGCCGCGGGCGCGTGCGGCGTGGAGATCTTCTTGCGCGTCGTCATGCTTCTAGTGCTTCCGGGACTTCTGCTGGATGAGCTTCTTCAGAGCCTCGGCCACCACCGGGGGCACGAAGGCGCTCGCGTCGCCGCCCGCGAGCGCGATCTGGCGCACGAGCGAGCTCGACACGTGGGCGTACCGCGGGGCGGGGGCCAGGAGGATCGTCTCGATGCCGGGCGACAACTCGGCGTTCGTGCGGCCCATCGCGACCTCGAAATCGAAGTCCGCGCCGCCGCGCACCCCGCGCACCAGGATGTGGATGCCGAGGCGCCGCGCGGCGTCGACCACGAGGCCGTCGATGCGCACGACCTCGACACCGGCGAGGTGAGCCGTCGCGCGCTTCAAGAGCTCGATCCGCTCCTCGACCGTGAAGAGCGTCTTCTTGTCCGGGTTGTACGCGACGCCGACGACGACGCGGCGGCCGAGCCGCAGGGAGCGCTCGACGAGGTCGAGGTGCCCGAGGCTCACCGGATCGAAGCTGCCGGGGAACAGGATGGCGTCGGTCATGCGCGGGGAGGGCAGAGGATGCGGTCGGGCGGGCGCCGTGGAAAGTCCCGGGGTTTTCCGCGACCGGCGCGGACCGCGAACGTCACCGGGAGGTGGAGATCTCGCGCCCGGCCTTCCGACCGCTGCTCGCCGCCGTCCTGGCGCTGGCGGTCGGAGGCTGGATCGGCTCGGAAGTGGCGGACTTCGGGCGCGAAGCCTGGCGCGCGGCCGTGTGGGCGAGCCTGGCCCTCGCCGCCGCATCGGCCCTGGGCGGAAGCCGCGCGCGCGCCGCCGCGGCCGGCCTGCTCCTCTTCGCCTTGGGCGGCCTCCGCGCGCGGGACGAAGCCCTCTCCCCCGCCGTGCGGCAGGGTCGGTTCGAGCCCCGCCGGGAGATGGAGGGCAGCGTGCGCGGCCCGCTCGCGCCGGGCCGCCTCGACGTCGAGTTCGAGATCGGGCTCGTCGACGCGGGCGAGGAGATCGAGGTGCGCGGCGGGACCCCCGCCAGCGCGCGCGCGCGCGGGCCCGTCGAGCCGCCGCCGCCGCGTTCGGACGCGCCGCGGATCGCGGTGCTGCCGGACGAGATCGTGCGGCTCGGGCCGGCGCCGGACGACTTCGCGCACGGCCTGTCCCGACGGTTGGAGTCCGGGCGCAGCGCGCTGCGCGAGCGGCTCGGGCGCATCGAGGACCGCGAGGCGCGCGGCCTCGCCGCCGCGCTCGTGCTCGGCGATCTCGGGGGGCTGGACCCCGAGCTGCCCGACCTCTTCGTGCGCACGGGCACGTTCCACGCGCTCGCGGTCAGCGGCGTGCAGGTCGTGCTCGTGGCGGGCGTCCTGCTGGCGCCCTTCGTGGCGCTCGTCGCGTGGCTCGCGCGCGGACTCGGCGCGCGCCGCGCGCGCATCGTCCGCGAGGCGGCGCGCGCCCTGGCACTCGCCGTCTACGTGCCCATCGCGGGATCGGGTCCGCCCGTGGCGCGCGCGGCCCTCGCCTTCGCCCTGGCGCGCGCGGCACCGCTCGTGCCGGCGCACGAACGGGCCCGGGTCGCGGCCTCGGGCGAGGCGTCCGCGGGGTCGCGGCTCGTGCGGCTCGCGCGTCGCCCGGACGGACTGTCCCTGTGGTCCTTGGCGCTCGCAGTCGAATGCGCGCTGCATCCGCGCGCGGCCGCGGAACTCTCGGTGCAGCTTTCCTACGCGGCGACGCTCGGGCTCGTCCTGGGCACGGCACCGCTCCGACGTCTGCTCCAGTTGCCGATCCCGAGCGCCGTCGACGCCCTGGGCCGGCCGCGCTCGCCGTTCGCGCGCGCGTGCCGCGTCCGACTGCAGGTCGGGATCGTGGGCGCGATCGCGGCCTCCAGCGCGGCGGTCGGCGCGACGCTGCCCTTCGTGTGGTGGCGGCTCGGCGAATGGGCGCCGCTCGGCATCCTGGCGACGCTCGCGATCGCGACGCCGGCGGCGATCCTGCTCGTCGGAGGCTGGATCGCGTCGATCGCGCCGGAGTTCGTGCCGGATGCCGTGCTCGTGACGCCCGCGCGCGCCATGCTCGCGACGCTGCGCGTGTTCGACGCGCTGCCCGGCACGCCCGACGCGCTGCCGCCGCGGCCGGCGTGGCTCGTGTTCGCGGCGGTCGCGCTGGCCTTCGCGGCCCTCGTCGTGCGCTCAAACGCGAACCGCCGCGCGTTGGCTCGCGTGGCGGCGTCCCTCGCGGCGCTGCTCCTCGTCCCGTGGACGACGGGGCCCCGCGGTCTCGAGGTCCACGCACTCGACGTCGGCCACGGCACGTGCTGCATCGTGCGCGCTCCGGGCCTCGGCACCTGGATCTTCGACGCGGGCTCGCGCGATCGCGCCGAGGTGGCCCGGGCCGCGCTGGGCCCGGCGCTGCGCGCGTTCGACGCCGGAAGGGTCGGCGTCGTCCTGAGCCATGCGGACCGGGACCACGACGGAGCCCTCCCCTGGCTCGTGTCCCGCTTCGACGTCGCGGCGTACGCCGGTGCGCTTTCCGCACAGGTGGCCGAGCGGTTGCCGCACACCGTGCCGCGACTGGACCTGCCCGCCGGCCGGACCGCGCTGCCGGCTCTGCAAGGATCGTGTCCGGGCGTCGAGGCCTGGATCGAGCGCGGAGTCGACGCCCTGGGCAACGAGGGCTCGCGCCTGCTCCACGTCGACTGGTTCGGCGAGCACGTCGTGCTCTCCGGCGACGCGGAGGCCGAGGGCCTGCGCGCCTGGCTCGCCGCGGTGCCCCGCGCGGGGCCCGTGCGCCTCTTCCTGGCTCCGCACCACGGGTCCGAGATCGAGCGGCTCGGGCTGCTCCTGGACGCCCTGCGGCCGCGCGAGGTCTGGATCAGCGGGCCGGCCCGCCCGCCCATCGCGGGCGAGCTCGACCGCCGCGGGATCCCCTGGCGGTCCACGGGCACGGACGGGCCCCTGCGCCTCGAGCTCGATTCGCCCGGGGACGCCGCGTGGTGGAATGGAACGTGCCCAGAGGCCCCGCCATGAGCTTCGCCCCGTTCGTCGTCCTGCTCGCCCTCGCCGCGGGCGGAAGTCCCGCGCCCGAGGATCCGCGCTACGTGCTGCACCTCGCGGACGGCCGCATCGTGCGCGCGGAGGTGCGCATCGAGCCCGCGGGGTACTCGGTGCGCAAGGGCGCGGAGTGGACGCTGATCCCGAGCGCGGACGTGCTGCGCGCGACGCCGTTGCGGGAGGTCGAACAGCGGCTGGCCGAGATGCGCAAGGCCAGCGCGTCCGGCGATCCGGCGCGCGTCGAGGTGGCGCACGCGGCGCTGGGCGAAGGGATGCTCGACGACGCGATCGCGGAGATCGACGCCGTGCTCGCGCGCGATCCGGACCAGGTCGCGGCGCGCGCGTTCGTGGCGCAGGCGCCGCTGGCGCTCACGCTGCCCGCGGCCGCCGACCGCTCGCAGGAAGCGCGGCTGTGCCTCTTCGGAGCGCGCGCGCTGCCGGCCTACCGGGAACTCGCCGCCGCGCGCCTCGCCGAGGCGCCGCGCGAGCTCGCGTCGAAGGAGCTCGCGCGCGCGCTGGCCTCGCCCTCGCCGAACCTGCGCGCGTTCGCGGCGTTCGCGCTGCGCCGCCTCGATCCGGCGTCGCAAGCCGACGCGCTCGTACGGCGCGCGGTCGTCGATCCCTCGGAGCGTGTCCGGATCGAGGCGGCGCGCGCCCTGCGCGACGCGCGCGACGAATCGCTGGTGCAACGCGTCGCGGCCGCGCTCGAGCTCGACGACGCGCGCCTCCGGAACTCGGCCGCGGCGGCGCTCGGGGAGATGGGCCACCCCGCGGCGCTGCCGGCGCTGGCCGCACGGCTCGCTGCGCTGCAGGCGAGCGGCGGCCATCCCGGCGGCACGCGTGCCCACCTGCGCGTCGGGAACCAGCTCGCCTACGTGAAGGACTTCAACCCGGAGATCGCGCAGGGAGCCTCGATCGCGGATCCGATCGTCGACACGGTCGAGGAAGGCACGGTCCTCGACGTGCGCGTCGGCGGCACGTCGGTCGTGAGCGTCCAGGACCAGCGCCGCGCGCTGTGCACGGCGATGCAGCGGATCAGCGGCGTCGACCTGCCGCTGGACGCGCCGCGCTGGCTCGCGTGGTGGGAGGGCGAACGACTGTGCAACGCCGCGACGCCCGCCGCGACGCCCGCCACGCGCTGACGGGCCGCCGCGCCTCCGTGGCGCGATCAGAGAGCCTGCAGGTGTCCCTGGAAGCCCTGCAGCGCCGTGCGCTGCTGGTAGAACGCGAGCCCGCGCTCCGCGCCCAGCTCTTCGCCGCCGCCCGCGCGACCCGGGCCGCCGTGCACCATCTGCGGCAGCACCATGCCCGGCGGGAGCGCCTGGTCGGCCAGCTTGTCGCTCGCGAGCCACACGCGGCCGTGCCAGGGCGCCGCCTCGAGCGCGAAGGTCTGGTTCCAGGCCGCGTCGTTCGAGTACGCGCTGCACACGAGACCGCCGCCGCCGAGGTTGACGATGCTCGCCGCTTCGCGCGCGTCGCCCGAGTACGGCAGCAGCACCGCGACGGGCCCGAAGACCTCCTCGGCGTGGAAGACCGGATTGCGGCCGTCGTTCGCGACGATCAGGGTCGGCGCGACGAACCAGCCCTTGGCGTGGACCGGCTTCGAGCCGCCGCACGCGATCGTGCCGGCCTTCGCCAGACGTTCGATGCCGGCGCGGACCTCGTCGAGCTGCGACTTGGAGGCCAGCGGCCCCATCCGCGTCGCCTTGTCGGCGGGATCGCCGACGACGATGCGCGCCAGCGCGGCCACGAGCTCGTCACGGACCATCGCGACCTTGTCGCTCGGCACGAGGATCCGCCGCACGGCCGTGCACTTCTGGCCGGTCTTCTGCGTCATGTCGAGCGCGACGTTGTTCAGGAACAGGCCGAACGTCTCCGAGCTCGGATCGACATCGGGCGCGAGCACGGCGGCGTTGAGCGAGTCGGCCTCGATGTTCACGCGCACGTTGTGGCGCACGACGTTCGGATGCCCGCGCAGCTTGGCACCGGTCGCGGAGCTGCCCGTGAAAGCCAGCACGTCCTGCGGTCCGAGGTGGTCGAGCGCGTCGCCCAGCGAGCCGATCACGACCTGGTAAGCGCCCTCGGGCAGGCCGGCCTTGTCGACGACGAGCTGCGCGATGCGCCACGCGAGCAATGCGGTCGGCGTGCCGGGTTTCTCCAGGACAGGCATGCCGGCAAGGAGCGCGCACGCGGCCTTCTCCATCATCCCCCAGGCCGGGAAGTTGAACGCGTTGACGTGGACGGCGACGCCCTGGCGCGGGACCAGCACGTGCTGGCCGAAGAAGCGCGGCGTGCGCCCGAGCTGAACGCCCGCGCCGTCGAGCAAGTAGGGCTTCGTGCCGAGCTTCTCGGCCAGGCCGGCGTAGAAGGTGAGCGTGCCGATCGCGCCGTCGATGTCGAACTTCGCATCGCCGCGCGTGGTGCCGCCGCTCTGGATCGAGACCTCGATCAGCTCGTCGCGCTGGGCGTGGATCGCGCCGGCGATCCCCGCCAGGAGCTTGCCGCGCTCCGCGAACGTGAGCTGGCGCAGAGCCGGCCCGCCGCGCTCGCGCGCGAACGCGAGCACCGCGCGGAAGTCGATCCCGCCCGATCCGGCCTGCGCCAGCGGCGCCTCGGAGGTCGGGTCGACGAGGGTGCTGAGGTCGCCGGCGGCGGCGTGCCAACGGCCGAGGACGAAGCTGGAGAGGCGTTCCATGGGGCTTGGGGCTCGCGCCGGCGCGCTCGACGCCGGGTTTCGAGGGCGAATACTCTACGGATTCGGGAGCCCGGGGCCGAGGACTCGGCCGCTCCGCCTCAGAATGGTCCGGGCCGTGGCGCGTAGCAGGCGCCTCCCCGCGCCCAGGAGTCCCCCATGATCGCCCTTTCCCGGATGCCCATGTTCGGCTTCGCCGTCCTCGCCTTCCTGCTCCTGTGCGCGATCCTCGCGTTCGCCGTCTGGTTCGCGACGCGCGGATTCGCCGACCCCGGCCGCTCGCGGGTCAACGGCCCGGCGGGCTGCGCGATCGGCTGCGCGCTGCTCGTCGTCGCCGGCCTCGGTGCCCTCGCGACGCTGGCCGTCGTGGCCGTGAACCTGCCGACGGAGTGGGCACGCCATGGACCCGTCAGCCGCGTCGAGTTGCGCTACGGCGACGACAAGAAGGCCGACGAGGCGGGGAAGGATCCGTCGGCCCCCGACACCGCGCCGCGGTCTCCCGGCCTTGGCCAGCCTGCGCGCGTCCACGCCGAGATCGAGCTGCGGCCCGGCTACGACGCGGCGCCGATCCTGCGCGCCCTGCGACGCGAGGTGTCGACCGGCCTCGACATCACCGTTCGGACCGTCGAGCGCGACGGCACGCCGCGCACCGTGATCGAGGTCGTGGCGCCCCTGGACAAGGCGGCCGAGCGCGAATTGCGCGAGACGCTGCGCGGCCTGAAGGAGGAATTGCCGGACCTCGACGTGCCGACGGGCATCGTGCTCGAGATCCGCGGCCCGAACGACTGAGGGCGCGGCCGCTCCGCGGGAGCCGGGAACCGCTCCGATCTAGGTAACCGGTCGATCTTGCGACAAGATTGGGTCGGGCGCAGAGCCCCGCACCGAGCCGCCGTGGACATGCCTCGCGATCCCGCTCCCGCCACAGACCACCCGGCCCGCTCGGGTCCGGCGCGAGCGGGCTTTGGGCCTCGGGCACGGACTGCGCGCGCGGCGCTCGTCCTCGTGGCGGCGATCGCACCGGCTTGCGCGCCCGAGCGGAAGCCGGCTCCCGCCTCCGAGCGCGTCACCGTGCGGCTCGACCTCGAGCGCGTCCGCGCGGGGCTCGCGGATCCGAACCGGCCGCGCTGGGATTTCGACGGCACGTGGGTCCTCCAGGAAACCCGCGACGCGGTCCGCGCCGCCTGGGGCGAGCCGGTCGCGTTCCCCGTGCTGGAGAAGGGCACGCTCGAGGTCGCCTGCGCCTTCGCCGTCGCGGGCGCGGCGCCGGCGAACGCGCGCGAGCGGATCGCGTTCGAGGTCCGCCTCGTGGCGTCCGGGCGCGACGAGGTCGTCTCCAGCTCGGAGTGCACGCTCGCGGAAGCGGCGGAGGCCTGGCACGAGTTGCACGGACGAGTCCGCGTCGATGCCCGTGGAGCCACCGAGCTCTCGGTGGTCGCGCGCTGGCTCGGGTCCGAGCCGCCGCCCGAGGGGGCGCGTCCGGTTCATGCCGTTCCGCACGCGAGAGCCGTCCAGCCCGAGCGGCGCAACGTGCTCGTGATCTCCGTGGACACGCTGCGCGCCGATCACCTCGGATTCCACGGCTATGCGCGCCCGACCTCGCCGCGCCTCGACGCGTTCGTGGCGCGCGGCGCCGTGTTCGAGCAGGCGATCTCGACGTCCCCCTGGACGCTGCCTTCGTACGGCACGCTGTTCACGGGCCTCGAGCCCGCGCGGCACCGCGCGGGGCTCTCCGCGCGACGCGAAGCGGCCTTCGGTCAGGACCGCGACGCGGCGAGCGGCGACTACCAGGCCCTCGTGGCGGAAGCGCCGACGCTGGCCGGCACGTTCGCGGCCGCGGGCTGGAGCACCGGCGCGTTCGTGTCGAATCCGTTCCTCGACCCGGCGAGTGGCATCGACCGCGGGTTCGAGTCGTTCGCGCAGTACCTCAACCGGGCGCAGGCCGGCGTGGACCTGGCCTCGCGCTGGATCGAGGCACGCGGCGGCGCGCCGTGGTTCCTGTTCCTGCACCTGATGGATCCGCACACGCCGTATACGCCGCCGGCGCCGTACGACACGCGCTTCCGATCGGGCTCGTTCCGCGCGGCGCCGGGGTATCCACCGAGCCTGGACCAGCTGCGCGCGGCGGAGCCGAGCCGCGAGATGAAGGACCTGCTCGTCGATTCCTACGACGGCGAGATCGCCTACACGGACGCGCAGATCGGCCGGTTCCTGGACTTCCTGCGCGATCGCGGCGAGCTCGACCGGACGATCGTCGTCCTCCACGCGGACCACGGCGAGGAGTTCTGGGAGCACGGCTCCTTCGAGCACGGCCACTCGCTGAACGAGGAGTCGCTGCACGTGCCGCTCGCGTTCGTGGCCCCGGGCCTCGTCGCGGGCGGGCTCCGCATCCGGGAGCGAACGAGCACCGTGAACGTCTTCGCGACCGTTCTCGAGCTCGCTGGCCTGGCGGTGCCCGCGGCGAACGACGGCGCGAGCCTCGCCGGATCGCTGCGCGCGGATCGCGCTCCGGGGGCGCGCGCCGAGCCTCGACCCTGCATCTCCGAGGCCACCCTCTACGGGCCGCGCGAACGGAAGGCCTGGTCGACGGCGACCGAGAAGTTCATCACCGATGGTGCGGCCGGCAACCAGCTGTTCGATCTGGCCACGGACCCGCTCGAGCGCGTGGACCTTTCCGCGGATCGCGCCGATCGCGGCGCCGAGCTGCGCACCCTGCTGCGCCGCAGGACCCGCGCCCTGCTGGAGCAGCGCGGGGCCGGAGAGGAAGCCGAGTTCGACCGCGATCGCCGCGCCGACCTGGAGCGCCTCGGGTATCCGGGCGCGGACCCGAAGTGAAACACGCGGCGCGAGGGCGGTGCGTCGGGCGCGCCCGCTCCGTAGGATCCGCCGCATGACGTGGCGCCCGCCGGGTCCGGTCCAGGACCGGGTCGCCGTCGTCACCGGCGGCGTCACCGGACTGGGCCTGGAGATCAGCCGCGGGCTCGCGGAGCTCGGTGCGCGCGTCGTGATCGCGTCGCGCAGCAGCGAACACCACGCAACACTCCTCGCCGAAGCCGCGCAACGCGGCTGGCGCGTCGAAGCCGAGGTGCTCGACGTGCGCGAACCGCAGCTCGTGCGGCAGTGCGCGGAACGCATCGCCGCGCGCCACGGCCGGGTCGACATCCTGGTGAACAACGCGGCCGGGAACTTCGTATGTCCCGCGGAGCGACTCTCGGCGAATGCCTGGCGCGCCGTGCTCGGGATCGTGCTCGACGGCACGTTCTACTGCTCGCAGAGCTTCGGCAAGGCCATGATCGCGCGCGGATCGGGCCAGATCCTGAACGTCGTCGCGACGTACGCGTGGACCGGAATGCCCGGCGTCGTGCACTCGGCCAGCGCCAAGGCCGGCGTCCTGGCGATGACGCGCACCCTGGCGGTCGAATGGGCGCGACACGGCATCCGCGTGAACGCGATCGCGCCCGGGCCGTTCCACTCGGCGGGCGCGCAGCAGAACCTGTGGCCCGACCCCGAGGCCGAGCGCGCGATCCGCGAGCGCATCCCGCTCGGGCGTTTCGCGACGACGGAAGAGGTCGCGGGGCAGTGTCTGCACCTGTTGTCGCCCGCTTCGAGCTACCTGAACGGCGAGTGCCTCGTGATCGACGGCGGCGCGAGCCTGGGCCAAGGGATGTGGCAGCCGGGCGAGCGGTTCACGAAACAGCGCGCGCGCGGCACGCGCGGCGCCGAGGCGCCGCGCCAACAGGATCTTCCGGGCGGTTCGGTCGCCGACGGCAGGATGGAATTGCCGTGAGCAGCCCCACTCCCGAACGCCGCGACCACTTCGAGACCGAGCGCCCCAATCCGGCCAGCGCGCGCCTCGACGAGCTCTCGATCGCCGAAGCGTTCGACGTGATGCAGCGCGAGGACGCGTCGATCCCGCTCGCGATCGCCGCCGCGCGCGAGGACATCGTGCGCGCGATCGAGCTCGTGGCCGACCGGCTCGCGCGCGGCGGACGGCTCGTGTACGTCGGCGCGGGGACCAGCGGGCGCCTCGGCGTGCTCGACGCGTCGGAGTGCCCGCCCACGTTCCACAGCGATCCCTCGCAAGTGCTGGGCGTCATCGCCGGTGGCGAGCGCGCGCTGACGAACGCGGTCGAGGGGGCGGAGGACTCGGCGGTCGGCGGCGCAGCGGACGTCGACGCGCGCGCGGTCGGCCAGCGCGACGTCGTGTTCGGCATCACGGCCGGCGGCACGACGCCCTACGTGCACGGTGCGCTGGCGCGCGCGAAGGAACGCGGAGCCGTGACGGTGTTCCTGGCCTGCGTGCCGCGCGAGCAGGCCGGTGACGAGGCCGACGTGTCGATCCGCGTCGTGACCGGGCCCGAGGTCGTGTCGGGCAGCACGCGCTTGAAGGCCGGGACGGCGACGAAGCTCGTGCTCAACATGGTGACGACGCTCGCGATGACGCGCCTCGGCAAGGTGCACGGCAACCTGATGGTCGACGTGGACACCAAGGCCAACGCGAAGCTGTGGCAGCGCGGCATCGCGCTCGTGGCGCGCATCGTCGGCTGCGAGCGCGAGCTCGCGGAGGAGCTTTTGACGCGGGCCGACGGCCGCGTGAAGGTGGCCGCCGTCATGGGAGTCGCACGCGTGGAAGCGGCCGAAGCGCGCGCACGGATCGAGCGCGCTGGCGGGTTCCTGCGGCGCGCGCTCGAGCGCTGAGCAGTCGGCTTCCGCACCAGCGAGTGTCTTCGTCCTCAGCGCAGCGCGGTGCCGCGGTCGTGCACGAACGCGTCCTCGAAGCCGTTCTGGTCGAGCGGGACGAGGTTCGTCGCGAAGCTGACGAACACGATCCGCCGGCCGTCGGCGGACATCGCGGGGAATGCGCTGTCGTCGTTCCCCGCGACGCCCGCGCTCGACATGCTGATGATCGCCGTCGTCGCCACGCGGCGGTCGCGCAGGTAGACCTGCGCGCGTCCGGGCAGACCCGCGGTCCCGAACGTCGTCGACCAGCTCGCGAACGCGACGTAGCGACCGTCGGCCGAGATCGAGGCGGTCGGGCTGTCCCCGTCGCCCTCGATTCCTCCGGCACCGAGGCTGACGCGTTCGGTCGTCGCGGCGACCACGTCGCGGAGGAACACGTCCTCGGCTGCGTTGGCGTCGCCAGGGACGAGCTGCGCGGAACTGGTGACGAACGCGACGAAGCGACCGTCGGCGGACATCGACGCGAGCGCCGAATTGAAGTCCGCCTGCGCGCCGTCCGTCGCGACGCTGACGCGGACGGTCTTCCCGAGCCAACGGTCGCGGAGGAATACGTCCTCGTCGCCATTCGTGTCGCCGGCGACGAGGTCGGGCGCGGCGCTCGTGAAAGCGACGAAGCGGCCGTCGGCGGAGAGCGCGGACCTTGGACCGGACGGCCCGTGACCCTCGATCCCGCCGGTGCCGACGCTGACGCGCTCGATCGCGCCGGTCGCGAGGTCCTTCAGGTAGACGTCGAGCTCGCCGTTCGTGTCGCCCGCGACGAGGTTCGATGCGAGGCTCTGGAACGACACGTGACGCCCGTCGGCCGAGATAGCCGGCGCCTCGCAGTGCTCGCGCACTTCGAGCCCGGCCGCGTCGAGGCTGACGCGCTCCGTCCGCCCGAGCCGACGGTCGCGCCGGTAGACGTCGTTGCGGCGGTTCCGATCGCCGGCGACGAGGTCGGTCGCGAAGCTCGTGAACGCCACGTAGCGTCCGTCCGACGACAGCGCGGGCTGATAGCTGCCGCGATCGCCGGAAGCGCCGCCGAGCGCGACGCTGACGAGCTCGGTTGTGCCAGTCGCGAGGTCGCGCAACCACACATCGGCTTCGGAGCTCGTGTCCGCCGGATCGAGGTTCGTCGCGCGGCTCACGAACGCGACGAAGCGGCCGTCCGCGGAGATCGCGGGCGACGACGAGTACGAGTCGGCCGGCGCGCCGCCCGTCGCGACGCTGACGCGCTCGGTCGTCTGCGCGAGCGCCGCGCCGCCGAGCAGCGCCGGGACGAGAACGGCCGGATGGCAACGGACGTGAAGCGTGCGCATGGCGATGGATCCGGAGCCCGAGTCGGAGAGGACGAGCGGGCGCGCCCTCGTGCGTCGCCTGCCACAGACACGACGCGCGGATCGTCGCGCGGTCGCACCTCTCGCCGGAATTCTTCGGGCTGCCCCGTCGGCGCAGCCGCCCGGGTCGCTAGGGAGTGACCGGTGCGAGCGCCAGCCTCTCGCGCACCGCCGCGAGGAACGGCTCCCAGTCGAACGCCGGCCCCGGGTCCGTCTTGTTCTTCTGCACGTGATAGTGGCCGAGGATCCCGCGGAACTCGCGCCATTCCGCGTCGCCGAGCGCGTGGTCGAGCACGCGCCCGTCGGCTCCGCGCGGTGCGTCGGGTTCGATCCGCGGGAACGCGCGACACAGGGCCGCCGTCAACTTCACGAGGCTCGCGTACTGCTCGGGCGTGAAGTCGTACTGCTGCAGGGTCTCGCCCTGGATCTCCCCCACCACGCGCTCGCGCCGGGCCGGCCGCGCGACGAACCCCTCGGTGCGCAAGCCGCCATCGCCGAGCCGCTCGGGGATCCGGACGTACGGTCCGCCCTCGTCGTGCGCATACCACGTGTCGAGTGCCTTCGCGACCCCGAGCGGGTACGCGCCCATGTTCGCGATCTCGATGCCGATCGAGCGCGGGTTCGACTTCGTCGCGTGCCAGGCGGTCTCGCGCGCGTCGAGCGTCTGATAGATCGTGCCGTCGAGATCGAGCAGGAACTGCACGGAGAGTCCGCGGTCGTCGTGCAGGACGCGGAAGCAGGTCTGCGAGACGCCGCACACGTCGAAGTGCAGCACGAACTGGTCGACGACGGCGCGCAGGGCCTCGAGATCCGGGCTGGCGGGCGCGACGAGCACGTCCTCGCGCTCGAGGATCGAGCGCTGCTTCTGGAGGTCCGTACGCGTGTCCGTCACGCCCGAGGCCGGTGCCGGGAGGTAGTCCGGGTTGTCGCGCATCACCTTCCGCACGCGTCCGGGCTGGTAGCGCAGACCCTGCGGGACCTTCGGATCGTCCGCAGCGGCGAAGCGCGGCGCCGTCGAGTACGCGTCGTAGCGCGGCGGCTCGTTCCACAGGACGACGGGCACGCCCACGCGGAACTTGCGCCCGGCGACGACGATCGAGTCGTTCTCGGCGGGCATCCAGGTCGACTGCTCGGGCGGCACGTGGTGCTCTGGGCCCGCGACGCGACAGGCCGGGACGACAGTCAGGAGGATCAGGAGGAGCGACGAGCGGGACATGACGCCGCGAAGCTACGCCGGAGCGGAGCGCGCTGCCAGGGCCCACCCGCGGCGGCACCTGTTCAGCCGGCGGTCTGCCCGCCGCAGGAACTGCCCGCGCCGGCCGTGCAGCCGAAGCAGTGGCGGCGCGTGACGATGCGCCGCTTCGCCAGGGCGTCGTGATCGAACTCGGAGAGGTGGCGCGGCGCGCCGTACCCCGTCTCGAGCTCGAGCATCTGGTTGAAGTCGCAGTCGAAGAGCCGCCCGTCCCAACCGACGGAGAGCGTCGTCCGGCACATGACGCCCGCCGCGGCCGCGGGGTTGTAGGACCCCACGAGCTTCTCCAGGTACGCGCCGAGGTTCCCGCTCGTCTGGAGCCACTCCAGGTAGCGCGCGATCGGCATGTTCGTGATCGTGAACAGCGCGTCGAACTCGATCCCGTGCAGCCGCTGCATCTCGCGCTGCCACTCGGCCTCGAGCGTGGCCTGCGACGCGCCGGGCAGGAACGCCCCGACGGGGTTCGTGACCAGCACGAGCCGCAGCTTCCCGCCGCGGCCGTAACCCACGGCGTTCAGGCGGCGCAAACCCTCGAGCGAGCGCTCGAACACGCCGTCGCCGCGCTGGCGGTCGGTGCTTCCCTGGCGGTAGTGCGGCAGCGACGCGACGACCTCGACCTCGTTGCGCGCGAGGAACGCGGGCAAGTCGTCGTAGCGCGGCAGCGCGAGGATCGTCAGGTTGCAGCGGTCCATCACGTGACGGCCCAGCGCGCGCGAACCCTCGACGAGCCGCCGGAACACGGGGCTGAGCTCGGGCGCGCCGCCCGTGATGTCGACGGTCGGGATCGACGTCGCGCCGAGGACGCGCAACGCGAGCTCGGCCGTCTCCTCCGACATCTGCTCCGTGCGCGTCGGGCCGGCGTCCACGTGGCAGTGGTTGCAGGTCTGGTTGCAGACCTTGCCCACGTTCAGCTGGAGGACCTGGATGCCCAGTGCGGTCAACGGGTGCAGCCCGCTCTCCGCGAGCCGGGCGTCGAAATCGCCACCGCGCAGAGGGAGTTCGTCCAGGAGGCGCAGCTGCGCCGCCGGGCTCGCGAGCGGCGCGTTGCGCGCCTGGAGGGTCGGGATCGTGACGATCAAGCGCGCGCTCCGGAGCTCACATCGAGACCTTCTCGGCGTGCTTCCTCATCTGCACGCCATGGACCAGCGCCGCGCCGCCGGTGATCGCGGCGGCGACGTGCACGGCCTCGGTCATCTGATCCATGTCGTAGCCCTTGGAGAGCGAGTCCTGCGTGTAGGCGTCGATGCAGTACGGGCACTTCACGGCGTGCGCCACCGCCAGGGCGATCAGCGACTTCTCGCGCGCCGAGAGCGCGCCGTCCGCGAACGTCGCGCCGTACCAGTCGAAGAACTTGCGGGCCAGCTCGGGCGCGTGGGCCCCGATCTCGGGGAACTTGGCGAGGTCGCCCTGCTCGTAGTAATCGCTCATCGGGGTCGTGCGTGGACGGGATCCTTGGGTCGGACAGCGCGCGAGAATCGGCCACATCCCCCGACAGGGCAAGGGCCGCGTGGGACTTACGCGCGTCGAGGGCACCCTGGACGCGGATTTCGCCTGCGACCGGCCTGGATTCCGCGCGTCCAGGGGACATGAGGACCGTGCGCTGCCTGGGCGCCTCGCTCTTCGGAGCCGGGGCGGAGCTCGTGACCGTGGAGGCCAACGTGGAGCCCAAGGAGAAGGGTGGCACGGAGGTCCTGCTCACGGGCCTCCCCGACTCCGTCCTGCGCGAGAGCCGTGGCCGTATCCAATGCGCCCTGGCCGAGAACGGCCTCGATCTGGCGCCCGGGCGCCTCTTCCTGAACCTCGTCCCGGCGGCGCGGCGCAAGTCGGGCGAGATCCTCGACCTGCCGCTCGCGCTGGCGGCCGCGGCGGCTTCCGGACACTTCGATCCGCGGGTCCTGCGCGGCGCGATCTTCCTCGGGGAGCTCGGGATCGACGGGCGGCTGCACGCGGTGCCCGGCGGCCTCGCGGCGGCGCTGGCGGCGCGCGAGCGCGGCATCGCGAAGCTCTTCGGCCCGCCGGCGACCGCGACCGAGGCCGCGGCGCTGCCGGAGGTCGAAGCCTACGGGGCGCAGAACCTGGCGCAGGTGGTCGCGCACGTGGCGGGTGCGCGCGCGCTGCCGCGGTCGACCGCGCTGGATGACGCCGAAGCGGACGCGAGCCGCTGGCCCTCGCTCGACGAGGTGCGCGGGCTCGTCGACGCGAAGCTCGCGCTGGCCGCCGCGGCTGCCGGCGGTCACGCGATCCTGTTCGTCGGCCCGCCCGGCGCGGGCAAGAGCATGCTCGCGCGCCGCCTGCCGCGGCTCCTGCCGCCGCCGGGCATCGAGGAGCGCCTCGCGATCACGCGCGTGATGTCCGCGGCGGGTCGCTGGCCCGGCGGGCTGGCGCGCGAGCGTCCGTTCCGCGCGCCGCACCACACGACGAGCTACGCGGGACTCGTCGGCGGCGGGCCGGCGGCGACGCCGGGCGAGGTCACGCTGGCGCACGGCGGCGTGCTGTTCCTCGACGAGTTCCCCGAGTTCCGTCGCGACGTGCTCGAGGCGCTGCGCGAGCCGATCGAGAGCGGCACGGTCACGATCTCGCGCGCGACCCAGCGTGTCGATCTGCCCGCGCGCTTCCAGTTGGTCGCGGCGATGAACCCGTGCCCGTGCGGCTACCGCGGCCATCCACGGGTGCCGTGCAAGTGCCCGCCGACCGCGATCGAGCGCTACCGCCGGCGCATCTCGGGGCCGCTGATCGACCGCATCGACCTGGTCGTCGAAGTGGCCGCGACCGAGGCGGACGAGCTGTTGCGCCGTCCGTCGGAGCGCCGTCTCGATCCCTCCACGTCCGAGGACGCGATCGCCGCCCGTGTGCGCTCGGCCGTCCTGCGCGCGCAGGCGCGGCAGGACGGGAAGCGCAACGCGGACCTCGGCGCGGAGGAACTCGACGCGCACGCCGCCCTGGACGACCGCGCGCGCGGGCTGCTGACCGACGCCGCCACGAGGCGCTCCCTGTCGGCGCGCGCAGTCCAGTCGTTGCGCCGCGTGGCGCGCACCTGCGCCGACCTGGCCGGCGAGGACCGCGTCGGAGCCGCGCACGTGGCGCAGGCGCTGGCGCTGCGCGCGACCCTCGCCTGAATCCCGCCCGAATTCGCCTCCTGATCCGACGTCAGCCTGGAACCAGCGACGATCCGCATCGGGCGATCGCCCTTGGCCCGAGGGTCTCGGTGGAGCTGGAAGCTCCCGAACCTCATCCGAGCATCGCCGTGGAGACCAGCGAATCCACGCGGTGCGCTACTTGAAAGCAGATCCCGCAGGAGGCTTGGGTTGGAGACTCTGGGCGAACATCAGGACTTCCCTGTTCCGCTTGACGACGAGGTCCTGGATTCGATCGTTGAGTGCTTCCAGATCCGGAACGTCCTCCCATCGCAACGCCCAGCCGACGGCCCAGCCGGATTGGCCGTCGGCCTTGGTGAAGAACCCGCGCCGCTCGGGCCCTGGGGCCCCCTTGGTCGTGTAGGGCGCATGCAGGAACTTGCCGCCATGCCAGGCGTTCCAAGTCTCACGGTCCAGCCCGCGTAGGATGTCCTCGACCAGGGGTTCGATGTCGATGTTGTGGCGAGCGACGATCTCGTCGACTTGGGCCTTCTGGAACTCGTCGAGCTCGAAGACTTTCTGGAATTCCTGGAGCATCCACTCACGATCCACGGCGCCGTTCCAGCGCATGAAGTTCTTCCGGTATTCCACGAGTTGCATCTCGGTCAACGGAAGCCGCTTCTCGATCTCCACGGCGGCCTCCTCCCAGGACTGCGAAGGAGGCTCTCGATCCAGGACGTTCCTGCCCGCAGCTTCGAGTCGTGCTTTCACACCAGGCCACTCCGGCCCCCAGAAGTCCTCGAGGACCTGCTCCGCGGTCGGCTTCCGCGCCTGAACCGATCCCACCGCCGGACGCGCTGAGTCCTCACCAGGGACCGCCAGGGCGACCTCGGTATCCGAGCCTCCGCTGGCCGCGTCAGGGCTGAGCTGATCGGAATGGGCCGCCGACCGCTCGGGCTTGGTTCGGAGGAACAGGAGCAGCAGAGCGCTGCCCAGAACGAGGACCGCCCCGGCAAGGAGCCCGCTGGTCCCTAGAAGCCGCATTGCGTGCACTCGCCAAACGCGGAGACGTACAGCGGGCCTCCAGATGGGCAAGGCATCGTGAAGCTCCAGTCGTAGCCGTCTCCGCAGCTCAACTGCCACGTGTTGACGTTGGCTCCCGTCCCCGTCCCGCTGTTGGGTTGCGGTTGCTGGCAGCGAGTGGTGCCATTCTGTGTGACACAGAAATTCATGAGGGTGTTCGGACTCACGCCGTTCCAGGACCGCGTGATGGTGGTCAGGCACTTCAAGGTCATTCCGCACCCGATGGCACCCGTATCGGGATCGATGGTGTAGAGGCACTTCCCGGTGGTCACGAGGACCGAGATCGCGATGGACCCGCATCCGGAGGAGTTATCGCTGTCGTTGGCCGACTGCCCCGTGCAGCCGGGACACTGCTGGCTCGATCCGAGACCGCCGATGGCGATGAAGCCGAAGATGGAGAGCGCGCTGAGCTTGAGGTTCATTCGGTTGCCTCGAGACCTTGGGCGGGAAGGTGTGGGTTCGTCTGGGATGCTACCCCCCCCCCCCCAATCCGTGCGCAAGTCCGTCCTCCGCCAGATTCCGAGACTCGACTCCGGCGCTCGTACCCACCCCGCATGGGCCGACCCGAAAGCTGGTCCTCCGTTTCCGTCGGGCGGGGCAGCGATCACTCGTGCCGCAACGCCTCGACCGGATCCATGTTCGCCGCACGCCACGCGGGATAGAGGCCGAACACGATGCCGATCACGGCCGAGATCACGAATGCGAGGAGCGGCGCGGCGGGCGTCACGATCGTGCGCATGTCGGCGAACTTCTCGACCAGGACCGGGATCAGGAGGCCCAACGCGATCCCGAGCAGGCCGCCGCCGATCGAAAGGACGACCGTCTCGACCAGGAACTGCGTGACGATGTGGCGCTTCTTCGCTCCGAGCGCGCGACGGATGCCGATCTCGCGCGTGCGCTCCGTGACCGTCGCGAGCATCACGTTCATGATCCCGATGCCGCCGACGAGCAGGGAAATGGCCGCGATCGAGCTCAGGACGATCGTGAAGATGCGCTTCGTCTCCTGCGCGCGCAGCAGCTGCTCGAGCGGGACGACGACCTCGTAGTCCCTCTGCTTGTGCTGCCGCGCGAGCATCTCGCGCGCGGCGGCGGCGATCGAGGGCACGGCCTCGTCGCTCTCGGCCTCGGCGATGATCTCGTGGAGCTGGACTTCCTCCATGTCGCGCGAGCCCGAGCGGATCTTGACCTGGATGTCGCCGAACCAGCGCCGCGCGGTTTCCATGGGCAGGAACACCTCGCCCGTGACGTCGGCGCCGGGCGTCGGCTGGTCGGAGCCCAGCGGCACGCGCGGCAGGAGTACGCCGACGCACGTGAAGTAGTCCGCGCCGATCTTGATGCGCTTGCCGATCGGCGTCTCGAACGGCGACAGGTAGCGCGCCACCTCGTAGCCGAGCACGCACACGTTCGCGAAGCGCAGCTGGTCCTCGGGCGAGAGGAATCGGCCTTCCGAGGTCGGACGGCCGGTCACGGAGACGTACTCCGGGATCGTCGCCAGGACGCGCGGGTTCAGCGCGCGGTCGTTCAGCCGGACCTCCTGTTGGAGCTGCCGCACGGGCACCGCGCGCAACACGCCCGGAAACGTCTGGTCGACACGCTGGAAGTCGAAGTCGGTCAGGCCGTAGCTCGAGACGCGCGTCGCCTCGCCACCGCTCACGACGTCCTCGGTCGGCTTCACGCTGCGCAAGATGACGTTGCGGCTGCCGAGCTTGCGGATCTGCTCCTGCGCCTCCTCGCTGGCACCCTCGCCGATCGCGAGCATCGCGATGACGCTCGAGACCCCGAAGAGCACACCGAGGGTCGTCAGGATGCTGCGCAGCTTGTGCAGCATCAGGCTGTTGATGCCGAGCCGAACGGTTCCGAGCAGGGACGCGCGTCTCATCCGGGGTTCCCGCTGGCTGCGAGGCCCACGCGGTTGTCGCGCACCTCGTCGATCCGTCCGTCGCGCAACTTCAGGGTCCGCTCGGAGCGCTCGCCGACCTTGGCTTCGTGGGTCACGAGCAGGATGGTCTTGCCTTCCGCGTGCAGCTCGTCGAACAGCGCCAGGATCTCCAGCGCCGTCTTGCTGTCCAGGTTGCCCGTCGCCTCGTCGGCCAGCACGATCGCCGGGTCGTTCACGAGAGCGCGCGCGATCGCCACGCGCTGCTGCTGCCCGCCGGAGAGCTCCATCGGCTTGTGGCCCAGACGCGAACCCAGTCCGACGCGTTCGGCCAGGGCGCGCGCGCGCTCCTCGCCGTCCGCGGGCGGATCGTCCTGGTAGAAGAGCGGCACCAGGATGTTCTCCAGCACGTCGAGCTGCGGGATCAGGTTGTACGACTGGAAGACGAATCCGATCTCGCGGCTGCGCAGCTCCGAGAGCTGGTCGTCGTCGAGATCCGCGACCTCTTCGCCGCGCACCCTGTAGGAACCCGTCGTGGCGCGGTCGATGCAGCCCAGCAGGTTGAGCAGCGTGGACTTGCCCGAGCCCGAGCTGCCCATGATCGACCAGTACTCGCCCTTCTGGAACGTGAACGAGAAGCCGTCGAGGGCGCGCACCTCGTGCCCGCCCATCTTGTAGACGCGCGTGATGTCGCGAAGTTCCGCGACGGCCGTCGCGGAACCGAGACCGCCGCTCCCCATCAGCGGCCTCCGCCGCCGGGTGCGGAGGGCGCGGCCTCGGCCTTCTTCTCGTCCTTCTTCTCGGCCGATCCAGGAGCGGCGCCCGCGCCCGGTCGACCCCCGCCGCCCGACCGCGGAGCGCCGTCCGGTCGCATGCGACGCTCGCCCCCACCCGCGCCTGGAGCGCCGGCGGGCATTCCGCCGCGTCCGGCGGGCGCGGCGGCGTCGGGGGCCTGCATGGCCGGGAACGTGCTCAGGTCCTGCTCGCGATCGGAGGCCTTGGGCGTGAAGCCCGGCGGCGGCGCGAGCAGGACCGTGTCGCCCACGGTCAAGCCTTCGACGATCTCGACGAGCGTCTGGCTGCTGCGTCCGGTCTTCACGGGGCGCTGTTCCCAGCGCTCGCCCTTCACGACGAACGCGACGGTCTTGCCCTCGTCCAGGAAGATCGACTGCAGCGGCACGACGAGCGCGTCCTGCACGACCTCCGACAGGATCTCGATGCCGCAGGACATGCCCGGGCGCATCTCGAGGTCGGGTTTCAGGACCTGGATCTCCGTGCGGTACAGGCGCTGGTTCGGGTTCGCCCACCAGCTGCCCTTGTCCGCGAGCGGCGCGACGTACGTCACGCGTCCCTCGAACTCCTGTTTCGAGAGGGCGTCGACGATGATCTTGCAGGGCTTGCCGACGGCGACCTGCTTGAGCACGGACTCGTGCACGCTGGCCTCGACGATGATGCCGGTCGTGCGCGGGATCGAGATGATCTCCTGGCGCTCGCGCACCTGCGTGCCGACCTGGATGGGATCGCTGCCTCCCATCCGGCCGCCTTCCACGCGCGCGTAGACGACCATGCCGGCCTGGGTGGCCTTGATCTTCCCCTTCGCGATCTGATCGATGTACTTCTGGAGCTTCTCCTTCTCCAGGTCGAGCTTCGACCGGTTCGTGATGAGCGCCGACTCGAAATCGGCCAGGCGGGACTGCGCTTGCAGCTTCGCACGCTCCAGTCCGCGCTCGGCCTCCTGCACGTTCGCCGCGAGCTCGATCTGCTTGCGCGGATCGTCGTAGCGCTCGAGCAGTGCGAACGCGCGCTGCGCTTGCAGCAGCTGGACATCGGCGCGCTGGAAGTCGAGTTCGTCGCGGTCGAGCTCGGTCTTCGTCAGGAAGCCCTTCTCGGCCAGGTTCTTCGACCAGTCGTAGGTGTTCTGCGCCTTGGCCCTCTCCGCCTCGGCCAGCTTGATCTTCTCCTGGGCTTGCGCGCGTTGCTGCGCCAGGTCGCCCTCGAGGTACTTCTCCTTGTCCTTCTGCGCGAAGAGCAGCTTGCGCTCGGCGGACTCGATGTCGCTCTTGTTCTGGCTCTCCTGGATCTCGAACTGCGCCTTGGCCTTCACGAAGGAGGACTCGGCGTTCTGCACGGCGATCTCCTGGGCCACGCGCTTGTCGCGCAGGTCGGAGACGTCGAGCTCGCACAGGAGGTCGCCGGGCTCGACGATCTTCCCTTCCTCGATGAGCGACAGGATCGTGGCTTGGCCTTCGATCTCGCTCTTGACGGAGACGGCGTCCTTGGAGGCCAGATTCCCGCGCTGGACGACGCTGATCACGAGCGTCTTCTTCTCGACGGGCGCGCCGAGGAGTTCCTTCTTCTCGGAGGCCCCGATCCAGCCGGCCTTCCAGGCTCCGAAGGCGCTCCCGCCGATGGCGAGCACGGCGACCCACATCCAGACCCGTGTCCGACTGCCCGTCTGCTGCTTGGAACTCATGCGCCGTCCTCCGCTTTCGGCTCGAGAAGTCGGATGCCCGTTTCGTCGAGCCGCAGGAGCTCCATGTCGAGATAGAGCCCCATGCGAGCCAAAGTGTAGTCGATCAGGGATGCCGTGGCCGAGTTCTGCGCGGAGAGCAGCGACTCCTGCGCCTCGAGCAGGTCGCGCGTGTCCGCGCGGCCGGCGTCGAGCTGCAGGCGCGTGCTCTCGATGCGGCGTTCGGCGAGCTGGACCGCGTTCTGCTGGATCTGCCAGCCTTCCAGCTGCGTGGCCGCTTGCCGCAGGTCTTCGCGCACATCGGCCCGGATGCGGTCGCCCGCCAGCTCGGTCGTGCGCGCGGCGGCCTCGCGGCGCACGATCGCCTCGCGCCAGGAGTTGCGCTGCGGCAGGCGCTCGAAGGGCAGCGAGTAGTCGAAACCGATGCCCCAGGCGGTCCTGTCGAACTTCAGAGGCTGGCCGTCCTGGCTGAAGGCGCGGATGTCCCCGTTGACGTTCAGGACTCCCTGCAGCGCGTCCTCGGCCACGGCCACGCGGCGCACGGCGTCGACCTCCTGCTCGACGGTGGTCAGGTAGTCGAGGCGATTCGCCAGCGCCACGCGTGTGGCGAGTTCCTCGGTGATCCCCTGGTCCGTCGGTGCCGAAGCCCCGAGATCCGCGATCCCCGAGGAGTCGAGCGCCAGCGCGACACCGACCGGGAGCCCGATCGAGATCGTGAACTCGTCCAGGAGGCGCGCGTAGCGAGCCTCCGCATCCAGCAGCTGGTTGCTCGAACGGAGCTCGTTCTGGCGCGCCTGGCCGAGCTCGATGTCGGACAGACGGCCGGCTTCGACGAGGGCCTTGTTCCGCTTCGAGAGCTCCTGGAGGTTGCGCACGTTCTCGCGCTGGTTGCGCACCTGGTCCGCCGTCTGCTGGAGGCGGTAGAACCGCGAGCTGACGTCGAACGCGAAGGTGCGGCGGAACCGCTCGAAGTCGCGCACCGAGTACACGAGGTTGCGCTCGGCCTGCGTCAGCGGCTCGCGCACGATGCTCTCGCCCGCGCCAGCGAGCAGCGGCTGCGTGAACGACAGGCCGACGTCGGAGACCGCGCCCCATCCGTCGGACGAGAGCAGCGAGCGACTCACGTTGAGGCCGATGTCCCCCACGAGGACCGCGCCCGAACCGAACAGCTTCGAAAGGCTGAAGCCGGCATCTCCACTGGCGCGGTCGGCCTCGGACCCAGTTCCTTCCACTGCGGCCGCCAGGGTCCCGCCCTTTTGCACGGCGAACTGCCAGCGCTCGAGCGTCAGGTCTAGGGCGCTCAAGTAGAGCGACTCCTTCTGGGCCTGGTACTCGCGGCTGTTCGCCGAGGCGATCTCGAGCGCCTTCGGAAGGTCGAGCACGCCCAGGTCCTGGACTTCACCGCGCCGGATGCGCTGATCGAGGCGGTCGCGGTCGGGCTCGATCGTGAAGGGCGAATCGGGCATCGCCAGTTGATCCCGGCGAGAGCGCACCAGCTCGTAGGCCTCGCGGTCGGCGTCGCGTCGGTAGTCCTCCGGGCTCTTGCAGCCGGCGAACGCGGCGAGAAGTCCCGCCGCGCAGACGAAGGACATCCGGGGAATCGTGGGGGCGGGGGACAAGGGAGCGCAAGGTAGCCGCAAGACCCGGGAGCGACCAGGACGACGCAGGTCCAATCGGCCGCAGCTTTGCAGAGTCCGTACGCGGGTCAGCGGCCCGGGGGATTCGCCGAAGCGCCGGAATCCCGCAGGCTCGCGTAGGTGTCGGCCTCGATCCGCCGCGCCCAGGGTCCGCCATCCTGCAGGCGGAAGCCCAGGAGGTCCGTGCCCTCGAAGCGGAGCTCGAGGACCAGGGTCCCATCCGCGCGGCGCAGCTCCGTGGTTCGACCGGGACTTCCGTCCGTCGCATAGGAGGTCGTCGCCTCGACGTCGACCACCGCGCGCGCCACGGGGTCGAAGCAACCCACGCGACCGGCGGCGAAACGCCCGCTGCGCGCGAGCTCGGCCAGGTAGAGCGGGAGCGCCGCCGTCTCCCGCAGCGCGAGGACCTCCTGCCGCGAACCGCAGGGCCCCCATTCGTAGGCGCGCAGGGATCCGTCCGGCTGCGTCAGCTCGGCTAGCAGGGCGCGCCCGCCGGATCCGGTCTCGCGCTGCACGAGACGCGATCCGCCGCGTTCGAGACACTCGACGTGGTAGAGACCGGGCTCCACGCCCGGCTCGTCGGGCGATCGGAAACGCAGTTCGCGTTCGAGTTGCACGCCGCGCGGCCCTTCGCGTCGGCGCCAGACGGCGAATCCGGCCAGGGTCCCGTCGGAGTCCTCGAGGACGAAGTGCTCGCTGCGCACGACGGTCGCGCCGCTCGCGAGGGGCGTCTCGGCGTCCGCGGGGGCGAAGCCCCACGGTGCGGAGGAAGGCGCCGGTGCGAGGAGTCCGCAGACGACCAGGGTGAGCGCGCGGAGCATCGGGGCCTGGATCGGCAGGATCCGGGATTCCCTGGAGTCCCGGCCTCCTCAGCGGACGGAGGCGGGGGCGGCAGCGCGCGCGGGCTTCTTCTCGAGCGGGAAGAGACTCTGCGCCTCGCGCCAGCCGCGGATGGCCTCCACGAGCCGCGCCACGACCTTCGGGTTCGCCCGGGCGACGTCCCGGATCCCGGCCGGATCCGCGTCCATGTCGTGGAGCAGGAACTCGGGCAGCGCCGGGGCGGCCGCCGGGCGTCCGACGGGTTTCACACCCAGGGGATTCCAGACGAGCCGCCAACGCTCGTCGCGCGCGGAGAAGACGCCGCGATCGGGCAGCTGCGCGAACGCCGGTTGCGCGGTGAAGGGGCGCTCGACGTACGAGTCGGTCACGGGGAGTAGCGAGCGGCCGCGGGCGTGCGGCAGCGGGGGCAACCGCAACCACTCGAGCAGCGTCGGTGCCACGTCGGCCAGGCCCACGACGTCGGAGTAGATGCGCTCGCCCGTCAACGAGTCGGGATGTCGCAGGACGAGCGGCACGTGGAGCGCGGCGTCGGAGAGCAGGCCCTGCGCGCCGATCGCGCCGTTCTCGAGGAGCTCGAGCCCGTTCAGGCCGGCGAACGCGAACACGGTGCGTGACCAGGTTTCCGACGCTTCGGCGGGCGCGGTGTGGAAGTCGTAGGTCTCGTGCAGCCCGGTCCAGATCACGGCGGACAGGTGCGCGATCTGACGCTCGTACAGGGCGCGCAGCGCCTCGCGATCCGCGGACGTCGGCCGGTCGAGGCCCGCGTTCACGCGTTGGACAGCGTCGGCGGATGCGTCCATCCCGCCCCGGTAGTCCGGATCGACGAACACACGATCCGCGAGGATCGCATCGGCTTCCTCGACCGGTTCGCGCGGCGTCCAGGGCAGCGCGAGACCGGCGAGGTGAACCCAGACGAAGGTGCGCTCCCCCGCTCCCGGGTCCCGCCCCAACCAACTCGCGGCGGCCCGCAAGGCCTCGAGATCCTGGACGAAGGTCTCGGCGACCTCGAATCCGCGGGTGAAAGAGGCATCCGGCGGACTCGCTCCGCCGAGGAAAGCCGCGGTGCGGAACCCGCCGGCGCGGAAGGCCTCGCCCAACGTGACCATCTCGCCGGGCAGCAGGTCGCCCGCCTGCGTCACGCCGTTCTCGAGCGGCGGTCGCGAGCTGAGGAGCGTCGCCAGAGACACATCGCGCACGGGCGAAGGCGCGTAGCAGCGCGCGAACACGACGCCGTCGGTGGCGATGTCGTCGAGCCCGAACGCGCGCTGCTCTTCGCGCATCCGCTCGTCGCTCGGCACCCAGGTCGTGGGGCGATCGTGCATGAGGAACGAGCAGCGGTCCGCGCGCAGGTTCTCGACGGTGACGAGAAGGACGTGGCGCGGCTCGAGCCCGGGCCGCTCGCGTTGGCAAGCGACAGCCAGGACGCACGCTGCCGCGGCGATCAGGCCGTTTCGGCGAGGACCCATGCGCGGTAGGGAGCGGCGACGTGCGCGGCCTCGACGGCGACGCACTCCGGCACTTCGTAGGGGTGGAGTTGGCGCAGGGCGAGTTCGAGGTCGCCGAGCCGGGATCGGCGGGTCTTCACGAGGAGGAGCACCTCGCTGGCCTCCTCGATCGCGCCCTGCCAGCGGTACGTGCTGTGGAGGCCCGGGAGCACCTGGACGCACGCCGCGATCCGGCGCTCGACGAGCGCGCGGGCGATGCGTTTCGCGACCTCGGCATCGGGAGCCGACGAGAAGACGACGACGACCGCGTCGGTGATGTCCGGAGGGCCCACGGCCGCGGAGCGTAGCGCGCGGGCCCCCGGTGGCGAAGTTCGGGCCGCCTCCGGCCTGCCGTGCCGCAGTGGCTCGGGCGGGAGGTCTGGGACGAGCGCCTCCGGAGGAGCCTTCCGCGACGGACCGATCCAGGGCTGCGCGCACGGGCTCGGCGTCGCTACACTGCCGCGCCTTTCTGCGGGAGAACCTCCGTTTGTTGACACGGCTCGTCCTGGCGACTCTGCCCCACGTACCGAAACCGATCATGCGCCGGGTCGCCGCGCGCTACATCGCGGGCGAGACGCTGCCCGAGGCGCTGGATCGCCTCGCGGATCTCGCGCGGCGCGGCCATCCCGGCATCATCGACGTGCTCGGCGAGGGCATCTCGGACGAGCGCGAGGCGCGCGCGGTTGCGACCAACTACACCGAGGCCGCCAGCGCGGTCGCGAGCCGGCGTCTCGACTGCTACGTGTCCGTGAAGCCCACCCACGTCGGGCTCAACATCTCCGAGGACCTCGCGTTCGAGCTCTACGCGCGCATCGCGAAGCACTGCCAGGGGCTGGGACTCTTCCTGCGCGTCGAGATGGAGGACCATCCGACGACCGACGGCACCCTGCGCGTCTTCGAGCGGCTGCGCCGCGAGCACGCGAACGTCGGGATCGTGCTGCAATCGCGCCTGTTCCGGACGATCGACGACATCGACCGCCTGGCCCGCGGACCGCTCGACGTCCGCATGGTCAAGGGCATCTACCTGGAACCGGCCGCGATCGCGCACACCGACCCCATCCGGATCCGCGAAGCCTACGTCCAGTGCGTGCAGAAGCTCGTCGGGCGCGGCGCGAAGCTCTCGCTGGCGACACACGACGAGCACCTGGCCGAATCGTGCATCGGCATCCTGAAGGCCGCCGGGCGGGCGACGGATTCCTACGAGTTCCAAGTGCTGCTCGGCGTGCGCGAGGAACTGTGGGCGCGGTGGTCGGCGGAGGGTCACCGCGTCCGTGTGTACGTCCCCTACGGACCGGACTGGCGCGCCTACAGCCTGCGCCGGATGAAGAAGAACCCGCAGATCGTCGGCCACGTGATGCGGAAGATGTTCTCGTTCCGCTGAAGGGCCGGGATGCGCCGGTGGGCGGCCGACCCGGGCTCGAGTCCCGACTACTTGCCGATCTCGAGCCGCCGCGCGAGGACTTCGGGCAGCACGCCCGTCTGACGGATGCGCTCCATCGTCGAGCGGTAGTCGTACGGCACGCGGTGCCAGGTGACCGCCTCGTCCTCGAGCACCGCGTAGCACGCGCGGTTGTCGCCGTCGCGCGGCTGACCCACGGAACCGACGTTGACGAAGAACCGACGTCCGCGCGGCAGGGCCATCGTCGCGGTGCGTTGCCCGTCGAGCCCGTGGAAGTGCAGGTCCTCGTCGTGCATGCCGGGCTGGTGCGTGTGCCCGGCCAGCGCGACCTCGTGGGGCCCGAAGTGCGCGAAGATGTCGCGCATCTTCTCGGGGTTCAGGAAACCGTCGGTGGAGAGCACGTACTCGCGCACCGGATCGCGCGGGCTGCCGTGCACGAACAGGAACCGGCCTTCGCTGCGTTCCTTCTCGAGGACGCGCAGCCACTCCCAGCGCGCCTTGCGCTCGCCCGAGCTGTACCAGTGCGGCATCATCCGCTCCCGCGTGAACTCGATCGCCGCGCGCGCGTGCGGGTTGAAGTCCTCCGCTCCGCCGAACAGCGCTTCGTCGTGGTTGCCGAGCAGGCACCACTCGGCATGACCACGCACGAGGTCGACGCAGTACTCGGGATCGGGGCCGTAGCCGATGACGTCGCCCAGGCACACGATGCGACCGATCCCCTCGGCACGGACGTGCGCGAAGACCGCCTCGAGAGCGGCGCGGTTGCTGTGGAGGTCGGAGACGACCGCGACCTTCATCCGCCGTTCCGAGCTCCCCCGCCGGCCTGATTCGTTCCGCCGGAGCGTGGACCGGCGCCGGTCGCGGCGGTCTCCCCGAGCGCGGCGAGCGTCGCCGCGACGAGGCGCGCGCGGAAGTCCGCCATCGTCGTGCCCAGGACGGTCGCGCCGGAGGCCTTCTTGTGTCCCCCGCCACCGAACTGGCGCGCGAGCGCGTGCACGTCGAAGTCGCCCTTGCTGCGCGCGGATAGCTTCACGCCGCCGGCGGGCATCTCGCGCAAGAGCAGCACGACCTCGACCCGCTCGACGGCCCGCAGGATGTCGAGCACTTCATCGGTGTCCAAAGCGCCCGAGTCCACCGGCCCGAGGGGGATGTCCACGACGGCCAGGCGCCCGTCGGCGTGGTACTCGAGCCGCTCGATCGCGCGCGCGAGCGCGGGCGGATGCCCGAGCGGCTGGCGCTGGTGGAGGGCGGCATAGACGACGTTCGGCACGACGCCCAGAGCCGTCATCTCCGCCGCGGCGGCCAGCGTCTCCGCGTCCGTGTTGCTGTACTTGAACCAGCCCGTGTCGGTGACGATCGACGTGAAGACACCGCGCGCAGCCGCGACGTCGAGCGGAACGCCGAGCTGCGCGGCGATGCGTCGCACGAGGATCCCCGTCGCGGACGCGCGCACGTCGACGTAGGCCTCGTCCCACCACGGAACTCCGGGCGCGACGTGGTGATCGATCACGAGCTTCTTCGAAGCGTGCGCGGCGAGCGCGGGCTCCATGGAGCCCGTGCGCGAGAGCTCGCAGAAGTCGAGCAGGACCGACACGTCGTGGCGCGGCAGGTCACCGCCCTGGTACACGCCGAACTTCACGTCGCGAGCCAGGTAGTCGAAGCGCGGCTCGGGCGCGTCGGTGTTCTGGATCCAGACGTCCTTCCCCATGGCCGTGAGCACCCGCGCGAGCGCGGCCTGCGCGCCCAGGCAGTCGCCGTCGGGACGGACGTGCCCGCACAGCAGGAATCGCCGGCCGTTGCGCAGGAGGTCGAGCGCGCGGGCCTGCGCCGCGTTCGTTTCGGTGAGCGAGCTCTGGATCATGGTGTGCGCCGCGCGTCTTCATTCTGCGCCCCGCGGGTCTGTTTTCCGATTCTCGAGGCCGGAGAATCCTGGTTCGGGCCGGATTCGGTGCGCCGCCCGCCCACCCAGACCGCGAGGGGAGCCCCGAGCCCCCGGGTGATGGCGTCGAGACGCTCGCTGGCGCGCTTCCCGGGCGCGGCGTGCGCCGCGAGGTCCGCCCATGCGCCCGCGGCGAGGGTGCCCACGCGCCCCGCGAGGCCGACCGCCCGGGCCGCCGCCCCCGTCGCGAGGTCCAGGACCTCCGCCGGCCGAAAGCCCGGGTGCCCGGCGCGGAAGAGCGCCATTTCGCGGCGCATGTCCAGGTCGGCGTTGCTCGCCAGCGAGTCCGTCCCGAGGGCCAGGGGGACCCCCGCGGCGCGCCAGGCCTCGGCGTCGAAGGGTTCGCGCTCGAAGAATGCGTGCGTCCCCGGGCAGTGCACGATCGCGGCCCCGGAGCGCGCGACCCGCTCGCGCTCCGCGGTCGTGGCGTCGTTGCCGTGGATCAGCGCGGTGCGCGGGCCGAGGAGCCCGGCGGCCTCGATCGCGTCGAGTCCGGAACGGCGCGGCGAGCTCGCGAGCAGATCCGCGAACGGCCCGCGGCCGTGCTCGAGCCAGGCGCGCTCCTCGCGCGTCTCGGCCCAGTGGATCGCCACGGCGGTCCGGCGGCGGCGCACGTGCCGCGCGAGCGCAGCCCACAGTTCCGCGCTGACGGTGTACGGCGCGTGCGGCGAAATCCCCTCGGTCCACAGCGGATCGCGCCGGGATCCGCTCGCGAGCGCGCCGAGGACCGCCCCCGCGCGCCGCCCGTCGCCGGCATCGAGGACTTCCCGGTAGCGGCGGACGCGCAGTCGGAGTCCACGGGCGACCGCGGCGAGTCGCCCGGTCGCGTCGATGTCGCCGACGCACGTCGTGCCACCGGCGACCAGTTGCTCCGCGGTCGCGCGCGTCGCGCGCCGGAGGTCCGCCTCCGGCAGCGATCCGCGCACGCCGAGGAGCGCGCGGATCCAGCTCGGGAAGGAGCGTCCCGGGGGGACCCGTCCCTCGAAACCGGAGAGGTCGAGGTGCGTGTGCGCGGCGACGAAACCGGGCAGCAGGACGACATCTCCGAGGTCCAGGACCGGCCCTCCGCCGCGTCGGACTTCGGCCGCGGTGGCGCAGAAGCGCTCGATCCGACCGGCTCGCACGGTCACCCCGCCCCCATCGACCCAGCGACCGTCGGGCGCGAGCGTGAAGTGTGCGCGCAACGTGCTCGGGGAGGAACTCATCGGGAGGAATGGGAGCGGAATCCGTGCGGTCGCGCTGCCGGAGTGGAACGCCCCTGGAACGCGGACGGGTTTCCGCGACGAGGGTTGGTCCGGCCCACGATCACACCGGGGCGGCGCGGCCCCCCAGGTGCTGATGGCCCGCGGGAAAAGCTGCGAGCGCGGGACCTCGCACAGGTCCCGCGCCCGGATCGTTTGTGCGCCGAGGCGCAACCCGCTGGCCGGGCACGCTGCACGGCGATTCCGCGCGAGCGCGCCGGCACGGAGGGAATCAGTCGGGCTGCGTGCGGATCCGCAGATCCGTGATGCCCTGGATCTGCGCCTGCTCCACCTGGCCCTGTGCGCCGCCGAACACCGCCGCGAAGTCGAAGACGACGCAGAAGCGGATGATGTTCGGCCGCGGGCTGAACTGGTTCAGCTGGTCGGGATGCGAGACCCACGGCGTGAGCGATCCAGGCACGACCTGGGTCTCGATGTCCACGTTGCACAGGTCCGAGATCTCGCCCGCCGAGCGAGCGCCCTGGAAGCGGACGGTGAGATAGGAGCCGGTGCCCGGGCCCGCGAAGAGGTTCGGGTAGCGCTGCTCGATGCTCTGTCCCGAGAACGGGCTGTTGGCCGGATCCCGGTAGCTGAAGACCTGGGACGAGGGCCCGTAGATCACGTTCATGTCCCAGCCGTAGCGCGCCAGCGGGTCCGTCGCGCCGGGGTTGTCCGCCAGGAACACGATCTGGAAGAAGTTGCCTTCCGGGCGCATCCAGCAGGACGTGGCGCCGGAGTACGACTCGGGACGCAGGCGTGGCGTGGTCCAGGATCCGATCGAGAGCACGTTGACGGCGTTGGGGCCGACGACGCTGGTGTCCGTGGGCGCGATCAGGGAGGCGATCTCGGACGCCACCGGCGTGCTGTTGCGACCCTCGAGCCGGATCAGGCCCGCGCCGCCCTCGCCGCCGACGCTGCCGAGCGTGTTCGTACCGCCCAGGCCGCCGGAGATGTCCAATCGCGGCGGCATCGCCGGATTCAGGGCCGAGCTCGGGAAGTTCAGGGCCTGGATGCGGATCGCTCCGCCCGAGCCTCCACCACCGGGGACCGCGCGCTTCGTGCGCAACTCGCCTTCGTCGTTGTCGCTCGGCACAGCCGCCAGGGCGCTGCCTCCGTTGCCGCCACCGGCGTCGATCCGCCCCGAGATGGTCAGGGCGGCACCGCCGCAGACGAGTTGCAGCGCACCGCCGCCGCCACCGCCGCCAGCCCCCGAGTGGTCGCGCCAGATGGCGACTTCGGCGCCGGCCTCCAGGCAGGCGAAGATGCCGTTCGACTGCGTGCCGTAGACGGACGCTCCGCCGCTGCCGCCGCCCGAACCACCCCGCAGGTTGGCGCCGGCGAGGGTGCGCACAGTGGCGTCCAGCATCGTGTCGCTGGAGGGACCACCGCCCCCGCTCGAGCCGACGGTCGGCAGGTTGCTGACCCCGTTCGTGTCGGTGAGGACCGGCGTCAGCGGGACCCCCGCGCGGCCGTCCGTGGCATAGCCACCACCGCCGCCGGGCTGCCCGGTCTGCGCCGAGACGCACGACTTGCCGGCCGGCACGTTCGAGAACAGGAGATCCTGGTTCGCCGGCGGCTCGATCGACTTGTTCAGCGGCGTGGCGGTCGGCCAGTGCGCGCCGCCGAAGCCTGCCGCGATGAAGTCGACCCCGCCCAGCCCCTGGCCGCGGCGACCATCGACGAAGTCCTGGCCGGTCGGAACGTCGACCGCGCCCACGCCGATCATGTTCGTCCCGCCGTAGTCGTAGCGCGACGCGCCTGGTCCGCCCGCGCCCGCCCCGGGGCCGCCGGCGCCGCCCGCGCCGCCCAGGACGTCGGCGGAGTTGTGGGGCGTCGGCACCGAGCCGCTCAGATCGAGCAGCCCCTGGATGTTCACGTTGCCGCGCACCAGGACGCGCGCCGGACGAGAGCCGACGAAGCGCAGGGTCGCGCCCGTGTCGATGACCAGCGAAGAGAACTCGAAGGAGCCGTCCGTCACCGTGATCGTGGGCCAGGTCGCGACCGAGAGCGGGTTGTAGTTCACGCCCGGGATCTGATCCGTGAGCAGGTCGTGCGGACCCGAGAGCACGAGCGGGAACGTCTGGCTGTCCGTGTTGATCGTCACCGTGTTCCCGGTGCGGACGATCATCTCGCCCAGGCGACCACGACCGCCGCCCTGACCGCGCGTCAGCTTCCCAGCACCCCAGACCGCGCTGGAGTGGGACACGTCCTCGTTATTCGTGTCGTCGAAGTTCTCGCCGTCCGCGTCCGGCAAGGTGACCGGAGCGATCGGGACGAACTCCGGAATGCAGCTGGCGGTGAGCGGGTTCGACAGCGGGTTCCCCGCGACGTCCTGCAGGTTCGTGGGGACCGTGATCACCAGTTGGCGAGGCAGGCCATCCGGGTTGATCAAGGGGTCCAGCGAGCCGGCGGACGGAATGCCCCCCAGGGGCGTGAACGTCATCTTCGTGCGCAACTGGATCGGATCCAGCTCGACGACGTAGTTCCCGAACAGGGGAGTCCGGTCCGGCGTGGAGAGGATGCCGTCGAGGTCCACTTCGACCTTCACGAAGGCCGGCTGCCCGGTCTGCGGGTTGGCCAGCGTGGCCGGGTTCATCAGGTCGTCGAAGAGGAACTGGATGTCGGAACCCTGCCAGACGTCCGTGACGATCGGGAACTCCGTGACGACCACGTCCGGGATGAAGTCGTTCGGGTTCGGGGTCGCCGGGATGGCCTTCTTCACCAGGACTGTGACGCTGGGCGGGCCCGTGACCAGGTCCACGGCCGCCTGCGAGGTGCGGATGTCGCACGACAGGCGGCTCGAGTTGCTGGCGCCGCTCACGCTGCGGATGAAGGGACCCGCGTCCCCCTGGTCCACGCCCGGCAGGCGGACGCGGTAGGTCGCGTCCTGGTTGAAGCCGAAGCTGACCGAGCCGTCCTCCTCGAAGGCGATCGCCGGGCGGAAGAGGATCTTGTTCGGATTGTTCGGGTCGCGGAAGCGGATCCCGTTCGGGGAGGCGCCCGAGCTCACGTCGATGATCTCGAACGAGGCCGAGCTGATCGACGCCTCGTCGACGGGCTGCGAGAAGTAGACGGCGATCTCCTGGTTGACCGCGGCCTGGTTGAACTGGCAGCTGACCTGGACACCGCCCTGTCCGCTGCCGCACCCGAGCGAGCAGGTCTCGATGAACATCGCGCCGCCGGTGCCCCCGCCGCCGCCCGAACAGGCAGCGAGTCCGAAGAGGAGCCCAAGGCTGGAGAGTGTCAGGGAACGAACGCGTACGTTCATGGACTTCTGCACAGGTTGGAGCGGGGGTTCAGCGCGAAGCTGGGGGGGAGGGCGACTGGCCCACGCGGACACGCCACGCGGGCGTCCCGGGGGGGTCCCGGCTCGGGGGAGGGGCCGCGCACTCTAGCTTCCGCGTTCGAAGGGTTGCCACGGATTTCCGATCGGCCGGCCGCCGCGTGCCGAGCCCCTTGGCGCGGCACTTGCCAACCCTGCCAGGCTGGACGGAAAGTGTCTGGGCCTCATGGACAAGTCCCGTGCCAGCGAGTCCCATCCCCCCGGGCTGGGCCACGCCGCGGAGGGCGCCGCGCGATTTCGCACGGCGGCCGCGCGGACGCCCCCCCCACGGAAAGCGCGCGTGGGAACGTGCAGGCTGGAACTGACCGCATGAAGAGACTGGTCCTGGGAGCCCTCCTCACCGTCCTGGCGGGGTCGTGCCGCGACTCGAATGGAAAGCCGACCGCGCCCTCCCCGGAGGCGCGCGTCGAGGAGCTCGTCCAGGCGCTGACCCCGATCTCCGCGACGGTGACCTCCGACATCTCGGACGCCCACTTCCACCGCGGCATGCAGCTCACGGCCGAGCTCTCCGCGGCCGAGCCGGAGGTCGGGCGCGCCGCGCTGCGCGCGCTGCAGGCGCGCAAGGAGAAGATCATCGCGGTGGAACGCGGACTGCTCACCGTGGCCGCCAAGTCGGCGACGCAGGACGCCCTGCCGCTGCTCGAGAACCTCGTGTCCCAGTACGGCCCTTCCCTGGACTTGCGCACGGAGGCCGCGCTGCTCCTCGGGGAGGTGGCTCCCGAGCGCGCACTGCCGATCCTGGAACCCATGGTGCTGCGCAAGACGCGCAACCAGACGACCCCGCCGGTCGAGTTCCTCGTCGTCGCCTGGGTCACGGCCTGCGACAAGACCGGCCGCTCGCCGGTGCCCGAGCTGTGCGACGTGGCCACGAACCTGTTCCAGGAAGGCTCGGCGCGGGTGCGCGCCGTGAAGGAGCTCGGCAAGCGCCCCGATCCGCGCGGCGAGAAGGCCCTGCGCGCCATCCTGGTGGAGTCGACGGGCGACGGCTACCTGCGACGGATGGCGGCGCAAGCGCTGCTCGCGACGCTGCCGCGCGAGACGGCCTGCGCCGTGCTGCGCGCGGTGGGCGACAAGGAGGCGGACCTGAACATGCTGCGCTTCCTGGCCGACATGGTCGAAAAGAACTGCGGCTCGTGATCACCGACACGCACGCGCACATTTTCTGGGATGGCCTGCGCGAGGACGTCGAGGGCGTGCTCGAACGCTCGCGCGCGGCGGGCGTGTCGCGCATCGTGGTCGTCGGGACGGACGTGAAGAGCTCGCACGCGGCCTTCGAGCTGTGCCGCGGTCGCGCGATGCTGCACCCGACGGCCGGCATGCATCCGCACGAAGCGCAGGACTTCGACGCGGTGGCGCAGGCGGAGATCGAGCGACTGTGCCGCAGCGCCGAGTGCGTCGCCGTCGGCGAGACGGGCATGGACCACTTCAAGTCCTTCTCGCCCCGGGCCGATCAGCTGCGCGGCTTCGCCTGGCACGCCGAGCTGGCGCGCGAGATCGAGAAGCCGTTGATCGTCCACAGCCGGGACGCGCACCAGGACACGCTCGACGTGCTGCGCGCCGTCCCCGGCGTGCGCGGCGTCATGCACTGCTGGACGATGGGGCTCGAGGAGCTCCCCCACTACCTCGACCTCGGGTTCCACATCTCGTTCTCGGGGGTGGTGACCTACCCGAAGAACGAGCAGATCCGCGCCTCGGCGCGCGCGGTTCCGGCCGACCGGATCGTGTTCGAGACCGACTGCCCGTTCCTCGCGCCGCAGAAGCACCGCGGGAAGTGGCCGAACGAGCCGGCGCTCGTGCGCGAGACGCTGGAGTTCGTGGCCGAATTGCGCAACGAGGACGCCGACGCGCTGGCCGTGGCGTCTTCGGCCAACGCGCGCACGCTGTTCCGGCTCGGACACCCCTGAAAATGCACGAGGCGCCGCGCTTGCGCGCGACGCCTCGATGGCCGTGCCGGACCCGATCAGTCGGGCCGCGGCGCGCGCATCACTGGACCGCAGTCCAGATGTTGCCGGAAGCCGAAGCCGTGCCGAGGAGGAGCGGCGAAGCCATGTCGCCGGCCGTCGTGAAGGCCTCGTCGAAGGTCGGCGTGTTCGTCGTCGACGTGAACGGCGTGGCCGTGCGGTTGTTGGTCTGCAGCAGGTCGCCTTCCTGGTTCACGAAGAAGCAACGGTTGCCCGTGCCTTCGACGTCGATCGGCCACGCGTAGCAGCACCACAGGATCTCCGCGTTGTTGCTGTCGGGGTACGTGCCGCCCGCGCCGCCGTTCGCCTGCTCGGCGAGACCCGGCGTGGCGCCGCCCGCCGTGGCGTCCGGCAGCCACATCTGGTAGAAGTAGCCCGAGCGCGACACGAAGCCGTTCGCGTCGACGTTGCCGAAGGCGCTCGAGAGCACCGACGGGTTCAGTTCGTCCGTGCCGACCGTGCCCGCGCCGCCGACGCCGCCGTTGTTCACGCGCATCGGGAAGGTGCCGGCCATTTCGGCGAAGTAGCCGTACTCGCCGCCGCCGTCACCGTCGGTGTCGATGGCCGACGAGGATTGGAGCTGCGCCTGCGACGAGCTGATCGAGCGCAGGGTCGCGATCGCCGCGGCCTCGTTGGCCGACAGGCGAGCGCTCATGAGCTTCGGGATGGCGATGCTCGCGATGATCGCGATGATCGCCACGACGATCATGAGCTCGATGAGAGTGAAACCCGAGTTGCTGCGATTCCGGATCATGTGTTCTTTGTTCCCTCCAGGGGCTTTCGTGCCGCCTGTGTCTGCGGGCCACGAACGGCCCCTTCCTTCCCCGTCGCCCCGGACCACCGGGTCGACCCACGTTGTCCCCGGCTGCCGATCCCTTGCCGGACCGGCCTCCGGTTCGCGTCCGGCCAGGTCCTCACGGACCCGGTCGAGCGCTGTGCTTCGCTGTCAGTCATCGGTAAGCACCCCCCTGGGGCTTTAGCCGACTTTCCGGGTCACTTGCTGCCGAGCTTCCCGACCACGTCCAGGATCGGGAGGAAGACCGACATCACGACCACGCCCACGATGATGCCCATGACCGAGATCAGGAGCGGTTCGATGAGGCTCGTGAGCGACTTGACCGCCGCCTTGACCTGGGCGTCGTAGAACTCGGCGATCTTCTCGAGCAGCACTTCGAGCGAACCAGTGCGCTAGCCGATCGCGATCATGCGCGTGACCATCGGCGGGAAGACCGGCGACTTCGCCAGCGGCTCCGAAAGGAGATTGCCGGCCCGCACGCTGTCCCGGCTGTCGAGGACGACTTGCGAGATGATCTTGTTGCCGGACGTGGCCGCGACGATGTCGAGCGTGCCCATGATCGGGACGCCCGAACGGATCAGCGTGGCGAACGTGCGGGAGAATCGGGCGAGCGCGATCTTGCGCGTGAGCGGGCCGAAGACGGGCGCGCGCAGGAGGAAGCGATCCCACAGGATCTGGCCCTTTTCCGTGCGCTTGCCCATGACGAAGCCGACCACCAGCGCCGCTCCGCCGAGGACCCACGTGATCACGTTGGCCTTCATCCACTCGGCCGTCTCGAGCACGAACTTCGTGATCGCCGGCAGCTCCGAATCGAGGCTGTCGAACACCTGGCGGAAGCCGGGCACGACGCCCAGCATCAGGAAGGCCGTGATGCCGAGCACGAGCACCATCGAGATGACCGGGTAGGTCATCGCCGACTTGATCTCGCGGCGCAGCGACTCGGAGGCCTCCTGGTAGTCGGCCAGGCGCTCCAGGATGATGTCCATCTGGCCGGAGACCCGTCTGGCAGGTCAGCTTGAGGCCCGGTGATTCGGCCTGATCGCCCAGTACTTCCAGCGATTCGAGCAGGGCCAGGCCGGCGCCGATCATGGTCGCCAGCTGGCGCGTGAAGATGACGAGCTCGGTCTTGTTCGCCCTGGGGCTCACCTTGAAGAGCCCGCCGCCGGAGGCCTTGTTGCCGGCCTTCAGCGAGGCCATCGCTCCAGCCTCGTCCACGCGCATCGCGGTGAGGTTCTTCTTGCGGAGCTCGGCGACGACCTCGTTCTTGTCGTTGGCCTGGATCGTGCCCTCGACCGTCTTCCCGGCCGGGTCCTTGGCTGCGTACTTGAAGGTCGTCACGTCGTCGTCCTGTCCAGCTGGGGGTCAGTCCTCGAGCGTGGTGCGCAGGACTTCCTCCAACGAGGTCCGCCCGCGCATCGCGTTCAGCAATCCGACGCGGCGCAGGGTCAGCATCCCCTGCTTCACCGCCTCGTGCTTGAGGTCGTGAACGGATCGACGCTCGACGATCATTCGCTTGAGCGTCTCGTCGAGATACAGGGACTCGAGGATCGCGAAACGGCCTTTGTAGCCCCCCGTGCACCGCGGGCAGCCGTCGGCGTTGGGCGCGTAGAGCTTGATCCCGGGGATCTCGTCGGGCTTGAAGCCCAAGGAAAGAAGTTCCTTCTCGGGGACCTCGATCGGGCGACGGCAGCCCTCGCAGATCTTGCGCGCCAGGCGTTGCGCGCCGATGCAGAGGAGCGAGCTCGAGACCATGAACGGGTCCACGCCCATGTCCATCAGGCGCGTGATCGTGCTGGCGGCGTCGTTCGTGTGCAGCGTCGACAGCACGAGGTGGCCCGTGAGCGCGGCTTTCACGGCGATGTCGGCCGTCTCCGTGTCGCGGATTTCGCCCACGAGCACGACGTCCGGGTCCTGGCGCAGGATCGAGCGCAGGGCGCCCGCGAACGTCATGCCGCGCTTCGGGTTGACGGGCACCTGATTGATGCCGTCCATGCGGTACTCGACCGGGTCCTCGACGGTCACGACGTTCACGTCGGGAGTCGCGACCTCCTGGACGCAGGAGTACAGCGTCGTGGACTTGCCCGAACCCGTGGGCCCGGTCACGAGCAGCATGCCGTACGCGGCGTTGATCGCCTTGCGGATGTCCTCGACGGCCTTCGGCTCGTAGCCGAGCGTGTCGAGCTTCAAGGCCGCGGATCCGCCGTCGAGGATCCGCATCACGGCCTTCTCGCCGCCGACGACCGGCAGGATCGAGAGGCGGAAGTCGATCGTCCGGCCCTCGTAGCGCGCCTGGAACTTGCCGTCCTGCGGCACGAAGCGCTCGGCGATGTCGAGGCTCGCCATGATCTTCAGGCGCGAGATGAGCGCGGGCAGGATGCCCTTCGGCGGCGTCATCACGAGACGCATCGCGCCGTCGATGCGATAGCGGATGCGCAGCGACTTGTCTCCGGGCTCGACGTGGATGTCGCTGGCCTTCTCCTTCAAGGCCCGGAGGATCATCATGTTCGCGAGCTTGACGGCCGGGGCGTCCTCGCCCTGACCCTCGAGAGCCTGGTCGCTGAGCTCCGCGACCGTCTGGCCATCGGCCTTGACCTCGATCTGGTCGGTACTGCCATTGACCTCGCCGAGCAGGGCGTCCACCTGCTTCGCGCCAGCCTGGTACGCGCGCTCGAGCGCCTTGACGAGCGCGGGCGGCGAGGAGAGCACCTGGCGGATCTGGCAGCCCGTGCGCCGCTTCAGGTCGTCGATCAGGAGGACGTCGAACGGATCGCTGACCGCGATGGTCAGGAGGTCGCCGTTCTTCGAGAGCGGCAGGATCGCGTGCTCGAGGCACGTCTCCTGGGGCAGCGCGGAGAGCGCCGCCGCGTCCGGGGAAGCGTGACCGAGGTCGACGGGGGCGACGCCGCTGGCGCGCGCCAGGACCTCGAGCAGTTGCATCTCGGGAACGGTGCCCGCCGCGAGCAGCCGGTCGAGGACGTTCCCGCCCTTGTCGCGGGCGATGTTCCAGTCGGACTCCGTGACGAGCCCGGCGTCGACGAGGAGTCGACGGATCTTCCCCGAGACGCGGACCATGGCCGCCTCAGGCCGCCGCGCCGCGGGCCAGGATCTTCAGCTCGCCCGAGTCCCCGATGTACCGCTCCGCCGTGGCGAGCGAAACCTTGTTCGATCGCACCAGCTCGGCCAGCGCGGCCGACATCGTCCGCATGCCCAAGCGGCCGCCGGTCTGGATCTGCGAGTAGATCTGGTGGCCCTTGCCGTCGCGGATGAGCGCCCGGATGGCCGGCGTCGCGAGCATGATCTCGGCCGCCATCGCGCGGCCGCGGCCGGCCGCGAGCGGCAGCAGCTGCTGGCTGAACACGGCTTCGAGCGTGAACGAGAGCTGCGTGCGCACCTGTGCCTGCTGGTGCGACGGGAACACGTCGATGATGCGGTTCACGGTCTGGACCGCGTCCGACGTGTGCAGCGTGCCGAAGGTCAGGTGGCCCGTCTCGGCCAGCGTCAGGGCCGCCTCGATCGTCTCGTGGTCGCGCAACTCGCCGACGAGCACGTAGTCGGGGTCCTGACGCAGGACGCTCCGCAGCGCCTTGTTGAAACCGTGCGTATCCGCGCCGATTTCGCGCTGGTTCACCATGCACTTCTTGTGGCGGTGCGTGAACTCGACCGGGTCCTCGATCGTGATGATGTGACCTTGCTGCGTCGTGTTGATGTAGTCGATCATCGCGGCCAGCGAGGTCGACTTGCCCGAACCGGTGGCGCCCGTGACGAGCACGAGCCCCGAGTTCATGTTGCAGATCTTCTCGCACACCGGCTTCGGCATGCCGAGCTTGTCGAAGTCGGGGATCGCATGCGGAATCGAGCGCATGACGGCCGCCACGGCGCTCTGCTGGAAGAACACGTTGGCGCGGAACCGGCCGTGACCCTCGAGCCCGAACGAGCAGTCCAGCTCGAGATCGCGGTCGAGCCGCGCGATCTGGTCCGAGTTCAGGATGCTCGTGGCGAGCCGTCGCGTGTCGTCCGCGGTGAGCGGGGGGTGCTCGACCGGGAGCAGCTCACCGTCGATGCGGATTCGCGGCGGGGAGTTGACCGACACGTGCAGGTCGGAGCCGCCCTGGCGCACCATGAGCGCCAGCAGTTCTTCCATCGTGATCATCGGAGCGCGCCTCGAGAGGGGTTTGGCGCGGGATGGATCGGAAGGACGGGCGGCGGGACTGGAGCCCGGAAGGGATTTCGGGGTCCGTCGCGGAAGGAGCCGGCCGGCGCGGGGAGGCGGGGGCGACCGAGATCGACCGTCCTCGGCCTGGATGGCGTCTGTTGGCGGCGGTACGGAGCCAGGC
>JAPLOF010000049.1 GCA_026692665.1 Planctomycetota bacterium
GTGCGGGAGCTCCTCACGCGCTGCTTCGAGAAGGATCCGCGCCGGCGGTTGCGTGACATCGGCGACGCGCGCCTCGAGCTCGAGGCCGTCCGCGCACAGCCCGTGGAAGCGCACCCTGAGCAAGGCACGCGCGCGTCGTCCTCGGCACGCGCCATGCGCTTGGCACCCTGGGTGTCGTGCATTGCATTCGCTGCGACCGCGGCCTTCTTCGCGCTGCGCGATTCGCCGACGAGCGGCGCGTCCAAAGCACCCACCGCCTACCGCTTCAAACTTCCAAGGGCGTGCGATGGAGCTGGATTCCCGTTGCTCTCGCCCGATGGCCGGTATTGCGTGAGCGTGGCGGGCGATGGTTTGTGGCTGCGTGCGCTCGACGAGCGCGTGGCGCGCCGGCTCGAAGGCACCGCGGGTGCCTGGACGCCCTTCTGGGCGCCGGACAGTCTTCACATCGGCTTCTTCGCCGGCGGGAAACTGAAGCGTGTCGCTCTGAGTGGCGCGCCACCCGAGGTCGTCACCGACGTACCTTCCGGAACGGCCACGGGCACGTGGTCTGCCGACGGCACGATCCTGTTCGAGATCACGGAGAGCACGGACGAGGAGGGCTGGCACGTGGTGGGTCCGGGTGCGAACCGCGCCGAGAAGATCCGCGGCTTCCCGAGAGACAGAGCGGGCGCTCCGGACAAGTCCTTTCCCAGCTTCCTCCCGGATGGGCGGCACTTCCTCTTCACCGAGCCGCACGAGGGGAAACCCTACCTGCAGGTCGGCTCGCTCGACTCCGACGAGCGTCGGCGCCTCACCGTCGCGGGGTCCATGGCCCAGTACGTGGACCCGGGGTATGTGCTCTACGTGCGCGATGGAGTCCTGCTGGCGCAGGGCTTCGACGCGCGAGCGCTCGAGCTCCGTGGAGAGCCGCGCGAGGTCGAGCGCGACGTGGAGTTCTTCGGCCCGGTGGGGAACGCGTCGTTCTCCGCGTCCCAGACAGGAACGCTCGCGCTGCGGCGCTTGGGCGAGGCGTCGAGCCTGCGCTGGTTCGACCGTGACGGGCGCGAACTCGAAACGGTGCTGTCCAAAGAGCACTTCCGTAGCGCTTTCGACCTCTCTCCGGACGGAAAGCACGTCGCGTACTCCAAGGTCGACCCGCGCGACGGAACGGCCGACCTGTGGGATCTGGATCTCGAGCGCAAGCTCCCGACGCGCCTCACGTCCGCGGCGCGCGGCGAGTTCTCCCCGTGCTGGGATCCGACCGGCCAGCGCATCGCCTTCTCGGCGGACTGGAAGGGACCGCCGAATCTGCACCTCCTGGACCTCGCGAACGGGACGACGCGCGAGCTCACCGCCTTCGACCGCTTGGTACAATTCGCGGGAAGCTGGACACCGGACGGCGCTACGCTCGCATACTCCTCGAACGGTGCCCGCGGTCCCGACCTGTGGACCGTCGAGATCGCCACCGGCGAGCGACGCGTGCTCCTCGCAACGGAGTTCAACGAAGGGCAGCCGCGAGTCTCCCCGGACGGAAGGCGTGTGGCCTTTGCCTCGGACTCTTCGGGCCGGTACGAGGTCTATCTGATGTCCTTCCCGAGCGGAGCCGAGCACCTGCGCATCTCCGTGGACGGCGGCGGCAATCCGCAGTGGAGCGCCGACGGGAAGGAGCTCTTCTTCAGTCACGACGACGCGCTCCTGTCCACTTCGATCGCGATCGACGGCGAGGGGCGTGTGCGGGCCGAGCCTCCCAAGGTCCTCTTCCGGCTCGCGAAGAACGCGCTCCAAGGCTGGCGTGTCGCACCGGACAGCCAACGGGTCCTGATCGCATTGGGCGACCCGCAAGCCGCGCACCCGGTCGACGATGTCCTCGTCGACTGGCCGCGGATTCTCGGGAAGTGAAACGCATGACGCTCTCCCAGGGACAATTGCTGTCGCACTACTCGATCCTCGGACCGCTCGGCGCGGGCGCGATGGGCGAGGTGTATCGAGCGCGGGACACCAAGCTCGGGCGCGAGGTCGCGATCAAGGTGCTGCCGGAGCACTTCGCGGACGAGCCGGAGCGCCTGAAGCGCTTCGAGCGCGAGGCGACGACGCTGGCGTCGCTCAACCATCCGAACGTCGCGCAGATCTTCGGCGTCGACCAGGTCGGCGACACGTGCTTCCTCGTGCTCGAGCTCGTGCCGGGCGAGTCGCTCGACGCGCGTCTGAAGCGCGGTCCGTTGCCGTTCGACGAGGCGCTCGAGGTCTGCAGGCAGATCGCGGAAGGCCTCGAAGCGGCGCACGAAGCCGGCGTGATCCACCGCGATCTGAAGCCCGCGAACGTGCTCCTCACGCCGGACGGCCGGGTCAAGATCCTCGACTTCGGCCTGGCGAAGACGGCGATCGAGAGCTCGAAGGGCTCCTCGACCGACAGCGTGCTCTCGACGGAAGCCGGCCGGTTGCTCGGCACGCCGACCTACATGGCGCCCGAGCAGGCGCGCGGCAAATCGATCGACAAGCGCGTCGACATTTGGGCCTTCGGCTGCGTGCTGTACGAGTGCTTGACGGCCAAGCGCGCGTTCGCCGGCGAGACGCTGACCGACGTGCTTGGCGCCGTCTTGCACTCGCAGGCCGACCTCTCCGCGCTGCCGCCGACAACTCCGCGCCGTGTGCGGGAGCTCCTCACGCGCTGCTTCGAGAAGGATCCGCGCCGGCGGTTGCGTGACATCGGCGACGCGCGCCTCGAGCTCGAGGCGGCTCGCGCTCAGCCCGAGGACGCACGGGCCCAGCCCGGCGCGCGCGCGACGTCCTCGACACGCGTGTTGCGCTTCGCACCTTGGATCTCGAGCGCGGCGCTGGCCGCTCTGGCCGTGTTCTTCGCGCTGCGCGCTCCCTCGTCGCAGAGCGCACCGGAGGCAGAGCAGCGCGTCGTTCGAGCGACGCTCGCGCTGCCCAAGGGCATGGTCTTGCCTGCGGGCGACCGGTTTGTCGCGATCTCACCCGACGGGACCCACGTCGTGGTTTCGGTTCGCGCGCAGGAGGGGACCTCGCCGCCATCTTTGTACGTGCGCGATCTGTCGCGCCTCGAGTACCGCCCTCTCCCTGGAACCGAGGACGCCGCCTACCCGTTCTGGTCGCCCGACGGCCGGTCGATCGCGTTCTTCGCCGGGCGGAAACTGAAGCGCATCGACCTCGCCGACGGCATCGTGCGCGCGCTCTGCGACGCCGGCGCCGGGCGCGGCGGAACGTGGGGAACGAAGGGCACCATCGTCTTCGCACCGGGCGCCGCCGGCGGCCTGTCCATCGTCGACGAGTCCGGGGGCAGCGCGCGGCCGATCACCCAACCCACGACGCGGTCGGAGTCGCATCGCGTCCCGCACATGCTGCCCGACGGCCAGCGCTTTCTGTACTACGCGATGAACATCGCGGCGCCCGGCGTCTACGCCTTCGATCCTGCGACGGGGCAGTCGCGCTTCGTCCTCTCGAGTGAGACGGAGGCGGTGTTCGTCGAACCCGGCGCGCTCGTGTACGGCCGCGACGAGAACCTGGTGGTCCAGCCCTTCGACGCGGTGCGCCTCGAACCGGTGGGGAGCGCGCAGCCCATTGCCCCGGGAGTCCAGTGGGATAGCCGCCGTGTGTCGATCAGCATGGGCATCTCCGCGCGCGGTACGCTCGTCTATCAGCCCGTCGCGCGCGCCAGCACGCACCGGCTCGCTTGGATGGATCGCAAGGGCGAGCGCACGCCGATCCCCGTCGAACCCTTCGCGATCGAGGGCGCACTCTCGCTCGCGCCGGATGGCCGTCGCGCGGCGGTGAACGTGATCGGCGATCGTGGGGAGACCCAACTCGCCGTCCTCGACCTGGAACGCGGCGTTCGAACCTGGCTCGGAGATCCAAAGGCGAAGTTCTACTACGGCGCGCTCTGGGCGCCCCGCGGACCTGGGGTCATCGCGACCGACGCCAATTCGCCGGGTCAGCAGTTGGTCAGCTTCCCGATCGCCGGCGGCCCGCCGACGCCGCTCTTCGAGAGCGAACCGGAGTGTGAGTACAGCGCGGCCTCGTTCACCCCGGATGGGCGCACGTTGCTGTTCAGCGGGGTGCCGATGCACGACAAGGTCGGCGACATCATGACGATCGACCTCGAATCGGGCCGCGTCCCAAAACGGTTGATGGCCACACCCGAGGCCGAGTGGAGCCCGCTCGTTTCGCCGGCGGGGAACGCCGTCCTGTTTTCCGTGTCGGCCGAGGGAGACCTCGGCGGGTCGCTCCGGGTCGTGACGTTCCCGACGCCGTCGGCGCCGGTCCAGGTGTCGCGGAACCCGACCCTGTGGATGTACGGCTGGTTGTCCGGTTCGGAGCTCTACTGGGTCGACGCGTCGCGCTCGATCTGGAGCGCGACCGTGACCGTGACGGGCGGAGACGTCGACGTGGGCGCGCCCAAGCCCCTGTTCGACGGTCGCCCTCTGGAGAAGGGCGCCTCCATCGTCGCCTACGACATCGCCCGCGAACGCTTCCTGGTCGCGATCGAGGCGAGCCCGCGCGAGGACACGGAACTGATCCTCGTCAGCGATTGGCGGCCCGACGCTGTCAGCACGCAGGCTGTGCGGAAGTAGTCTTTCACGCAATGGCAGATCCGTTCGACCGCTACACGTGGGGCGAGTCCGGGTGCTGGGCCTCGGGGCTGCTCAGCGCTCTCGATGTGTGCCCCCTGACCGCTGATTCCGCGCCCGGAACTGGACTCAGCTGGTGAATCGGGTTGTCGCGCCACAACCATGAAGGGAGTCGCAGTGATCGAGAGAGTCGAGGACATCCAGCCGCTCGTGGCGAAGGGCCGTGTCGCGCCCGAGGCGGTGCTCCCGGAGCTCCAGAAGCTCGCCGCGAGCGATTCGTGGCGAACGCGTGAGGTCGCGGCCACCGCGCTCGTCCAGATCGCAAAGCGCCACCCGGCGGTGGTCGTGCGCGCGGCGCTTCGATGGGCCAGGTCCCGCGACTCCAATGTCCGGCGCGCTGCGAGTGAGGGCCTCCGGGGACTCGTCAAGCTGGATCCGCAGGCTGTCCGGCCCGTGCTCGAGGCTCTCCGCAGAGACCCTGAGTCCTACGTCCAGAAGTCCGTCGCCAGCGTCCTTCGCAACGCGAGCGCCAAGCACCCGGAGTTCGTCCTGGTGGTTTGTCGGCAGTGGGCGAAGTCGAGCAGCCCGCACTCGCGCTGGATCGTCCGGAACGGACTGCGGAAGCTCGCGAGCTCCCGGCCGCGCGAAGTGGCCGCGATCCTGCGCCTGTTCGACGGTTCGGCCTGAGAGGCCCTCGCCGGCCGCGGGCCTGGCGAGTACGTTGCCGCGTGTCCCCAACGCACCTCCAGGGCCTGCTTGCCGCGGAGGGAGTGCACAGGGGAGCCCAGGAGCAAGTCGTGACTTCCGAACGTGATCTCGAACGCCGCGCCGGTCGCGGCACCACCCAAGGCAAGAAGCCCGAGGGCCGAGCACGACGATCCTCCAAGACGAAGGGCAAGGATCCCGGGGCGACCGCGAAGGCGGAACCCCGCGCGCCGAAGGTCAAGACGGTGAGGCTCCTCGCAGGCGGCAATCCGCAGATCGCGAAGGCCGATGGGAACGCGCCCGTGCAGGCCTACATCGCCGCGATGCCCGGCTGGAAGCGCGACGTCGGGCGCCGTCTCGATGCCCTCGTCGTGCGCACCGTTCCCAACGTGCGCAAGGCCGTGAAGTGGAACTCGCCTCTGTACGGAGTCGAGGGCCAGGGCTGGTTCCTGTCCTTCCACGTCTTCACCCGCTACGTCAAGGTGACCCTGTTCCAGGGCACCTCGCTGCGGCCCGTCCCGCCCGGAGGCGTGGGGCAGTCCGCGCGCTGGATCGACGTCCACGAGGACGATCTCGACGAGGCGCAGATGCTGGCGTGGGTCCGCCAGGCGGCTGCGTTGCCAGGCTGGGTCCCGTAGCGGCGCGCGGCCCCAGACCGGCTCGTGGACCTGGTCGTCACGACCACGCCCGAGTTCGCGAGCAGCGCGCCGCGCGTCCGCGAGACGGTAGGGGCTTCCCGCGCGGGCCCGGCCTTCGTTCCTCGTCGGCTCGCCGGGCGAGCCCAGGCCTCGCACTAGTCGAACTTCACCTTGCACGATCCACCGTTCTTCAGGTGGTAGTCCTGGTGGTACTCCTCCGCCGCCCAGAACTTCGGGCCCGGCGCCACGACCTGCGTGACGATCTTGCGCTTCTCGAAGCGCGGCGTGGTCGCGAGCTCCGCGATCTTCTTCGTCGCGGCCAGGCGCTGCACCTCGTCCGTCGCGAACACGGCGCTGCGGTACTGGTCGCCGACGTCCGGCCCCTGACGGTTCATCGTCGTCGGGTCGTGGTTCAGGAAGAACAGGTCGAGCAGCTTCTCGTAGCCGACCTTCTTCGGGTCGAACACGATCTCGACCGTCTCCGCGTGCCCGGTCGTGCCGGTGCAGACCTGCTTGTACGTCGGCGCGTCCTTCGAGCCGCCCATGTAGCCGGACACGGCCGAGATCACGCCCGGCACCTGCTGGAACACGTCCTCGACGCCCCAGAAGCAACCGGCCGCGAAGTACGCGCGTTGGACGGGGATGGGTTGCGATTCGGCCGGCATGGGATCTCCGTCGGGGATGAATTTCAGGGCGACGCCGTTGATGCAGTAGCGCAGGCCGGTCGGCGCCGGGCCGTCGTCGAACACGTGGCCCAGGTGCGCGCCCGAGCGGGCGTCGAGCACCTCGTCGCGCACCATGCCGTGGCTCGCGTCGTGCTTGACGATCACGTGGTCGGGATCGAACGGGCGCGTGAACGAGGGCCAGCCCGTGCCGCTCTCGAACTTGTCCTCGGAGCGGAAGAGGGGCAGGCCGCCGATCGCGGAGACGAAGATGCCCTTGCGCTTCTCCTTGAGCAGCTCGCTCGTGCCGGCGCGTTCCGTGCCGGCCTCCAGCGTGACCTCACGCGCCAGCGGCGAGAGCGTCTTCGCGATCTCGGCCACGCGCTCCTTCGAGAGCGGCGCGAGGTCGTAGCCCAGCTTCGAGTAGGCGCTCTTCGCGGCCTTGACCTCGGGCGTGGCCTCGCCGCCCTCCGCGCAGCGCGCGGAGGTCAGGGAGAGGAGGGAGCAGAGACCTGCGAGGAGGATCATGGCGTTCATCGGTGTGCCGTCTTTCATGCCCGACCCTACGCGACGGCGCGCCGCGCGGGACCGGATTGCGCTCGGGTTTACGGTCCAGAGGCGGCCGCGGATGCTCAAGGATCGAATCGGCCGCGCAGGGCGCTCGGGAGGAGGGGGCAGGCCTCCTTCGGGGCGGCGAACAGGCGTTTCCGGATCCGCGCCACGCCATCGTAGAGCGCGTCCCGCAGGGGTCGAGGGAAGGCTCGCCCGGCGATCCCGAGCACCCGCCAGACCCCGCCCAGCCGTTCCAGGATGTGCAGCGCGGCGTCCGAACGGACCAGGAGGCGGCCCTCCTGCGCCTGAACGATCACGCTGTCCGGCAGGTTCGCGCGCTCGGCAGGGGTGACGCGCGCCGCGAACGTCTCGCCCTGCAGGGGCGCCACGCGGAAGCGCGAGCCGTCCACGTCCTCGGCCAGGATGAAGCGCACCGCGCGGTGGCACAGGCCGCAGGCGCCGTCGTAGTAGAGGCGTTCGACGCCGCCCGTCCTGCCGCGCACCCAGGCCGGGTCGAAGAGGATGCCGAGGGCGAGGAGGCGCGCGGCGAACACGTGCGCGTGCGCCGCGTCGAAGTTCGCGATGGCCTCCTCGCCGGCGAGGACCAGCCACGCGAACGGACGCACGGGCGGAAAGAGACCGGCCGCGCACGCGGCGAGCCGCAGGGCGGAGCGCGGCGACGTCGCGTCGTCGCTCAGGGCGTGCGCCACCGCCGCCAAGGCGAGCACCGCGCCCCAGGCGACCCACCGAGACCACGCAGGCAGGCTCCAACCGCCGCCCGGATCGGTGCGCCCCATTGCTCGCACCGATCCGTACGGAGAGCCCGGTGCGCAGGCGTGAGTCAGGAGCGCCAGAGGCACGAGCGCGGACCAGGGCTGCGCGGCGATCTCGGGCCACTGCAAGTAAAGCCACGCGGCGAGGGCGACGAGCACGCCCGCTCGCGTGGCTCCGAGGACCAGGACGACGGACGCGATCGCGCCCAGGCCGCGCACCCAGGGTGCGCCGGGTCCGAAGGCGAAGGCGATCGCGACGGACGCGCCGAACGCGGCGCGGAGCACGCTGTACTGACCACCGGTCCAGGCCGCTCGCACGGCCTAGAGTACGCTGGCCCGACGGCGCGTCACAGTTCCCAGGTGACCGAGAGTCCGTTCGTCAGGTTGAACGTGTCGGCCGTGCAGAACGCGGCCGCGTTGCGGTACCAGCACTGGTAGGTGCGGACGGTGCCGACCAACGTGACCAGCCCCTTGACCGAGATGCTCAGGTCGCCGACCACCGGGTACTGCGACGCTCCCGCGGAGTTCGTCTTCGTTCCCAGTCGGATGACGCTGCCGCCGGCGCAGCGGATGCCGTCGCCGAACACGGACCCGTTGCCGCCGTTCACCTGCGTGGTGCCCTGGAAATAGAGGCAGGACGAGTTCGGCATGCCCGAACCCACGACGGCGAACGTGTCGCCCAGGATGCGTGCGCTGCCCGTCGATCCGAGCAGTCCGCCCGTGCCGAGCGAGTTCAGGCAGCCGGTGCCGCTGAAGAACGGCGCGTCGTTGCCGCACGGGCACAGGGTCGCCGTGCCGTCGCCGAAGCAGAACGCGGTGACGACCGGGGCCGGGAACTCGTAGGCGCCGATGTCGACGATCGGCGCGACGCCCGCGCCCGTGTCGGCGACCGTCGGCTCGTCCGCGAAGCGGGGCTTGCCGGCGAGGTCGAGCGTGAACCCGGCGATCACCGACGCGTTGTTGCCCGCGTCGATCGCCGGCGATGCGATCGTGAGCGCGAAATCGTTGCCGGCCTGGTTCGCGAAGGCCGGGCTGACGTTCAGGTTGCCGGTGCCCGCGAAACCGCCTTCGACGATGGAGTACGTGACGGCCGTGGTGCCCGCGATCTGGTTCACCACGCCCTGCGCGCCGCCCGGGCCGCTGTTGTCGACGACGATGCAGTTCGCGATCGTAGCGCCGCCGCCGCTGACCAGGATGCCCGCGGTCGCGTTCGTCGTGGAGCTGTTCTCGACGATCGTGCAGTTGCGGATCTGCGTGGTCGAGCTGCTCCAGATCGCGCCGCCGCCGCCGGATCCCGTCGACACGTTGTCGCGGAACAGACAGTTCAGGATGCGCGGCGTGCCCGTCGTGAAGCACTCGACCGCGCCGGCGCGCGCCGCCGTGTTGCCGATGAACGTGCAGCGGTCCCACGTCGTCGACGTCGTGTTCGTGTCGAAGGCTCCGCCGAAGCTGCCGCCCACGTTGTTCTCGAAGCTCGTGTTGACGAACGAGGGGCTCGACTGGAGCACGTACCCCGCGCCGCCGCCGAACGTGCAGCGGTTGTCGACGAAGCGGCAGTTCCTGACCGACGGGCTCGCGCCGGCGAGGCAGAGGATGCCGCCGCCCCGGTCGTTGTTCGCGCTGCCGACGTTGGCGTTGCCCTGCGTCACGGTGAACCCGTCGAGGATCGTGTTCGCCGTCGTGCCCGCGCCGACCACGACGTGGTGGCTGTTGTCCGTGTTCGAGCCGGCCGTGCCGATGTCTCCGGAGAGGATCGTGACGTTGGCCAGGTAGTCGCGCTGCGACAGCAGCGTCTCCGTGCCGTTGAAACCGCCGTAGACGGCGACGCCGGCCTTCAGCTGGTGCGAGATCGTGCGCGTCGCCGTCGTGGTGGGCTTGTACGTGCCGGCCGCGACCCAGATCTCGTCGCCCGCGACCGAAGCCGTCAGGGCGACCGCGACCGCGTCGACGCCGCGGTAGGCGTCGGCCCAGCTCGTGCCGTCGTTGTTGCCGGTCGCGAGCACGCCGTTCACGTACCGGGTTCCGGCGGCCGCGCTGCTCGAGAGGAGGAGGAGGGCGGCCAGGGCCGCGGAGGGGTAGAGTGTGGTGCGCACGGTCGGTCGTGGAGTCGGTCGAGGTGTCGGCTGGGGAGCCGTTCGGCGGGCCCGCGGCCCGCGAGGTGGATCCTGCAAGCGTACCTCCCTCCGCGCCGGAGCGGGGAGGGGGCGCGCGGCTTCTCGTGCACGCCGCCGGGCCCGGCCGGCGCTTTCCACCCCGGCGTCCGGTGACAGCCGCGAGAGCGGCGTCACCCCGGCAGCGAACGCCGCTTCGCGAGGTAGTAGAGGACCGGGTACACGAGCAGCTCCATCAGGAAGCTCACCGCGATCCCGCCGACGAGGGGCGCGACGAGCCGCCGCGTCAGGTCGGCGCCCGTGCCACTGGCCCACAAGAGCGGCATCAGGCCGATCATGTCCGTCGCGACCGTCATCGTCTTGGGCCGGATGCGCTTCACCGCGCCCTCGTGGATGGCGCCCATGAGGTCCTGCACCGTGCGCAGCCGCCCTTCGGCTTTCCAGCGATCGTGCGCCTCGTCCAGGTAGAGCAGCATGATCTGTCCGGTCTCGGCGTCGATGCCGAGCAGAGCGATGATGCCGACCCAGACGGCGACGGACATGTCGTAGTCCAGCCACCACAGGAACCAGACCGCGCCGATCAGGCTGAAGGGCACGGCCAGCGCGATGACGCCGACGCGGAACCAGCTGCCGTTCGAGGCGTAGAGCAGGAGGATGATCAGGGCCAGCGTCAGCGGGACCACGATCGCGAGGCGCGCGTTCGTGCGCTCCAGTTCCTCGAAGGCACCGGTCCAGGACAGGGTCGTCCCCGCGGGCAGCACCACCTCGGCCGCGACGCGCTCGCGTGCCTCCTTCATCCATCCGCCCAGGTCGCGCCCGGCGATGTCGACGAAGATCCAGGCCGCGCGCCGTCCGGCTTCGCTGCGCACCATGGGCGCGCCGGGTTCGATGCGGATCGTCGCCAGGTCGGAGAGCGGGATCGCCGCGCCGGAGGGCGTCGTCACCGGGAGTTCCGCCAGTCGCTCGGGATCGTCGCGCAGTTCGCGCGCGAACCGGATCTGGATCGGATAGCGCTCGACGCCTTGCAGGGTCGTCGAGACCGGCATGCCGCCGATCGCCGTGCGCACGAGATCCTGGACGTCGCCGATCGCGAGCCCGTGTCGCGCCGCCTTCTCGCGGTCGACGTCGATGTCCAGGTACCGACCCGCCAGGACCGGTTCCGCGTAGGCGCTGGCGGTGCCCGGCACCCGCTGCACGACGGCCGCCACATCGGCCGCGATGGCCTCGATCGAGGCCAGATCGGTGCCGAAGACCTTGATCCCGATCGGCGTCTTGATGCCGGTCGAGAGCATCGCGAGGCGCGTCTCGATCGGGTGCGTCCACGAGTTCGCGAGGCCCGGGAACTTGCAGCGCTGGTCGAGCCCCGCGTGCTGCGTGCCGTCCGCGTCGTGCCAGCCGTGGACGAGCTCCTCGGTCGTGATCGGCCGGCCGCGCGGCCAGAACGTGTGCTCGAAGGGCCACGCGAGCCACGCCGGCCAGTCGTCGTGGAAGCGCGCCTCGGTGCGCGTGCGCCACTTCGAGCGGTCGGGCTCGAGCTGGATCACCGTCTCGAGCATCGAGAGCGGCGCCGGGTCCGTCGCGGTCTCGGCGCGGCCGATCTTGCCGTGGACGCTCTTCACCTCGGGCACGGCCGCGATCTGGCGGTCGGTCTGCTGCAGGAGCTCACGCGCCTTGCCGATCGAGAGGCTGGGCTCGGTCGTCGGCATGTAGAGGAGGTCGCCCTCGTCGAGCGGCGGCATGAACTCGGATCCGAGTCGCGAGGCGGGCCACAGCGTCGACGCGCCCAGCGCGATCGTGATCGCGAGCGTGGCCCACGGGTGACGCAGCACCCAGTGGAACGCGGGCTCGTAGAGCTTCTGCGACCAGCGGTTCAGCGGATTGCTGTCCTCGTGCGGGATGCGGCCGCGGATCAGCCACACCATGAGCACGGGCACGATCGTGATGCCGAGCAGCGCACCGGCCGCGATGGCGAACGTCTTCGTCCACGCCAGCGGCGAGAAGAGGCGGCCGGCCTCGCCGCCCAGCACGAAGATCGGCAGGAACGAGACCGTGATCACGAGCAGCGAGAAGAAGAGGCTCGGACCGACCTCCTGCGCCGCTTCCAGGATCGAGGCCACGCGTCCCTTGGCGTTCGCGCCGCGCTTCGCGTCGATCTCCAGGTGGCGGTGCGCGTTCTCGATCATCACGACGCCGCTGTCGACCATCACGCCGATCGCCAGCGCGAGTCCGCCCAGGCTCATGATGTTGGCGTTGATGCCGAGGAGACGCATCACGAGCAGGGCGGTGAGGAGGCCGATCGGCAGCACGATCACCGCGACGAACGCGCTGCGCACGTGCGCCAGGAAGAGCAGGCAGATGGCCGCCGTGATCAGGAGCTGCTCGATCAGCGCCTCCGAGAGCGTGTCGACCGCGCGGTCGATCAGCGCGGACCGGTCGTACGTCGTGCGCACGAAGACGCCCGGCGGCAATCCCTCCTCGAGCTCCGCCATCCGCAACTTCACGTCGCGCAGGACGCGGTGCACGTCCTCGCCGAAGCGCGCCACGACGATGCCGCCGACCGCCTCGCCGCGCCCGTCGAGTTCACCCACCCCGCGCCGCGCTTCGCCGGAGATCTCGATCGTGGCGACGTCGCGCAGGAGCAGGGGCGCACCGCCCGGGCCCACGCCGACAGGCACGCGCTCGAGATCCTGCACGCCCTGCACGTAACCGCGCGACCGCACCAGGTACTCGGCCTCGGACAGCTCCAGGACGGAGCCGCCGACGTCCGCATTCGAGCGCTCGATCGCTTCCGCGATCATCCCGACCGGCAGTCGCAGCGCGGCGAGCCTCAGCGGGTCGACGATGACCGAGTACTGGCGGACGAATCCCCCGATCGAGGCGATCTCGGCCACCCCCGGCACCGCGTTGAGCGGATAACGCAGGTACCAGTCCTGCAGCGTGCGCAGTGCCGCCAGATCCTCCGCCGCCGGCAGCAGCGTGCGTCCGGAAAGCGGGCACGTGCCCGGCGCGTCGAAGGCGCGCACGCGCGCGAGATGTTCGCGCTGATCGGCGGGCGCGTCCTCGCGCGCGGCGTACCAGCGCTCTTGCTCGACGTCGTGCCACAGCCCGCGCGGGTGATCGGGCGAGTACCAGCCCGGCACGAGCGCGTACTGGTACACCCAGCCGACGCCGGTCGCGTCGGGACCCAGTCGCGGCGACGCGGCGGCCGGCAGGCGGTCGCGCGCGCTCGACAAGGTCTCGAGCACGCGGCTCCGCGCCCAGTACAGGTCGGTGCCGTCCTCGAACAGCACGTACACGAACGAGATCTCGAACATCGACACGCCGCGCACGTCCGTCGCGCCCGGCACGGCGAGCAAGGCACTCGAGAGCGGTGTCGTGATCTGGTCGTCGACGACCTGCGGCGCCTGGCCGGGGAAGTCGGTGACGACGATCACCTGGACGTCCGACAGGTCGGGCAGCGCGTCGAGGCGCACTTTGCGCGCGCCCCACACGCCGAGCGCCGCGACGACGAGCGTCAGGAAGGCCACGACCAGGCGGTGGCGCACGCACAAGGCGATCAGGCGGGCGACCATGTCACTCGTCCTTCGCGGCGGGCACCGCGCGCACGACTTCGCCGCAGGCCTTCATCGCCGTGGCGTAGTAGGGATTCTCGACCTCCTCGTGCGTCTGGAGCCAGCTCCCGGGAGCCATGGGACAGTGCACGACGAACAGAGAGGGCGCGACGACCGCGCTGGGAGGTGCGCGGTCGGCCAGCGCGATCGCGGCCTCGGAGAGAGGCCCGAACGCCTTGCGACGCGCCTCGCCCTCGAGCTTGGCGATCCCGTCGGCGGATTCGGCCAGCCGGGTGGCGAGAGACTTCGTCTCGCCGCGAGCCTCGGCGGCGAGTTCGTGCGCCGCGCGCGCGAGCGGGGCCACGTCGAAGCGCAGCGCCGTCTCGTCGACGGTGCCCAGCCGCTCCGCGATCGCCAGGTAGGCCGAGAAAACCGCGTCGAGCTTTCCCTGGGGCGCCTCACGTTCGGAAGCGCGCTCGACGACGGGCTTCGCGCCGGGAGCGCTGTCGGGCCGCGGCTCGTGACCCGGCAGGCCCGCGTCGAGGTGGCGTCGCACGGCCTCGCGGATCCGGCTCTCGGCGTCGAGCAGGAACTGACCGCTGACGACCACCATGTCGCCGCTCGCGACGCCGCTCCGGATCTGGACCAGTCCGCCGTCGGCTCGCGATCCCACTTCGACGTCGCGCGCCTCGAAGCGCCCTTCGCCGAGCGCGACGAAGACCACGCGCCTGAGCCCCGTGTCGATCACCGCCTCGCGCGGCACGACGAAAGCGACCCCGATCGCCGACATGTCGAGCGCGATCTCGACGGTCGCGTACATGCCTTGGCGGAGGGGACCGTCCGCGTTGTCGAGCTCGAGCCGCACGAGCGCCGTGCGCGTCTCCATGTCGAGGTGCGGATGCACGAACGCCACGGTCGCGTCGAACACGCGTCCGGGGATCGCGTCGAAACGCACGCGCCCCGCGAGTCCGGTCCGGATGCCGACGAGGTCGCGCTCGAACACGCGCGCGTCGATCCACATCCGGGCGTTGCTGGCGATCCGCAGGAGGAGTTCCCCGGGCATCACGGTGGAGCCGACGTTCACGCGACGTTCCGTGACGTGCCCGGTGACCGGGGCGAGGTAGGAGATCGCGGCCGGAGCGCGGTCGAGCTCCTCCAATCCGTCGATCTGCGCCGGGAGGAGGCCCAGGAGCTCCAGTTTGCGCCGGGCCGCGTCGCGGAGCGCTCGCACCATCGGGCTGGACGGGGACGAAACGGTGGCGCGCCGCGCGCCGATCAGCTCCTCGACCGCCGCGGAAAGCTCCGGGCTGAAGAGATCGAAGAGGGGATCGCCCTCGCGGACCGGCATGCCGTCCGTCGCGGCGTGGAGGGCCACGATCGTGCCGCCGACGCGCAACGTGACGTCGCGGTGCAGCGGCTCGGGCTCCGTGGCGGTCCCGTACGCGCGCACGCTGCGCTCGAGGACCTGCGCGAGCACCGGCGCCACGCGCAGGCCCATGTTCTGCACGACGACCGGATCGAGCTTCACGCCCTGCCCCTCCGCGCCGGGATCCAGCGGCGTCAAGTCCATGTGGCAGATCGGGCACAGCCCCGGATGGTCCTGGATCACCTGCGGGTGCATGCCGCAGGTCCACAGTTGCTTCTGCGCGGACGCGGCGGCCGGCGTGGAGTGCGCCGATTCCGCCGGTCCTCGGGGACGCGAGCCGAGCCACCAGCCCAGCGCCAGGGTCGCGAGCGCGATCAGGAGGACCACGGGGAACTTCACGGCACCTGCGAGCGGATCACTGCACTTCACGAGCCACCTCCTCCGTTCCTGCGAGTTCCGCGATCTCGATCCCAGCCAGCGCTTCGATGCGGACCAGCGCCTCTTCGCGCGCCGCGCGCGCCTCGGCCAGCGCGAGCCGCGCGTCCAGCGCCGCGCGCTGGCTCTCGATCCAGTCGCGCTGGGTGGCCCCGCCCGTCGCGTAGGCCGAACCCGCGCTCGCCGCGAAGCGGTCCGCGAGCGGTCCGATCTCGTCGGTGTAGAGGCGAGACTGGCGCTCCGCGTCCTGCAGCAGGACGAATTCGGCCGTGATCTCGGCGGCCAACCCGGCCTGGCGTTGGCGGGCGAACGCGCGCAGTTCCTCGAGCCCTGCCGACGTGCGCTCGATCTCCGAACGCACGGCGGCCAGGTTCGCGGGCAGGCCGATGGAGGCTCCGACGAACTGCTCCATCGAGCCCGTGAATCCCACGCGCGGCGAGACGTCGGGGACATAGGCCTGCCGGGCCAGGTCGACCTTGCGCGCGCCCCCCTCGATCGAGTGCGCCAGCTCGCGCAGTTCGGGGTTCGCGTCCGCGAGTCGCACCAGGAGGTCGTCCTCGCTCCCCGGCCAGGGCCGCGGCGTTCCGCCCTCGGCCAGGTCCAGCTTCGCGCGCGGGGCGCGATCCAGGAGCCCGTTCAACGTCGCACGCTCGCGCGCGGTCTCGGCGACGGCGCGTTGCAGCATGTCCTCGGAGAGCCGCGCCTCGAGCTGGATGCGCGCCAGGTCGAGTTGCAGTCCGCCCGTGGCGACCGAGCGCTCGGCCAGGCTGGCCTCGAGGTCGTAGAGCGCCTGCTGTTCACCGCGCAGCGAGACCTCCGCCTGACGGGCACGCAACCGCGCCGCGCTGGCGAGGACGTCGGCGCGCAAGGCCAGGGCGGCGGCGCGGAATCGTTCGCGAGCCGCGCGAGCCTCGGCCAGCGCCGCTTCGCCGCGTGCCTTGGGTTTCGAGGGCCACTCGAGCAGGGGATCGAACATCGCCAGCACCGAGGTCTGGTCGAAGCCGGACGATCCGCCCTGGAAGGCGCGCTCGACTTCGACCTCGAACATGCCCGAGGGCCACGCCGAAGCGACTTCGACCTCGGCCAATGCAGCGCGCCAGGCGTGCCACGACGCCTCGACGCCGCCGTTCGCGAGGAACGCGCGCCGCAGGAGGTCGCGATCGGTCGCGGGCTCGGGGAGTGCGGGCAGCTCGCGTTCGTCGTGCGGCTTCGCGTACGGCGCGCCCGCATCGAGTGCGGCGTCGCGCTCGTCGTCGAGCCCGTCGGGTGTGAGCAGGCAACTCGCGAGCCCCGTGAGGGACAACGCGATCGCGTAGAGGATCGGATTGCGCATGGGTCGAACCTGTCGGTGGAGCCACCGCGCGCGCGATGCGGGCGCGGAAGGGCGCGACACGGAGGTCGCGCGCGGCACGGACCCCGGATCGGGTCACGCGCCAGGGCGTGCGGAGGCGTCGCCTCCGGGGCCGGAGCAGGAGCTTCCGCTCCCGCGGCTCAACGCAGACAGGTGCCCAGGAAGGCCAGGGTGCGCGCGGTCGATCCGCGCGGTACGAGAGACAGAGGCCGTGGATGTGGCGCGCGCGGCGGCGATTCCTGCGCCGCCGGCAAGACGTCGACGTGCGCCGCGGCGCAGCGCGCCGCGAGTTCGAAACGCTCGAGGAGCGTTCCCGCGAAGGAGTCCGAGGTCCGCGGCGCGCCCGGCAGGTCCGGCAGCGGGGACGCCGTGCAGGCGCAGCCGGCGTCGGACCCGAGCCTGGGCCGACTGTCGTCCGGCGCGGATTCGTGCTCCGCGGCGCCGCTCGCGCCCTGGCAGCAGGAGCGCGCTCCCTCGCCTTCGGCCTTCTCCGGCGCGGTGCAGCCGCACGACCCCGTCAGCATCGACTCTCCGCAGCCCGCGCCCGCGCGCGCCGCCGGCTGCAGGAGCAGCAGGACGGCGAGGGCGCCGAGGACCAGGGTGCGCAGGGTGGTGTTCATCGGGGCGGGGAGAGGCGCTCGAGGCGTGCCTAGACTCTACGGCATCGGTTGCGCGTCTGCGAAAGGTGGAGGGGATCTGTCGGTGCGCCGCCCGGCCCGGGCTCCGGCGCCCAACCCCGGCCTCAGGCCTTCGTGAACTCGATCTTCCCGCCCGGCAGCAGATACACGATCAGCATCCGCCCGCCGGACACGGTGGGCACGTGTCCGGAGCCCGGCGGCATGACGACCCAACCCGCGGGCCGGCCGTCGAAGCGCGGATCGCCCTCGAGCGCGATGCACCAGTTCACCTCGCCGTTCGGGTGTGCGTGGTGCGGGCCGGGACCGTTCATGTCGACGGCGTCGATCGAGAAGTCGGAAGTGTCCGGCACCGCCTTCGAGACGCGGCTCCAGCGCACCGGCGGTTCGCCGCGGTCGGCGATCTTGCGTTCGTCGAGCAGCGCGACGAGCGCGCGGTTGAGCTCCGCGGCCGCCTTGCCGCGCGGGTCGAAGCGGCGCGTGAGCTCGGCGACCGCGACGTCGGGCCGCGTGAGGTCCAGGCCGAGAGCGGCGTCGATCAGGGGGCGGAACGTGTTGAGCATGGCGCGTCTCCTCGGTCAGCGATCGTAGACGATGCGCAACACGCGCAACTCGGTCCCCGGCGGGAAGTCCTCGTCCTCGGCGAGCGGCCAGCGCTCGACGCGCGCCTGATTCGCCGCCACGAGACCCTGCCAGTGCGGCGGGAGCCCGGCCAGCGTGGCCGACGTGGACGAGATCCAGGCACCCAGGAGGTCGGGCCTCTCGGGCAGGAAGAACTCCGGATCGACGCGCCGGTCGTGACCGGGCGACGACCGCTCGAGCGGCGTCTCGAGGCGCGCCACCGCGGGGCTGACGAGGCCGAAGAGGTCGAGCACGCGCAGCCCGCTGAAGTAACCCACCGCGCCGATGCCGCCGAGCACGATCGACTGGCCCGCGCAGCGCGTGCTCAGTGCACGGCCGACGAGCGCCCACTGCTCCGCGCGGTAGCGCACGTTGTCGAGCATGGTGAGCTCGTCGATCGGTTCCGCCTCGTTCCAGCGGAAGTGGAGAGCGCGCGGAACCGCCTGCACGCCCAGCGTGGCGAGTGGCGCGGTCGCGAGGAGGAGCGCGGCCGCCACGCGCACCCAGGCCGCCGGCCGCGCGAGCAGGCACGCGAAGGCGAGGCCGACGAACGGCACGGCGGGCAGGAGGAAACGCCCGAACGGCAGGAAATCGCCGCCGGCCCAGATCGAGTAGCCGGCCGCGACGACGGCGAAGACCGCCGCCGCGATGGAGACGCGCCGCGGGCACTTGAGCGTGCCGCGCGTCGCGATCAGCGCCAGGAGCGGCGCGAGCAGCAAGGCCGGCATGGCGACGAGCATCATCCCGACGTACTTCGCGCCGCGCTCGATGCGCATCGCGCTCAGGCCGGCCTTGACGCGCGCGGTGTTCGGGATCCAGTCCTGGTGCCAGGCCAGCCGGAATGCGAGCTGCGCGCACACCGCGGCGCCGAGGAGGAGCGCCGCGCGCACGACCGCGGCGCGGACTTCCGGCCGCGAACCGGCGTCGACCCATGCGACCGCGAGCGCCGCCAGCACCCAGCCCGCTCCGTCCGCGCGCAGCAGCGCCGCCAGCGCCGCGGCGATGCCGGCCTGCCAGCCGCGCGGTGCACCCGGACCCGAGGCGATGCGCTCGTAGACGAGGAACACCGCCAGCGCGAACGTCATCGTCTCGAGTCCGCCGGTGGACCAGCACGAGACCGGCGGGAGGATGCCGACGAAGAGCGCGACGATGCCGCAGCCGAGGCCGCTGAGCCCGAAGCGCACGTGCGCGAAGCGGGCGACGAGCAGGATCAGGGCCGCGGCGGAAGCGGCGGCCAGGACGTTGGCCACGACGGCGGGGTCGAGACGCAGGGCCAGGGCGGCCGCGCTCGCCAGCGTCCAGAGGAGGTTCGAGTAGCCCTCGACGGGCGGCGTCTCGCCGACGTTGTAGACGAGCCCGTCTCCGGCGACGAGGTTCGCCGCGTAGCGGAACGAGATGTAGGCGTCGTCGCACGTGAACCGGAGCGCCCACGCGCCGAGCGCCCACGGGACGAGCGCCAGCAGCGCCCACGGGAGCCAGGCGCGCGCGGTCCGGGAATGCGGCGTGAACGGCTGCGCCGGGCCGCGAGCCTCTCCCTTCCTCGTCGTCGGCTCCGTGTCGGTCGGCATCGGAGGGCGAGAGTACGGTCCGGGACGGCAGCGGAGAACCACGGGATCCGGAGTGCGCCGCTGGATAGGATCGCCGCGCTCCCCATGACCGCACCGCTGCGACGCACGCTTCTGTGTCTCCTCATCGGAGCGCTCGCGATCCTGGCGCACCTGCCGCTCCTCGGCTCGGGTTTCGTGGGCGGGGATCTCCTCCTGATGCGGGAGGTGGCGACGCCCGGCGGCGGCACTTCGTTCGGGCCGCTGACCTGGTTCGCGGACGGCGGCGTGCGTCCGATCCCGGCCGCCCTGCTGACCGCCCACGCGCAGATCCTCGGCGGCCTCACACCGCTCGAGCCCGCGGTCGCGTTGCCGCTGCGTGCCCTGTCGCTGGCCGCGCTCCTCGTCGGCGCGGCGGGAGCGGGGGTCACGTTGCGACGCGTGCTGGTCCCCTGGCTCGGCGAGTCGGGAGCTCGCGCCGCGGGCTGGGCCTGCGCGGGCCTCTTCGTCGTGCACCCGGTCTCCGTCGCGGCGGTCGCGCGGCCGGCGACGCTCGGCGACCTGCTGGCGCTCGCCGCGGGCGCGTGGTGCACGGCCTTCTTCCTGCGCGGGCGTCAGCAGCGCCGCGACACCTTCCTGATCCTCGCCGGGTTGCTCGCGATCGCGGCCGGCTTCGCTTCGAGCGCGGCTTGGATCCTGCCCTTCGCCTGCGCCGTGCTCGAGTACACCTCGGCCCATCGGCCGCGTGCGATCTCGAGGAAGCTCGGCGCGGCGGTGACGGTGGCGCTCGCGGCCGCGGCCCTCGTGTCGATCGAGGCCGCGCTGGCCTGGCCGCAGGGTTTCGGATTCCGCGCGGGCTCCCTGCGTCCGCTGACGCTCTTCGACGTCGACTTCGTGCGCGCGATCAGCACGCTGGGCGTGTTGTTCGTCCCCGCGCCCTCGCCGGGCAGTGCGATCGCGTACCTCGTCGGCGGCACGATCCTGCTCGTGGCGTGCGAACCGCTCTTGCGGGCCGTGCGCGCCGCGCCGCGGCTGTGGGGGTGGCTCGTGCTCGGCTGGCTGGGCGCGATGTGGGTCGCCCTGGCTCTGGCACGCGATCTCGACGTGCCGCCTGGGCAGGTCGAACTGGCCGGGTCGTTGGTCGGTCCCGCGGTGCTCGTGTGCGCAGCCCTGGCGACGGCCTCGACCGCGCTGGGCGGATCGCGGCGCACGGTGATGCCGCTCGCGATCGCGGCGGGTCTGTGCATCCTGAGCGATCGCACAGCGCGTCTGTGGCCCGCAGCGACGCGCGAACTGCTCGCGCTCCGCGCGGATCTCGAGCGCGGGCTCGCCACGGCGGGCGGCCAGGGCTCGGTGTTCGTGGTCGGCGCGCCAGAGGACGCGCGTGGCTTCGGGGCGCCGCACGAGCTCGACCTCGTCGGCGGGGCCTGGCCGCCTCCCCCCGAACTCCCGGGTGGATCCTCCACGCCGCTCCGCCGCGCGGAGAGCGAGGCGTTGCCGTACCTCGTCCGCGGCGCGCGGGCGGAGGAACTGCGGCGCGCGGGGCTCGCCGTGCTGCTCCTCGACGCCGCCGAGCGCCCCGCGCTGCGGCTCCCGCCGCCGAACGGGGACCCGAAGCCGTACGCCTGGCGCGAGGACGGGAGATCGGACCTCGTCGAGCTCGATCCGATCGCGCTGACCATGGTCCGCGTCACACCCAGCGCCGGCATCTCGACGTCCGAGCCGCCGCGGATGCGCTGGCGCGCGACGCAGCCGCTCTACGAGAACGGTTCGATCGACGGCGCGTGGGTCGCCACCGAGGACGGACCGCGCGCCGTGTTCGACCTCGGGCGCTCGAACGCGTGGTTGCTCGGCGGGACGATTCGGCGCGTGTGGTTCGAGAACCAGCTCCTGAAGATCGTGACGGCGGAGGTGCTGCCGAGCATCGAACTCGATGTGGAATACCCGAACAAACAGGGGATGGTGGTGATCTACCTTCCCGAATCGAAACGGCCGCGCGCCTGGAGCGGAGATCCGGAATGGCTGGTCGTCAACATATCCCGAGAGGGAGGCTTCGCTCGCGATCGTCACCTCCTGCGCCTCGACGAGCGAATGCTGGAGTTCGATGCCGTCGACCACATGTGCTCAGTGGCCGAGCGGCCGACCTTGATCGTCGAGTGCCGCGTCGGCGGAGTCACGGTCGGGCGATCGAAAGAACTCGATCGCATCGCACGCTAGGCTGTCGCGCTCCACCCCATGTCCACGACGCCCAAGAAGACCCTCGAGTGGTTCCCGAGTCCGCGCCCCGGCCGCGACTTCGAGATCCGTTTCGACTGCCCCGAGTTCACCTGCCTGTGCCCGAAGACCGGACAACCGGACTTCGCCACGATCCGCATCCGCTACAGCCCGAACGAGCGCTGCGTCGAGCTGAAGAGCCTGAAGCTCTACTTGTGGTCCTACCGCGACCAAGGCGCCTTCCACGAGGCCGTCACGAACCAGATCCTCGACGACCTCGTCGCCACCATCGCACCGAAGTGGATGGTCGTCGAGGGCGACTTCCTCGTGCGCGGCGGCATCCACACCGTCGTCGAGGCGCGTTTCCCGTGATGCGCGCGGCGCCGGACTCCGGAATTCGGAAATCGGCGCGGCGCGGGAACGGCGACCTCGCGGCGAGCGCGTCGCGGAGCTGAGGCGCGCGTGCCGAACTCCACGGCGAGCAGCGGATCCGGGCGCATCCCGTGGGGGAAGCTCGGGCTCCTGCTCCTCGCCTGTGCCCTGCTGCGCGGCTTCCTGATCCTCGCGCCGCCCGACGACTTCTTCGAGAACGGCGCCGTTCCGCACGAGGAGATGCTGCGCGGCATCGCGGCGCAGGAGCTGCTCGACGGGCCGCTCGCCCCGATCCAGCGCTACCAGGTGAACAACTTCTGGGGCGGTTCGCTCGTCGTGTCGATCCTGGCCGCGGTGCCGTACGCGGTGTTCGGGCCGAAGCTCGTGGCGCTGCGCGCGATCGCACTTCTGTTCGGGCTGGCCTGCGTCGCGATCCTCTTCGTCCTGCTCCATCGGCATGCCAGCCCGCGCGCAGCCTGGATCGGCGCCGGTTTGCTGGCGTTCGCGCCACCGGGCTACGCGATGAGCTCGTGCACGACGTACGGCACGCACCTGGAGGCGAACGCGCTGGCGCTGCTCGTCGCGTGGATCTTCCTCGAGGAACAGCGCGCGCCACGGGACGGGAAGGCGAGCGCGGGTTGGCTGACGTTCGCGCTCGGATCGTCGGCGGGCTTCGCGCTGTGGTTCGGCTTCAGCCTGATCCTCGTCCTCGGCGTGTGGATCGCGCACGAGCTCGCGCGCGACCGGATGTTCTTCGCGCGCCGGCGCGCGGCGGTCCTGGCTCTCGGGTTCCTGGCCGGGTTCTGGCCCTGGATCCGCTACCAGCTGGTGCACGGGTACAGCGGTCTCGAAATCTACGACCAGGGTCTCGCCGGCCACCTCGCCTACGGCATCTCGCGCGGACAGGCGGCGGAGAAGCTGCTCGCGACCTTCACCTCGGCCGGGCCGCTCTCGTTCTGCTTCCGGGACACGCTGCCCGCGCCCGGACTGTGGGTCGGGCGCGTCCTGGTCTGCATCGCGGTGGCGGTCCTCGTGCGTTGCGCCTGGCTCGCGCGCTCGGACGTCGCGGCCCTCGTCCGTGGAGTCGCACGGGGCCTGCCGGGTACGCGGGCGACGCCGGCGACCTTTGCGCTGGCGTTCCTCGCGCTGTTCGCGGTCACGTACATGCTGAGCGCGTTCGACGTCTCCACCCGCGACTGGATCTTCGATCTGCGCTACCTGATGCCGCCCGTCCCGTTCGTGTGTCTCGCAGCGGGGATCGTGGGGGCCGAACTCGCGCGGCACGGAGATGCGCCGCGCCGCGTGGGGACCCTCGCCGCTGTCGCGATCGCGCTGGTCTGCGCGCTCGCGACCGCGCGACTCGCGCGCACCGATCGCTACGAGAAGAACAGCGCCGCGCCCGGCTCCTCGCCGACGCAACTCTTGCGCTTCCTGGCGCGCAACTTCGGGCCCGAACCCGAGGAAGCCGTCCACGTGGCACGCCGGATCCTGGAGCGCCGCGCGGCGCCGCTCCGGGACGAGATCCTGGCCGGTTTCGGCCAGGGGGTCCGCGCACTGGCCGCGCGCACGGGAGGCACGGAGGCCGAGCGCCGACGCACGGCCGCCTGCGCCCGCACGCTGGAACTGGTCCCGACCCGCCTCCCGCCGGAAGCCGCGCGCGTATTCGCCGGGAACTAGGGCGGTGCGCGTGGCGGCCCCGCGGGTGCGCTGGTAATCTCCAGCCAGACCCGCTCGCCCGGCTCCCCTGCGTTCCACCATGAAGCTGACTCGCGCCGCCTTGGCGACGGTCCTCGCTCAGAGTGCATTCGTCCAGTTCGCGCTCGGTCCGGACCTGATGGCCCAGACCGTCCCGGAGTACGCTCGGGACGATCAGAAGGGTCGGTACCTGAACTTCGAGGTCGGCCCGGTCCGGTCCGTCGTCCTCGACAGCGCCCACGGACGTCTGCTGGTCCTGAACCAGCCCGGCAACCGGCTCGTGATCCTCGATCCCCTGACGCTCGAGCGCCGGGCCGAGATCCCGATCGGCCTGGGTGCCGCGTCGATGGCGATGCGGCCCCAGTCGAAGCAGGTCTGGGTCGTGGACCGCGTTTCCAGCACCGTGCAGGTCGTGGACCTCGACCGGCGCACGATCATGCGCTCGATCCGCGTCGATGCGGAGCCGCACGGCATCGCCTTCGCGCCGGACGGACAGCGCGCGTGGGTGGCGTGCACCGGCGCCGACACGGTCGTGGCGATCGACGTCGCGACCTACTCCGTCTCGCAGTCGATCCCGATCCCGGCCGACGCGCCGCGCGGCATCGCCTTCCATCGCGGCCGTGTCTGGGTCGCCTCACACCTCTCGGGCAACGGCACCGCGGCGCGCGGCACGCCCGCGAATCCCACCGCGGCGACCGACGTGGGCTCGACCGACGTCGCGGGGCTCGCGGCGCTGCCCGATCTCGACCTGTTCTCGATCCGCCTCGGATCCCCGCCGGTCGGCGATTTCCTGGACCTCCCGAATGCACGCGCGGGGGCGGGGACGATCCTGTTCGACGTGGTCCCCCGGCCGGGAACCTCGGAAGCCTGGATCCCCGGTACCGAGGCGCTGAACGCCGATCACCGCGGCGAGGCGAGCTTCGTGGACGGCCAGGTCGTCTCCAACCGCATCGCGATCTACGACCTCGATTCCAGCGCTCCGCCGCGCATCGTCGACCTCGACGCTCTCGCGCCGGCCGGCGTCGGTTGCGCGCAACCGACGAGCCTGGCGTTCGATCCGACGCGTCCGCGTGCCTACGTGTGCGCCTACGGCAGTGATCTCGTCGCGGTCCTCGACATCGCGACGAACGGCAACGTCTCGTGGGCCGGTCACATCGTCATCCCGGCGAAGCAGGTCTACCCGCGCGGAAGCGGTCCGCGATCCTGCGCCGTCGATCCGACGGGCGCGAACCTCTACGTCTTCGGCCGCAACGACCACTCGATCGCGCGCGTTCCCCTGAACTCGCTGCCCTCCAGCGCCAACTTCGCGGTCACGGCGCCCACGCCCGTGGCGATCGGGTTCGACGCGACCTCGGACGAGGTCCTTCTCGGTCGACACCTCTTCACCGACGCGCGCAATTCGGCCTCCAGCACTTCGTCCTGTGCTTCCTGCCACGTGGACGGCAACACGGACGGGATGGTCTGGGACCTGTCCCAGTACCTCGAGCCGGAGGGCACGCCCCTGGCGCAGACCGTTCTCGGGCTGGACACCAAGGGGCCGCTCGTCACGCAGGGAACGCGGCGGCAGGAGGAGTCCGGACCGTACCACTGGCGCGGCGAGAAGCAGTCGCTGAACGACTTCAACAGCTCGTTCGTGACCCTGCTCGATCGCACGGACGCGAGCGGCGGCAAGGTCGACGTCGGCGGCGACTTCCAATACCTGCGCCACTACCTGAACCGCATCGCGATCCCGGCGAATCCCCTGCAGGCGCGCGATCGGACGCTGCGCCCGGACGAGGCCGCGGGTCGAGAACTCTTCCTGCACCGGCCCGTGCTCGGGGCGTTGACGTGCGCTTCCTGCCACACGCTGCCTCTCGGCTCGAACGGGGAAGTCGCTGTGAACGGCGTCGCGGGCGTTCCCACGTCGTTCGACGTGCCGGGCCTGCGCCGCGTGGCGGATCGCGAACAGCCGGCACAAGTGGTGGGCGGCGGTTTCGGTGCGCGCCCGCGTTCGGGCGCGGGGCTGACGCACGCGGGCGTCTTCGGGCGGCTGCAGGACACGTTTGCCCGCACGCCCTCGGGGCCCGGCGATACGCATGCCTTCGCGCTCACGACGGACCAGGCCGACAAGATCGCGGCCTTCCTGCGCGCCTTCGACACGGGCCTCGCGCCGGCGACGGCCTGCGAGGTGACGGCGCACGCCGGAAACTGGGCCAGCGTGCGCGATGGCGACCTCGCGTTCCTGCTGGATCAGGCGCGCCGCGGGAACTGCGACGTCGTCGCGTTCCGTTCCGCGGACCCGCGTTTCGAGAACCTCGCCTTCGTCCGCAGCGCGGCCTACGATCCCGCGCGCGGAGTCTTCGTCCTGGCCGGCGGTCCGACGCCGGAGATCTCGACGCAGGCGCTCCTCGCCGAAGCTGCGAACGACCGCCCGGTGACCTTCCTCGGCGTGCCGCTGGGCATGGGCCTCACGATCGGGCTGGACCGGGACGCCGATGGGCTCATGGACGGGGACGAGGTCGCGCGCGGCACCGATCCCGACGTCGACGACACCGACGGCGACCGCTACCCGGACGGGTACGAGGTCCAGTACGGCAACGACCCGCTCCACTTCGACACCGCGATCGCCGACACGACGCCGCCGTCGCTCGTCGGCCCGGTGCGCGTGGTCTACGCGACGAGCAACACGGTCAAGCTCGAGTTCGAGACCAGCGAGTATTGCCGCGTCCACGTGGGGCTGAACGGCGGGCCGGCGGTGCAACGTCTGCCGCTCGGCCAGCGCGGCGACACGAGGCACTTCCTCGTGCTGGGCGGCCTCGAGCCGGCCACGGAGTACGTGGTCGATCTCATGATGCGCGATCCGGGCCTGAACGCCCGGACGGACTCGACGACGCGCATCCGGACCGCGCCGCGGACGCTCCTGAAGCCGATGTACGCCTCCGACATCCGCCTCACGATCGGTTGGACCGGGCCCACGCTCATCGCCGAAGTGGACGTCCTGAACGGTGGGCGCCCGGCCGGAATCGACTACATCGTGCGGGGCGCGGTCTACCGCCTGACCGCGGGGACGGCGCTGCCGGTCCTGGTCGCGGCCTCGGTCGAAGCTCCCACGGCGGCCTCCGGGACGGCGCTCCTGCGTGTCCCCCTGACCTCGGTCCCGCCCGCGCCTGGAGTCCTCTTCTTCGTGCTCAAGGACATCGTCCCGCCGCCGGGTGGCGCTCCCTACGTGCGCGCCTTCAGCAGCGAGGTGTTCGACTCGATCGCGTACTAGGGGACCCGCGCCTGCCGCGGATCCTCAGGTGGACTCTTCGCGCAAGCGGGCGAAACCCGGCTTGATCTTCTCGAAGATCACGCGCAGGCGTTCATCGTGGTGGGCGAACGCGCTCTTCATGCCGTTGATCGTGAGCTTCTCGAGCTGATCGAGCGAACAGCCGTAGTGCTCGACCGCCAGCATGTACTCCTGCGTCATGCTCGTGCGGCTCATCAGCCGGTTGTCCGTGTTCAGCGTGACCCGGAAGCCCTTCTCCAAGTAGCGCGGGAACGGATGCTCGGCGAGCGAGCGCGCCGCGCCCGTGTGCACGTTCGACGAGAGGCAGATTTCGATCGGGATGCGGTGGTCGAGCACGTACTGCGCGAGGCCGCCCATCGACACGACCTTTCCGTCGTAGACGACCATGTCCTCGATGAGGCGCGTGCCGTGTCCGATGCGGTGCGCGCCGCAGTGCTGGAGCGCCTGCCAGATGCTCTCGGGCCCGAAGCTCTCGCCAGCGTGGATCGTGATCGAGAAGTTCATGCGCTTCACGAGCTGGAACGCCTCGATGTGGTGCTTGGCCGGGTGACCGGCCTCCTCGCCCGCGAGGTCGAACCCCACGCACCCGCGCGTCCGGTGCGCGACGGCGAGCTCGGCCATCTGGAACGACAGCATCGGCGAGAGGTTGCGCATTCCGCACACGATCAGGCCCACGTCGACGCCGAAGTCGGACGTGCCGCGCTCGAGTCCGCGCAGCACGGCCGACATGACGCCGTCGAGTCCCAGTCCGCCGCCGGTGTGGAAGTGCGGCGCGAAGCGCACCTCGGCGTAGACCACGTTGTCGCGGGCCATGTCCTCGACGAACTCGTGCGCGACGCGTTCGAGCGCGCTGGCCGTCTGCATGAGAGCGATCGTGTGTCGGAACCCCTCGAGGTAGAGAGGCAGGCTCCCGCGCGCCGCGCCGGCCGCGAACCAGTCGGCGAGCTTGGCCGAGTCGCGTTCGGGCAGTTCGCGGTAGTCGGCCAGTTCGGCCAATTCCAGGATCGTCCGCGGGCGCAGGCCGCCGTCGAGGTGCTCGTGCAGGAGCACCTTGGGCGCCCGGCGCACGACGTCGAGGCTGGGGCGAGCGGTGGACTTCGCTGTCGTCGATTTCGCCATGGGCCGAATCTAGCCCTTCGTTCCCGCGCTTCGCCAGCGTGCGGGCGCTATCCTGCGGATTCGCCTCGCATCCGCCGCACCCCTAGAAGACCCCGTGACTCGCCCCATCCGCGTCCGTTTCGCCCCGAGCCCCACCGGCAAGCTGCACATCGGCGGGGCGCGCACTGCGCTCTTCAATTGGGCCTTCGCGCGCCGCTTCGGCGGCAAGTTCCTCCTGCGCATCGAGGACACGGACCCCGAGCGCTCCACGAAGGAGTACGAGCGCGCGATCCTCGAGGGCCTGCGCTGGCTGGGCCTCGACTGGGACGAGGGTCCGGACATCGGAGGGCCGCACGCTCCCTACCACCAGATGCAGCGTCTGTCGCTGCACAAGGAGTACGCCGCCGATCTCCTCGCCCGCGGACACGCGTACCGCTGCTTCTGCACGCGCGAACGCCTCGAGGAGATGACCAAGGCGCAGGACGCCAAGAAGGAGAAGAACGCCTACGACGGGCGCTGCCGCGATCTGCCGCTGGCCGAGGTCGAGCGCCGGGCGGCGGCGGGGGAGCCCTACGTGCTGCGATTCCGCGTCCCCGCCGGGCAGACGCGCTTCAAGGACCACGTCCGCGGCGACGTCGTCTTCGACAACAAGGAGGTCGAGGACTGGGTTATGGTCAGGAGCGACGGGAACCCGACCTACAACTTCGTCGTAGTCTGCGACGACATCGACATGGAGATCAGCCACGTGTTCCGCGGCGAGGAGCACCTCGTGAACACGCCCAAGCAGGTGCTGCTCTACCAGGCCTTCGGGAAGCCGATCCCCGAATTCGGGCACCTGCCGCTGATGCTCGGGACCGACCGCAAGAAGCTCAGCAAGCGCACCGGCGACACGGCGCTGCAGGACTACGCCGACCGCGGCTTCCCGAAGGCGGCGATCGTGAACTTCCTGTGCCTCCAGGGTTGGGCCCTCGACGGCACGACCGAGGTCTTCGGCGTCGAAGAACTCGTGAAGCACTTCGACATCAAGGACGTCGGCAAGGGCGGCTCGATCTTCGACATCGAGAAGTTCCTGTGGCTCGGCGGCGAGTACATCCGCCGCGAATCCCTCGAGGAACTCGCCCAGCACTGCCTGCCCCACGTGCTCGCGCGCGGCGCGGTGACGGAAGCGGACCTGCGGGCGCGCTGGCCCTGGTTCCTCGGGATCGTCACGGCGGAGCGCGAACGCATCCGCACCTACGGCGAGTTCGCCGAGCGCACCGCCTACCTCTTCGCGCCCGACGAGTCCGTGGCCTACGCCGACGACGCGCTCGCGGCCGCGAAGAAGCACCTGGGTCGGATCGAGACGTTGCGGGCGTACCTGGACTGGCTGCGCCCGCGCCTCGCCGACGGCGTGGACGCCGCGGCCGTGCGCGATGCGACCAAGGCCTGGGTCGCCGAGAGGGGCCTCAAGATGCCGGCCCTGTTCCAGCCGTTGCGCGTCGCGCTCACCGGCCTCGCCGGCGGCCCCGACCTGTTCGACGCGATGGGCTGGATCGGCGCGCCGTCGACTCTGCGCCGCATCGAGATCGCGCTCGAGCGGCTGGCCTAGCCGCGCACGCGGCGCCGAACCGGCGATGGGCAGTGTGCGACAGACCCCGCGCCGTCACAGCCACTTCCGGCTCGGCGCGGCCCGCTTCGCGGAGCGCGTGTGCTCGGCCCTGGGCGGGCGCGCGTTCTACCGGTCGCGCTACCTCGCCGCCGGACGACTCGTCGTCCGCACGGAGACCGCGCGCGTGCCGCGGCTGCCGGCGGCGCTCGAGGGATTCTGCATCGTCCAGATCAGCGACCTGCACGGCGGCTCGTTCCTCGGTCCGGGCGACCTCGCGCACCTCGTGGACACCGTCGACGCGCTCGCGCCCGACGTGATCGCGCTGACCGGCGACTTCGTCACCCACGATGCGCGCGAAGTCGAACGCGTCGCCGGCGACCTGGCGCGCCTGCGCGCGCCCCTGGGTGTCTACGCGGTGTTCGGCAACCACGACTACCGCGGCCGGGAAGAAGCGCTCATCGCGGCCGCGCTCCCCGGCGTGTGTTTCCTGCGCAACGCCAGCGCGCGCGTCCAGCGCGACGGCGCGAGCGTCGCGTTCGTTGGAGTCGAGGACCTGGAGGAAGGCCGCGTCGTCGATCTCGATCTGGCCCGTGCCGGCCTCGCGCCCGGGGACGTCGAGATCGTGCTGTGCCACAACCCACTCGGCGCCCGGGCGATCGCGCGCGCGGGCTGCGCCGCGATCCTCTCCGGACACACCCACGCCGGGCAGATCGACCTGCCCTTCCTGCGCCGGCTCGGACCGAAGCACCCCGGTTTGCGCCTCCTCCTGGGCGACACCCTGCTCGTCACGAGCCGCGGGGTCGGCGCCGTGGGAGTCCCGCTGCGCATCGGTGCCCCGGCCGAAATCGTCGTGGTGCGACTGGCCCGGCGGGTCGACTAGGATCCCGCCCGTGTTCCGCTACGCCACATCGCTCAGCGCCCGGCACGGAGTCCTGTGGGTCGCGCGCTGGGGCCCGAGCTGGCGCGTCGTGCCGCACGACTTCGACGGTCGCGAGCTCTCCCCCGGATTCGTCGTGCCTCCCGAGAACGGCACGCGCGCCGCCATCGCCTCGATCGCGGTCGACGAGGATCGGCGCGTCTGGGTCGTGGACACGGAGGCGCAGCGTGTGCGCGCATTCACCGCGTTCGGGCGGGAACTCGCGGGCCTCCCGCGCGGCCACGGCGACCGCGTGGGTTCGATCGCGGAGGCCGTCGCCGTGGACGCGAGCGGGGTCGAGGCGAGCGCGCAACTCGTGATCGCCTCGTCCGGAGCGCGCCGTCACGCACTGCACCTCGCGCGCGGCGAATCCCTTGCCGCGGTCTCCCTCCGACCGCGCGACGTCGCGGAAGGATTCGCGGGCCTGGGACGGGTCGCGTTCGGTGTCCGTGGGCTCGTCTACGCGTGCGAACCGTCGTCCGGCCTGGTCCTGGCCTGGCGCGAAGGGGAGTTCCACTTCGCGTTCCGCGCGCCGGAAGGCCGGGCTCCGATCGCGGTGCGCGCCCTGGACGACGGACGGATGGTGGTGGCGAGCGCGGGGGACGACGGGGGCGCCGTGCACCTCGTGGACGCGGCTGGGCGCCTGTTGCGCACGCTCGCGCGCGGCGGCGAGGGCGAGGGACTGGTGACCGATCCCGAGGACCTCGCCGTGGAGTTCGTCGCGGGCTCCGAGCGTCGCACGCGCGTCGTCGTCGCCGATGCGGCCGGGGCGCGACTCCAGGTCTTCAACCTCGAGGGCGACTGCTACGGCGCCTTCGGCGCGGACGCCGACGCGAGCGAACGCTCGGCGGGTTCGTCGTGAGCGCGGAGCACGGGGACGCCGCGGCGCGGGCCGCACGCGCGCACGAGCCCGTCGCCGCGATCGACCTGGGCACGAACACGGCGCTGCTGCTCGTGGCGCGCGGGCGCGCGGACGGGAGCCTGGAGACGCTCGAGGAGACCTGCCTGACGCCACGGCTCGGAGCGGGGCTCGCCGCGACGGGCAGCCTCGACGCCGCGGCCTCGGAACGCGCCATCGAGGCGCTGCGCGCGTTCGCGCGCACGATCGCGCGATTCGAGATCCCGCGTGCGCGCGTGCGCGCCGTCGGGACCGCCTGCCTGCGCCGCGCGCGCGACGGTCGTGCGTTCGCGGCGCGCGCCGCCAGCGAGACGGGCCTCCAGCTCGAGATCCTCTCCGAGGAGGAGGAGGCACGGCTCGGCGAAGTCGCGATCGAGAGCGCCGGCGCCGGCCCCGACGCGCTCGTCGTCGACGTCGGCGGCGGCAGCACGGAGATCGCCTGCCGCGCGCTCGGGCTGCGCCGCTCGATCCCGATCGGCGCCGTGGTGCTGACCGAGACCTGGCTCGCCCCCGGTGTTCCCGACGAGGCCCGCTGGGCGAACCTCCGCGCCGCCGCGGCCACCGAGGCGCGGGCATTCCCCGCCGATGCCGGCGTGGGGCGTCCGGTCTGGGCGATCGGGGGGACCGCCGTGAACCTGGGCGCCTGCGCGGCGGGGCTCGCGCGGTTCGATCCACGCGCCGTCGAGGGCGTGCAGGTTCCGGCCGCGCGCGCCGGGGAGCTCGCCACCGCGCTCGCGCTGCGCTCCCGCGCCGACCGACTCGCGTTCCCGATCGAGGCGGAGCGGGCCGACATCCTGCCCGCGGGGCTGGCGACCCTGGCCGCGGTCCTGGAGCGGCTGGGCGCCGCCCACGTGCGCGTCAGCGGCTTCGGGCTGCGCCACGGCCTCGCGCGCGAAGCGCTCGGGTCGTGAGGGGATCTCCACGCCGTGCGGAAGGGGTTTCCCGGTCGGGATTCCCCGCGTTCCGCCGGGTCCCCGTTCCGGCTGCGGGGGGCTAGAGTAGGGATCCTGAGAGAGGTCGGCGTCCGGGCCTCGACCTCTGGGTTCGTCCTCAGAGTTCGACCCCGCCCCGGCCGACACGCTCTTCGAATGCGCCCCTTGCGAGCCCGTCTCCTCCTCGTTTCCTTCCTCGTGTTCGCCGCATCCTGCGGCGGCAACGGTGCGGTCGCGCCCTCGGCGGGATCGCCGCCGGCGGTTCCCGTCGATCCCGGCACGCCCGCGAACGGCGGCGTCGATCCGGCGGACGCGGGTGCTGCCGATGGACTGGTGCGCTCGATGGCGGATGCCTTGAGCCTCGGCGAGCGCCGCGGGCGCGTTGAGGACCAGCTCGACGATGCGACGCTGATGGCCTCGTCGGTCGCGCTGCGCTACCGCGCGCGCTTCGTCGACGGCTATCCCGGGCTCATCGAGTTCACGCTGAACAACACCGGCTCGGGCTGGCAGGAGAAGTTCCTGCTGCAGATCCCGCCGGTCGCCCCGACGTCGCCGGTGCCCCTGCTCGTCGTCTTCCACAAGTACGGTTCGGGACACGGCGACGTGCTGAACACGTCGTTCCTGGCGGAGACGCAGGCGCGCGGCTGGTACTGCCTGTCGCCGCTGGGCGCGCGCCAGAAGCACTTCGGCAACCGCGAGAGCCAGATCAACACGCGCGCGGCGCTCGATCTCGTCGCGCACCTCTTCCCGATCGACCGGAACCGCGTGTACGGCGCCGGCTTCTCGATGGGGGGCGGAGCCCTGGCGAACTACGCGGCGCGGCACCTGGATCCGGCCGGCGTGCGGTTCGCCGCGATCTGCGATCACACGGGCGGCGTGAGCCTCTCGCACACCTGGTTCAGCGAGCCCGACGACGCGGACCTCGACGACAACGTGCCGCTCGCCGGCCAGAACCTCGAGGTCCCCGACGTCCTGGAGAGCCTCTTCGGCGGCACGCCGTCCGCGGTGCCCTTCGAATACCAGCGCTGCTCGACGATCGACCTCGACCCGATCGGTGGAACGATCGGCGCGGGCACCGATTTCGGGCGCAATCTGGTGCACATTCCGACTCTCGTGTGGATCGCGAACGCGGACCCGCTCGTGTACCTCGGGACCCAGACCTACGCCTTCGACGGCTACTTGCAGGCACAGAACGCCGGACACCAGCTGACCGTGGCCAGCGGAAACGTCCATGCCTGGACGACGCTCGACGAGACCGCCGTGTGCGACTGGCTGCAGACGAAGACGCTGCAGACGCCGAACGGGGGCCGCACGCTGGCCGACGAGGACGGCACGTGGTTCCGGTTCCAGATCGAGCAGGACGCGCCGGGATCGTTCACGCCGTTCACCTGGTCCATCGACACCGTGGCACGGCGCGTGGACATCTCGCAGACGGCGAACCTGCGCCGCATCTCGATCGACGCCCCGGGCGCGGGGCTCGTGTTGAGCGGGAACGTGACCTTGCGGCTCGCGACCGCCGACGGCACCGGGGATCGCGCGCGCATCCTGGGCGTCCTGACGCCGCCGCTCGCGGTCACGCGGGACGGGGTCGCGGCGAGCGGCACCTACGATGCGTTCTCGCGCACCTACGAGGTCGTGGAGACGAACGCCGCTCTCCACACCTGGGTGCTGACGTTCCCCTGACTGCGTCTCGGAGACGCGGGGCGAGACGAGCGGCAGCGCGAGAACTCGGTAGCGGGGACCGCCGACGTCGGCGTGCATCCTCGGGCGTGGCCCTCGAGGCCCTCTCCCCGCTCCGCCTCCTGATCCCGGCTCTGACCTTCGCGGCTTCGCGTTGGCGGCTTCGTTGCGCGGCGCGACGCCCGGCGTAATTCCTACGGGCACGAAGGGGGCCGGAGGTTTTTGAGGCCTCCGGCCCGAGGGAGAGAGGAGTTTCCACTTAGCTTCCCGGGCCTAGCACCGCTCGCAAAGTGCAGGGCCTCTAAGTGGGACTCACCGTGATCAGCTTGCGCTCACCACGTCGGAATCTAAGCACGCCCACCGCGCCGGGTGAAGCCCTCCAGGGCTTTTTTTTCCTGCCCGTTCGGGCACTCCCCCGATTGCTCCTGGGGCCCCTCCAACCGCTCGCCAGGGGAGTTCGGCATCCACACTTCGAAGCAGGCGCCCCGCGGGCGGCGCCCCACGAAGATCGCGCCCCCCGCCCCGATGGCCAGCGCACGGACCACCCCCAGGCCCTGGCCGGTCCCGCCGGTCTTGCCGGCGGTGAACCCCTCCTCGAAGAGGTCCCGGAGGGGGACCTCCGGCAGGCCTCCAGCGCCGTCCTGGACCCGCAGGCGGACGCCGCCGTCGTCGGCGCCGTCGAGGTCCACCTCGATCGAGCAGCCGATCCCACGCGCCAGGGCGGCCTCGCGGGCGTTCGCCAGGAGGTTGCGAACGATGCGGCTCCAGGACTCCGGGCCGCACGCGGGCAGGGCGGCCCGGGCGCCCTCGGCGATCGCCGCGCGCAGGGTGCACCCCGACCGTTCGAACGCGGCGCGCTCGACGGCCAGCACATCGGTCGCGATCTCCGCCATGGTCGCGCGCGCCAGGCGCGGGCTGCTGCGGCCGGTGAGGCCCTGCGCCAGGATGGCCCCCGTCCGCTCGCATTCGCGGTTCACGGCCTCGACGAACGCCTGCCGCTCGCCCTGCGCGAGATCCGCGCCGTAGCGCTCGAGCACCTGGCGTGTCGCCATGAGGCTCGTGAGCGCGTTGCGCACGTCGTGCTGGATCCGACCGATTTCGCTGTCGCGCCGGCCCGCGGGAGCGGGGAGGGGCGCGGCGGGTCCCGGCGGATCTCCGCCTTCCGCGAGTTCGACGATCGACAGGCAGGCGAGCAGGGCCTCCAGCGCGTTCTCGGCCGCCTCGTCGAGCGTTCCCGCCAGCACCAGCGCGACTCCCCGCGGGCCGACCTCGGAGCGCACCAGCGAGAATCCCGGCAACGCGGGCGGGATCGCGAGCTCCAGGGCTCGCCGCGTCGCGCGCTCGGCTTCGAAGCGCCCTCCGCGGCGCCCGCGCTCCACGCTCGGTCGCCATTCCCCGGCGGGATCGCGACGCCAGAGCGCGCCGGAATCGGTGGCCGCCGCGGAGAGACCCGTCTCGAGGACGAGGCGGTCGCGCAGCGCGTGCTCCGTCGAGCGCACCAGGAGATCGATGAGCGCCGTGGCGGCGTCGAGTGCGGGCTCTTGTCTCACGCGCGCTATCCTGTCCCCTCACCATGCGCATTCCCGGGCTCGCGGTAAAGATCGACGAAGCGGCACTTCCCTGGCGCGCGACGCGGCACCCGGGCATCGAGTGGGTCCCGCTCTTCCTGGCCGAAGGCGATCCAGAGGCGCGGGGCGGCACGCGCGCCGAGGAGAGCACGGTGCTCATCCGCATGGCGCCCGGCTGCGGATATCCCGCGCACCGGCACGTCGGGGTGGAGGAAGTCCTCGTCCTGCGCGGTGGCTACCGCGACGAGCAGGGGGAGCACCGCGCCGGCGCCTACCTGCGCTATCCGCCGGGCAGCGTGCACACGCCGGTCGCGTTGGGTGTTCGCGGGGCGCCGGCGGGGCCAACGAACGAGGCCTGTCTGCTCTTCGCGTCGGCCCGCGGGGGCGTCGAGAACCTTCCCCGGGGCTGAGCCGGGTCGAACCCGGGGCAGGCTCTCGCGCGCGATCGAAGCCGCGCGCACAATGGCGAGATGAAGCTCCGCTGGCCGGCCGACGCCGGGACCTATCTCGACTGCAACGGCTCCACGCCGGTCCACCCGGCGGTGATCGACGCCTGCCTGCCGTTCCTCCACGGCCACTTCGCGAACGGGTCCGCCGCGCACCCGGGCGGTCAGAGGGTCCGCGCGGCGATCGACGCCGCGCGCGGCGCCGCGGCGCAGGCGCTCGGCGCGCGCGAGGACGAGCTCGTCTTCACGAGCGGCGGGAGCGAATCGAACAACCACGCGCTGCTGGGCGTGCTCGCCGCGAGCGGCCGACGGCACCTCGTGGTGACCGCGATCGAGCACAAGTCGGTCCTCGCGACCGCGGCCTGGCTCGAGAAGCGCGGCGTGGCCGTGACGCGGATCGCGCCGCAGGGCTCGGGTGCCGTGGACGCCGCCGAGGTCGAGCGCGCGCTGCGCCCCGACACCGGGCTCGTGTCCGTGATGCTCGCGAACAACGAGACCGGCGTCCTGCAGCCGATCCCGGCGATCGCGCGGGCCACGCGGGCGCGCGGGATCCCGCTGCACGTCGACGCGGTCGCGGCGCTCGGCAAGGTGCCGATCGACGTCGGCGCGCTGGGTTGCGATCTGCTCTCGGTCGCGGGGCACAAGCTGTACGCGCCGAAGGGGTCGGGCCTCCTGTGGATCCGCACCGGGATCGCGATCGAGCCCCTGATCCACGGCTGCGGGCAACAGCGCGGCACGCGCGGCGGAACCGAGAACGCCTTCGCCTGCATCGGCTTCGGCCGCGCGCTGGAACTCCTGGCGCGGAATGAAATCTCCGACGACCCGCGCGAGCACGAGCGGATCGGGCGCCTGCGCGACGAGCTCTACGCGCGCCTCGTGGAACTCGTGCCCGGCGCGGAACGCAACGGCGCGGGCGCCGCGCTGCCGAACACCGTGAACGTGTGGTTCCCGGGCCGTCCTGGACACGTCCTGCAGGCCGAGCTCGGCGCGCGCGGCATCGCGGTCGCGGCGGGCTCGGCGGCCACGGGCGCGACACCGAGCCACGTGCTGACGGCGATGGGGGCCTCGCCGGAGCGCGCGAGCGAGAGCCTGCGCTTCTCGCTCGGCCTGGCGACCACGCGCGCTTCGATCGATCGGACGATCGAAGCCCTGGCGCAGATCCTGGGTGTCGTCCCGGAGGCCGCGCGATGACGCTGTCCGACGGTTCGCGACCGGCGCTCGACGAGAGCCTCGCGCCGATCGCGGCGCTCCAGCGCGCCTTGAGCGCGGAGTTCGACCGAGACGCCCGCGGGCCGCGCGTGGCGGCGATCCTGGCCGAGTACACGCGCCTGCACGACGACTGGCGCGCCTTCGCGCACTTCGCGCCGGACCGGTACACCCGCAACCTGGTCGGACGGACCGCGGCCTACGAACTCCTCGTCCTGTGCTGGGACGCCGGCCAGTCGAGCCCGATCCACGATCACGCCGGACAGAACTGCTGGATGGGGGTCCTCGAGGGCCGCATCGAGGAGGTGCAGTACGAGCTTCCACCGCGTGGTTTCGTGGGCCCCCTGCGCAGGCTCGGCGCGCGCGTCTACGAGCCGGGGAAGGTCGCCTACATCAGCGACGACATCGCCCTCCACCTCGTGCGTCCCGCGCACGGTCGCCGGGGGGTCTCGCTGCACCTGTACGCGCAGCCGATCGCGACCTGCCACGTCTACGACGAGGCCACGGGACTCGTGCTGCCGCGCGAGCTGACCTACCACACGGCCTGAACGATCGCGCGAGTTCCCGAGGTCGTTCGCCGAGAGGGGCGTGGCGTCTCGCACCGTGGGTGCGTTCGTGCTGCGGGTGTGTCCGCGCACACGGCGGGTTCGACACGGCGGGGTCGATACGGCGGGGTCGATACGGCGGCGTGCTCGACGGGGGCCGCGTGCCCGACGGGTGTGCCCGAGAGGGGCACGCTTGCGGAAGCCGCACGACACCGACCTGTCGAGAACGAGAAAGCGCCTGTCCGGACAGACAGGCGCTTTTTCGACTCTCTCGGTAGGCCCCCTTGCGCGGGTGGCCGTGGCAGCCCCCGTCCTTGCGGTTGGGAGGAGCCGCGGAGGGATCACCGCGCGCCAGGTGGACTCGGCTCGGCGCCTTGGGGGCGCTCTCCGGATCCAGCTACTCTTCAAACGTCATCTGGGGGCTCGATCGCCAAAAAATCTCCGAACTTTCGGCCGCTCGCTCCCAACTCGGTCGCCTTGACCACCCCGGAGGCCCGGGCTATCGTCCCTCCCCCTCGCAGAGAGGGACCGGTCCTCTCGGCCCGGGACCTGTCGGAGACCTGGGGCGGTGTAGCTCAGTCGGTTAGAGCGACGGCTTCATAAGCCGTATGTCGGGGGTTCGAATCCCTTCACCGCTACCACTCCGAGCTCCTGGCGGCGCGTGGCGACCCGCCGGATCGGGTGGGAGATCAGGGCTCGCCCGCGGATCGGCGCACGAGCTGCGCGAGGCCTTGGACGAACTCCGCCTCGTCGTTCAGGGCCGGCACGAGGACGAACTCGCGCCCGCCCGCGCCGAGGAAGTCCTCGCGCAGGCGCTCTCCGATCTCCTCGAGGGTCTCCAGGCAGTCCGCCGTGAAGCCCGGGACGACGACGGCCAGGGTGCCTGTCCGCGGCGCCCGGTCGATGACGTACCGGTCGGTCGCCGGTTCGAGCCACGGCTCGCGGCCGAACCGGGACTGCCAGGTGAGGGTCCAATCGCCGTCCGCCAGACCGAGTTGCGCCGCCAGCCCGTGGGCCGTCGCCGTGCACTGCTCCGGGTAGGGGTCGCCCGACCGCGCGTAGCGGACCGGGATCCCGTGGAACGAGAAGATCCAGTGGTCGATCGCCTTCCCGGCCGTCGCGCGGCGAGCACCCGCGGCGAGCGCGCTCAGGTAGGTCGGATCGGCCGGGTACGGGGGCACGACGGTGATCGCCGGGATCGCGCGCCTCGAGCTGAGCACGCGGAACAGTTCCTCGACGGCGCTCCCGGTCGTCGCGCTCGCGTATTGGGGGAACGCGGGCAGGAAGATCAACCGCTCGCAGCCCGCCGCGAGGAGTTCCGACACCGCGTGCGCGATCGACGGCTCTCCGTAGCGCATCGCCGTCGCCACCCGGTAGTCCGGCCCGAGCTCGCGGCCGAGAGCGGCCGACTGCTTCCGCGCATTCGCGAGGAGCGGCGAGCCTTCGTCCGTCCACACGGTGGCGTAGGCGTGCGCCGAAGTGCGACCGCGGCGCGGCAGGATCACGAGTTCGAGGAGCGCTCGCCACAGGATCGGGTTCAGGTCGACGACCCGCCGGTCGGTGAGGAACTGACGCAGGTACCGCCGCACCTCGGGGGGGCGCGGCGCGGCCGGAGTGCCGAGGTTCGCCCAGAGGACCCCGATGGGGGCTGCATGCGGACCGTCTCGGGTGATGCTCATCCGTCCGCGATCTTCCGGTCGTCGTGGTAGATCCCGCTCTGGTTGCCGTCGAGGCGTCCGTCGTCGAGCGAGTACTCCCACGCGCCTTCGCGCTCTCCGTGCCGGTAGATGCCGCGCGCCGCGATCGCCCCGTTCGGATGCCAGAAGCACCAGGGGCCTTCGCGCGGGCTGCTCGCGGTCTTCGCGTCGAAGACGCGGCGGCCCTCGGATCGGCGCTCGCCGTTCGACCACCACTGCGACCACGTGCCGACGCGGTGGCCGTCCTCGAGGTCGCCGCGTTCGCGCGCCGTCCCGTCCGGATAGGACCAGGCCCAGGTGCCCGTGTCCTCGCCGGTCCAGCGCGAGCGTTGACCCACGATCCGCGGACTCTCAGCGAACCCCGCGACCTGCACTTCGCGCGTGCAGGCCGGGAGGAACGCCAGGACGCCCGCCGCGATGGACGCGGAGGTGCCCCGTGCTCTGCGCGCGGTGGCGCTCGGAGTCTGCGGGAAATTCACGGGCGAGGCGCCGAGCAACGGCGCCACTGGGATTGGAGAGGCCGTTGGATCGATTCCTTCCCGCCTCTCAGTGCAGGAACAGGAGTTCGCGGTACTTCGGCAGCGGCCACAGGTCGTCGTCCACGAGCGACTCGATGAGATCGGCCTGCTCGCGCACCTTGACCATCGCCGGCACGACTTCCTCGCGGAACGCGCGCCCGACGTCGTTGGGGCTGCCCTTGGCCTCTTCGGCATGGTGGCGTGCCTTGACGAGCTCGGCGATCGCCGGGCGCAGGCGGTTCAAGGCGTCGGTGATCTGGCCGAGGTGTTCGCGCTGCGTGCGCATGTCGGCCTGCGGGTTGACCGCGAGCACGCTCGCGATCGAGTCCGCGACGCGCTTCTGCGCCTGGAACGCGGCCGGCATGATCATCGTCTGCGCGATGTCGCGCATGGACAGCGCCTCCACCGAGAGCCGGTGGACGTAGGCCTGGTTCAGCACGTTCGAGCGCGACTCGAGCTCGCGCGCGTTGCACACGCCGAACTTGTCGAACAGCGCCGCGTTGGCGGCCGAACCCACGTTCGCCAGGGCCGAAGGCGTGTCGCGCAGGTTGAACAGCCCGCGGCGCTCCGCCTCCTGCACCCACTCCTGCGAGTAGTTGTCGCCGCTGAACAGGATCCGCTTGTGCTTGGCGAAGATCTCGCGCACGAGCGCCTGGATCACCTCGCGGCGGTAGCCGGTGCCGCCGCGCTTCTCGATCTCGGACGACATCCAGTCGAGGCTCTCGGCCACGATGGTGTTCAGGATCGTGTTCGGCCACGCGACCGACTGGCTCGAGCCGACCGCGCGGAACTCGAACTTGTTGCCGGTGAACGCGAAGGGGCTGGTGCGGTTCCGGTCGCTCTGGTCGCGCGGGAGCGGGGGCAGGGTGTTCACGCCCAGGCGCAGTTCCTTGCCCGACGTCGACGACTTCGGCGCGCGGCCCTCGACCAGGCTCAGGATCACGTCCTCGAGCTGCGCTCCGACGAAGATCGAAACGATCGCGGGCGGAGCCTCGTTGGCGCCCAGGCGGTGGTCGTTCCCGGCGGTGGCCACCGAGGCGCGCAGGAGGTCCTGGTGGTTGTCGACGGCGCGCACGATCGCCGACAGGAACACCATGAACTTCAGGTTGTCGTGCGGCGTGTGGCCCGGATCGAGCAGGTTGTTCCCCAGGTCGTCGGCCAGCGAGTAGTTGTTGTGCTTGCCCGAGCCGTTCACGCCGGCGAAGGGCTTCTCGGCCAGGAGGCACGTCAGGCCGTGGCGCTCGGCCACGTCCTTCAGGACCTCCATCGTGAGCACGTTGTGGTCGGCTGCGACGGTCACCTGCTCGAAGATCGGCGCGAGCTCGAACTGGCTCGGCGCGACCTCGTTGTGGCGCGTCTTGATCGGGATGCCGAGCTGCCAGAGCTCGTTCTCGAGGTCCATCATGAACGACAGCACGCGCTGGCTGATCGCGCCGAAGTAGTGGTCCTCGAGCTCCTGGCCCTTGGGCGGCTTCGCGCCGAAGAGCGAGCGTCCGGTGGCCACGAGGTCGGGACGCAGCACGAACAGCTGGCGCTCGATCAGGAAGTACTCCTGCTCGACGCCGCAGGTCACGTGCACCTTGCTGACGTCGCGTTCGCCCAGGAGGTGCAGGATCCGCACCGACTGCTTCGAGAGCGCTTCGCAGGCGCGCAGGAGCGGCGTCTTCATGTCGAGCGCTTCACCGGTCCAGCTGGCGAACGCGGTCGGGATGCACAGCGTCGATCCGTTCGCGCTGCGGCGCAGGAACGCCGGCGACGTCGGGTCCCAGGCGGTGTACCCGCGCGCCTCGAACGTCACGCGGATGCCACCCGAGGGGAACGAGCTCGCGTCGGGCTCGCCCTTGATCAGCTCCTTCCCCGAGAATTCCAGGATCGCGCGGCCGTCGCTCGTCTGCGTCAGGAACGAATCGTGCTTCTGCGCGCTCAAGCCCGTCATGGGCTGGAACCAGTGGCTGAAGTGTGTCGCGCCGTGCTCGATCGCCCAGTCCTTCATGGCGTTGGCCACGGCGTCGGCGATCTTCGGGTCCAGCGCCTCGCCGACGTCGATCGTCCGGCGCAGGGCCGCGTACACGGATTTCGGGAGTCGCGCGCGTTGCACGTGGTCGTTGAAGACCAGGCTGCCGAAGAGGTCCGGGAGGCGGGCCCGCGTGCCGGTGCGTTCCGGGGCTCCCGAATGGGGCGATTCCGTGGAGATGGCGCGCACCGCGGCAAGCCGCTGGTTCATCGTGGGGGTCATGGCGGTAGGGCGGGGGGGGGT
>JAPLOF010000050.1 GCA_026692665.1 Planctomycetota bacterium
CGCGCCGCGTGGACCTTCCACCGGCCTTCCACTCGTACCCCGAAGCTTCCGCGCGCCGTCCTTGCCGCCGCCCCGCCGCATTCCTAGCTTGTGACGAGCACGATGGTCCCGTACCAACGCATCCTCCTCAAGCTGTCCGGCGAGTCCCTCGGGGAGCGCCAGACCGGTCACGGCCTGGACCCCGAGGAGGTCCGGAGCATCGCCGCCCAGATCGCGCGCGTGACCCAGCTCGGCGTCGAGACGGCGATCGTCGTCGGCGGGGGCAACATCCTGCGCGGCGCCGAATTCAGCCGCCTCGGCGGCCACCGCGCGAACGCCGACTACATGGGGATGCTCGGCACGGTGATCAACGGCCTCGCCCTGTCCGATGCCCTGGAGCAGTGCGGCCTCGAGACCCGCGTGATGACCGCGATCGGCATCCAGCAGGTCGCGGAGCCGTTCGTGCGCCGTCGGGCCGAGAGCCATCTCGAGAAGGGGCGCGTGGTGATCCTCGCCGCCGGCACGGGCAATCCCTTCTTCACGACGGACACCGCCGCCGCGCTGCGCGCGACCGAGCTGTCCTGCGAGGTTCTCCTGAAGGCCACGAAGGTCGACGGCGTGTACGACGCCGATCCGAAGAAGGTGCGCGATGCGCGCCGCTTCGAGGAGCTCACCTACATGGACGTGCTCTCGCGCGGCCTGAAGGTCATGGACGGCACGGCGATCACGCTCGCGATGGAGAACCGCCTGCCCGTCATCGTCTTCAACATGTTCGTAGAGGGGAACCTCGAACGCGTCGTGCGCGGCGAGAACCTCGGGACCCGTATCCGGAGTTCTGGATGAGCAGCCAACCGATCGTCAAGGAAACCAGGGAGAAGATGGAGAAGGCGGTCCACCACGTGGCCGACCAGCTCCGCACGATCCGCACGTCGCGCGCCTCGCCCGCGCTCGTGGACAACATCCGCGTCGACTACTACGGGACGATGACGCCGATCTCGCAGATGGCGCAGATCTCGATCCCCGAGCCGCGCCAGATCATGATCAAGCCCTTCGACGCCTCGGCGCTGCAGGAGCTGATGAAGGCGATCCAGAAGAGCGACCTCGGCATCCAGCCCCAGAGCGACGGCAAGGTGCTGCGCCTGACGATGCCGCCGCTCTCCGGCGACCAGCGCAAGAAGTACGCGACGCGCGTCAAGGAGCTGTGCGAGGAGGCCCGGATCGCGCTGCGCAACGTGCGCCGCGACCAGAACAAGCACGCCGATCAGCTGCTCAAGGACGGGGACATCACCGAGGACGAGGGCAAGAAGCTGCACGACGACATCCAGAAGCTCCTCAAGGAGTTCGAGGACAAGATCGGCCAGCACCAGGACAAGAAGACGGCCGAGGTGATGGAGGTCTGAGCGCGGCGGTCGGGCCTCGGCGAGCGCGCCCGCGCCGCCGCGACACGACCCCGACTCGGAGCGCGCGGACCCCGCGCGCGTCTGCTATCCTCGGTCCGCTCGAAGCGTGAGAGGGCGCGTAGCTCAGCCGGTAGAGCAACTGGCTTTTAACCAGTAGGTCGACGGTTCGATCCCGTCCGCGCTCACCAACCCCACGGCTGGCCTTCCGCGTCCCGCAGAGGGAATCCGCGGCCTTTTCGGCCCCGTCGCTGCGCCGCGCCGCACGCGCTCTTGACAGTCCCGCCCGGCCTGTTCATCCTCTCCGCCCCTGAAGTGGCCGCGTAGCTCAGTCGGTAGAGCAGGTGACTCTTAATCATCAGGTCGTAGGTTCGAGCCCTACCGCGGTCACCACCTTGCACGACCCGTTCGCCGAGTCTTCGGCGGGCGGGTCGCGGTTCTTCCGGCCGGTCCCGCGCGGATCCTCGCGGACCCCTCAGGCCGCCGCGAGACCCGGAACGCCGTCCGCCGGAGTGAGGCCGCCGAGCGCCCGGTACGCCCGCGCCCAGTAGCCCGCCCGGACGACGCCCGCGAAGCCCATCAACGCCAGCTGGAAGAAGACCACCAGGGTGTCGCTCAGCGGGAACTGGCCCACGATGCCCGCGAAGGCACGCACGGCGATCAGTGCCACGACGAGCAGCACGAGCTCCGCCACGACGGCGCGCGCCGTGGCCCTCGGATCCTGCCGCATGATGCGCCAGGCGTGGAGGAGCGCCGACGAGACGCCGCGCCGGTTCTCGGCCAGGCTCTGGAGTCCGAGCTGCCCCAGCACGGACAAGGCCAGCATGTACAGGCCGAAGACGAGGATGAACGGCCCCACGAGCACGCCGATTCCAAGGAGCACGGCGATGCGGTCCGCCTCGGTCGCGAGCCCGAGGTGCCGCGTCGCCGCGATGATGGGCAGGAGCAGGACCACGAAGGCCAGGATCTGCATCAGGACGAGCTGCAGCCACAGGCCATACGTCGCGAACGTGAGCCCCTCGCCGAGCTTCCACAACGACCGCAGGCGCGGATTGCGCCGCCCCTCGGCCGCGAGTTGCCAGGCTTCCGCGGAGCCCACCTTCGCGAGGCCCGCCACCAGGCGGAAGAGCGGCAAGAAGAGGACGGCGATGAACGGCAGCGCGAACAGCGGGACGTACGCCCGCACCAGGAAATCGAGCACCGAAGCGAGCTGGGGCGAGGTGTCGAGCCCGACGATCGTGACGCCCGGGTCCCCCGGCATCAGCTTCACGGGACCGTCCCAGATGCCGCCGATTCCGATGCCGACGGAGGGGTAGAAGAGTCCGGCGAGCCAGACGAAGCCCGGCCGTCCGGCCTGACGTGCGGCCTCTCCCAGCGCGTCGACCGCGCGCGGGAGGCCGAACCGCTCCGGCTCCGATCCGATCACGCTCGACATGATCGCCCGCTACGCCCGGAGTCCGGGCGGATTTCCGGGCCGGGCTCGACCTTCCACCTGCAGTTCATGCGCGCACGCCCGCCAGCGCGCTCGCGCGGCACGCGGCCTCGACCTCGTCCACGGATTTCGGGATCCCGCGGGTCAGCACCTCGTGGCCGTCCTGCGTCACGAGCACGTCGTCCTCGATGCGGACGCCGATCCCGCGCCAGCGTGCGTCGATCGTCGTGTCGTCTTCCGCCAGGTAGAGCCCGGGTTCGATCGTCAGAACCATGCCCGGTTCCAGCGTGCGCGGCTTCCCGTCCGCGAGGTACGCGCCGCAGTCGTGCACGTCGAGCCCGAGCCAGTGGCTCGTGCGGTGCATGTAGAACCGCTTGAAGGTCTCCTGCGCCAGCACCTGCTCGGCGGTACCCGTGAGGAGCCCGAGCCGCACCAGTCCGGCGGAAAGGACCGCGAGCGCGGCCTGGTGCGGGGCGTCGAAGGCGGCCCCCGGCTTCACCATCGCGATGGCGGCGAGCTGCGCGTCGAGCACGATCTGGTAGACGGCGCGCTGGTCGGGCGTGAAGGTCCCCGAGACGGGGAACGTGCGCGTGACGTCGCACGCATACCAGTCGACTTCGCACCCCGCGTCGACGAGCAGGAGGTCGCCGTCCCGCAGCGGCTGGTCGTTCTCGACGTAGTGCAGAATGCAGGCGTTCGCTCCGCCGGCGACGATGTTCGTGTACGCCGCGCCCGTTCCGCCCAGACGCCGGAACGTGCTGTCGAGCAGTGCGTCGATCTCGCGCTCGTTCACGTTGGGCTTCGCCGCGCGCATCGCGGCGACGTGGGCCTCGCGCGTGATCTTCGCGCCCCGGCGCATGACGTCGAGTTCGCCCGCGTCCTTGAAGAGCCGGAGTTCGTGCAAGAATGCCGCCGGATCCAGGATGGCCTGGGGCGGAGGCGCCGCGGCCTTGGCGGTCGCGCGCAGCTTGGCGAGCAGGGCCAGCATCTCGCGATCGCGCGGCTCGTCGACCCCGGTGCGGTACACGACGCGCTCGTAGCCCCGGAGCAGGTTCGGGAGGTCCGTCCAGAGCTTCTCGATGCCGCGCGCCTCGTCGATCTGCAGCTTCGCCGGCGCCGCTTCGACCCCCAGCCGCCGGCCGGTCCAGGTCTCGCGTTCGCGGTCCTTCTCGCGCAGGAACAGCACGGAACGCGGCTTCGCGTCGGGCTTCAGCGCCGGCAGCAGAACCAGGACCGAGTCGGGCTCGGCGAAGCCCGTCAGCCACCAGAAGTCGCTGTCGGGTCGGAAGCGGTACTCGGTGTCGTGATTGCGGATCTTGTGGGTCGCCGTCGCGACGACCGCCGCGGCGCGCTCGCGCTGGAGGACCTGGAGGAATCGGGCGCGGTGGTCGGCGAACGAGATCATGGTTTCTGGGGAGTGGGGCGAGAGTGGGGCGCTCGGGGGCGATCCTCCGGGGCGCGGACGGCGATGTCGAGCCGCGCCTCGGCAGAGCGGAGCCTCTCAGTCCGTCTCGGGCGGGACCTTCTTGGCCGGAGAGGTCCGCTCGTCGGCGGTGGAAGGCGCCTTCGCGGCTTCACCGGTGAGCGTCCCGAAGTAGTCCGGCATCTTCACGCCGCCGATCTCGCTCATCATGTGCATCATCGGGGGCAGGGACTTCGCGACGCCCTGGATGAAGTTCTGCGTCGCCCCGGAACCGTTCGCGCCGGTCCCGGCGTCCCACACGACGACCTTGTCGAACTTGATGTTCGCGATCGCCGACGCGGCGGTCTTCGAGAGCTCCTCGATGTGCTCGAGCATGAGCATGCGGAATGCCGCGTCCGGGCCGCCGCAGGCGTCGATGATCTTCTTCATGCCCTCGCCCTTCTTGGCCATGATCTCGTACTGGCCGCGCGCCTCGGCTTCCAACCGCGCGTAGTTCGCGCGCGCCTCGCCCTCGGCCTCGATGCGGCGTTTCTCGGCCTCGGCCTCGGCCTCGACGATGACCTGCGACTTCACGGCGCGGGCCAGCGACTCCAGCTCGGCGCGCTTCTCGGCCTCGATCTTCTTGCCCTGGGCTTCGGCCGCGCGCGCCTGCGCCAGGTACTGCGCCTCGAGCACCTTGGCCTGCGCCTCGCGCGTGCGCGTTTCGCCCAGCTGGTAGGCCTCGGCCTCGCGCACCTTCAACTCGGCGTTAGCGGCGGCCATCGCACCGCGCGCCTTGTTCCCGCCCGCGATGGAGAGCGCCTGCGCTTCGGCCTCGCGCACGGAGAGCTCGGCGTTCGCGGCGGCGACCGCGGCCTTGGACGTGTTCTCGCCCGCGACTGCTTTCGCGTTGGCTTCGGCGACGGAGATGCGCATCTGCCGCTCCGCCTCGCGCACGGACGCCTCCTGCTCGAAGAGGGCCTTCTGCTCGCCGATCGTGCGGTCCTTGGCGAGGTCGGCGACGCGCACGGCGCGTTCCCGCTCGGCTTCCTTGACGCCCATGTCGCGCAGCTTCTCGTTGTTCGCGACCTCGATCGCCTTGACGCGGTCGGCCTCGGCCACGCCGATCGCGCCCTTGCGCACCTGCTGCGCGACGTCGATCTCGGCCTGCTGGATCGCCTCGGACGCGGCCTTGCGGCCGATGGCCTCGATGTAGCCGGACTCGTCCGTGATGTCCTTGATGTTCACGTTGATCAGCACGAGGCCGATCTTCTTGAGCTCCGGCTCGAGGTTCTTGAGGATCTTCTCGAGGAACGTCTCGCGGTCGCGGTTGATCTCGTCGATGCGCATCGACGCGATCACCTGACGCAGCTGGCCGAAGATGATGTCCTCGGCCTGCTTGACGACGTCGGGCGTCTTGAGGCCCAGGAGGCGCACGGCCGCGTTGTTCATCGTCTCCTCGTCGGTGCCGATCGCGACGGTGAAGACCGAGGGCACGTTGACGCGGATGTTCTCGATCGAGAGCGCGCTCTGCAGCGGGATCTCGATCTGCAGCGGATCCAGCGCGAGGTACTCGTAGTTCTGGATCAGGGGCCAGACGAAGATGCCGCCCCCGTGGATGCACTTGGACGAGCGTCCCGTGCCGGTCTTGCCGTACACGACGAGGATCCGGTTGCTCGGGCAGCGCTTGTACCGGCGCGCGATCACGAGCAGGAAGCTCAAGGCGACGACGACCCCGAGCACGACCATCAAGATCAGCGGCAGGTCGGCGGAACCGGCCTGGACGAGCGAGAGGAGTGCGTTCATGCGGTGGATCGGAGCGAGCGTGGTGGGGGGAGGCGAGTCGGGAAGGAGCGCAGGGTGGGCGTTCGGGCGCGCGTCAGGTGATCGGTTCGACCTCGAAGGTGTCGGCCGTGACCTGGCGCACGACGCGGACCTCGGCGCCGGTGTCGATGACGCTGGCGTGCTTCGTGAAGGCGGCGAGTTCCGCGGTGCGTCCCTGCACGACGACGTGGATCTTGCCCTTGCCGCTGTTCGCGGCCGGGATGCGCAGGTAGACGCGCGCGGTCATCCCGACGGCGCCCGCCGGGTCGAGGTTGCCCTGCGCGGTCAGCTTCTTCTGCATGCTGAAGAGCCACGCGACCGCGAGCAGCATCACGAACCCGGAACCCAGCGCCGCCCCGACCGTCGGCAGCGTGTCCCAGCCCGCCCGCGTCCCGGCCCAACCGGCGAGACCGAAGAAGGCCAGGAAGGCCGCGATCGTCCGCACGGAGAGCAGCGACATGCCGCTGTCCGAGGTGTGGACTTCGCCACTGCCGGCGTTGCCCAGGTCGTGCCCGACATCGCCGTGCATGGCGTCCCCCGAATCGTCGCCGTGCCCGAAGAGCAGCATCACGGTCTGCGCGACGAGCACGGTGCCGCCCGCGGCGGCGCAGACGAGGTAGACGGTCTGGATCGAGCCGGCCATGCGGATCCCGTGCGCGCGAGGAGGAGCACAGCCCGTCGGAGGCGCTGCGCGAGGGAGGGGGGGAGGTGCCGCGCGGAGCGACCCGCGGCGCGGAGAGCCTACTCCCCGGCTCCTCTCGGCTTCAACGCAGGGTGAAGCGTTCGACCGCGCCGCACAGTGCGGCCACCTTCGCCGAGCTCGTGCGCGGGTCGCTGAGGTCGAGGGTGATCGACTGCCATCCGGGCGCCTGGGCACGGTCGTCCAGGACGCGCGCGTCGAGGTTCAGCGGGGCGCCCGAGAGCGCTCGCGCCAGCGCCTCGGCACGCGACCGGCCCTCGGGCCCGGGCTCGGGCCGGATCGCGAGCCCACCCAGGCCGAGCGCGGCGGGAGCCGCGGGCGGCAGGACGAACTCGGGAGCCGACTCGCTCGGTTCGAAGCGACCGTAGAGCGTGTGTTCCTCGTCGCCCGGGCGGATCTCGACGACGTGCGCGACGCCGCGCTGCTCGGCCTGGAACCAGTCCACGTACTCGTTCGCGAGCGCGAATCCGGGCTCGGTCGGCAGACGTACGGCGACGCGCGCCGCACCGCCGGAGATGTGCTCGATGTCGATCTGCACGCCCTCGGGCTCGACGGCGACGCGCAGTCCGAGCACGGCCTCGCCGACGCGCAGTCCGCGGACGCGCATCGCTCGGCGCTCGATGCGCCCGCGCTCGACGGGCCGCGTCCGGGGCGGCGTGCAGGGACGGAGCACGGCGCCGTCCGGCAGCGGGCCGGCGAGGCCGCCCGCCCCGACCGGCGCGTCGTCGGCGATGCCGGGCAGGAACCGCGGGAGCAGGGCGGCGAGGAGCGTCGCGTCCGCGCCCGCCAGCTCGAGGTGCTTCCAGGCCTCCGCCGCCCGGTCCTGGCGCAGGGCGAGCAGCGCGAGCCGCGCGCGAGCGGGGCGCGTGTCGCCGTCCCGGGCCTCGGAGAGAGCCGCGCGCCAGCGCTCGAACGTCGCCGGGGCGCTCCAGTCCGCGGCCAGGTCCGCCCGATCGAGCGCCGCCGGGACCTGCTCGGGACCGAGGCGCGCGACGAGGTCGGCCAGAGGTCCGGGCGCGAACTCGAATCGGGCGGGTGCGATCGCCGCGGGTACCGTCGGGCCCGACTGCGCCGCCGCGGGAGGCCGAGGCGGCTCGATGGGCAGGAAACCGAGGAGGAGAGCGCCGAGCACGGGCCGTGAGGCTCGACTCGTCCGCCCGCGGAGTCAAGTCCGTGTCCCGCGCATCCGGTTCGGAGCTTGAGCGCCGCCCCGCGCCGCGCGACACTGAGACCGCCATGGCTTCCCCCGCGAAGAACCGCCGTTCCATCGACCGCGACCTGCTCGAGATGCTGGCCTGCCCCGAGACGCGCCAGCGGCTCGCGGAGGCGGGCGCGGACGTGCTCGAGCGCGTGAACGCGCGCGTGCGCTCCAAGCAGGCGAAGAACGTGGGCGGGAAGCCCGTCGAGGTCGAGCTCGAAGGCGGCCTCGTCCGGCAGGACGGCAAGATCGTCTATCCGATCCGCGACGGCATTCCGGTGCTGCTCGTGGACGAGGGGATCCCCGCGTAGCGCGCGGCGCGGGTCCGGTGTCCAGGGCGTTCGGTTCCAGGTCCCACGCGCAGAGGTCCCTGCGCCGGAGCACGCGACGATGATCCTGCGACACCCCGCGCACCCTTCGCGTTCCGTCCGGCTGGCGTACTGCTTGAACCTGCGCGAGTGCGCGGACGTCGACGCGCTGATCGCGCTCTTGCGCTCGATCGTCGTGCCGCTGCGCACGCGGCTTGCCGCCCGCGGCCCGTTCGGCGTCGGCATGTACCTGCCGGCAAGCCTGGCGCGGGCTCTCGCGTCGCCCTCCGGATCGCGCGCCGTCGACCACCTGGCGAGCGAGCTCGAGGCGCAAGCGCTCGACCCGTTCACCTGGAACGCCTTCCCGTTCGGCGGATTCGGCGCGCTGGGGCTGAAGACGCGCGTGTTCCAGCCGTCGTGGTCCGAGCCCGAGCGTCTGGAGTTCACGGTCGCCGTCGCGCACGTCGCCGCGGCGCTCGTGCGGCGCTTGCGCGGCATGGGCTCGGGCGCTGGCGCGAGAATCGCGGAGCACGTCTCCATCAGCACGCACACCGGGGGCTGGGCCGCCCACCTGCACGGTGCTGTGGATCGCGAGGAGTTCGCGTTCCACCAGGCGCGCGCCGTCGACGCGCTGGCGCGGCTCGAAGAGGCGACGGGCGTTCGGGCGATCCTCGCGCTCGAGCCGGAACCCGGGGCGAACGCGGCGGACCTGCGCGCGCTGGACCAGCACCTCGCCTTCGTGAAGCCGCGCGCGCGGAGCCTGCTCGAGGAGGAGCGCAACCGCGACCGCGCGCATGCGGCCGACCTCGTCGACCGCCACCTCGGGGTCTGCCTCGACACGTGCCACGCGGCCGTGGAGGGCGAGGCCCTGGAGGTCGCGGCGGACCTCGCCGCCGGCCGGCGCGCCTCGCCCGCGAAGCTGCAGTACGCCAGCGCCCTGCGCGTGGCCGCGCCCGGTTCGAACCCGAGCGGGGTCGAAGCGCTCCTCGCGCTGGCGGAGCCGCGCTTCCTGCACCAGGTCCGGGCGTACGGCGGCGGCGAGCGGCTCGCCGTCGACGACCTGCCCGATCTCGTCCGCGAGCTCGCCGGCGATCGCCGGGCCGCCTGGCTCGCCGCCCGCGAGTGGCTCTGCCACCTGCACGTCCCGGTCGACCTGGAGACGGCCGGGGGGGGGCTCGGGACGACCCGCGCCGACGCCGACCGGATCCTGGCCAGCCTCCTGGCGCATCCCGAGCGCTGGGCGACCTCCGAACTGCACGTCGAGATCGAGACCTACACCTGGGAGGCCCTGCCGGGCTGGGTGCGGGGCGACGGCGCCCTGGTCGAGGGGATCGAGCGGGAGTACCGGCACGTGCTCGGGGAACTCGCCCGCGCGGGCTGGGGCTGAAGGCCCGGACTGGCGCAGGTTCGACGCACGCCGGCCGGTCGTTGACAGGCCCGTGCTCCGACCTTACTTTTCCCGCCCTCGAACGCGGCAACCAGTCGCGCGCGAACAGGTCGGCCCCATCGTCTAGCCCGGCCTAGGACACCAGGTTTTCATCCTGGCGACAGGGGTTCAAATCCCCTTGGGGTCACCAACTTCTCCGAGCGCACGCGGGCCCTCCCGGCGCGCGCCCCGCGGGCCGTGGCCTGCGCTTTCCCGGCTGCGCTTTCCCGGCTGCGCGGCCCGATCCGCGGCGGGTCTTCCCCGCGCTCCCTGCGGGTCTTGCCCGCGCTCCCGCCGTGCGGCGCGTTGCCGCGCGAGCACCCGCACCCCGGACTCCGTCAGCTCGCGTTGAGATCCGCGCGGCTCCCTGGTACCTCCTGAGCCATGCCCACGCCGACCCCGCGCCGATTCCTCCTGCGCTGGTGTGCGTGGTACTTCCTCGGGACCGGGGCCCTCTTCGCGCTCCTCGCCCTGCGCTACCTGGCCGTGGCGCCGCTGGCCACGGGCTTCGCGTCCGGCGCGTTCCGGGCCTCGATGTTCGTCACGCAGGCGTCCCTCCTCGCCCTGGCGCTCCTCCTCCTCGCGACGCCGGTCGTCCTCCTCGTCCCGCTGCGGCGCGTCGTGGTGCCCTTCGCCGTGTTGCTGGCCCTGGTGGTGCTCGTCGTGGTGCTCGTGGACACGTTCGTCTACCAGCAGTACCGCTTCCATCTCGACGCGAGCGTGTGGCGGCTCCTCACCGATGGCGGCGCGGAATCCACCTTCCACATGCCGAGGAGCACGCACATCGCTTTCGGCGGCATCGTGCTCGGGTTCCTCGTGGTGCTCGTCGCCTGGGCGTTCGCGGCCTGGCGCTGGACGGAGTACACGGCGGGACGACGCCTCGGGCGCGCGGTCGTCGGCGTGCTGGCTCTGGTGCTCCTCGCTCACAACGGAGCCCACGTCTGGGCCAGCGCCGCGGCCTACACGCCGATCACGCAGCAGGTCGCCGTCCTGCCGCTGCACCAGCCGGTCACGGCCAACCGCACGCTGCGCAAGCTCGGCATCGAGGTGGCGCGCGCGCCGTACGTGCCGGGCGAAGCGCCGTCGGGGCTGCGCTACCCGCGCGAGCCGCTCGCGTTCCAGCCGCCGGCTCGGCCCGAGAACGTGTGTTTCCTGGTGGTCGATTCCTGGCGCGCCGACGCGCTCACGGCGCGCGCCACGCCGAACCTCGCGGCGCTCGCCGAGCAGTCCGTGCGCTTCGAGAACCACCACAGCGGGGGCAATGCCACGCGCGTGGGCATGTTCTCGCTCTTCTACGGACTCCCGGGCACGTACTGGCACGACGTCCTCGCCGAACGACGGGTCTGCGTGCTCGTCGAGGAGTTCCAGAAGAAGGGCTACGAGATCGCCGTCTTCACCAGCGCGCCCCTCTACAGCCCCGAGTTCGACGAGACGATCTTCAGCGGCGTGCCGAACCTGCGCCGCGAGTCCCAGGGTCGGAGCCCGGCGGAGTGCGATCGCGATCTGACCGACGACTTCCTGGCCTGGCTCGCGGCACGCGACGCGTCACGGCCTTTCCTCACCCTGCTCTTCTACGATGCGCCGCACGCCTACGACGTGCCGCCCGACTTCCCACGCGAGTTCGAGCCCAGTTGGCCCCACGTCGACTACCTGGGCCTCGACGCCGACACGGATCCTGTCCCGTTCCACAACCTGTACCTGAACTCGGTGCGCTGGTCGGACGCGCAGGCCGGCCGCGCGATCGACGGCTTGCGCGCGGCGGGCGTGATCGACGACACGTGCCTCGTCGTGACGGGCGACCACGGGCAGGAGTTCAACGACCTCGGTCTCGCCTATTGGGGTCACAATTCGAACTACGCCCGATTCCAGACGCAGGTGCCGCTGCTCATCCGTCGGCGAGGGCTCGCCCCGGGCGTGCGCACGCACCTGACGACGCACTTCGACGTCGTGGCGACGTTGCTTCCGGAAATCCTCGGGTGCACCAACCCGCCCGAGGACTACTGCGTCGGCCGCAACCTCTTCGACACGGCGGACCGCGGCGTGCTGACCCTGGCGACCTACAGCACGTACGCGGCGGTCCGGCCCGGGATGCGCCATGTGGTCGTCGGGAAGTCGGGGGACATCCAGGTCCTCGGCCGCGACTACCGCCCCGAGCCCGGGCTCGACAGCGATGCGGACTTCCTGAAGCAGGCGTTCCAGCAGCGCGCCCGATTCCGTCCGGGTGCGGCCGGCGCGGGTCCGTAGCGGTCCCGCGGGCGTCCCGCCGCTCGGGGCAGCTCCCGGCTTCCGCGCGGCGGCGCGCCGCCGGTACGCTGCGCGGATGCTGCACCCTCGCGCCGCGTCGTTCCTCCTCCTGGCGCTCGCCGCCTGTACCTCGACTCCGACGACGTCCGGGCCGGGCGAGTTCACGCAGGCCCCCGCGCCGGGCTCGAGCCCGGCCGAGTCCCGCCGAGCGTTCGAGATCGCCGACCTCTACCGCGTCGCGACGCCCGGGGCCCCGGCGCTCTCGCCCGACGGCACGCGCGTCGTGTTCGGCGTGCGCCGCACGGACCTCGAGGCCGGCAAGTCCTGGTCGGAGATCTGGACGGCCATGAGCGACGGGTCGGGCGCGCGCGCGCTGACCTCGGCGGCGAAGAACGACACCGGGCCGTTCTTCGCGCCCGACGGGAAGCGCATCGTCTTCTCGTCGAACCGCGGCGGATCGGACCAGCTGTGGGTCCTCCCGCTCGACGGCGGCGATGCGCGCCAGCTCACGAAGTTCGCGCCGGGTCTCTCGGATCCGGTGATGTCGCCCGATGGACGCTGGATCGCGGCGACCACCGAGCTGTGGCCGGAGTGCGGCATCGACGTCGAGTGCCACGAGCGGATCCGGAAGGGCCTGGAAGACGGCAAGACCAAGGTGCGCACGGCCGACGAACTCCTGTACCGCCACTGGACTTCGTGGTCGCAGGGCAAGCACACGTGCGTCGTCCTCGTCGACGCGGCGAGCGGTTCGGTCGTGCGCGCGCTGACTCCGATGGACTTCGACGCGCCGACGTTCCAACTGGGCGGCGGGCGCGGCTACGCGTTCTCCCCGGACTCGAGCGAGCTGTGCTTCGTGCAGAACCGCGATGCGAAACAGGCCGAGTCGACGAACGCGGACCTGTGGGTCGTGCCGATCGCGGGCGGGGAGCCGCGCGGCCTGACGGACGCGAACGACGGCTGGGATGGCGCGCCGCTCTACTCGCCCGACGGACGCTGGATCGCGTACGCGAGCCAGGCGACAGCGGGATACGAGTCGGACTTGAAGCGCCTCGCGCTGCTCGAGCGGTCCAGCGGACGCGTGACGTACCTGACGGACGCACAGAACTTCGACGACTCGATCGACGACTTCCGCTGGTCCGCGGACTCGCGCCGCCTCGTGTTCCAGGCCGGCGTCGAGGGGCGCACGCCGCTCTACGAGATCGCGGTCGAAGGCGGGAAGCCGCGCGAGCGCGTGCGGCACGGCACGATCGGCGGGTTCGAGCTCGCGGCCGACGGGACGATCGTCTACGTCGCGCGCACGGTGGACCAGCCGCCGGAGATCCACGCCGCCCCGGGCAGCGCCGACAAGGCGAAGCCGCTCGCGCTGACGAAGCTCAACGCCGAGGTGCGCGAGAAGGTCGACGTGCGCCCCGCGACCGAGTTCCGCGTGGCGGGCGAGGGCGGCTACGAGATCCACGGTTTCCTCGTCACGCCGCACGGCTTCGATCCAGCGCAGAAGTACCCGCTGATCCTCAACGTGCACGGCGGCCCGCAGTCGCAATGGACGGACTCGTTCCGCGGCGACTGGCAGGTCTATCCCGGTCAGGGCTACGTGGTCGCGTTCTGCAACCCGACGGGATCGAACGGCTACGGGCAGGACTACTGCGACGCGATCCGGGGCGACTGGGGCGGTCGCGTGTACCGCGACCTGATGCGTGTGACGGACGCGCTGGCTTCGCTGCCGTACGTCGATGCGCAGCGCATGGGGCTGATGGGTTGGTCGTACGGCGGCTACATGTCGATGTGGATCGAGGGGCAGACCGATCGGTTCGCGGCCAATGCGGCGATGATGGGGATCTTCGACCTGCGCGCCTTCCACGGCGCGACGGAGGAGCTGTGGTTCCCCGAGCACGACTTGAACGGCACGCCCTGGACGTCCGGCGACTACGAGAGGTGGTCGCCGTGCAACCACGTGACGAAGTTCAAGACGCCGGCGCTCGTGATCACGGGTGAGCTCGACTACCGCTGCCCGTACACGCAGAGCCTCGCGTACTACACCGCGCTGCAGAAGATGGGCGTGCCGTCGCGGCTCGTCGTGTTCCCCGACGCAGGCCACTGGCCGGCGTGGCACGAGATGGCGGTCTACTACAACGAGCACCTGGCGTTCTTCCACGAGTACCTCGGCGGCGGCAAGGCGCCCTGGGACGTGACGGCGCACTCGCGCAACCTCGCGTTCGGCAAGAAGCCGTGAGACCGGGCGCGGCGGCGGCTCTCGCGCTCGCGATCCTCGGGGCCTGCGCGTCGCCGGGCGTCGAGGTCGCGGCGGCGGGCACGGATGCCGTCACGGTCGAGCGGCGCGCGTTCTGGCGCGAGGCCGCGGCGGTCAAGGGCACCGTGCCCGACGGCCGCACCGCGGCCGAGTGGGCGCGCGAGCTCGATCCGTGGCTCGCGTCCACGGATCCCGAGCTGCGCGACGACCTCGCGTACACGATCCTCGCCGGCTGGATCGTGCGCGGGAAGATCGAGGACGAACCCCTGCGCGCGCTGGCGGCGAAGTGGCGCGCGGACCTCGGACGCCCCGGAGCGACGGACGCCGACGTCGTCGCGCGCTCGTTCGCCGCGCTGACGCTCGCCGCCGTCGTCGCCTTCGACCTGCAGCACCCATTCCTGGGCGACGAACTGCCGCGGATCCGCGCCGCGGCGCTCGACTATGCGGCGCGCGAGCACGACGTGCGCGGCTACGACGAGCACCTCGGCTGGGTGCACTCCACCGCGCACGCGGCGGACCTGTTGAAGTTCCTGGCGCGTGCTCCGGACCTGCCCGTCGCGGAACAGGCGGCGTTCCTGGCCGTCCTCGACGCCAAGTCGGATCTTCCGCGCGCGACCTGGACCGCGGGCGAGGACCTGCGGCTCGCGCGCGTCGCGCTCGCGCTCGTGAAGCGCGACGACCTCGACCGCGCAGCATTCGAGAGCTGGGTGGCCGGATACGAGACCGCCTATCGAGGCATCTGGACCGCGCCGCGCGTCGACGGGGCCCGGCTCGCGGCGTGCGGGAACCGTCGGCGCGTCCTGGCCGAGCTGAGCGCGCTCCTTGCGGGCGAGGATGGATCCGATCGACTGACCTGGGCCCGGAAACGTGTGCTCGACGCGCTGCGCGAAACCGGCTGATCCGGTGTGCGGATCACGGTTCGGGGCCTGCCGTCGAGTCGCAGACGCGGATGCGACGAGTGACCCTTCCGCCGAGCGGCACTAAGCTGCACGTCCCGCCCCGGCCCCCCGTCCTCCGTCCACTTCATGAAGACCCTCCTGGCCCTCACGCTCTGCATCTGCGCGTTCCTGCTCGCCCTCGGATCGCTGCCCGGATGCCGCTCGGAGGCCGATGCGTTGGGGGGACGAGCCTCCGTCGCCGTCGAGGAACCTGCGCGCGCCCCCGCGGTCCCGGAGTCGATCCTGGGCTCGATCGCCCACGAGCAGGCGGTGATGAAGAGCAGCTACTGCGCGGCGTGCCACCCGGTGGCGTACGCCGAGCACGAGCAGAACACGCACGGGCGCGCTTTCACCGACGAGGAGGTGCGCCTCGGCACCGGCCGCTTCAGCCAGGCGGACTGCATCATCTGCCACACGCCGCGGCCCGTGTTCGAGACCGGCATCGGCCAGAACCCGATCCGGCGACACCACGACCTGGAGGAGGGCAACACGTGCATGACCTGCCACTGGAGGGAGGGGCAGGACTACAGCCGCTTCACGGGCGGCGCGGAGTGCAAGTCGGCCTTCGATCCGCGCGTCGGGAGCGTCGAAGCCTGCGCGTCCTGCCACCGCAATCACGGCACGCCCTACCAGTGGGAGGAGTCGCCGCGGGGCAAGAAGGCCGGCAACGTGTGCATCGACTGCCACATGCCGCTCGTCGAGCGCGCCGTCGCGGTCGGTGGACCGGTCAAGGAGGTGCACAGCCACGTGTTCCCCGCCTCGCGCAGCGAATCGCAGTTGCGGCGCGCGTACGGTTACGAAGCCCGGATCGACGGCAACGAAGTCGTCGTCCGGATCGAGAACAAGGGCGCGGGCCACAACTTTCCCACCGAGCTCAAGCAGCGCTCCGTCGAATCGGTGGTGGTCGTGGAGGACGCGGACGGCCGGGAGATCGCCCGATCGCGCATGACGTTCCGCGACCCGTACAAGCGTCCCTACGGGCTCACGCTGCCGGTCAACACGCAGATCCCCTCGGGCGAGTCGCGCGAGCACCGCGTTCCGATCGGCGCCGCCGAGGGCACGGTCCGCTGCGAGCTGCACTACAAGCTCTACTACCCGATCGAGGACCACCATCCGGACCTCGCGCGGCAGCTCGAATCGCGGACGCTGCCGTTCCGTGGCCTGACCCCCTCCGCGAAGCCGGTGGAGTCCGAGCCCGAGGTCGCCGTGGTGACGCCCGAGAACATCACGCCCGAAGCCGCGGGCGTGGCGAACCTGGTGGACTACGCGCGCCCGCCCATCGGCAAGGTGGAGGTCGAGATCCCGAGCGGTTCGAGCGCGGAGGACATCGACCGGCTCATCAGCCTGTTCCAGTTCCCGGTGCCGCAGGCGAACGGCGAGGCACGCAAGAAGCTCGTCGCGATCGGAGCACCGGCGATCCCCGCGCTCGTGAAGGCGATGGGGTCCTGGGACAACAAGACCTGGAACCAGGCGATGACCGTGCTCGAGGGGATCGGCGCGCCGGCGCAGGCCGCGGTGCTCGCCGCGCTCGAACACCAGGAGCTCTACGTGCGACTGCACGCGACGGAGATGCTCGGCCGGCTCGGCATCGCCGGTGACGCCGCGGGCCCGAAGCTCCTGACTTCGCTCGGTCGGACGAACGCGCTCGATCGTTCGCACGCCGCCGCGGCCATCGGCGAGCTGAAGATCGCTGGCGCGACCGGCGCCCTGCGCAAGCTCGTGCTGGAGGACCGCGATCCCGACGTCGTGCGCGCCGCCGCGCGGTCGCTGGCCCAGTTGGGCGCCAAGGATGCCGTCCCGGACCTGAAGGTCGCGCTCACGCGCTTCGAATGGCCCGAGACGCGGCGCGATGTCGCCGAAGTGCTCGCCAAGCTGGACGATCCGACGGGGATCCCGCTCCTGATCGCGGGCCTCGACCTGAAGGACGACCTCGTGCGCGAGAGCTACTTCGAGGCTCTCTTCGGCGTTACGGGCCGTCACTTCTGCTACGAGCCGCTGGCACCGCGCGACGAACGCCTCGTCGCGATCGCGAGCTACCAGACGTGGTGGGCGAAGGAATCCGGTCCGCAGTCCCTGCGCCACCCGCTGAAGGTCGACCCCAAGACGCGCGCCGAGGTGAAGCGGATCACCGAGCAGTTCGGCGGCTCTGACGGCACGGTGCCGGCGGGGGACGACGCCGCGCTGCGCGAACGCCTGCTCGACCTTGGTCCGGCGGCGGTGCCCGGGCTCGCGACGATCGGCCTCAAGTACCCGCCGGGCTTCTCGGAAAAGCGCGCGAAGATCTGCGAGGCGCTGGGCGAGATCCGCCATCCCGACGCGGTCCCCGCGCTGATCGGCACCCTGCGCGATCCGGTCGTCGCGGTCGCGGCCTGGGCGAACCAGGCGCTGGCGAAGATCGGGGACAAGTCCGCGTTGCCGGCCGTCCAGCGCTACCACACGCGGCTCCAGTCGCTCGTGCACTCGGGCCGCTGGCCGGCGGACGCGGGATCCTACGAAGCGCTGCTCGCGCAGGCCGCCAGCACGCGCTTCGCGCTGGGGGACGCGCGCGCCGAGAACGACCTCGTCGGCTTCCTGCTGTCGGAGGACGAGGCCGTGCGCACGACGGCCCTGCAGGCGCTGCGCGATCGCTACGGTCTCGAGATCGAGTTCGACGCGCAAGCGGGCCGCGCCGAGCGCCGAGCCGCGGTCGAGGCCTGGCAGAACCGCAGTCGCTGAACGGGATCCACGGACCTCGGCCGGCTAGTCGCTCTTGCCCGAGCGCGGGTGCGCGCGCTCGTACACCTCGCGCAGCCGCTCGATCGACACGTGGGTGTAGATCTGCGTCGTGGTGAGGTGCGCGTGTCCGAGCAGCCCCTGGACCGAGCGCAGATCGGCCCCGCGATCGAGCAAGTGCGTCGCGAAGCTGTGGCGCAGCGTGTGCGGCGTCGCCGGCCGGTGGATGCCCGCGCGCAGCACCGCGCGCGAGACGATGCGCTGCAACGTCCGCGTCGTGAGCCGCTTCCCGCCCGGCCCGAGGAACACGGCGTGCGCGGACGCCGCGCCCTGCGGCCGTGGCCGCTCGGGATCGGCCAGGTAGGCCTGGATCGCGCGCACGGCGTGGCGCCCCAGCGCCGCCAGGCGCTCCTTGCGTCCCTTGCCGCGCACGCGGGCCACGCCGCGCCCGAGGTCCATGTCGCCGACGTCGAGACCGACGGTCTCGGAGGCGCGCGTTCCGGCCGAGTAGAGCAACTCGAGCAGCGCGCGATCGCGACGACCGGCGTGCGTCGAGTCGTCGGTCGACTCGAGGAGCGCCTCGACCTCGGTCAGCGCCAGCGCGCCGGGGAGATCGCGGGCGGCCCGACGCTGGCGCAGACCCGACGCGGGCGAAACGTCGATCGCGCCGTTCTTCAGGAGGTGTTTCAGGAAGGAGCGCACTCCCGACAGCCGGCGCTGGACCGAAGCGCGCGCGAGTCCCTGCTCCGACAGATCGGCGAGCCACGCGCGCAGGATCCGCGGGGTCACCGCGCGGGGCGAGGTGACCGCGTACGTGGCGCACGCGGCGAGGAAGCTGTCGAGGTCGCCGCGGTAGGCGCGCAGCGTGTGCTCGGACGCGCCGCGCGCCGCGGCCAGCTCGACCAGGAAGCGGTCCGCCGCCGCGTGCAGGGTCGACGCGGGTGCCTCGGTCACGGCGGGCGCCTCGGTCACGGCGGGCGCGGCGGCGCTCGCGGGACCTGTCTCGACCGCGCGGCGCCGGCTCATCGTTTCCAGTAGGCGAGCCGTTCGTGCTTCTCGAGGCGGTACGTGATCCCCTGCGCGCCCTCGAAGCGCACGAGGGCGTGCAACCACGGGGCATTGCCGTCGGCGGCGAACCAGTAGCGCGCCTCGACGGTGCCGTCGGGCTTCGCGAGCGCGAGTTCGTGCGCGCGGACCCGGCCCACCGGCAGCTCGAGCTCGCTGGTGCCGACGAAGCGGATCGTGCGGCGCTCCGGCTCGAACGAGACGGCGTGCGTGTCCTTCTGCATCGGAAGCAGCACGCATTCGCGGTCCTTCTTCGCGTCGAAGTCGAATCCGCGCAGGGTCAGCGTCAGCGCGTCGAAGAAGACGGTGTCGCCGTCGAGCTTCCCGTCTCGGCGTCCGGCGCCGGGGAAGTAGACGGACTCGAGCCAGCGCAGCTTGCCGCCGTCGCGCCAGACTTCCTTGAAGCTCGCGCCGCAATCCTCCTGCGTGGCCGCGGTCAGCTTCCACGCCGCGAGGTCTTCCACGCGCGTGTAGGTCATCGTCGAGAAGTCGTAGTCGTAGCGCTCCGTCGGCACACGCTCGGACCAGTGGTGCTTGAAGACCTCGATACCGTCCTCGGCGTCCGTCTTGACGCCCGTGCGGGGGTCCACGCGCTCCTTGTTCGTGTACGCGACGGCCTCGTAGCGCCGCTCGACGCCGTAGATCGTGCGCGTGGCCTCGTACGTGCACTTCTCCGCCAGGCCGTCGTACCAGACGCGGTCGGTGCGCCAGCCATCGGCGAGGGGCAGGAAGGGGACGAGCGCGATCAGGGCGAGGAGCATGGTGTCAGTCTAGGGCAGAACACGCTTCGCGCTCAGCGCTTCGATTCCCTCGGGCCCGGCCAGCCGGCGGGGCGCGGGATCGACGGCTCGCGCAGGGCCATGACGGTCATGGCCGTACCGAACGTCGCGCTGCGCGGGAAGACGCGGTCGTTCCAGCCGCCGTCGTCCTCGCGCACCTTCCACAGCAGGGCGCGCAGCTTCTCGCGCCAGCCCTCGCGCTCGGCCTCGGGCAGGAACTCGATCGCCTGCGCGACGTGGCGGTGCGCGTAGAAGAAGTAGTAGGGCGCGATCATGTAGGGCGGCTTGTGCGTCCCGCTCTGCGCGCGCCGATCCTCGAGGTGTTGCCAGTGCAGGAAGAAGGCCTCGATCGATCCGCGGATGCGCTCGACGCTCCCGCGCTCGGCGAGGAACAGAGTGACCTCGCACACGGCCATCCGCCCGATCGCGCCGGGAACGTCCTCGAACCCGCTCGTCGAGTGGTTCTCCTTGTCCGAGGCGTACTGGAAGGAGCCCGTCGCGAGACGCGCGTCCTCGAGCGCCTTCAGGGCGCGCTCGACGACGGCGGCGTCCACCGCTTCGCCCTGTCTGCGCGCCTCGAACAGGACGAGGAGCGTCGGCGCCGTCATGAACGTCGAGGGGTCCGAATCGTCGCCACTCGGGCGCGAGTAGTTCCAGCCGCCGCGGCCGCCGATCTCGGTCTCCTGGATCCGCGCCACGAGCATGTCGATGGCCTCCTCGACTTCCTGGGAGCGCTCCTTCGGAACCAGCCGCGCGTCGCGCAGGCGCAGCAGGAATCCGAGGGCGTAGGCATGGCCCCAGCCGCGGACGTCGTAGCCCTTCTCGAACGCGGGGCCCATGAGCGGGTCGCGGATCGCCTCGAGGACGAAGTCGAGCCCAGCGGCGATCGCCGCGCGCGCCGGAGCGTCGGGTTCACCGCCAGCCGCCTCGATGAGCGCGGTGGCAGCGATCGCAGTCCCCCCGATGCGGTAGCCGATCGGGATCTCGCCACCGACGCGGTAGACACCCTCGTAGGGCCATTCGCGCCCCTTGGCTTTCGCCGGCCCGGACTTCTTCCCGGGCGCCTTCGAGTCGGCGGCTTTCGGCGTGTACGCCTCCTGCGCGGCGAGGATCAACTCGTTGGCGCGCTTCAGCGCGTCGCGCACCTCGCGCGCGTCGGGCGGCTTCGGGACCGGTTCGTCGTGGGAGACCGGCGCGAACGGGGCGAGCGCGAGCAGCCAGGCGATCAGCATCGGCGCATGTTGGCACGTCGCGCGCCCGCTGCGTAGTGGCTTCGGTCAGCGGACCTGCGCCGTCGTCTTCGAGGCCGGCGGGGCCGGCGGCAGGGCGGGCACTTCGCGCTGCGCCGCGTTCAGGGCCTCGCGCCAGCCGCGCAGGAGCACGACCCGCGAATCCGGGTTGATCCCGAACGTGAACCCGGCCTTTTCCGACGCATCCAGGGTCTCGAGCATCGCGCCGGCGGCCTTGGCCTGCTCGGCGGCGTACTTCGCGCCCTTCTCGGCCAGGTTCTTGGCATCGGCGAGGTCCTTGGCCTGCGAGTCGACGACCTTCTGGAGCGCGGCGACGTCCTTCGCGAGCGCGTCCACGCTCGCCTCCGCGTCGCGGGCGGCATTCCCCTGGAACGTGGCCAGGCCCAGGCATGCGGTCGCGAAAAAGCTCAGGGTCGTGGTGGTGCTCATGGAGCGATCCATCGGCAGTCGGCGGTTCGGGCTTGAAGGGTTGCTATCTTCGCGGCCCGATGAACCGTTCCAGAGACTCCCGCGAGGCAGGCAAGCCCCGCTCCCCGCTCCTCTTCGTCTTCCTGACGGTCTTCATCGACCTCCTGGGGTTCGGGATCGTCATCCCGCTCCTGCCCGTGTACTCCGAGATGTACCGGGCCGGCCCGGCGATGATCGGGCTGCTCATGGCGAGCTTCTCGGCCATGCAGTTCGTGTTCGCGCCGTTCTGGGGGCGCCTCTCGGACCGCATCGGCCGCAAGCCGGTGCTCGTGGGCGGCCTGATCGGGACCGCGGGAGCGTACGCACTGTTCGCGCTGTCGGACTCCCTGCCGCTGCTCTTCGCCGCGCGCCTCCTGGCCGGGTTCTTCGGCGCCAACGTCTCGACCGCGCAGGCCTACATCGCCGACGTCACCACCCCCGAGAACCGCGCGAAGGGCATGGGCCTCATCGGCGCGGCTTTCGGACTCGGGTTCTGCTTCGGGCCGTTGCTCGGCGGAGAGCTCACGCACATCTCGGCTTCCGCGCCGGGTTGGTTCGCGGCCGGTCTCTCCCTCGCCGCGGCGATCTTCGGCTGGATCACGCTGCGCGAGCCGGCGCGCGTGCCCGGCGCGGTGACGCGCGTGTTCGGTCTCGAGCAGGTGCGGCGTGCCGCGTCCGAACCGCGGCTCGGCATCCTGTTCGTCCTGGGATTCGCGTTCATCGCCGCGTTCTCGAGCTTCGAGTCGATGTTCACGGTCTTCGGACTGGCACGGTTCCCCGAGGTCTTCGGGCTGTCGCAGCCGGTCGACTCGGCCAGCACCGAGGAGATCCTGCGCGCCGCGCCCGTCACGGGCCGCTATCTGGCCGGAATCGGCATCGTCTCCGCGATCATCCAGGGCGGACTGATCCGCCGGCTCGTGCCGCGCTTCGGCGAGACGAAGCTGGCCATCGCGGGCCCGGCGATCCTGGGGCTCGGCCTGGTCGGACTCGCGCTCGCGCCGAGCTGGGGCTTCGTCGTGGTCGCGTGCCTCGTGCTGCCGATCGGCTTCGGCCTGAACAACCCGTCGCTGTCGTCGCTGCTCTCGCGCGCCGCGCCGCCTGCGGAGCAGGGTTCGTACCTGGGCCTGAACCAGTCCGTCTCGAGCCTGGCGCGCATGGCCGGTCCGCTCACGGCGGGCTTCGTGTTCGAGCACTTCGGTCCGACGAGCCCGTTCGTGATGGGCGCGATCCTCCTGTTCTTCTCGACGTTCCTGGCCCTGCGCTACGACCGGCGGTTCGGAGCGAGCTTCCCGCGGGTCGCGAAGGGCGCTGCTCCGGCTTGACGGCCATGCACTTCGAGCCGCGCGTCTTCGAGCTCGAGGTCCGCGGCGAGCCGCGCTTCGAGGACCTCTTCGCGCGCCTCGCGGGGCGTCGCGGTTCCGCCGCGCTGGACAGCGCGGGCGGAGAACCGCGGCGTTTCAGCCTGATCGCCTTCGATCCGATCGAAGGGCTCGAGCTGCCGCGCGCGATCCCCGACCTGCGCGCGTACGCGGCGCGGCTCGAGCCCGTCGTCGGCGACGCGGTGCCCGGCCCGTTCCACGGCGGGTTCCTCGGCGCCCTGTCCTACGACCTGGGCGTGGCCGGCGAACGGCCCGTGCGCGCCGCGGCGGAACCGTGGGGGACGCCGCTCGTCGCGGGCGGACTCTACGTCGACTACGTCGTGCTCGACGAGCGCGCGGCGCGATCGTGGCTCGTGCTGGGCCACGCGCCCGGCGACGGACGCGCGGACGTGGCCGCGCGCCGAGCGGAGATCCAGGCGCAGGTCCTGGCGCCCGCTCCGCCGGTCGCACCGGCGCGCGCGCGCGGCCCCGTCCGGCGCGCGACTCCGCCCTCCGCCCACCGCGCGCGCGTCGAGGAGTTGCGCGAGCGCATCGCGGCGGGGGACCTCTACCAGGCGAACCTGGCGCACCGCCTGGAATCGAGCGTGTCCGGCGATCCGCGCGACCTCTACCTGCGGTTGCGCCGCGTGAATCCGGCGCCGTACATGGCCTGGCTCGCGTGGGACGCGACGACCAGCGCGGGCGGCAGGCCCGGCACGCGCGGCGCGCTGCTCTCCGCGTCGCCGGAGCTCCTGCTCGAGTTCGACGGCGCGACCGCGCGCACGCGGCCCATCAAGGGCACCGCCCCGCGCGGAGCGGACGCGGACGAGGACGCGCGCAACGCGTCGCGCCTTCTGCAGAGCGCGAAGGACCTGGCCGAGCTGGCGATGATCGTGGACCTCGAGCGCAACGACCTGGGCGCGTGCGCGCTTCCCGGCGCCGTGCGCGTCGAGGCGTTCCCGCGGCTCGAGACGTACGCGACCGTGCACCACCTCGTCGCCGACGTGGCCGCGCGCGTGCGTCCGGGCGTCGACGCGTGGGATCTGCTGGCGCGCCTCTTCCCGGGCGGCTCGATCACGGGCGCCCCGAAGCTCGCCGCGATGGACGCCATCGCCGCGCTCGAGCGCGAGGGCCGCGGCTTCTTCACGGGATCGCTGGGCTTCGTCGACACGCGCGGGCACGCGGCCTGGAACATCCTGATCCGCACGCTCGTCTGGCGCCCCGTCGCGGGCGCGGACGGAGGCGAGGTCTCGTTCCATGTCGGCGGCGGGATCACCTGGTCCTCGGACCCCGAGGCCGAGGAGCGCGAGACCGGGCACAAGGGCGCGGGGCTCCTGCGGGCGCTCGAGGAAGGGGACACGTGAGCACCGCGCGCTACCCGGTGCTGGTCGACGGCGTGATGCACGCGTCCGCGCCGAGAAGCACGGCCGACGCGCGTGGATTCGGGGTGTTCGACACGCTGCTCGCGGAGGACGGCCTGCGCTGGTTCGAGGACCGGCACCTCGCGCGCCTGCGGGCCGCCTGCGATCACTTCGCGATCCCGGCCTTCGAGCGCTGGGACGTCGCGTCGGAGCTGGCCCGCTTCGGCGCGGGGCTCGGCGCGCGCGCGGCGCTCGTCCGCACGACGGCGACCCGCGATCCGCGGACGGGCCAGGCGTCGCTCGTCCTGGAGGCGCGCGCGCCGCGCGTCGTGCCGGAGCGGGGCGTCGAGCTGCTCCTCGTCGACGCGGTCCCGGATCCGCTCGGCGCGTGGAAGACGACGAACCGTCTCGCGCGTGTCCTCCAGGGAGAGCAGGCGGAGCGCGCCGGCTGCTTCGACGCGCTGCTCCGCCTGCCGACCGGCGCGGTCGTCGAGGCCGCGCGCGCCAATCTGTTCGCCGTCGTCGACGGGCTCGTCCGGACTCCGCCGCTCGCGGCCGGGGGTCTCCCGGGGATCGTGCGCGGACTGCTCCTCGAGACGCTCGCGGATGTCCGGGAGGCCGAGCTCTGCATCGAGGATCTGCGCCGTGCCAGCGAGGTCTGGCTCACGAGCTCCGGCGCTCGGATCGCGCCCGTCCGCGCGGTCCGCGGTCTCCGGGAAGATCTCCCCGGGAGCGCGGGGCCCCGCGCCGTGGAGGCGCGGGAGGCGCTGCGCGGGCAGGAAGCGGAGTTTCGCCGCGCTTACAGGGCTCGAACGCCCCGGCTCTGACGTTCGACCCGGCCGCGTGCGGATCTCGGGAAGGATCGGGCCGTCGGATCGACCCAAGCGGGCCCGAGGCTTGCAACAGTTCCGCCTGCAACAGTTCCGCTTGCAACAGTTCCGCTTGCGACAGTTCCGCTTGCGACCGTTCGTCCGCGTTGCCGTAATGGTGCCGCACCGAACCGAATCGAGCTCCGGGAATCCGCGATGAACCTACGTCACCTCATCCCTCTGATCGTCCTCTGCACCGTGCCCGCCGCCGCGGCGGAAGCGGCGGTCTCCGCCCCGTCCCGCGCCTTCGTCGAGGACGTCCCCGACAAGCGCCCCGAGGTCGAGAAACTGTGCGAGGACATGAAGACGCACGTCGCGAAGGGCGGCGCGGCGGACCAGGACGCGGTCGCGGTCGTCGACAAACTGCTCCAGGAGTACAAGAACTCCGGCCCGAAGGATCGCGCGGCGATCGTCACGGCGCTGAGCAAGAACTTCGAGGCGAAGCGCCGCGAGAACGAGGCCGGTGTGCGCGACAACCGCATCTTCCGCGCGTCCGCGGTGGCCATGGGCCAGATGGGCAGCGACGCGACGAAGGCGATCACGAAGTGGATCGGCGCGAAGGACCACAGGAAGGACATCCCGGTCCAGAGCGACCTGATCCACGCCCTGGGCAAGACGAAGGACAAGACGGCGCTGCCCGACCTGATCGGCCTGCTCGAACACAAGGACGCGCCCCTGGTCGGGGCCGCCGCCGACGCGCTGGCCGAATTCGCCGACTCCGACCTCGACACCCGCAAGAAGGGCTTCGAGGGCATGCTCAAGGTGCTGATGTCCGCGAAGGGCGCCAAGGACTCGAACGTGAACGACGGGATCGCGCGCGATCGCTACGACACGATCGCGAGCCCGATCATCACGAGCCTCACGCGTCTCTCGAAGCACGACGAGCGCGACCCGGACAAGTGGCAGAACTGGTGGAACAAGAACAAGGCGAAGAACTGGGACGAGGAGAAGTGAGCCGACCGGGGCGAGTCGCCTGGATCGCGCTCCTCGCGCTCCCCGCGCTGGCGCTCGGCGCGCGCCTCCTGCTCGCGTCGCGCGACGAGGATCGGCTCGCTCGCCCGGAACGCGGTCGCGCATCCGCGGTGCCGGGCCCGGCGATCTGGACGGGCCAGGCGGAGATCGACGGACTCGGTCGCGTAGGAGCCCAGCTCGCACCGCTGCACGCCGACGCCGCGCGACAGGCCTTCGAGGCGGGGATCTTGCGCGGGCGGATCGCAGGGCTGGCGGGCGATCCGTACCTGCTCCTGCTCGAGATCCAGCGTGGCCCGACCGCGTCGGCGCGGCTCGATCCGACATCCCTGCGCGTGGAGGACGATGTCGGGCTCGCGCTCTCCGTGCCGTCGATCGCGGCCCGCGACGAGTCCGATCCGATCGCGACCCTGCTCCGGCCTCCGACTTCGCTCGCCGCGGGCGAGCGCGCTTCGCTCGTCGTGTTCGGCCGTGAGCCGGGACCGGGCGCGCGGCTCGTCGGAGCGGACGGCCTGACTCTGCCTCTCACGTCCGTCCCGCGAGCTTCGGGGGCGTCCGACCTGCCGATCGCGAGCATCGACCGCCGCGCGCCCGCGGCGCCGGAGCACGGGCAGTGAAGTCCAAGCTGGCGAGCGTCCTCGCATCTGGCGCGTTGGCCTGCGTGCTGGCCGCCTGTGACGACGCGGCCGCATCGGCGCACGCGGAGCCTTCGATCGCCCGGCAGGACGCGGGTCCCGTCGGGGCCGGCGCGGGTCCGGGCACGGCGGTGGTGCCGAGCGCCGAGAACCCGCACGCCTCGTGCGAAGCCCGCATCGCGGAGCTGACCGCGGAACTGCGGCGCGAGCGCGACCTGCGCCTCGAACGCGAGCGCGAGTGGCTGCGCTACACGCAGCGGATGGCTCGGCTCATGGAGCTCGCCGGCGCGCCCCGCTTCCAGCCCGAGGTGCCGGCGTCGGAGCGCGAGGAGCGCGCGCTCCAGAGCGATCCGCGGGCGCCCGCGAGCGTTTCCGGCGCCGCGGAAGTCGCGTCCACGTCGCCGTCTGCGAGCCCGGCGCCGGGCCCGGCGGTGGCCGCGCCGGCGCCTTCCGCGGACGCGCAGCTCCTGCGCGTGGCGCGCCTCGCGCACGAGGAGCGCAGCCGCGCCGTCTTCCTGGCGCTGCGTTCGCTCTTCGCCGTCGAGCACATCAGCGGCCTCGACCTGCTCGAGTCCGGTTCGGTGGCGAACGGCGCGACCGGCCCGGTCGTGCTGCGCGTGATCGACGACCGCGGCCGGCCGCTCGGGTCCCTGTACGCCGAGCGCCTGCGGCTCGAGGGCAGCCACGCGGCGCGGACTCTGACCCTCGTGCTCGAGCAGGGCTGGGATCGCCGGTCCGGCACGCGGACGCCGTTCGAGGGCGGACCCGCCGACGCCGAGGGGCGCGGGGGCGTGCGCCGGATCGAGCTGGCGCACGTGGACCCCACGCCCTGGTTCGAGGCCCTGCCGGAGCTGTTCCGCGAGGACCAGCGCCAGGCCGTCACGCAGGGCGATCCCAAGGAGCTCACCGCGCTGCGTTTCGAGCTGAACACCCTGTTCCGCGCGGATGCGTCCGGGCCCGTCTACCGGCTCGAGAGCCTGACCGCGAAGGAAGGCCTCGTGCTGCGCGAAGTGCGCCTCTCCGTGCTCACGCCCGACCTCCTGCTCGAGCGCGAGCTCTTCGCGGACCGGATGGCGATCCTGCGGGCCGAGAAGGGGCTCGAGATCGTGCTCGAGAGCGGATCGCAGATCCGGGGCAGCGAGAAGGTGCCGTTCCTGGAAGGCCGGTACCGGATCTTCCTGCCGCGCGCCGACGCCGCGCGTTGGGAGGCGGCTGGGATCCCGCTGGGCCGGCGCGCGGAGCCCGCGGCACCGGCGAGCGCGCCGCCCGCCGCGGTGCCTGCCGCGGTTCCGGCGACGCCCGGCGGTTGACTCGCAGAGCCTCCGCGCCGACAACGGTTCCCGCATGAGCCTGTGGAACGAGGCCTGGGAGGCCGCGAAGCCCGCGGAACCGGGTCCGCGCACGTGGAAGGTCTCCGAGCTGACGCGCGAGATCCGTAGCCGCCTCGAGGCGCTCGGCCGCGTGCAGGTCGAGGGCGAGGTCACCGGGCTGAAGACGGCGGCGTCGGGGCACGTGTACTTCACCTTGCGCGACCTCGACGCACAGATCAGCTGCACCGTGTGGCGCAGCGCGGTCGCGAGCGCCCTGCGCTTCGACCTCAAGGAGGGCGCGCAGGTCCTTGCCCACGGGAAGCTCGACGTCTATGCCCCGCGCGGGACCTATTCGCTCAACGTGACGCGCGTCGAGCAGGCCGGGCTCGGAACGAAGCTCGCGCAGCTCGAGGAGTTGAAGGCGCGCCTCGCGCAGGACGGCTGGTTCGAGCGGCACCGTCCGATCCCGACCCTGCCGCGCGTCGTGGGCCTCGTGACCAGCAAGAGCGGCGCGGCGCTGCAGGACTTCCTGCGCACGCGTTCGGCGCGCTGGCCCCTGTATCCCGTGCGGCTCGCCCACACGGCCGTGCAGGGGCCGGGCGCGGCGCTCGAGATCGCCGCGGCGATCGACCGCCTGGACGCGAGCGGCGTGGACGTGATCTGCGTCGTGCGCGGCGGTGGATCCCTGGAGGACTTGTGGGCGTTCAACGAGCTGCCCGTGCTGGAGGCCGTGCGGCGCGCGAGCGTGCCGGTGATCTCCGGCGTCGGGCACGAGACGGACACCACGCTGTGCGATCTCGTGGCGGACGTGCGCGCGCACACGCCGACGGACGCGGCGCAGCGCGCGATCCCGGAGCGCGCGGTGTTCGTCGACGCGCTCGACCGCGCGCAGCGGCACCTGGGTCGCGCGATCGACGCGGTGATCGAGGGGCGGGCTCGCCGCATCGACGCGGCGAGCCGCATCCACCTGTCCGTGCGCGGTCTGCTCGACCGCGCCGAGTCGCGCGCCGGGCGCCTCGCGAATCGTCTCCTGGCGCAGTCGCCCAACGCACGGCTCGCGCGCTCACGCGCGCAGCTCGAGCGCGCCGGGCCGCGGCTCGCGCAGGCGTTGCGCGGGGCGCTGGACGCGCGCGCGCGGCGGCTGGACCGTGTCGCGCCGCGGCTCGAGGTCGCCGGCCGGCGCGCGTTCGACACCCGCGTGCAACGCGTGGCGCTGGCCGCGCAGGCGCTCAACTCGATCTCGCCCTTCCGCGTGCTCGAGCGCGGCTACTCGATCACGCGCCGCGTGTCGGACGGCACCGCGGTGCGATCCGGGGCCGAGCTGTCGCCCGGCACGGAGATCGAGACGCTCTTCGCCGCCGGAGCGGTGATCTCGCGCGTGGAATCCAGCTCGAAGTCCCGCCCGGGCGAAGTGGGGTCGTGAGCGTGCGCGTCGCGGCCGTCGTGGCGAACTGGAACGGCGGCGAGGAGAACCTCGACTGCCTGCGGTCTCTCGTGGCGCACGGCATCGCCGAACCCGACGTCGTGTTCGTCGACAACGGTTCGACGGACGGATCGTTGGACCGCGTGGTCGCGCAGTATCCGCGCGCAGCGGTGATCCGGAACCCCTCGAACCTGGGGTTCGGGGAGGCCAGCAACCAGGGCGCGAAGCTCGCGCTGGAGCGCGGGGCCGACGCGGTCTTCTTCGTGAACAACGACGTCGTCCTGCCGGCGCGGACTCTGGCGCGGCTCGTCGCCGAGCTCGAGGGCGATCCTGCGCTCGGCATCGTCGGTCCGCGGGTTCTGTACCGCGACGACCCGACGCGCGTGTGGGCCGCCGGCGGGATGCTGACGTGGCGCGAGAACCTCTCGACGCTTCTCGGTCACGGCGAGCGCGACGCCGACGCGTTCCGCGCGACGCGCGACGTCGACTACGTGGCGGGCTGCGCGCTGCTCGCGACGCGCGCCTGCCTGGCGAAGACCGGCCTCTTCGACGCGACGTACTTCGCGTACATGGAGGACGTGGACCTGTGCCTGCGCGCGAAGGCCGCGGGGTTCGGCGTGCGCATGGTGGGCGAGGTGTCTGTCCTCCACGCGACGAGCTCGGCGACCGGCGGCGGCTACAACCCGCGCCGCAAGTGGATGATGGGCGTGAACTCGATCTGGTTCCTGCGCCGGCACGCGCGCGCGTCCCAGTGGGGCCGGTTCGTGGCGTTCGACGTCGTCCCGCTGCCGTTCCTGTGGGTCGCGGGCCTGTTCCGCGGCCGCGCGAACGCGGTGGCGGCGAAGGGACTCGGGATCGTGGACGGATTGCGCGGCAAGCGCGTGACGGCCGAGGCGATCCGCGAGGGAGCGGGCTGGCTCTGGTGAGGGGGCCGTCGACGGGAAGAGGCTCCGCGCTGCTCGGAAACACGTCGTGCCTCGCGCACGCTTGCATCCACGCCGGATCCGCGTCCTGATGTCCAGTCTTCGGCCCACCTGGGCCGGACGCGTGCCACCGCGCGCGAGAGAGCCCCGACCCGCGATTCGGCTGCGTACCACGATGATCCGAGCCCTCCTGTTCCTTTCCGTCGTCGCCGCCGCGACGAGTTGCCACACCGTGAAGACCACCGAAGCACCCGCCAGCGCGAAGAACCCGCTCCTCGCTCCCTGGAGCGGACCGTTCGGAGGCGTGCCGCCGCTCGCGACGGCGCGCGTCGAGCACTTCCGGCCGGCGCTGGAGGCGGCGATGGCCGAGGAACTGGCGGAAATCGACGCCATCGCGCAGTCGAAGGCGCCGCCCACCTTCGAGAACACGATCGCGGCGCTCGAGAACGCCGGCCGCGCGCTCTCCCGCGTGCAGACCGTGTACGACATCCACGCCTCGACCCTCAGCACGAAGGAGTTCCAGGCGGTCGAGAACGAGATGGCTCCGAAGCTCGCGGAGCTCGGCGACAAGATCGTCCAGAACGAGAAGCTCTTTGCGCGCATCGCCGCCGTCTACGACGCGCGGGAGAAGTCGGGTCTCACCCAGGAACAGCAGCGCGTCGTGTGGCTGACGCACTCCAACTTCGTGCACGCCGGGGCGAAGCTCGCCGGGCCCGCGAAGGCGCGTCTGTCGGAGATCAACCAGAAGCTCGCGAGCCTCTTCGCCGCCTTCAACCAGCACGTGATGGCTGATGAGACGGGCCGCATGCTCGTCCTGGAGAGCGCTGCGGACCTCGCGGGGCTGCCCGACTCCGTGCGCGCCGGCGCGGCCGCGGCGGCCGAGTCGCGCGACCAGAAGGGCAAGTGGGGGATCGTGAACACGCGCTCGAGCGCGGAGCCGTTCCTCACGTACTCCGACCGCCGCGACCTGCGCGAGAAGGTGTGGCGCTCGTTCTACGCGCGCGGCAACAACGGCGATGCGAACGACACGAAGCAGCTGATCGCCGAGATCCTGCAGTTGCGCGCCGAGCGCGCGCGCCTCCTGGGTTTCCCGACGCACGCGCACTGGCGCCTGGAGCAGTCGATGGCCAAGACCCCCGAGGCCACGCTGGCCTTGATGGAGTCCGTGTGGACCCCCGCGGTCGCACGTGTCCACGAGGAGGTCGCGGACATGCAGAAGCTCGCCGACAAGGAGGGCGCCAAGATCACCATCGAGCCCTGGGACTACCGCTACTACGCCGAGAAGGTGCGCAAGGAGAAGTACGACCTCGACCAGGGGGCGCTGCAGCCCTACCTCCAGCTCGACAAGCTGCGCGACGGCCTCTTCTACACGGCCGATCGCCTGTTCGGCCTGAAGTTCACGCCCGTGTCCGGCCTGCCGCTCCTGGTCGACGACGAGCTCGTCTACGAGGTGAAGGACAAGGCCGGCAAGCACGTCGGCCTGTGGTACTTCGATCCGTACTCGCGCACCGGGAAGCGCTCGGGCGCTTGGATGAACGCCTATCGCCGCCAGGAGCGCTTCGACGGCGAGATCTCGACGATCGTCTCGAACAACTGCAATTTCGTGAAGGGCGCGCCGGGCGAACCGGTGCTGATCAGCTGGGACGACGCGCGCACGCTCTTCCACGAGTTCGGGCACGCGTTGCACGGCCTGCTCTCGAACGTGACGTACCCGAGCGTGTCGGGCACGTCCGTCTTCAACGACTACGTCGAGTTCCCGTCGCAGGTCCTCGAGCAGTGGCTCGAGACGCCCGAGGTGCTGAACCAGTTCGCCCTCCACGTCGAGACGGGCAAGCCGATGCCGAAGGAGCTGCTCGAGAAGCTGCAGAAGGCCTCGACCTTCAACCAGGGCTTCGCGACGGTCGAGTACCTCTCGGCGGCGTTGGTCGACATGAAACTGCACCTCGCGGCCACGCCCGACAAAGCGATCGATCCCGCGGCGTTCGAACGCGACACTTTGGCCGCGCTCGGGATGCCGAAGGAGATCGTCATGCGCCACCGCACGACGCAGTTCCTGCACCTGTTCGCGTCCGACGACTACTCGGCCGGCTACTACAGCTACCTGTGGTCCGAGGTGCACTCGGCGGACGCGTGGGAGGCGTTCGTGGAAGCGGGGAGCCCCTGGGACGCGGCGACGGCCAAGAAGCTGCGGGACCACGTGTTCTCGGTCGGGAACACGATCGAACCGGCCGACGGCTACCGCGCGTTCCGCGGGCGCGACGCGAAGCCGGACGCGCTGATGCGCGAGCGCGGGTTCGCCAAGAAGTGACCGGACAGGGCGGCGCGACGCAGGTCGTGCCGCCCGCGGCGCTCAGCGCGGTGTCTTCGTGCGCTTCGGGCTCGCTGCGGCCCGGGTTCCGGCGGGCCGCGCGAGCGCGTACCCGCTCTCCTTGCGCAGTCGGGGCAGCTCTTTCTTCACGGCCGCCATGAGCTTCTGCATCAGCTCGTCGCGGCGGTCGTACAGCCGGTAGCCCTGCGCGTCGCGCAGGTACCCGCGTGCCACGGGGTGTTTCTTGAAGAGCGATTCGCGGCCCATCTTCTCGGCCCAGCGCTCGAACCTCGCCTTCTTGGCGAGCAGCGCCTTCACGACGAACGGCATGACCATCGAGTAGTCCGCCGGCACGCTCTCGGTCGTCGACTGGAACGTGTCCTTGTCGACCTTGCCCCACGTCACCGCCTCGGCCGGCGGACACGACGACAGCGACCCGTCCGTCACCGGCGCCGTCGTGATCTGCACGTCGTACGCGTAGCCCGAGATGTTTGGCAGGCCGAGCACCTGCGACAGCGCGGGCTCGGGCTGCAGGTTGTAGTTCTTCGGCACGCCGCCGCCGAGGATCAGCGTCCCGAGCGCCTTCGTGTCGCTCTCGCGCAGTCCCCACAGGTGGTACGCGCAGCTCTCGAACACTTCCTTGTGCAGGTCGAGGTCGAAGCCGTACGGCGTGCCGTCGATCTGCGACAGCGCCCACAGCTTCATCGAGTTCAGGAACACCGATCCGTCTCCCGGCGCGCCGACGAAGACCGGGATCGACTTGCGGTGGCACAAGGCGAGCAGGCCCTCGCGCGCCTTGTTCTTCCGCTCCTGCGCCGCGTAGCGCCGGCCGAGCAGCCAGCGCATCTCGGTGCCGGTCATCTTGCGCTGGAACTCCGGCTCCTGGAGCACCGCCGAGATGTACTGGTCCTGCCCGAGCAGCACGTCCTCGTCGAAGCCGATGTCCGTGATGCGGATCGTGCGCTCGTCGCGCAGCGCCGCGTCGGCGCCGGAGATCGGCACGGAGTGGAACGGGTGCTTCTTCGCGTCGTCGAGCGCGCGGTGCCCGTCGTGGTAGCAGACCGCGTCCGTCGTCGAGATGTAGGCGAACCAGCCCGTGTCGAGCAGCGGGTTCAGCCAGGCGTAGTGCTGGCCCGATGCGGTGACGGGACCGGACGCGGCCAGCGTCATCGGCAGACCCTGGCCGACGGCCTCGTCGAGCAGCGTCCACAGTCGGCGCACGTAGCCGCCGCCGAAGCTCGGCAGGCAGCTCTCGAGCAGCTCGTCGAACTCGTGGACTTCCGTGACGGGCTTGTGGACGAGCTCGCGCGACGGGCCGCCGCCGAAACAGCTCGAGTTCTGGTCCTTCCTGGTGGGCATGGGGCGGCAGTCTAGGGGCGAAGGGCCCGCGGTCGAAGAGGGAGCTGCCGCGGGATTGCGCGGCCGCCCCGATTCGAGGATCCTCGGCGCGCTCGACACCGCCCACCATGACGACGAAACACCCCACCGACCTGTTCAACGCCAAGGCCAAGGCCGCGTACTCCAAGCAGGACTACAAGCCCAAGCGCCGCATCGAGGGCCTCGAGATCGTCGATCTCAAGCGCTTCAACGACGACGGCGGCTCCATGTGCGAGCTCGGCCGCCTCAACGAGGGCCTCCACGCGCAGCTGCCGGGCTTCGTCGTGCGCCAGGTGAACTACAGCGTGCTCGAGCCGCTGGCGATCAAGGCCTTCCACCTGCACACGCGCCAGACGGACGTCTGGTTCGTGCCGCCGACGGACAAGATCCTGCTGGTGCTGGCCGACGTGCGCGCCGGGTCGCCGACCGAGGGTCAGGTGATGCGCTTCCCGCTGGGCGACGGGACTTCGCGCCTCGTCCGCATTCCGCCCGGGGTCGCTCACGGCTGCCGCAACCTGAAGACGGCGCAGACGAGCCAGATCCTGTACTTCGTCGACGTCCAGTTCTCGACGGACGAGATGTGCGACGAGGGTCGCCTGCCCTGGGATTACTTCGGCACGGACGTCTGGGAGACCGAGCGCGGCTAAGTGCCCAGTGCCCGCGGCTTGCCGCGGGCACCACCAGAACGATTGCCCGTGGCTTGCCGCGGGCACCACCAGAATTGTCGAGCGCGCGCGTGCATGGTCCACTGGGAAGCGTTCCGTCCAGAGCCCCCCTCGGAGACCGTGACATGCCGACCCCCGGCCAGCTCGACCCGTCCGCGCAATTGCGTAGCACGCAGATCGTGATCGCCGCCCTGGCGCTGGGTGTCCTGATCTTCGCCGGAGTCGCCGTCTACGTCGCGCCGGTCGGCGCGCCCATCGAGGTCCGCGGCAAGGACGTCCTGGCGATCGTCGCAGTGTGCGTCACTTTGCAGGCGCTCCCGCTCTCGTTCCTTGTCCGGGCGAAGCTCGTGAAGGCGGCGCTGGAGCACGAGCCCGCGCCGCGCATCGCCGCGTTCCGCGCGAGTCGCATCGCCGCCGCCGCGATGTGCGAGGCGGCTGGACTCCTCTGGTGCGTCGCGCTGCTCTTCTCGGGCAGCGCTCTCTACCTCGGCGGCGCCGTCGTCGTGGTCGCGGTGATGTTCCTACACGTGCCCACGCGCGAGTCGTTCGAAGAAGCGACGGGCGAGCGCGTCCCGAACACTTGAGAGCGCGTCAGCGGGGCGCGGGCTCGACGTAGGATCGACCGAGCCGGTACAGCGCGAGCCGCGCCTCGAGCGGCGCGCGCGCGTTCGCCGGCGCGAGCCGCACCGCCGCTTCCGCGTTCCGGATCGCCGCGGCGAAGTCTCCGCCCGCCGCGCAGGCCGCGGCCAGCGTGTCGAGCAGGCCGGCGTCGTTCGGGCGGCGCGCCACGAGCGCCTCGGCCAGCTGGCGCGCCCGGGCCGGATCGCGCACGCTCGCGTCGGAGCTCACGGCGCGAACCCAGGCCTCGATCTGCGCGAAGCGTGCATCGCCCGGCAGGTCGGCGCGCGCCTCCTCCAGGGCGCGCAGCCCGTCCACGGTCGCGCCGCGAGCCAGGACCGATTGCCTGTGCGCCTCGGCCAGCCCGGCGTGCGCACGCGCGTGCGTCGGGTCGGCAACGAGCGCCCGGCGGTAGTGCGTGACCGCGAGGCCCGGATCCCCGTGGACCAGCGCCCACTGGCCGAGGTTCGATTCCGCCTGGTCGCGCATGTTCGGGTCGGCGACGGCCGCCTCGAAGAGGGCCTTCGCGCGCGCCGCGTCCGCGGGCGTCCGCGCCGGGTCCTGCATCAGCTCGATGCCCAGGCTCACCTGGGCCAGCGAAGCGGACGGGTTCTCGGCGATCGTCGCCTCCCAGAGTGTGCGGGAATCGCGGTAGTTGCGCGCTTCGGCGTGCACGAGGAGACCGCACGCGGCGAGCGCGACGGAGGACGCGCCGAAGGCGAGGGCGGCGCGGCGTCCGTCGGGCACGAAGGTCCGCAGCGATCGTCCCAGGAGCACGAGGAGCGCGATCAGCGGGATGCTGCCGATGTACGCGAAGTGGTCCGCGACCCACGAGTAGCGGTGCGGGTAGACGGGCACGAATCCCAAGGCCGGCGCGAGGGTCACGGCGCTCGAGAAGACGAGCAGGATCGGCGCCCACCCGGTCCGCCGCTTCGCCAGGAAGAGACCAGCGACCAGCGCCACGATCCCGAGAGGCGCGATCCAGCGCAGCGGATCGAGCGCGTTCGGATCCCAGCGCGGGTACACGAACAGGAGCGGGTGGGGGAACCACGTCGTGTCGGCGTAGTGCCACCACGCACGTGGCGCGACGAAGAGCCAGCGATTCAGGCTCGCGTGCGCGAATTCAGGTCCGGTCGCGCCGACCTTGACCTGCTCGAGCCAGGCCGTGAACCAGCCCGAGAACGTGCCCAGCGCCAGGAACGGGAGGAGCGGGGCCACCTCGCGCCATCCGAGCCTCCGCCTCCGCCAGAAGATCGCCGTCCCGAGGACGATCGGCAGCGTCGCCGTCACGGACTTCGACAAGAGCGCCGCGACGAAGGCCAGGATCGCCAGGATCCACCAGCGCGGCCGCCGCTCGTCGTCGAAGCGCAGGTACGCGAGGAACGCCAGCAGGTAGAAGCCGGCCGACATCACGTTCTTGCGCTCCGTGACCCAGGCCACGGATTCGACGTGCATCGGGTGCAACGCGAAGAGCGCCGCCGCGAACCCCGCGCCCGGCATCCCGAGCCGTGCGAGGAGCTTCCAGAGGAGCCACGCGTTCACCAGGTGCAACACCACGTTCGTGAGGTGGAACACGAAGGGCTGGAGGCCGAACAGCGCGTGCTCGATCCAGAACGACGTGAAGACGAACGGGTAGTACTGCGGCGTGTTCGAGACGATCGCCCCGCTCGCTGGATCGCGCGCGAGGCCCCAGATCCCGACGAGCCCCGTGGGACTCTGGACGAGCACGTTCTGCGTGACGTAGCTGTCGTCGTCCCAGATCCAGCCGGCGCGCAGGGCCGGCCCGTACGCGGCGAGGACAACGATCGCCACGAGCAGCGCGATCCACACGGGTCGCCGGTCGCCCTGCGTCGTCGTCTCCGTCACTCCCGGAGCGTACTGCGCCGCGCGCGCGTGGCGAAACTCCGCGCCGCGGAACGCGCTCCGCGAGCGGTCGTGCCCGCAAACGGCGGCGCCCCCGCGATCTCCTGGATCGCGGGGGCGCCGGTCGGATCCCGCGGAATCAGGGAGCCCAGGTCAGCTCGACCCCGTTGCTCAGGTTGAAGGTCGACGCCGTGCAGAATGCGGCCGCGTTGCGGTACCAGCACTGGTACGTGCGTGTGCCGGGCGCCGTGATCCCGCCGCGCACCGAGACCGTCGGATCCCCGGCGGCCGGGTACGTGCTGCCGCCGCTCACGTTGTTCTTCGTGCCCAGGCGGACGACCGTGCCGCCGGCGCAGCGCAGGCCGTCACCGAACACGGCTCCGAGGCCGCCCGACTGCTGGTTCGTGCCTTGGAAGTAGAGTGCGCTGGAGTTCGGCATGCCGCTGCCGGTCAGGAGCACCGTGTCGTTCGCGAGGATCGCGTTGCCCGTCGCCGTGATCCGGCCACCGAGGTTGAGCGAGTTCAGGCAGCCCAGGCCTGCGCCCGTCGCGCTGTTGTTGCCGCACGGGCAGGCGCTGCCGCTGCCGTCGCCCGGGCAGTAGTAGGTGCCGATCGCGCCGGGCGTGAACTTGAGCTGGAAGCCGTTCACCGTCGCGTAGTTCATCGCGATCGTGCCCGGATCGTCGGTGACGATCACGAGCAGGCCTCCGGCCACGACCGTGGCGGTGTGCCGCGCATAGCTGACGCCCTGCACGTGAGGCGAACCCGCCCAGGCGCCGGTGCAGGTCTGCGCGGCTTCGGGCGCGCCCGTCACGGCGACGCGCGTGTTGTAGCTGGCCGGGAAGTCCGGCGCGGCGGCGTAGGTGTAGACGTCGTACGTCCCGGCGGCGAGGCCCGTGAACGTCCAGGTCATCGTCCCGAAGCCGTTCCAGATCCCGTTGATGTCCGTGGCGTCTTCCATGAGCAGGTCGTCGCCGCCGTTCCAGGCCGGGTTGTTGATCGCGAAGTCTCCGGTGCCGCCCGTCCAGGTCAGGGTCGCGCTCGTCGCGACGCCGTTGATGTCCGTGAGTGCGAGGAAGACGGGGGTCGTCGTGCTGACGCCGAACCACTGCCCCGTCTGCCCGGCGGCTGCTCCGTACGAGTTCGCGGGCAGCGGGTGCGTCTGGTTCGCGCCGACGTCGAGGTTGAAGCTCTGGGCTTGGGCGACCGTCGCGCAGGCGGCGAGGCCGAGGGCGAGGAGGAGCGGCTTGTGGCTGGACATAGGAGATGCGAGGGCGGTGGTGAGATGTGGTCGGATTCCGACGCGGAACCCGCGGGTCCCAAGGGTCGGACCACCCCTGGATCCTACGGCACGGGCCCGAAAACGGTCGAGGGCGATGGCTCGGAGGGAACCCTCCGCGGGGACTCCACCGGGTTCCGAGGGCCGCACCCGACTCGTGGCTCCGCCCCTTCGACGGAGCGGGCCGCGAGGCGATCGCCCCACGGCCTACTCTTTCACGGCCAACACGAGAACCCGTCAACGGGGGTTGACAGGTCCATCCATGTCACGGAGCCCAGGTGACCTGCAGGCCGTTCGTCAGGTTGAAGGTGCTGGCCGTGCAGAAGGCCGCCGCGTTGCGGTACCAGACCTGGTACTCGCGCGTGCCGGCCCCGAGGACCACGCCGCGCTGGGAGACCGATTGGTCGCCCACCGTCGGGTAGGACGAGGCGCCCGCGGCGTTCGTCTTCGTGCCGAGGCGGGTGATCGTTCCCGCGGCACAGCGCAGTCCGTCCCCGAACACGGCGCCCGTCCCCGACGCCTGCTGGGCCGTGCCCTGGAAGAAGAGCGCGCTCGAGTCCGGCATCCGCGTGCCGTTCAGACGCAGGGTGTCGTTCGCGAGGCTCGCGACCCCGGTCGCCAGGAGCTTGCCGCCCAGGCCGAGCGAGTTCAGGCAGCCCTCGTTCGCGCCGAACGCGCTGGCGTTGCCGCACGGGCAGGCCGTGCCCGTGCCGTCGCCGAAGCAGAACGGCGTGCCGACGGGGACGGCCGTGGTGCCCTTGATCTGGAAGCCGTTCACCGTGGACAGGTTGCCCGCCGGCGTGCCCGGATCGTTCGTGACGACGACGAGGTTCTGCCCGACGCCCACGGCGACCGTGTGTCGTGCGTGAGTCACGCCGAGCACGTAGGGCTGGCCCGGCCACGCGCCGCCCACGATCTGGGCCGGCTCCGCGGCGCCTGCGATGGCGACGCGCGTCCGGTAGACCGCCGGCTGGTCGGGCGCGATGGCGTAGGTGGTGATCTCGTACGTGCCGGCGGCGAGGCCGCTGAAGGTCCACGTGATCGTGCCTCCGCCCTGGCCGATGCTGCCGACGTCGGCAGCCAACTCGAGGAGCTTCTCGTCGTCGCCGTTCCAGGCCGGGTTCGCGATCTGGAAGTTCCCGAAACCGCCGACCAGCGCGATCGAAACCGTCGTCGGAGCCCCGGTGACGTCGACGAGGTTCGGCGTCGAGGGCAGGTTCGCACTGACCGCGTTCCACTCGCCGGGCTGGTTCGCGCCGGCCCCGAACGTGTTCGCGGGTTTGCTCGTGGGGTTCGACGACCCGACGTTGATGTTGAAGTTCTGCGCCGGCGCGAGCGAGGCGGACAGCGCGAGGGCGGCGACGGACAGGACTCGGTGCGAGAGCTTCATGGTGCGGAGCGTAGGGGTGCGTCGAGAGAAGTTCCTCGAAACGTACAACGCCCGCCGCGCCCGGGTCGGCGCGCGAAACCGACACGGAAATCCCTTCCGGATCAGCCCGCCGCTTCCGTGATCTCGATCATGCGCTCGAGTGCGCGCCGTGCGTCGCGGATCATCTCCGCGCGGTCGTCCGGCTCGAGGCGCTCGCGACGTCCGCTGGTCTCGTCGACCACGTCCCCGGCCAACACGCGGTTCAGGTCCGGGCCCTTGCCGCGCCGCAGCAGATCGAGGATGCCGGCGAGGTGCGGCGGATCGTTGCGGCTCATCGTGGCGCAACCGCAGCCCGCCGCCGGGAATCCCGGCTCGGGGATCTCCGTCAAATGCATGACCTCGACTCCGCGCGCACGCGCGAGCTCGCGCGCGTTGCGCACGAAGTGGCCCTCGGTGCCGATCGCCAGACGCTCGCCCGGCTGCGCGTTCTGGACGGCCTTCCACAGGAAGTCGGTCGATCCGGATCCGTCGGCCGCCTGCACGACCTCGAGCGGCGACTCGGGGTGCACCAGCACCTTCCAGCCGTGCGCGCGCCACCACTCCACGTGCTCGCGGCGGAAGATCGTGTGCACGCCGCAGTAGCTGCCCCACAGGATCATCTCGGCCGCGTCGAGCGCGGCGATGCCGCCGGGCGCGGACGCGTCCCCGAGCTTCATGCCCTGCGCCCACTGCCGCGGCTCCGCGAGCTGGACGACGCGATCGAGCGGCATGCCGAGCTTCCAGGCGGTGTTGCGGCCCAGGTGGTGGTCGGGGACGAAGAGGACCTTGCGGCCCTCCTTGCGGATCTGCGCCACGATCTTGTGCGCGTTCGAGCTGGTGCAGACCGCGCCGTTCGTGCGTCCGGCGAGCGCCTTCAGCCGCCCGCCGGTGTTCATGTACGCGACGACGGCGAGGTCGTCGCCGTAGCGCGCCACGAGCTGCTCCGCCGCCGGCAGCACCATCCACTCCTTCGCCAGCATCTCCATCGTGCAGCCGGCCTTCGGATTCGTGATCCACACCGACTGGTGATCGCCGGCCAGGATCGCGATCGTCTCGGCCATGAAGTGCACGGCGGACTCGACGATCACGCGCTTCTCCGGATTGCGCGAGGCCTGGAGCGCGAGCACGTAGCTGTCGGCGATCGTCCCGCCGTAGCGCTCGACGAGCTTCACCACCTCGCCGCCCATGTAGAAGTGCGCCAGCAAGAGGAGCGAGTCGCCGAAGTGCTCGCAGGCCGGGATCGCGTAGCGGTCGAGCCACGGCAGCACCGTGCCCGGCTTGCGGTCGGGGAGCGCCAGGTACTCCTCGGCGTAGGGCTTGAACTCCTCCTGATACCAGTCGAGCGGCAGGTCGGTCTGGCAGATGGGGAGGTCCGGCCGCAGGACGATGCCGGAGGACGCGACGGAGGGCGTGAGCGGGGGCGGGGTCACCCCCCGACCATAGCCTGAGCGCGCGCGGGATGCAGCAGGGCCGGCTCCGCCCCGCGGGTTCCCGCCCCGTACGCCGGGAACCGCCGACGGGACTGCTAGCATGCCGCGCGATGCGTCCCTGGCCTCTCGCGTTCGTCCTCCTCGCCGCGAGCTGCGGTTCCTCCCGTTCGGACGACCGCCGGGCGCGCGACCTCGGCGGGATCGAGCTCGTGCCCGGTCACGCGCTCGTCGTGACGGAGGCCCGGCCCGATCTGCCGCTCCGCGTGAAGAGCGGCACGTACGTGATCCCGCCGCTCGGCGACGACGGCAACCGCGGAGTCGTCATCCTCGAAGGCCTGCGCGGCGCCACGCTCGACCTCGACGGCGTCGAATTGCGCGGCACGCCGGCCGGGACGGACCTCGACCGCGACACCGGTCACGGGATCGTGCTGCGCGACTGCCGCGACGTCACGATCCGCGGCGGCAAGCTCGGCGGCTACAAGGTGTGCGTCGTCGCGACCGGGTGCGAGCGGCTCGTGTTCGAGGACATGACGTTCGACGGCTGGTACGGACAGAGGCTCCTCTCGACGGCCCTGGCGGAGGACCAGTCGGACTGGCTCTATCCGCACAAGAACGACGAGCGCGAGTGGATGACGAACCACGGCGCGGCGATCGCGCTGGAGGACTGCCGCGACGTGACGATCCGGCGCGCGCGCGGCCGTCACGGGCAGAATGGGATCCTCCTCACGCGCTGCGAGGGGACGCGCGTCTACGACTGCGACTTCTCGTTCCTTTCCGGCTGGGGGATCGCGCTCTACCGCGCGAACCGCTCGCTCGTCTCGCGCAACCGTTTCGACCACTGCGTGCGGGGCTACAGCCACGGCGTGTACTGGCGTGGTCAGGACTCGGCCGGAATCCTCATGTTCGAGCGCTGCTCGGACAACGTGTTCGTGGAGAACAGCGCGACGCACGGCGGCGACGGCGTCTTCCTGTTCGGCGGCCGCGATACGGTCGAAGGGCTCGCGGCCGCGCGCGGCGAGTCCGGGGCCGGCAGCTCGGATCGCAACGTGTGGTGGCGGAACGACTTCTCGTACGCGGTGGCGAACGCCATCGAGGCGACCTTCTCGAGCGACAACTGGGCCATCGGGAACCTCCTCGACGGCAGCCACATGCACGGCGTGTGGGGGGGGTACTCGCGTCGGATGGTCGTCCTCGACAACTCGATCCGTGACACGCGCGGCGGCGGCGTTTCGATCGAGCACGGACAGGAGTGCGCGATCGTCGGCAACGAGCTCTCCGGGAACGACATGGCCGTGGAGCTGTGGTGGGACGAGGATCCCGACCTCGTCGGGGGGGCCTTCGGCCAGGCCCACGACACGGCCTCGCGCGATCACCTCGTGCTCGGCAATCGGTTCCTGGACAACGCGCAGGACCTCGTGCTGCGCGCGACGCAGGGCGTCTGGTTCGGACCGAACGACGTCGGGCGGGGATCCCGCTCGCTCGCGGTCCAGCGCTCGAGCGTCGTGGTGGATCCGGGCGCGAAGCCCATCGAGGTGTCGCCCTTCTTCGCGGCGCTGGGCGAGCTGCCGAGCGGGGTCGTCGCCGACTCCACGGTGCGGAAGTTCGAGGGCCCGGAGCCCGAATGGTTGCGACGCGCGCGCGCCTGGGTCCCGCCGGAAACTCCCGGGAATCAGCGACCTTTCGCGAGGGATCGCGGAGGCCGCGCCGGACTGGACACGATCGTGATGGGCGAGTGGGGGCCGTGGGACTTCGAGAGCGGCGAGCCGCGGCCGGCGCAGCGTCAGCCGGGAGGCCTGCTCGCGGGTTCGCGTTGGGACTCCGTCTGGTTCCGCTGGGAGCCCGTGCGCGACGGCCTGCGCGGTTCGGGCTCCGACCCGCGCGAGGACCTGGAGCGCTGGCGCGCGCTGGCCGCGAAACCGCTCGCGCGCCGCGAGGTCTCGATCTGGACGAATCCCTGGGCCGGCGACGACGCGCTGCGGCGCGACGTCGGGAACGCGCACTTCGGGGTCGTCGCGACGGCGCGCGTCGCGGTCCTGGAGGGGGGGAGGCACCGCTTGAGCGTGGTCTCCGACGACGGCGTGCGCGTGCGCGTCGACGGGCGCACGGTGCTCGAGAACTGGACGTGGCACGCGCCCACCCGCGACGCCGTGGAAATCGACCTCGCGGCGGACGAGCACACGTTCGTGCTCGAGTACTTCCAGATCGACGGGGCCGCCGCGCTCTCGATCGAGTTGGAACGGCTCTAGTCCTGCGGACGACCGTGATCGCGGGTCAGGCCCGCACGATCGTCCACAGGCCCATGGCGATGAAGCCCAGGCCCGCGGCCCACTTCAACACGTGCGGCGAGACGGCCTTCCCGACGAGGGCTCCGGCGGCCACGCCGATCGCGGCGGCCACGACGAGCGCGGACGCGCTGCCCAAGAACACGGTCCAGCGACTGCGCTGGACATCCGCGGCGTACAGCATCGTCGCGAGCTGCGTCTTGTCCCCGATCTCGGCCAGGAACACCGTCGTGAAGACGGTTCCGAACACCTTCCAGTCCATCGTCGGGCCTCGTGCGTTGTTCAGCGGGACAGGAACGGGTAGCGCCAGTCGTGCGGCGGCACGAAGGTCTCCTTGATCGTGCGCGGAGACACCCAGCGCAGGAGGTTCAGGATCGAGCCGGCCTTGTCGTTCGTGCCCGACAGACGCGAGCCGCCGAACGGCTGCTGGCCGACGATCGCGCCGGTGGGCTTGTCGTTGACGTAGAAGTTCCCGGCCGCGAACCGCAGCGCGGTCGTCGCCTCCGCGATCGCCGCGCGATCGGTGGCGAAGATCGCGCCGGTGAGCGCGTAGCTCGACGTCGAGGCGCACAGCTCGAGCGCCTTGTCGTAGCGCTTGTCGTCGTACACGTGGACGGTCAGGACGGGCCCGAAGAGCTCGGTCTGCATCGTGTCGTAGCGCGGATCGAGCGCCTCGATCACGGTCGGTTCGACGAACCAGCCCGTCTTCGAGTCGCACTTGCCGCCGAACACGACGCGGGCGTCCTTCGATTTCGCCGCGCCCTCGATTGCAGCCTTCTGCTTCTTGAAGCTCGCCTCGTCGATGACCGCGCCGACGAAGTTCGAGAAGTCGCGCACGTCGCCCATCTTCACTTCGGCCAGCATCGCGCCGAGCTCGGACTGGACCTTCTTCCACAGGCTCTTCGGCACGTAGGCGCGGCTCGCCGCGCTGCACTTCTGGCCCTGGTACTCGAACGCGCCGCGCAAGAGTGCGACGGCCAGCCCGCGCACGTCGCACGAGGCGTGCGCGAAAACGAAGTCCTTGCCGCCCGTCTCGCCGACGAGGCGCGGGTACTGGCCGTACCGGTCGAGATTCCGCGCGACCGTGTTCTGGATCGAGTTGAACGTGCTGGTCGAGCCCGTGAAGTGCACGCCTCCGAGGCGCGGGCTCGAGAGAGCGATGTCGCCGACGACGGCCCCGGGCCCCGGGATCCAGTTGATGACGCCGTCGGGCAGGCCCGCGTCGCGGAGCAGCTGGAACAGCTCCCAGTTCGAGAGGATCGACGTCGAGGCCGGCTTCCACAGCGCCGTGTTGCCGAGGATCGCGGGCGCCGTCGGCAGGTTGCCGCCGATCGACGTGAAGTTGAAAGGCGTGATCGCCAGGACGAAACCGTCCAGCGGACGGTGCTCGAGGCGGTTCCAGACGCCCGGGGAGCTGATCGGCTGCTCGGCGTAGATGCGCTCGGCGAAGTGCACGTTGAAGCGCCAGAAGTCGATCATCTCGCAGGCCGCGTCGATCTCGGCCTGGTGCACGGTCTTCGACTGGCCCAGCATCGTCGCCGCGTTCACGCGGTCGCGGTGCGTCGTCGTGAGCATCTCCGCGGCACGCAGGAAGACGGCCGCGCGCTCCTCCCAGGGCAGCGCGCACCAGGCCGGGCGCGCGGCCTCGGCGGCGTCGATCGCGGCCTGGACCTCGGCCGCGCCGGCCTGGTGGAACCGGGCCAGAACATGGCCGTGGGCGTGCGGCATGACCGAGGTGCCGACTTTCTTCGTGCGCACCTCCTTCCCGCCGATCACGAGCGGGATCTCGACCTCGCGACTGGCCGTCAGGGCGAGCTCGTTCTCCAGGCTGGTCCGCTCCGTGCTGCGGGGCGCGTAGGGCTTGACGGGCTCGTTGATCGGGGTCGGGACGCGGAAGGAGCCGAGGCTCATGGGGATCTCTGGTCGCGGGACGAACGGGCGGAGGGGGGGCTCTGCACGAGGGCGAGTGAGTATTCCGCCCCATCCAACCGTTGTCGATGCGGACGGGACGGAATGGGCGCGGTACGCTCCCGGTCGTGGTGAACCTCCTCCTCGTCGTCGCCGTCCTGCTTCCGTCCCTCGCGAGTGCGCAAGCACCGGCGAGTCCCGCGCCGCGCACGCCGATCCTGGACGCTCCCCCGGAGCTCGGTGTGGACGCGGCGCGCACGTCCATCGCGAAGGCCCTGGGCTGGGTCGTCGCGAACCAGCGCCCCGACGGCGCGTGGGCCAGCGGTTCGACGGACTCTCTGCAGCTCACCTTCTTCAGCCCCGAGACGCACTTCGCCTTCCAGTACGCCGCCACCGCCCTCACCACGCGCGCGCTGCTCGATGGCGAGGAGACGGCCGAGCGCCGCGCGGCCCTCGAGCGCGGGCTCGGATGGCTGTGCTCCGTGACGCTCCCGAAGCGCGGTAGCGACTGGGACATCGACTGCTCGTGGAGCGCGCTCTACGGCTTCGATGGGATCGCACGCGCCGCGCTCGATCCGCGTTTCGCGGCCGATCCCTGGAAGAGCCGCCTCGATGCGCGCGGCCGCGAGCTCTACGCGCTGCTCGACAAGAACCAGTCGCCCGAGGGCGGCTGGGGCTACTACGAGGGGCCCGTCGTCTCGCGTCGACCCACGTGGGCCACGAGCTTCAGCACGGCGACCGTCGTGCCGGCACTCGTGATGGCGCGCGACCGGCTGAAGTGGGGCGTCGACCCGAAGCTCGTCGAGCGCGCGGTCGAGTACCTGCGCCGCTGCGCGCTGCCCACCGGCGCCTACGAGTACGACCTGAATCCGATTCCGCGCGTCTCCGGCGGCGAGATGATCAACGACGTCAAGGGCAGTCTGGGTCGCATCCAGGTCTGCAACTGGGCGCGCCGCCAGGCGGGCGATCCCAAGGTCACGGATGACGTGATCCGGCGCGGATTGGAGCTCTTCCTGGAGCACCACCGCTTCCTCGACGCCGCGCGCCTGAAGCCGATCCCGCACGAGTCCTGGTACCAGAACGCCGCGTATTTCTACAACTTCGGCCACTGCTACGCGTCGCTGCTCGTCAACGAGCTCCCCGCGGCGGAGCGCGAGGGCTGGCACGCGCGCCTGCGACCCCACTTCGTCAAGGTGCAGTTCGCGGACGGGTCCACCTACGACTTCATCGGGAACGGCTGGGCCGAGGCCGCCGGGACGGCGTTCCTGGCGCTGGCTCTCCAAGCCGGAGTCCCCGCGGCTCCGCTCCCGCGCTGAGTTCGACTTCCATCCGGCGCCCCCGGGACGCATCCTACCGGGCCTTCGCACACACCCGTTCCGCCCCCTCGCTGACCCCCAAGTACCCATGAAGCAACCCCTCCTCCTCCTCGTCCTGCCGATGTCCCTCTGGTTCGCCGCCTGCGAGTCGATGCCGAAGGGGCACGACGACGGCGCGCCGGCGAAGGCCGAGGCCGGCGACGACGCCGACGACTCGGCGAAGGAAGTGGTCGCGAAGGCCGAGCGGGCCCTCGAGGATGCGCGCCTGGAGCAGAAGATCGCAGCCGCCGAGGCCGAGAGCACGGCGCGCAAGGCGGCCGACGAGGTGGAGTCGGCCGAGATCGCGCTGAAGGTCGCGGCCGATGCGCTCGACAACTTCCTGAAGGCTCAGCGTGACCTCGAGCTCTCCAAGGTCCAGCTCGGTCTCGACCGTGCCTCCTGGGGCCTGGAGGCGGAGCTCCAGGAGCTCGCCGAGCTCGAGGCGATGTACAAGAAGGACGACGTCGCGACGCTCACGAAGGAGCTCGTGCTCCAGCGCGGCAAGAAGGGCGTCGACTTCGCTCGTCGCGGGCTCGACCACGAGCAGCGCGAGGCCGCGATCACGCGCGATTTCGAGCTGCCCAAGAAGCAGCGCGAACTCGAGGTCGAGAAGCGCGAGAACGAGAACAAGCTGCGCGAGGCGCGTGCCGAACAGGCCAAGTCGAAGGACGAGGTCGAGCTGAAGCTGCGCAAGGCGCGCGCCGAGATCGAGGACGCCGAGAAGGCGCTGGCCAAGGCGCGGGCCAAGGCCGCGAAGCCGTGAGCTCGAGGATCCGACTCCCGATCGCGATCCTGGCGCTCGCGGCCATCGGCGACTTCGTCGGTGCAGCGCAATCGCCAGGCAGCCCGGCCGTTCCCGCGCGGCCGGCGGCGGTGCCAGCCCCCGACGACCTGCCGCAGGACGTGCCGGTCGGCGCCGACGAGGCGCGCACGTCGCTGAACCGCGCGCTCGCCTGGATCGTCGGCAAGCAGAACCCCGACGGATCGTGGGGCACGGACACGGTCGAGTCCCTCTACGAGCTCAACTACTCGCCGGCCAGCTTCGCGGCCTGGAAGGTCGCGGGCGGCGCGATCTCGACTCTGGCGCTCCTCGGCGCGGAGGAGACGCCGGAACGGCGCAAGGCGCTCGACCGCGCTGTCGACTTCGTGCTGAAGGCCGAGCGTCCGCGCCGCGGGAACAGCTGGGACATCGACAACAACTGGGCCGCGCTCTACGTCACGGTGCTCCTCGAGCGCGTCGCGCGCGACCCGCGCTTCCAGGGCGAGCCCTGGAAGACGCGCATCGCGGCGCGCGGCGCCGAGTACCTGGAGCACCTCAGCCTGCAGCAGGATCCGCTGGGCGGCTGGGGCTACTACGAGGGGCCCGTGGTCTCGCGCCGGCCCACCTGGTCCACGAGCTTCGCCACCGCCTGCGTCGTGCCGGCGCTGCTCGGCGCCAAGGAGCTCGGCTGGCCCGTCGACGAGAAGATGCTGGCCCGCGCGATCGAGTACGTGCGTCGCTGCGCGCTGCCGAACGGGGCGTACGAGTACGACCTGCGGCCGATTCCGCGGCTCTCGGGCGGCGAGAACATCAACGACGTCAAGGGCAGCCTCGGCCGCATCCAGGTCTGCAACTGGGCGCGCTTCGCGGCGAAGGACCCGCGCGTGACGCCCGACAAGCTGCGCGAGGGCCTGAAGCTCTTCTTCGACGACCACCGTTTCCTCGATGTCGCGCGGATGCGGCCGATCCCGCACGAGGCCTACTACGCCAACGCCGGGTACTTCTACTTCTTCGGCCACTACCACGCGGCCATGGTGATCGAGAGCCTGCCCGAGGCCGAGCGCGAGGCCTGGCATGCGCGCCTGCGCGCGGAGATCGTGAAGGCGCAGGGAACCGAAGGGCAGTTCGTGGACTTCATCGGCTCGTTCTACAGCTACACCTACGCGACGGGTTTCGCGGCGCTGGCGCTGCAGGCCGGGCTGCGTGGAGGCTCGATTCCCCGGTGAGCGCCGCGCGCGAATTCCTGCACGTTCTGCTGAGCAAGCGCTTGCCCGAGGCCGCGGCTCTCTGGCTCGCGACCTCGGAGGGCGTGGTGGCCCGGCTGCCGGCCGGTCCGGGAACCGCGTTCGCCACGCTCTACTCGCAGGCGAGTCGGCGCATCCCGCGGGGCGACCTCGCACCGACGGCGGACGAGCGCGGACGTGCGCACGAAGTGCTCGAGGGTTGGAATCCGGAACGCTGGACGCTCCACGACGCGGCGCGTGCGCTGCTCGTGCTGGCGCGGACGGACCTGGCGCGCCCGGAAGGTGTCGCCGCGCTCGAGGACTGCTTCGCGTACGCCGACGTGGGGGAGTCGTGCTCGCTCCACCGCGTGCTCTGCCTGCTGCCCTCCGTCGAGCGTTTCGTGTGGCGCGCCGGCGAGGGCTGTCGCAGCAGCATGCGCGTCGTGTACGAGGCCGCGGCCTGCGACACGCCGCTCCCCGTGCGGCACTTCGACGACCTCGCCTGGCGCCAGCTGGTCATCAAGGCCGTCTTCGTCGGTGCGCCCCTCTGGCGCGTCTACGGCCTCGACACGCGCCTCGACGCGGAGCTCGCGCGGATGGCCCTCGACCTCGTCGAGGAGCGCCGGGCCGCGGGACGGCGCGTCCAGCCCGAGCTGTGGCTGTGCCTGGGTCGATTCGGCGGACCGCGCGGGGAAGCGAGCCTCGAGCGCGAGCTCGCCGGAGATTGGGCGCCGGGTCGCCGCGCGGCCAGCCTGGCCCTGGTGCGCGCCGGCCGCATCGACACGGTGCGCGAGGCCTTCGAACGCGAACCCGATCCGGCCGTGCGCTCGACGATTGGGTCGGCCCTGCGCGGCCGCATCCACCAGAGCGCCTGGTCCGAACTGCACGGTCTGGAGTGAACCACGCGATGCGCTTCTTCGATCCGCACATCCACATGACGAGCCGCACGACGGACGACCTCGAGGCGATGGCCAAGGCCGGCGTCCGCGCGATCATCGAGCCGGCGTTCTGGGTCGGCCAGCCGCGCACGCAGGTCGGCGCCTTCGTGGACTACTTCGCGAGCCTCGTTGGCTGGGAGCGCTTCCGCGCCAGCCAGTTCGGCATCGCGCACTACACGGCGATCGGCCTGAACAGCAAGGAGGCCAACAACGAGCGCCTGGCGGCCGAGGTCCTCGAACTGATCCCCCGATTCGCCTTCAAGGAGGGCGTCGTCGCGATCGGCGAGATCGGCTACGACGAGATCACCGCAGCCGAGGAGAAGGCCTACCGCTGGCAGCTCGACTTCGCGCGCCAGAACGACATGGTCGTGATGGTCCACTCGCCCCACCGCGACAAGAAAACGGGGATCCGGCGCTCGATCGACGTGGCGCGCGAGGTGGGGCTGCCGATGACGAAGCTCGTCATCGACCACAACAACGAGGAGACCGTGCAGGACGTGCTCGAAGCCGGCGCGTGGGCCGCGTTCACCATCTACCCGCACACGAAGATGGGCAGCGAGCGCATGGTCGAGATCGTGAAGCGCTACGGTCCGGAGCGCATCATCGTCGACAGCTCGGCCGACTGGGGCGTGTCGGATCCGCTGAGCGTGCCGAAGACCGCGAAGCTGATGCTCGAGCGGGGGATCTCCGCCGCCGCCGTCGAGAAGACGACGTGGCAGAACGCGCTCGACGCCTACGCCCAGTCGGGCCAGATCGACGTCGAGGCCCTGCTGAAGACGCCCGTGATCGACCAGAGCCGGCTCTACAACGACAACAGCGTGCTGCGCGGGCAGGCGCCGCGCGTGGACGCGCCGGTACAAAACTAGAGAGTACCTGAGGTCAGCATGACACGTTATGAGCTACGCGGGGGGGGCGGCTATCATGCGAAAGACTGCTAGCTTGTCTTGGGTAGCCCCCGGCAACGCTCTCGGTCTGAGGCTCGCGATCATTGCAGTCCTTTCACTTTGTAACTGTCTCGGTGCCTCCTGCGCCATGCCGCCATCGATGGGCGGAACGCGAGCTCAGCTTTCTGGGCAGGAAGACCCCGGTGTCGCTCTCGGCCTGAGAGGAGTGCTCCTTACGGTCGAGGGGGATCTCCTTGCTGACGCCGGGTTCCCGCGCACCAATGCTATCAAGCTTACAGACCTGCTATCCGGGCACCAAGAGATGCGCCATCTCTCCGAAGTTCCCAGCGCGATGTCGCATGCTAGCAATGATGGCACAATTGCGTATGCCGGAGTGCTTGATGAGCGCGTGGAGCCAAGGGTGTATCGGCTTTTCCTGTATTCGCTGAAGAGTGAACAGGATGTCTTCTTTGTTGACTGCAAGCCAAGTTATCCGTACCGAGTGGCGTTGGCGCTCAGCTCCGATGGTGAATCGCTTGCTGTGGTAGTGTCGGTGCCAGATCCGTCTATTGTCGACACACGAAGTCTCCATCGCCTGCTTGTGTATGACACCAAGACTCGCCGCGTAAGGTACTCGGTCGATGGCGTGGATCCCTCAACTCCATGCTGGTATCATGGTTCGTCGCGCCTTGCATTTGTTCGACAGATGTCAGAGTTGGATCTGCTGCAGTACTCGGGTATCGTTGCGTCGCCCGGCACGCTGGTTCCGAATGGGCTGCATAGTGTGCTGTGTGTTCTGGATTGTGATACTGGAGCGGTAAGTGTCTTGCAGTGCGGTGCGCAGCCCCTTGTTGCTCCCGATGGCTCGAAGGTGTGGGTGTCTTGGGGCAAAGAGCTGGTGTGTGTGGACGGTACATCCGGTGCGATTCTGGCAAGGGATGTGAATGTCCCAGGCATGCTTGAAGCTGGACTTGGGATCGTGTTGGACGATGACCGCATCATCTATGAGGGACTTGCCACCAAGGGGGTCGGTGGAGTCGTCAACGCTATCGGCCGGTGGACGCCGGCTCGAAGGTGGAGCATCAAGGTTGCCCAGCTGGAGACAATGAGGTTCGCCTCGATCGTGCCGACGTTCGGGCCCGGCCTAGTTCGATACTGGAAGAGTGGTGTGAAGCAGTAATTGTGTGCATTGGAGTGCGTAATGGCGCCGGTAGGTAGTAGCGGCTTGGCGTGGGGGCTGCGGCAGGATGTATCCATGACCCGGGTGTCTGCGTTGACGTTTTCGGCACTAGGGCTCCTCGTCTGTGGCTGCGGGCCGACTCCGAAGCGCCCGAACGTCCTCCTGATCACGATCGACACGTTGCGGGCCGACCACCTCGGGACTTACGGGTACCCGCGCCCCACGTCTCCCCAGATCGACGCCTTCGCCGCGCGCTCGGCGGTCTTCGAGAACGCGCACTCGAGCGCCTCGTGGACGCTGCCGAGCCTCGCTTCGATCCACACGTCGCTGCTCTCGACCACGCACGGGTGCTGGAAGATCTCGAGCCGGCTCGAGCCCGAGTTCACCACCGCGGCGGAGGTGCTGCGCGACGCCGGATACGACACGGCGATGGTCGCGTGCCACATCTTCCTCTCCGCGCAGTACGGTCTGCAGCAGGGCTTCACGCACGTGGACGACGAGCTCGTGCGCCCTCCATCGGACGCGGCCGAGGCGATCAGCTCGCCCGGCGTCACCCAGCGCGGCGTGCGCTTCCTCGAGCGCAAGGCCGCGGCGGGCGAGGACGTTCCGTGGTTCCTGTGGCTGCACTACTTCGACCCGCACGACAGCTACCTGCCGCACGAGGGCTACTCGGAGAAGTTCGGGACCAAGGAGGAGATCGACCTCTACGACGGCGAGATCGCCTTCACGGATCACTACGTGGGGCTCGTGCTGAAGCGGCTCGCGGAACTGGGCCTCGAGGACGACACGATCGTCGTGATCACGGCCGACCACGGCGAGGAGTTCGGCGAGCACGGCTTCAAGCGCCACGGCTACTCGCTGTACCAGGAGGCCGTGCGCATCCCGCTGGTCGTCCGAGTGCCGGGCGCGGCCGCGCGTCGCATCCCCGAGGTCGTGGGCAACGTCGATGTGCTGCCCACGCTCCTGGCCGCGTGCCAGATCCCGATGAAGAGCGTCCAGGGCGCGAACTGCGCGCACGAGCTCGAAGGTCGCAGTCTCCTCGACGCGATCCGCGGCACGGCTGCGCTCTCCGAGGGTCAGGTGGTCGCCGAAGTGCGCTGGCACGACGGCCAGGATCTGCGCATGGTGCGCGAGGGGCCCTGGAAGCTCATCGAGGACCAGAGTCGCAAGCAGCAGCGGGACCAGGACGCGCTCTACGACCTGGCCGCCGACCCCCACGAGGCGACGGACCTGCGGGCCCGCGAGAACGCACGGGCCGCGCTCATGGCGGAGATGGTGCTGCACCGCCTGGGCCGCGCGATCCAGTGGGCCGGCTGCTATCCGCTCGTCGAACCGTACACCCCGACGGCCGGGGACATGCAGCGCCTCCAGGACCTGGGCTACGCCGGCGAAGCGGTGCCGGCCGAGGGCCCGAAGTGATGCCCGTGCGGATCGCCCCGGTCGCAATGGCGGCGCTCTTCCTCGCCGCCTGCGGCGACGACGTGCGGCGCACGCACTTCGCCGGGGGCGCGCCGTGGTCCGAGCTGCACTACTCCGGTGGCCGGCCCAACGGCGCACTCGTGACCTGGCACGAGAACGGGCGCAAGGCGCGCGAGGGGACCTACGTCGACGGCCTCGAGCACGGTACGTGGCGCGTGTGGGCCGAGGACGGGCGCATGCTGCTCGAGGCCACGTACGAACGCGGCCGCGCCAACGGTCCGTGGAGCGAGTGGTGGCCGAACGGGAACCCGAAGTTCCGCGGCACCTACCGCGAGGGGCGCCCCGACGGCGCGTGGGCTGAGTTCTGGCAGGACGGCGCGCGCGCGATCGAGGCCAATTACGCGGGCGGGAAACCGCACGGCGAGACGCGCCTCTACGGCAGGGACGGCGCGCTGGTGGTGATCGACACGTACGCCGACGGCGTGTTCGTGAGCCGGCGGAAACCCTGACCCGGTCCGCCGCGCGGATCACGACAGGCCGAGCATCCGACGCGCGTTGCCGCCGAAAACGAGCTCGAGAGTGTTCTCGTCGGCCCCGGCTTGGAGGAGCGCGCGGCGCTGCTCCTCGTGGCGATCCTGGCGCCATCCGGCCGGGAACGTGTTCGAGTCGGTGCCGAACACCACGCGCTCCGGGCCGAACACCTCGAGGGTGCGCTGGAAGACCTCGGTGAGCGTCGGCTTCGGACACAGGACCGAACGCCACGAGTTCGACGAAGACGTGTCCACGTACACGTTGTCGCACTGCGCGCCGAGGAGCATCGTCTCGCGCAGGAATCCGGCGCCGAAGTGCGGGATCACGAACCGTACGCGCCGGTGGGCGTTGGCCGCGGGCACGAGCGAGAGCGGGTTCGCGTAGTTGATGTCCGCGACGCGCGGCAGCTCGAGCAGGTCGCGCACCTTCACGACGAGCAGTCCGCAGTGCGCGTAGAGGATGGCGCCGTGTTCGTCCAGCACCTGCAGGAGAGCCTTCGCTTCCGGTCCGTCCCAACGCCAGTGGTGGAGGGCCGGGAACACGAGAGCTCCGCGCACGCGTCCCGCGGCGAGCAGGGCTCCGAGCCGGACTGCGGCGCCCTCGACGCGCGGATTCACGAGCGCGAACGCCGAGATCCGGCCCTTGGACAACGCCGCGGCCTCGCACACGATCGGGACCTCCTCCGGCACGCTCGCGAACGTGCACAGGTGCGCGATGTCGTGGCGGTCCATCTCCGCGATCCAGCGCGCCGTGTGCTCGGCCGTCGAAGCGGGCGGCAGCGCGAACCCGGCGCGCGTGGAAACCCGTGCGAGCTTCGCGTCCACGTCACCCGTCGCCGGGGACTGCGCGGCCAGGGTCCGGAAGTACGTGTCGGAGAAGAAGTGCGTGTGGAAATCGACGATGGTCATGGGTGCGGTCGCTCTCAGGCTTCACGCCACGAGCGCCACTGGGAGCGAGCGTAGTCGAGCGCTCCGCCCACGTGGAAGGGCAGCCCGCGCGTTCCATACAGGTCGAGCCCGCCCTTCACCGGATCGCGCGCTCTCGCTTGCCGGAGGATCCGCTCGGCGCCCATCGGATAGGGAGCGGCGGTCGCCTTGCCGATCTTGAAGCCCTGCTCGTGGAGGAAGGCGAGCAACTGCTCCGGAGTGCCGCCTCGCAGGGCGTAGGGCCAGAACTCGAGGAGCAGGGCCACCGCGGGGCTCGCGTCGAGGAGGGCCCGCGCGCCCTGCAGCGCGTGCCACTCGGATCCCTGCGTGTCGATCTTGAGCACGCGCACGGGCCCCCGCACGTGGTCGTCGACGCGCTCGACGGCGATCTCGAGCTCGCGTCCGGCGCCCATGTCGGCCGGGCGCCCGGCGGCCGCGTCGAGCAGCCGATTGTCGCCGAAGTTCGCGCTGGCGAGGGCGATGCGCGCCGTTCCGCGCGCGGAACCCGCCGCGGCGCGGTGCACGATGGCGCGGCCCGATCCGAGGCGCTCGGCGGCGCGCGCGTTGCGTTCGAGGACGTCGGCGATCCAGGGGACGGGCTCGAACGCGTGCACTTCGCACCCGCGGAGGATCGCGTGCACGGTGAACCAGCCCACGTTCGCGCCCAGGTCGACGACCCGCGCGCCGGGCAAGAGGTGCGCCAGGAAGAGCCGTGTCTCGTGCTCCTCCCAGGAGCCGCGCTCGATCGACGGACCGATGATCGTGTCCGCGGCGAGCACCTCGAACTCGAGGCCGCTGCCCTGGAGCTTCACCTTGCGCGTCGCGTTCTCCATCGGGGTCGAGATGCTAACGGGATGGCCTGCAAAGCAGAACGCCAGAGCGGTCGTTCCGCCCTGGCGTCGCGGGATCGAGTGCTCGACCGCCTGGATCCGTCAGTTCTTCTCGGCCGCGCCGCCGCCGGTCACGAACGCCAGCTCGGTCGACCAGTTGCGGTCGGTGCAGCGGAAGTAGCCCTTGTTCTTGGCTGCGAACGCGGAGGTCTCGAACGCCTTCACGCCCAGCACGTAGAACTTGCCGTCGCCTTTGCAGCCGGCGGTGCCCTTGTCGTAGAGGTAGTAGGAGTAGAAGTAGGTCGCGTCGTTCATCGGATCGCGCGCCACCTCGGGCAGGTAGCCGTACTGGACGAGCTCGGGCACGAAGTCGCCGTCGTTGCTGACGTCCCAGCCTCCGTAGCTCGCGTTGGGCTTCGCGTCCGGGTAGCGCTGCTTGTCCACGAAGAATTGCTCGACCGCGGACTGGACACCCTTGATGTCCGACAGGCGACGGGCATCGCGCGTCTCGGCCATGTGGTTCGTGACGCGCGGGATCAACGCGCCCGCGAGGATCGCGAGGATCGAGATCACGACGATCAGCTCGATGAGCGTGAAACCCTTCTGTGAGCGGGGGAGCATGCTGAATTCCGTGGGGGTGCTTTCGAACGGGGGATTCGGCCCGGCGGAATCTGGACGGGGACGTCCAGACCCACGCTCGAGGGGACCTCGGGCCTCCCCGGGTTATCGGATGAGGCCGACCAGGACCTTTGACGCTGCCCGGCTGTCGAGAGGTGAGGACCGTGCCTGCAGGGCCCCACGCCCACCGCCGGAGCCCCAGGCTCCCGTTCCAGGACGATCTCTCGCGCGGGGCCGATGTCCCCGTTCTCGACATGGATCCGGTCTCGATCGCGTCGTGGCACTCGAGGACGAAGAACGGCCGCGCACCCGGAAGCCGTTCCTCTCCCTGCTCGGGCCGGCGCTCCAGATCGGAGCTCGTCGACTGCTCGTCCACATCCCGGCCACGGCCCGGGTCCCGATCCTCGACCTGTGTGAGAACCGGCAGTGAGGCGGCGGCTCAAGTGCTGGCCGCCCGAGAGCCGATGCTCGCTCGCCGGTCCACACGCTTCCGGACCGCGAGGATCCTCCGATGCGCACTCTGCACCCCGCTCCGACCGCTCGCGGCGGCTTCACGCTACTCGAGATCCTGATCGTCGTCGCCGTCATGGCGATGCTCGCCGGGGCGGCGATCCCCGTGGCCTCGAAGGCGCTCTCCTCGGCGGCGCGCAAGGCGACTCGGGAGGAGCTCGTGCAGCTCGGGACCGCGGCGCAGGAGTACTTCCGCGACACCGGCGTCGCGCCCGCGCAGATCCTCGACCTCGAGCGGAAGGGCGACGCGGACGGTTGGGCCGGGCCGTATCTCGCCGGCGCCATGCAGGACCCGCTGGCCACGAGCTCGGGCTACACGACGGATGCCTGGTCGCGGGCCTACCGCGCCAAGACCACCGGCGACGTCATGACGATCACCAGCGCTGGCCCCGATGCCGCGCTCGACACCGACGACGACGTGCGCATCCAGGTCGACTTCACCCCGATCCGTCGCGAGGAGACGCTCGCGGACCTGAAGACCATCAACCAGGCGATCACGCTCTACAACGGCCTGCACGGCGCCGACCAGCCCTTGCCGGGCACCTGGAGCAAGGCGCTCGGGATGCTGGTCACCGCGGGCTTCCTGCCCGAGGCGGAGTCCTACACGAACGACGCGTGGGGCAACGCATACGTCGGCGATCCGGACGGCAAGTCGCCGCTGGTGCGTGCCGCTTCGACGTCCATTGCGAACACGAGCTCGCAGAGTGGCAGCTCCGGTTCGGGCTCGGGTCCGCAGGATGCCAAGTCGGGCGGCTCGTCGAAGAGCGGGAAGGGTGGAACCAACCCGCCGCCGAACGCGCAGGGCAACTCGAAGAAGAAGGGCTGAACGACACGGCCCCGGCGGACTATCCTCTCCGCCTCATGGAACGCTGGTCGATCGATCTCGCGAAAGAGAACTTCAAGTTCTCCGCCGCCCACTTCCTCATCTTCCCGGACGGCAGCGCGGAACGGCTGCACGGACACAACTACCGGGTGTTCGTCGAGATCGAGGCGCGTCTCTCCGTGCACGGCCTCGTCCTGGACTTCAAGGCCGTCAAGCCCGTCGTGCGCGAACTCTGCGATGAGCTCGACGAGCACTGGCTCGTCCCGGGCGAGCATCCCGTGCTGCGGCACGGCGAGCGCGAGGACGGCACCGTCGAGGTGCGGTACCTCGACCGCTACTACGCGGCGCCGCGCGAAGACGTCATCGTCCTGCCGATCAACAACACGAGCTCCGAGAACCTGGCCTCGTGGTTCGGGCGCGAGCTGCGCAGCCGGCTCGCCGATCGTTTCCGCGACGTCGAGATCCTCTCGCTGCGTCTCGCGGTGGAGGAGACCAGCGGACAGCGCGGCGTGTACCACTTCGACCTCGCCTCGGAACCCGAAGCGGCCGAGTCGCCCTGATTCGGGGTAGTCCAGATTCGGGGTAGCCCAGATTCGGGGTCGCCCAGATGAGGCGGGACCCCGATCCGCCTCACGGCCGACCGGGGCCCTCGCGCGCGGCCTTCCCTGCGCCGCAATCCCTCGTTCGAACTGGACCGCTCATGCTGGTCCTTTTCCCATCACGGCTGACCATCCCCCATGGTCTCGCTCTCCACACTCCGGACACCCGCGCGGTACGTTCCCGTCCGCGCGACGTCCGGTGTTCCGTTCGGGAGCCAGAACTCCCACGCGCCCTCCATGCGGCCGTCGCGCACGACGCCTTCCGCCTGTTTCGTGCCGTCCGGGTACCAGCGCTCCGAATGCCCCGAGGGCACCCCGTCGCGCGTCTCGCTCCGCGACTGCAGCTTCCCATTCGCCCAGTACGTCGTGCGCTCCGCGGGACCGGGCGAGCGCAGGCCCTGCGTCGCTCCGACGACACCCAGGCCCAGCAGGCCGGACAGGAGCAGGATCGTGTTCCACTTCATCGCGCCCCCTCGGACGCCGGCCCGCCCGTCGGCTTCCCGGCGAGCGCGCGATTTCGCAGGTTCCAACGCTCCGCGCTCTCGGCCTCGAGCCGCGGGCGCAGGGCCGTCAGGTCCAGGATCTGCACGACGGCGTCGCGGCTCCCCGGGATCGAGATCCTGCCGCGCACCCCGGCCAGGTCATCCCAGGCCTCGAGGTCGCTCCCGAGGCCGAGCAGGTTCGCGACCGGCTCCACGAGCGCCCCCGGGTGGAGGCGCAGGATCTCGCGCAGTTCGGCGGGCCCCAGTCCCTCGAGGATCGCCGCCAGGTAGCTCTCCCGGGCCGGCTCGAGGTCGGCCGCGGCCAGGAGGCTCCCCGCCGGGATCGACTCGAGGCCGTCTCGTTCCGCCGCCTGACAGAGGCCGAGGAGCCCTTCCAGGCCGCCGCGCGCCGCGATGCGCTCCGCGACCAGGAACCCGAGGCCGTAGAACGCGCGCCGAGCGCCGGCCGTGGCGCGCGAAGTCGAGAGTCCCGCGCGCACGACGAACACGTCCCCCGGATCGACGGTCTCCGGCTCTTCCGCGACGATCCGCAGGCGCGCTTCGAGGCCGCGTGCGGTGAGCGGCCCGTCGCTCGCGTCCTCGATCCAGAGCTCGACATCCAGGGGCAGTCCCCCGATCGCCGCCGCCGCCGTCGCCAGCCGCCCCGCGCGCAGACGCGCGGCCGCGCCGGGCACGAGCCGCGCCGCGACCAGGTCGCACAGGCCTTCCTCCAGGGTGCCCGGCAGCCGGTCCCAGACGGCGTCGAGGCTCGCGTGGACCAGCTCGTGCGCCAGCGTCCGGTGGACCTGCTCGGCGGAGTCGCGCAGGTGGATGCGCCGCACGCCTTCGGCCCAGAAGCCGTCCGTGTCGCTGTAGGTGGAGGCGCGCAGGCTGTAGAGCGTCGGCGTCTGTTGGAGCCAGACCTCGAGCGGCTCGAGGTGCGCGCCCGGAACCGTCTTCACCACACGCGGGGCGAGCTCGTCGAAAGCCCGGGCGATGTCCTCGGCCCGCGCGCGCGTCGCGGCGCGCACGGTGCCGAGGCGAGCGCTCGCGGACTCGGCCGGCGGCTGCGCGAGACACGCAGAGAGGCCGAGCAGGGCGGCCGCCAGGGCGAGGACGCGCGCCGCTCGCCCCGCGGAAGCGGGGCAGTGCATGGCGGGAAGACCTCATCGAAAGCTACCCCGGGGTGGCGGGCGAGGTCGTCCCGAGCCGTTCAGTCGGCCGCGGGAACCCAGGCCTGCGCGAGGACGCCGCGGTCCGGGTCGATCACGAAGAACCGGGTCAGCCGGGGCGCTCCTCCGCGCTCCGCCGGCCGGCGGTACTTCTCGAGCAGCGGGCCGGGCGCGCGTGCCGGAAGCGACGGGTGGTCCGCGGCACCGACGGCGACCGTGTCCGCACCCGCGGCCAGCGCCGCGTAGATCGGCGTCGCGCGCACGTCGAGCCGATAGCTCGCATCGCCCGCGGCGGAGACGACGACGACGTGGAACGACTGGCTGTAGACCGTGAACGTGCCGCGCTCGGACGAGGAGGGCGAGTCGAACACGCCCACGAACTCGTCGAGCAGCGGGTCGTAGATCCACACGTCGAGGTCGGCGCAGGCACAGCCCGCGTCGAGCGTGAAGTCGACGACGATCGGCCCCGTGGCGGTGAAGGCGAAGCCGTCCTGCGGATCGTAGGCATCGTCGCGGACCGAGCCCTCGATGCAGACGTGCTCGCCCGCCGACAGAGTGCCGAAGTCGTCGGCCGTGAACGCGTCGTCGTTGGGTTCGGCCTCGGAGTACACGGGGTCACCGGGGACCGTGACCACGACCTCGGCCGAGCCGTGGCAGGCGGCCAGAGCGCCCAAGGCGACGGCGGCGAAGGGGGCGTGGCGGCTGGACGTGAAACCGGGGGATCGTGCGTTCATGGCGGGGGCTCCGAGGCGAGTGCACCCAGGCGAGTGCATGCGGGGAGCGCAAGGGCCGTGCCCCCCCGGCGCCCGGGCGCCGGGGGCGGCCCCGTCCCATGCCGAGGTCAGCGGGAGGTCCGGCGTGTCCCACCCGGGGAGCGCCCGGGGCCGTCCGGCCGCGGCACGGCGTTCCGCGCGGGCCGGGGCTTCGCCGTCGTCTGGCGCGCTTTCGGATCCGGGGCCCTCGAGAGCGGTGGCGCGGGCGCGAAGTAGAACCCGCGTTCCAGCGTCTGCTCCGCATCGCGCAGGACTTCGACGCGCAGGGGATCGAGCGCCCCGAGGCGCTCGTCGTCGCAATCGTAGAGCGCGCGACTGCGCCAGCTCCCGACGAAGCGCGCGCGGCGCCGCCGAGCCCAAGCCCGGATCTCCTCGTCCGCCCGCGGACGTGCCCCCTCCGCGCGCAGGCGCTCGAGTTGCACCGCGGCCCGATCCGGATCGGGAGCCAGGGCCCCGTCGCTGTGCACGATCCGGTGCCAGGGCCGGGGGTCGTCACTCGGTACGGCCGCGACCGCGCGTCCCGCGGCGCGCGCAGCGGCGGGGCGCCCGGCGAGCCGGGCCAGTTCGGCGAACGACGCCGTGCGACCGGCGGCCACGCGCCGCAGCGCGTCCAGGTAGGGATTGGGTTCCATGGGTGTCCTCCATCCCCGTGACGTTCGGGATCCGCGCGGGTCGCAGGGGATCCGTGACTTTTTTCGCGTCTCCGGCGATCCTCTCGGGCTCGCGATCCCGCCTCCGATGTCCACGACCCGCGTCCAGTCCAAGGCCACCGCACCCGAGATCGTCGGTTCCGGATCCGAGGCCGCCGAATCCGCGCCGCGGCGTGTCCACGTGGTCACGTTCGGATGCCAGATGAACAAGTACGACTCTCTCCTCGCGGAGGGTCGCTTCCGTCGCGCGGGCTACGCCACGACCGATCGCATGGAGGACGCCGACGTCGTCCTCTTCAACACCTGCTCGGTGCGCGAGCACGCCGAGGAACGCACCTTCTCGTGGCTCGGCGAGCTGAAGCGCGTGAAGGCCGAGCGCCCCGATCTCGTCGTCGGCGTCATGGGCTGCATGGCGCAACGCGTGGGGGAGGAGATCTTCTCGCGCGCCGGACACGTCGACCTGGTCGCCGGGACGCGCCAGTTCGCGAGCCTGCCAGCGCTCGTCGGTGACGTGCTCGCGGCGCGCAACGCCGGCGACCGCGCGCGCGTCGTCGCGCTGGGCATGGACGACGACCTGGCGGTGGACCGCGCGGGAGAGCCGTGGGCTGGCGGCTCGCACGCCTGGCTCACGGTCATGCGCGGTTGCGACCTGAACTGCACGTACTGCATCGTGCCGTCGGTGCGCGGACGCGTGCTCTCGTACCCGATCGACCACCTGGTGCGCGAGGCCCGCGGCTACGTGGAGCAGGGCGCGCGCGCCATCACGCTGCTCGGGCAAACTGTGAACAGCTACGGCGAGGACGTGCCCGCGCCGAGCGCCGGCGAGCGCCGCTGGAGCGGGCGGCAGGGCCGGCCCGGGCTCGCGGACCTCTTGCGTGAGCTGCAGCAGGTCGACGGGCTGGCGCGCATCCGCATGATCACGGCGCACCCGAGCTACGTGACCGAGGCGCTGGCCGAAGCCATCCGCGACTGCGACAAGGTCGAGCGCTTCCTGCCGCTGCCGGCGCAGTCCGGGTCCGATGCGATGTTGCGCGCGATGAAACGCGGTTACACGGTCGACCTCTATCGACGACGCATGGAGATGCTGCGCGCGCGTGTCCCCGACATCGAGCTCGCCTCGGACTGGATCGTGGGGTTCCCGGGCGAGAGCGACGCGGACTTCGACGCCAGCGAGGCCTTCCTCGCCGAGCAGGCCTTCGCGGTGAACTACGTCTTCAAGTACAGCCCGCGGCCGGGAACGGGTGCCGCGGAGCGGCTCGCCGACGACGTCCCCGAGGAGATCAAGAAGGAGCGCAACCAGCGCCTGCTGCGCGCTTCGGAACGCTCGGGATTGCAGCGCAACTCCGCGCACGTCGGAGCGACGCGGCGCGTGCTCGTGGATGGACTCTCGGATCGCGGAGAGGGCGTGGTGTTGGGGCGGACCGAGCACGGACTCGCGATCAGCCTGAAGGGCGAGGCGGACCTCGTGGGTCGCATCGTGGAGGTGCGCGTCGAGAGCGCGAGCGCGTACGGCCTCACGGGGACGCTCCAGACATACCCGCAGGATTGAGGGGCCGTCCGGGGTCGCGCCCCACCTCGTCTCAGGGGTCGATTCCCATCCCCGCCGCGGCGCCGGGGACGGATCGCTGGAAGGCCCAGGCGAGCGCGCCGGGGCGAGCGCCGGTGGCCACGTCGCCCCGGATCGTGCGCGTCGCGAGGTCCAGGACGACGACGCGATTCTCGCCCGGGATCGCGACGAACGCGTGGCGGGCGTCGGGGTCGACCAGCACGGGCCAGGCACGAGTCGCCGCGGCATCCGCGCGCGCGATCGCGATGCGGGCGGTGATCGCCTGCGTGCCGCCGTCCAAGAGCACCAGTTCGCCGCGCGCAGCGCAGCTGACCGCGACGCGCCGCTGGCCGGGCACGGCGGCCAGGGCGAAGGG
>JAPLOF010000051.1 GCA_026692665.1 Planctomycetota bacterium
AGCGGGTCGTTCGGGCAGCCGTCGTTGCAGTTGGGCGTGCCGTCGCCGTCGGAGTCGGTGTCGGCGACGCCGCACCCGCAGACCCCTGGCGCGATCTTGGCCGGATCGTTCGGGCAGCCATCGGTGCAGTTCGGGGTGCCGTCGTTGTCGGAGTCCGTGTTCGGCACGCCGCAGCCGCAGGCGCCAGGCGTGATCTTCAGCGGATCGTTCGGACAGCCGTCGTTGCAGTTGGGCGTCCCGTCGCCGTCGGAGTCGGTGTCGGCGACGCCGCAGCCGCAGACTCCCGGCGCGATCTTCGCGGGGTCGTTCGGGCACCCGTCGATGCAGTTCGGGGTGCCGTCGTTGTCGGAGTCCGTGTTCGGCACGCCGCAGCCGCAGGCGCCCGGCGTGATCTTCAGCGGATCGTTGGGGCATCCGTCGTTGCAGTTGGGCGTCCCGTCGCCATCGGAGTCGGTGTTGGGGACGCCGCAGCCGCAGGGCCCGGGCGTGATCTTCAACGGATCGTTGGGGCATCCGTCCACGCAGTTCGGAGTGCCGTCGCCGTCGCTGTCCGTCTCGGGAACTCCACAACCGCAGGCACCGGGCGCGCTCTTCGACGAATCGCTGGGACACAGGTCGAGCGGGCAGGTGTTGGCCGGGAATCCGGCGTCTCCGAACCCGTCGCCGTCCGTATCCGTGCACGTGTCGCAGGCATCACCGGCCGTGTCGCCGTCCGCGTTCGCCTGGGTGGGATTCGCCACGGTCGGGCAGTTGTCGCTGCCGTTCGGGATGCCGTCGCCGTCCGTGTCGTTGCCGGTCACCACGAGCGTGAACGGATCCTGGTCGTAGCGGCGAACAGCGTCCGTCACCCGCAGGCGCGGCGTGTAGGTGCCCGCCACGGTCGGCGTCCCCGACAGCACGCCCGCCGTCGAGAGCGACATGCCCGGCGGGATCTGCGAACCCTGCAGCGTGAAGAGCAGCGTCGCCGCGTTGGCGAGCGAACTCTGCCCGCTGTGGCTGGCCGGGATCGCGAATCCCCCGGCCTCGCCCCGCGAGATGCCGACGATCGGGGTGAGGCCGGTGTTGCCCAACCCGTACTCGAGGCGGATGCGGCCGTCGGAGAACAGCACGACAGCGAAGTTGCACGCGCCGGCCGTGGCGAAGTGCTCGGCGGCCCAGCGGATGCGCACCTGCCCGGGGACGGTCGTGTCGACGAAGACGTTCTTGCCCGCGGTGTCCGTCCGCAGGTCGTCCCACAGCGGCGCGATGCGCAGCGAGAAGCGCAGCCAATCCGCGCGGCTGTAAGGCTCGCTGCCCGTCGGCGCGAGGTCGAGGAACCCGTTCGAGCTGACGTGGACGCGCGTGTAGACCGTGTCGAAGTACGGGAACGCGAAGGGCAGGTCGAGCGGCCACACGCCTTCGTCGGCGTTCCAATTCTGCGCGGTTCCGCCCAAGGCGAACGCCTCGGGTCCGAGGCTCGCGACCGCGCACGAAGGTGAAGCGCGGTACTCGCTCCACGTCTTCGGGTTCGTCCCGCCGGTCGAGGCGAGGTTCACGCTGTAGGGCGCTCCCAGCGTCGCGTTCGCGAGGCTCGTCGTCGTGATCGTGGGCGCCGACGAGTTGACGTAGTTGAACGTCATCGTCGCGCCGGACGCGCTGATCGTCGTGAGCCGGTTGTTGTTGTCGAAGCTCGAGCCTGGCTGGTATGCGTCCGTGTTCGGCGTGCTCGAGTTCGTGATCGTCGCGATCCCGGCCGCGTGGTAGACGTCGCCCGCGTCGCCGCGGTCGAGGTTGCGCTCCAGGTCGAAGCCGCCGTCGGCCTGCAGCAGAGCCACGCGGTAGTGCTTGCCGTTGCCGGGCCAGCCGCTCTGACCGGAGTACCCCTCGTCGTTGTTGGGGTTGTTCTCGCCCAGGGAGCCCTTGGCCTCGTCGCAATGCCAGACCGCCAGACCGCCCTGGGGAATCTGCAGGTCGAAGCCCGTCTTCTGCCGGTTCTCGAGCAGGAGGTACTCGCCGGCCGGGTAGCCGCTGTCGATCTTGTGGATCTGAGCGTTCGACTCGACCTGCGGCAGCGACTGTGCGCCGGGCAGGATCAGCGTGGGAACGACCCAGCCGAGCTTCACCTTCGCCCAGGCCGCCATGTGCGACGGATAACGCTGCGAGCTGTCGAATCCCCACGAGCCCGCGGCCATGAGGCACCAGTTGCCGATGCCCTGGCTCGCCGCGCCGACGCCGCCGGTGTCGTAGAGGTCGGGCATGCCGAAGAAGTGGCCGAGCTCGTGGCACACGACGCCGATGCGGCCGGGGCTCGAGCCCGACGTCGACCACAACCCGGGCGAGATGTTGTAGTCCGTGACACGCACGCCCTCCGCGCTGGTCCAGGCGGGGATCTCCCACTTGTGCGACCACATGCGGTTCGTCGACGTGGTCCCGTACGAATCCGTGCCGCCCCACTCCGCGCCGTAGCCGGAGTGCAGGATCGTGATCGCGTCGATGCGTCCGTCCTGGTCCTGGTCGAATTGCGTGAAGTCCACCAGCGGATCCGCCGCCGCGAGACCGGCCTGGATCAGCTCCCATGTGCGGCTCGTGAGCCCCGAGTTCCCGTTCGCGTAGTACGTCTCCGTGCCGGGGACGTCGAGCCAGCCGACGACCGTCGAGTCGATCGTGAACTGGCCGTACGACGTCTCGAGGTAGTGGTCGCGCACGCTGCCCGTCGGCGCGAGGGTCGGGTCGCCCCCGACCGCGTTCATGATCGTCGTGACGTTGGCCTGCGTCGGCAGCGTGCGGTTCTGCCCCGAGGGTCCGTGGTTCGAGAAGCGCAGCAGGAGGACGAGGTTCCTCACCGAGCCTGCGCCCAGAGCGAATGCGCCGCCGCCGCCCTGCCGCGCGGGCACGTTCGAGAGGCCCGGTTTCGCGCGCGGGTTCGCGGGCCGCGCGAGCCCGTTCGCGCGCGCCGGCACGACGCGCCGCTGGATCCCGAGCGACGCGGGGTTCGCGCGGCCGACGCGCGCGGCCGTCGGCTGGAGCGAACCGTCGGCGCCCAGGCGCGCGTACACGTAGCCGTCCGTCGTCTCGACGAGCGGGTAGCCGTCCGCGTCCTCGAGCCAGTTCGCGAACGCGTCGCCCTTCTGGAACACCGTGATGCGGGATCCATCGGGCTGCGAGCGCTCGAGCGGGCCCGGGTGCAGCGGGAAGACGCACTCCTGCGCGCTGGACGGAGTGGCGGCGAGGAGGCTGACGGCTGCCGCGAACGCGGCGAAGACCTTGCGCATGGGCTCGAAGGAGGGGGCTTGGGGCTTGCGAGCTCCTCCTCCACCCTACCTTCCGTTCCCGGTTCCGGGCGGCCTCGTCCGGAAGAGTCGCCGCCCAGGGACGGGTCGTCACACGGCCACCCGAGATCGTGGGGAGGGACCGCCAAGGGGCGGGTCGCGGAGCAGCCAGTGCCCGCGATCGAGGCAGGACGTTCGAGTCCGCGCTCTCGAGGGCACTTCCGTCGAGCGCCGCGCGCGGACGGGGGCCGGGGTCTCCGGGCGCGCGCGACCGCTAGACTCCGGGGCATGCGATCGTGCCACGCTCTCGCGCTTCTCAGCCTTTCCGCTCTCGCCCCGGCCGCCACCGCGCAGGAGGGCTACCGGCTCCCGCCGCCCGAGATCGTCGCGGTCCTCGACGCCGCGCCGACGCCCGACGTCGACGTCTCGCCCGACGGACGCTGGCTGCTCTTCGTCGAACGGCCGGCGATGCCCTCGATCGCCGAGGTCGCGCGACCGTGGCTCGGACTCGCCGGCGCGCGCATCGATCCGATGCTCGCGATGCCACAGCAGAGCTCGTTCGCGCGCGGGCTCGTGCTGAAGAGCGTCGAGGACGGCACCGAGCGCCGCGTGGCGCTGCGCGAGAACGCGCGCATCGGCACGGTGTCGTGGTCGCCGACCAGCTCGCGCTTCGTGTTCACGCTGGCCACGGACTCGGGGACGGAGCTCTGGACGCAGGACATGCGCGAGCTCGCGCCGAGGCGCGTCGCCTCCGGCATCAACGGCGTGCTCGGCGGTGCCTGGACCTGGTTCGCGGACGGCGACACGCTGGCGCTCAAGCTCGTGGACTCCGAGCGCGGCGAGAAGCCCGAGCGCCCCGTGACGCCGCGCGGCCCCGCGGTCCAGGAATCAGGCGGACGTGCGACGGCCCTGCGCACGTACCAGGACCTGCTGCGCGACCCCGAGGACGAACGCGCGTTCGTCTGGAACGGGACGAGCCGGATCGTGATCGCGGACCTGCTCGGCGGCGGCGTACGCCCGCTCGGCAAGCTCGACCTGTACGTCGGCGTCGAACCGTCGCCCGACGGGAAGAACCTGCTCGTCACGCGCGTCGGACGGCCATTTTCGTACGTCCTGCCCTCGTCGCTCTTCCCGATGACCACCGAGGTGTGGGACCTCGAGGGCCACGTGCTGCGCGTCGTCGCAGAGACGCCTCTCGGGGACGCGATCCCGATGGAGGGCGTGCCGCTCGGTCCGCGCGACGTGCAATGGGCGGCCAGCGAGCCGGCCACCCTCGTGTGGGTCGAGGCTCTCGACGGCGGCGATCCCGAGAAGAAGGCCGAGGCGCGCGACCGCTGGTTCCGCCATCCGACGCCCTTCACCTCCCCGCCCGAACCGCTGATCACGCTGGAATGGCGCTCGCGCGGGATCCGCTTCCTGGCGAACCCCGACGTCGTCCTGGTCAGCGAATCCGAGCGCGATCGCCGCTGGACGCGCACGCGCCTCTTCCGCGCGAAGACCGGCGAGTCCGTCGTCGTCGACGACCGCAGCCAGAACGATCGTTACGCCGACCCGGGCACGTTCGCGAGCACCACCGGCCCCATGGGCACGCGGATCGTGCGCCAGGACGGCGAGTACCTGTACCGCGTCGGTCAGGGCGCTTCGAAGCAGGGTTCGCGCCCGTTCGTCGACCGCTACTCCCTGAAGTCGCGCGAGACGGAGCGGCTGTGGCAATGCGGCGAGGGCGTGTACGAGACCCTGGCGGGTTTCGCGAAGTCCTCGGCGGTCGAGAAGCCGACGCTGATCACCGCGTTCGAGAGCCCGACGGATCCGCCCAACTACCGCCTGCGCGACCTGCAGACCGGCGCGAGCCGGCCGCTCACGACCTTCCCCGATCCGCAGCCGAGCCTGCGTTCGCTGAAGGTCGAGTTCATCACGTTCGCGCGCCAGGACGGCGTCGCGTTGTCGGGACGCCTCTACCTGCCCGCGAATCGCAAGGAAGGCGAGCGCCTGCCGCTCTTCCTGTGGGCCTATCCGAACGAGTTCTCCGACGCGGGCACCGCGAGCCAGATCGCGAGCTCGCCCTACCGGTTCGTCCGCGTGCGCGGACCGTCGCCCGTGCTCCTCGCACTGCACGGCTACGCGGTGCTCGACGAGGCCTCGATGCCGGTCGTCGGCCCGCCGGAAACGGTGAACGACTCGTTCCTCCAGCAGATCGCCTGGAACGCCGAGGCCGCGATCCAGGAACTGTCGCGGCGCGGCGTGGTCGATCCCGAGCGCTGTGCGGTGGGCGGCCACAGCTACGGCGCGTTCATGACGGCGAACCTCCTGGCCCACACGGACCTCTTCCGCGCCGGCGTCGCGCGCAGCGGCGCGTACAACCGGACGTTGACGCCCTTCGGCTTCCAGACGGAACGCCGCACGCTGTGGAAGGCGCCCAAGAGCTACCTGGAGCTCTCGCCGTTCCTGGTGGCGGACAAGGTGAACGAGCCGTTGCTGCTGATCCACGGCGCGAAGGACGACAACACGGGCACGTTCCCGATCCAGTCCGAGCGCTTGTTCCAGGCGATCCAGGGCAACGGCGGCGTGGCGCGGCTCGTCATGCTCCCGGAGGAGGCGCACGGCTACCGGGCGCGCGAATCGATCCTGCACACGGTCGCCGAGACCATCGACTGGCTCGACGCGCGCGTGCGCGACGCGGGGCCACGGTCGGATCGGGCGCCCGAGCACGCTCCGGCCGAGGCCGCGGCGCCGACGCGGCCGGGCGGCGGCTGAGCGCGACGCGCTCGCCGCGTACGGCGGTGCGCAGGACCTGCGACGCCGGGCATGCGTCGGGCGTCGTGGCCGGCCTCAGACGCGGTCGGCGTCGAACCCGGTCCAGCGCCGGACGTTCTCGGATCCGAGGCGCAGGGCGGCGGCGCGCAGGAAGATCTCGCGTGCGTCGGCCTGCGGATGGATCTCGCGCAAACCTCGCTCCTGCAGCAGGGACGCGCGCGATAGCAGCCGGCGGACAGCTCGCGCCTTCGTCGCCTCGTCCATTCCAGCCCAGGACTCGAACCGGGCGCGCTCGGCCGCGTAGGAAGAGTCGTCCGACTGCAGCCTGTAGCCGTTCGTCGGGATCGGGGCGGGGTTCACGGGGTGTCGTGTAACCGCGGAGAGGGCTGGATCGAGCCGGCCATCCTGGTAGGACATCGCCTCGTGGTCCGCACCCAGCCGCACCTGCTGCACGTCTTCTCGACCTTCGTCCCGGCGGGCCCCGAGTCGCGCGCGGTGCGGCTCATCGAGGGCGCTGGCCACGAGTTCCGCCACTCGATCGTCGCCATGGACGGTCGCACGGACGCGGCCGCGCTGTTCTCGGGCAAGCTCGACGTGAAGCTCCTCGAGGCGCCGCCGCGCGCGGGCTCGCTGGCCACGCTGCGGCGCATCCGCGCACGGCTCGTCGAGCTCCAGCCCAGCGCGCTCCTCACCTACAACTGGGGCGCGTTCGACGCGGTGCTCGCGGCGCGCTCGCTGCGCTACGGCCGCGTGATCCACCACGAGGACGGGTTCAACCAGGACGAGGCCCAGGAGTTCAAGGCGCGGCGTGTGTGGGCGCGCCGCCTCGTGCTGCCGCGCGTGCACCGGGTCATCGTTCCTTCGCGCAAGCTCGAGACGATCGCGCGCGAGACGTGGAGACTCCCGCCCGCGAAGGTCCTGTGCGTGCCGAACGGGATCGACCTGGCGCGCTTCCAGCCGGCGGACGGTCGGCCGTCCCTGCGCCACAAGCTGGGCATCCCCTCGCGCGCTCCCGTCATCGGGTGGGTGGGCCACCTGCGGCCCGAGAAGAACCCGCTGCGGTTCCTGAAGGCCGCCGCGCGCGTGGATCCGGAGACAGGCGCGCACTTCCTGATCCTCGGCGACGGCGCCGAGCGGGCCGGGTGCGAGGAGCTCGCCGCGAAGACCCCGACCCTGTACGGGCGGACGCACTTCGTCGGCCATCAGTCCGATCCCCGCGAGCACTACCGCGCGATGGACGCCTTCTGCATCTCCTCGGACACGGAGCAGATGCCGATCGCCCTGGTCGAGGCGATGGCCAGCGCGCTGCCCGTCGTCACCACGGACGTGGGCGACGTGCGCGCGATGCTGGCTCCCGAACAGGCCGACTGGGTCCTGCCCCTCGACGAGCGCGAGACCGCCTGGCCGCTGGCCGAGAAGCTGACGGAGCTCGCGCGCGACGCCGAGTTGCGCTCGCGGCTCGGGCGCGCGAACCGCGCCAAGGCGCTTCGGGACTACGACTTCGCGACCATGCTCGACGCGCACCGCGAGGTCTGGCGCACCGCGGCCCGGGGCTGAACGGGAGGCGGACGTCGCTTGCGATCCGCGGTCCCCACTCCCGTCGGGCGGTCGGATCGGCGAGGATCCCCGTCCCGCCCTCCGCTCTGAGCACGCGCCCAGACGAATCCTCCATGATGCTCCACGCTTTCTGCCTGGCCGCCGTCACCTCGATCCCCTCGGCCTCGAACCCCGGCGAGGACGCCGCCGCCCTCGCTGCGGGACACGCGCGCATGCTGGCCGTGCTGGCCAAGGACGACGCGGTCGCGAAGCGGACCAACCTCTACCTCGGCGACGCGGTCGTCGGAGAGCTGCGCGCGAAGCTCGATGCGATCCCGGCCGGAGAGCGCGAAGGCGAGCGTTTCCAGCTCGCGCTGCGCCTGGGCACGGAACTGCTTCGGCTGGGTCGCGTCGACGACGCGATCGCGAGCTACGACGCAGCCATCGCGACGCTGGAGCGCGCCGGGCCCGGAGCTCCGAAGGAGAGCGTCGCCGAGGCGCACTTCCAGCGTGGGGTCGCGCACATGCGCCGCGGCGAGGACCAGAACTGCTGCCGGCGACGCACGCCGGGGAGCTGCATCCTGCCGATCGCGGAGAGCGGCCAGCACACGGATCGCGACGCGTCCGAGTCCGCGATCCGCGACTTCACGCGCACCCTGGAGCTCGTGCCGATCGGCTCGCAGCTCGGCATCAAGGCGCGTTGGACGCTCAACGTGGCGCACATGACGCTCGGCCGCTGGCCCGACGGCGTGCCGGAGCGCTGGCGCATCCCGGCGAAGGCGTTCGCTTCCGACCAGGAATTCCCGCGTTTCCCCGAGGTCGCCCAGGAACTGGGCCTCGGCGACGTGATGCTGGCCGGCGGCGCCGCGGCCGAGGACTTCGACGGCGACCTGCGCACCGACCTGTTCGTCACCGACTCGGACACGGGCGGCGATCCGCACCTCTACCTGAAACAGGCCGACGGCTCGTGGAAGGACCGCACCGAGGCCGGGAACCTGAAGGGCCTCACGGGCGGACTCAACGTCGCGACCGGCGACTACGACGGCGACGGCGACGTGGACGTGTACGTGATGCGCGGCGCGTGGTGGCGCGAAAGCGGCGAGCACGTCGATTCGCTGCTCCAGAACGACGGCCACGGCCGGTTCGTCGACGTGACCTTCGCATCCGGCATGGGCGCCCTGGCCGCGCCCGGACAGACCGCGGCCTGGGCCGACTACGACAACGACGGAGACCTCGACCTCTTCGTCGGACACGAGTCCGAGGATGGCCGCAAGTACCCGAGCCAGCTCTTCCAGAACCGCGGCGGCGGCCGCTTCGTCGACCGTGCGCTCGAAGCCGGCGTGACGAACGACCGCTACGCGAAGGGCGCGGTGTGGGGCGACTTCGACGAGGACGGCTGGCTCGACCTCTACGTGTCGAACATGGCGTCCCCGAACCGGCTCTACAGGAACCGCCGCGACGGCACGTTCGAGGACCTCGCGGCGCAGGCCGGCGTCGCGCTGCCGATCTCGAGCTTCCCGTGCATGGCGTTCGACTACGACCAGGACGGCCACCTCGACATCTGGGTCGCGGGGTTCGGCGGTCCGGGTGTGCTGCCGAGCGTCGCGGACGTGGCGGCGAGCTACCTGGGCCTCGCGCCCAAGGGCGAGCTCATGCGGCTCTACAAGGGGGACGGCAAGGGCCGCTTCACCGAGGTCGCCGCGTCGATGGGCCTCACGAAGTACACGCTGCCGATGGGCTGCAACTTCGGCGACGTGGACGGCGACGGCTTCCAAGACCTCTACCTCGGCACCGGCTACCCGTTCTACGAGGGGCTCGTGCCGAACCTCCTCCTGCGCAACGTCGCCGGCAAGCGCTTCGCCGACGTGACGACGGCATCGGGGACGGGGCACCTGCAGAAGGGCCACGGTGTCGTGATCGCCGACCTCGACGACGACGGCGACGTGGACATCTTCGAGCGTGTCGGCGGCGCCTATCCGGGCGACGCGTACGGCAACGTGTACTTCCGCAATCCGGGCTTCGCGAACCGCTGGCTGAAGGTGCGGCTCGTGGGCCGGCAGTCGAATCGCTTCGGCGTGGGCACGAAGATCGAGGTCGACGTGGCGCAGGGCACGACGACGCGCACGATCCACCGCACGGTCGGGACCGGCGGCAGCTTCGGCTGCAATCCGCTGCGACAGGAGATCGGCCTGGGGCGGGCGGAGAAGATCACGGAGCTGCGCGTGCGCTGGCCGCGCAACGGGGCCGTGCAGACCTTCGCCGACGTGCCCCTCGATGCCGCGATCCGGATCGAGGAGGGCGCGGCCCGGTTCGAGCGCACGGAGCGCTGACCGGGGCCCGACGAGGGCGGCGCCTCCACCCGCGCGGAAGGCCGCATCCCGCGTTATCCTGGCGGGATGAGCGCCCGGGTCCCGACTCCCTTCGGGCCCCCTCCCCGCCAGAACGCCCCATGACCCTCGACACGATCGCCCCGCCGCCCGTGGCCGTCCTCCAGCGCATCGCCGACCGCGCCTTCGCCCAGACCATGGCGGTCATCCACGCGGCGAACCACCGCAAGGACAAGCGCCGCGGCGACCCCAAGGTCGGCGGACACCCGGCCTCCTGCGCCAGCTCGATGCACCTGCTCGGCGCCCTGCACCTCGCGGTGCGCGAGCCGCAGGACTTCATCGCCTGCAAGCCGCACGCGTCGCCGGTGGACCACACGTACCACCACCTGATGCAGCTCTTCCGCGACCCGGCCGCGGGCACGTGGCTCCCCGTCGAGGAGGCCAAGAAGATCATGACCCGGCTGCGCAAGTTCCCGCAGCCCGGCGAGGAGACCGTCTTCCAGAGCTACCACGCGCGCACGGATCCGGACTCGTTCCACTTCCTCCCGTCGGGCTCCGTCGGCATCCCGCAGGTCGCGTCGATCTACCTGGCTCTGGCTCACCGCTACGCCAAGGACCACGGCTGGAAGGTCCCCGAGAACGCGCACTTCTGGTCGATGATGGGCGACAGCGAGTTCCGCGAGGGCTCGGTGCTCGAGGCGCTGCCCGACGTGGCCGAGCGCGCGCTGACGAACTGCACCTGGATCGTCGACTACAACCGCCAGAACCTGGACGGCACGCGCATTCCGAACGAGCGCGGCCTGCAGGGCACCGACTGCGACCGCATGGAGAAGACTGCGCTCGCGCACGGCTGGAAGGTGATCCAGGTGCGACACGGGCGCTTCCGCGACGAGCTCTTCGCGCGCCCGGGCGGCGCGGCGCTGAAGAAGCTCCTCGAGGGCGGGCTCTCGGACTACGAGTTCCAGATGCTGCTCTTCAAGGGCAACGCGGCCGAGATCAAGAAGCGCGTGGGCGACCGCCACGCCGAGGCGGCCAAGTTCCTGAAGAGCCTGAGCGACCAGGAGATCCTGCGCGCGTTCGCCGACCTGGGCGGGCACTGCATGGAGAAGCTGATCGCGACGTTCCAGCAGTGCCGTCGCGACGACAGCGCGCCGTACCTCGTGATCGTGCACACGATCAAGGGCTTCGGCCTCGAGTGCGCGGCCGATCCCTCGAACCACTCCGCGCTGCCCTCCGAGGAGGAACTCAAGAAGCTCCTGCAGGACCGCGGTCTCTCGTTCGACGACCCGTTCGCCCTGTTCCCCGAGGCGAGCGCCGAGGGCAAGTACCTGGCGCAGCGCCGCGAGGTCTTCCGGCGGGGCATCGAGACGCACGAAAGACTGCGCCGCGAGAACCGCGCCGATGTGCGCCGCCGCATCGAGGCCGAGGGCGGGCTGCCCGAGATGCTGGGTATCGACCTCTCGCTCTTCCCGCTGGCGCACACGCAGTGGATGTGGGGCCAGATCGCCGCGAAGCTCGTGCGCATCGGCACCAACGACGAGGGCGGGCCGCAGACGGCGGTCAGCGCCAAGGCCCTTTCGCCCGACGAATCGCGCTGGAAGACGGCGGCCGACATGGTGCTCACGCTGTCGCCCGACGTGGGGACCAGCACGAACATCTCGCCCGGGATGGACAAGCGCATCTACGGGCCGGACTACCACGGCGACCTCGAGGACGAGCTGGCGCTCTCCTACAAGCACCCCGAGCTCACGCCCCAGGAGGATCCCTGGACGCGGCACATCCGCTTCGAGATCGCCGAGGCGAACTGCATGAGCGCCGCGGGCGCGCTCGGGAAGATGGGCCACTACGTCGGCATCCCGCTCATGCCGATGATGACCGTCTACGACTTCTTCATCAAACGGGCGCTCGACCAGCTCTACTACAACCTGTACTGGGGCTCGGAGTTCGTGCTCCTCGGCACGCCGAGCGGCACGACGCTCTCCAGCGAGGGCGCGCAGCACTCGTGGAAGAGCGACATCCAGATCCCGAACCTCATCACCTGGGAACCGACGTTCGCGATCGAGATGGACTGGGTCCTCTCCGACGCGCTGCGCCGCCAGATGATGGACGAGAACGAAGGGCGCCGCGGCGTCCTCGTGCGGGCGGTGACGCGCGGCGTGCCGCAGGCGCTGCTCCTCCAGCACATCCGGATGCAGGAGCGCTCCAAGGTGGACGGCTCCGTGACGGTGCCCCTGAAGCCCAAGGACGGCGGCGCGGAATGGGGCGATGCGACCGACGAGTCGACGCTTCCCGCGCGCTCGGACGCCGAGTTGCTCGAGCGCGTGCGCCACGACTGTCTCGCCGGCGCGTACCGGCTGATCGACTGGAGCGGGTACCAGGGCTACGAACCGGGAGACAACGTCGTCGAGATCCTGGCGATGGGCGCTCTCGCTCCCGAAGCCTGCGACGCGGCCTGGAAACTGCTCGAGAAGGGCGTGTACGCGAACGTCACGCTGGTCAGCTCCCCCGAGTTGCTTCTGGGCATCCTGGGCGAGAAGGACCACTACCGTCACCTGCGCGAGGGCCTGGGCATCACCGGGGACCTCTTCGCCACCGAGGGCGCGGGAGCCAGCGAAGCCGGTCTCGTTTCCATCGCCGGTCGGCGCGTGCCCATCGTGGCCGTGTGCGACGGCGAGGCGGGCCTGCTCGACAACGTCGGTTCGATCGTCGGCGTCAAGCAGATCACGCTGGCCGTGCGCAAGTTCAGCAAGTGCGGCCGCCCCGACGAGGTCTACGCGTACCAGCACATCGACGCGCCGAGCATCGTCGAGGCCTGCGGGGAGGTGCTCTCCGAGACCGCGCTCGAGGACCTGCGCGTATCCCCCACGCTCCTCGAACGGCTCGCCGGTCGTGAGACGCCCGCGCGCCGGGACTGGCGCTCGCTGTGGCCGGACGCGGGAACGCACGGTTCTTGACGCCGCTCGAGCCCGAACCGTTCACGCCGTTCCAGCGGGTGCGCTCCGAGCGCATCTACGATTCACCGTGGGTCGGCCTGCGCCGCGACGTCGTGCGCCGCGGGGATGGCCCGGAGCGCGAGTACCACGTCGTCGAGATCACGGACGCGGTGGCGGTCGTGCCCGTGCGCTCGGACGGATCGATCGTGCTCGTCGGCCAGTACCGGTATCCGCACGGTCGGACGCACTGGGAGGTCCCCGCCGGGCGGCTTTCCGCGGGAGAATCGGCGATCGACGCGGCGCGTCGCGAACTCGCCGAGGAGACCGGGCACGTCGCCGCGCGCTTCGAGCCGCTCCCGGGCTTCTACCCCATCAACGGCATCAGCGCGCACTGGGCGCACCTCTACGTCGCGCACGATTGCGCGGCGACCGGAGTCCAGGCGCTCGACGAGCTCGAGCAGATCGTCGTGCGCACGTTCACCCGCGCCGAGGTCGAGGCTCTGCTCGACGCCGGCCGCTTCGCCGACGGATTCACCGCGCTGGCGCTCCTCCAGTACCTGCGCCGCGCCGCTTCGCGATGACCCCGCTGGAGCAACCGTGAGTCCCGGTCCGCGCTTCCGGCCGCGCCGTCCGCTCGGATCGACGGGTTTCGTGGCGACGCGGCTCGGAGCCGGCGACCTGGCCGATCGCGCGATCCCCTTCGAGACCTGCGTCGCCACGCTGCGCCGCGCGCTCGACGCCGGCCTGAACGTCGTCGACACCGCGCCGAGCTACGAGGACGGATACTCGGAGGAGATCGTCGGTGCCGCCGTGCGCGATCGGCGCGCGCAGGTCTTCGTCACGACGAAGATCGACCACTTCGATCGCGCCGTCGCGCCGCAGCTCTCCGCGAGCCTCGGACGCCTCGGCCTGGACCGCGTCGACCTCGCGGTGTTCCACTCCGTCTCCACGCTCGACGCCTGGCGCGCGATCTCGTCCGCGCGCGGTCCGTTCGCGGAACTCGAGGCCGAGCGCGCCGCGGGTCGCGCGCGCTTCGTCGGCATCTCGAGCCACCATCCCGACGTGCTCGACCTGGCGATCCGCGCCGGCGCGTGCGATGTCGTGTTGTTCCCGATCGGGCCGTACGTGGACGAGCGCTACGAGCTCGAGATCCTGCCGCTCGCCCGTTCTCGCAACGTGGGCACGATCGCGTTCAAGACCTTCGGCGCGGGCAAGTTGCTGTCCGACACGCTGGGTTACCAACGTCCGCTCGCCGACGCGGCACCCGGCTCGCAGACGCAGCGTGCCTTGCCGCACCTCGTGCCGGCGGAGTGCGTCCACTACACGCTGACGCGCGACCCCGACGTGGCGTTGCTCGGTCTCTCGGATCCGGCCGAACAGGACCAGGCCTTCCGCGCGGCGGAGGCCTTCGAGGCGCCGCTCGCGGCGGCCGAGCTGGCCCGGATCCGCTCCCAGGCGGCCGAGGCGGTGCGGGGCAAGGGGCCGATCTGGTGGAACCCGAGCGGATCGTGAGGCGGCCCCGGGGGCTCCTGGGCGTGCTCGGGGGGCATCCTTCGGGAATCCTCACTTTTCCCTCGCACCCCGGGGGGGGCCTTCCCATCTTCTCGTGTTCGCGCTCACCGTCCCCTTTTGGATTGGACCTTGGGGTGGTTGAGCAGTCATGAGCACGAGGTTCGAATTCGAATGGGTACGCGTCTCTACGTCGGCAATCTCTCCTTCCAAACGACCGAAGCTTCGCTCCGCGCGGCGCTCGAAAACGGCGGTCGCCAAGTGCGCGAAATCGCCATGATCACGGATCGTGAAACCGGACGTCCGAAGGGCTTCGCCTTCGTGACGATGGGCAGCGAATCGGACGCCAAGGCGGCGATCTCCGAGCTCGACGGCCAGCAACTCGACGGCCGTCCCCTGCGCGTCAATGAGGCCGAGGAGCGGCCGGCGCGTGGTGGTGGTGGTGGCGGTGGCGGCGGTCGCAGCTTCGGCGGCGGCGGCGGCGGCGGCTACAGCGGTGGTGGCGGCGGCGGTGGTCGCGGCGGCTACGGTGGCGGCGGCGGCGGCGGTCGCGGCGGCTTCGGTGGCGGCGGCGGCGGTGGCCGTGGCGGCTACGGTGGCGGCGGTGGCCGCGGTGGCGGCGGTGGCGGTGGTTACGACGACCGCTACTGAGATGGCGGGCGGAGTCTGACTCCGTCCCGCGTCGAACTCGCGCCGCGTCTGCTCGCAAGAGCAGGCGCGGCGCGCTGCATTGCGGGCCCGGATTCGCCCCGCGGTAGCGCAGGGCGCGAGGTGTCGCAGTCGTGCTGTTTTCCAGGGCACACCGTGTTGCAGGCGCGCCAGCTCGGCGGACCAGGCAGCGAGAGTTGGCGCGGGATCGCCACGCGGACCCGAGAGGACCGTGGCACGCGCGCGACTCCCCCACGCCGGAGTTCCGCTCGCGCGTCGGCCCGCGCCAGGGCCGGGACCGACGTGAGCGGCGAACTCCCCCCGTCGGCGCAGCGCCCCGTGCCCAGAGCTCCGAACCGCGGCCGACCTACGGATCGAGCGCGACGAGTTGGAGCAGCGGTCCCGGCCGCTCGACGCTCCAGAGCCCCGTGAGCGGGAAGTCCATTTCGGTCGGCAGGAACGCTTCGGTCGCCGGTCGATCCCGGACCGCGTGCGGGTTCACGATCCACTCGACCCGGCCGGGCAGGTTGCGGCCGAGGAGCAGGCTCGACTCGGCGTCCGCAGGCCGGCGATCGACAACGAGGACGTGCGTGACCCCGAGCGCGCGCAGCGCTCCGAGCGGATCGGCACCCAGGTCCTTCGTCAGGCAATCGACGACCTGGACGGTCCGCGCGCGCTCGTCGAACTGGAGGAGCTCCTCGACGCGGATCGCGTCGACGCCGCCTTGCGCGCGGCCGGCGCCGAGCTCGATCTTGCGGTGCTGTTCGCGCGGTCGCAGTCCCTGCTGGCAGGTCGCGCGCACGCGCTCGAGGACCGTGAGACCGGCGAGCGAAAGGTCGGCGTAGGGACCGTACCGGTCGATCGCGACACGCTGCCCCGTCGCGAGCCCGGCGAGCTTCTGCTCCGCGATCGCGCGCGTGTCGGGCTGGATCAGCAGGTGGTCGAAGCGCAGAGCCTGCACGAGCGGAAACGCCAGCAGGAGCGGGGCGGCGAGCGGCCCGAACGGCTGGGCGAACCAGCGCTCGACCAGGAGTCCCGCGGGCAACGCGAGCAGGACGGCGACGGGCAGCAGGTAGCGGACGTGGTCGCTCGGGTTCAGGAGGAAGAACGCGGCCCACACCAGCGCGAAGATCATCACCGGCCGGAGGCGACGATCGCGCAGAGCCAGCACGAGTCCTCCGAGACCGAGCACGACGACGACCGGGTCGTAGCCGAAGAAGACACCCGCGAGGCGCGTGAGTGACTCGAATCGCAGACCGAAGACGACGCTCATCCCGCCGACGCTCGCGTCCGCCGCGTCCTGTCCGACGACCGCCGCGGTCGGCGTGCGTCCGTGCACGAGCAGGTAGGGATGTCCGAGGAGGAGCCCCGCGATCGCGAAGCCCCCCACGGCGAGCACGCCGCCCACGAGTCGCTCGCGCAGCGCCAACGACCTCCAACCCAGCGGTCCGAGGAGCCAGGCCAGAGCCGGGATCGCGATGGCGCCGAGTCCCGACTGGTGACAGGCGAACGCCAGCCCAGCCGCGACGCCGGAGAGCGCCAGATGCAGCTTGCGCGCCGACGTCGCGTAGGCGATCGCGCCCCAGGCCGACAGCGTCAGGAAGAACACCATGGGCACCCACGGCCGCTCCTGCGTCGAGAATTGCAGATGCAGGAGCCCGGTCGCGACGAGCCAGCCCGTCACCCAGGCACCGGCGCGCAGGCAGGCCGCCCGCGCGGCGCGGAACGCGGCCCACGCCGTGAGCGCTCCGAAGACCGCCACGACGAGACGCAGGACCCAGGCGGCGCGCTGCGGGTGCTCGAGCAGGTAGTCGCCGTACTCCTTCGGGTCCTTCCACTCCCCCCGCAGCGTGCCTGCGACGTACTGCACGCCGAGACACGGGATCGCCACGTAGGGGACGAGGTTCGGGTAGGTCGAGTACTTCCCGACCGGCGGCGCGAGGTCGCGGTCGCGCGCCATGCCCAGAGCCTGGCGCACCATGTGCGCGTCGGGGACGTAGCCGCGCTCGCCGCCGTGCCGGATCGGGAAGAGGCGCAGCGCGAGCGGCAGCAGGAAGAGGAGGACGAGCGCGGCGAAACGCAGGCTGCGCGAGGAGGTCATGCGAGCGCGGAGTCTGTCACCCGGCGTCGGGATCCACCAGCCCGGCTCGCCCGGGGCTCCTCGATGGCCGCGGGCTTTCGCGTCGATCCAGAGAGCCGCGGATCCGCCAACCGTGCTGGAGCAGCCACGTGCGGGCGGGCGCGAGCGGCCCGCGGTGAAGAAGCCGGTGCCTGCTCGTCCCCGCCCAGCCGTCGAACCAGGCGGCCGAGGAGAACGGATCCAGTTCCCGAGCCGAGGTCACGCCGTGCTTGCGGCCATTCTGGAGCACGTACACGAGCGCGTCCCGGGCCTCGCGCGGGCTGCGCAGCGAGCGCGCGTGGTACGCCCCATCGAAGACGGGTCCGCGGCGGTTCCACGACCGGTTCCAGCGCCGCGCGAGACGGATGAGGAGGCAGCGCATCCCGTCGGCGAGGGCTTCCGCGCTCCGGGCTTCGACGATTCCGTGCAGGTGGTTCGATTGGAGGCTCGCCTGGACCAGGGCGAAGTCCGTGCGCGTCCGGAGCTCGAGCGCTGCGGACCACAGGATCGCCACGCACCGCGGATCCCGAGCCGAAGGGAGCCCCGGCCGCATGCGCGCGGTGACGAGAACCGGACACCAGCCCGGCAGCGGCGGACGCGGCACGTGCGCCACCCGCGGTCTCGGGTTGCGCCGCTTCCGCCCGGCACCGGCGCGGCGACCTCCGTGCATCGGAAAGGGAAGGAGTCCGGTGTCGGCCGACCGCTCTCTGTGCTTCGCCATGGTGACCTCCACGATGGAGACGTTCGGCACGAGCCAGGGTCGCGGGGCGAGAACGTGAAACCGCCGTCCGAGCGCGAGGGGCCGCGAGGCGCGCCGCTGGGCCGGTTCGAGTCTCCGGGCGTTCTCGGATCCCAGCCCCAGGGCACGAGCGCGATCGGGAGCTCCGCGGGCGATGCGCCCCACCTCTGTCGACCCCCTTTCCCCGTCCCAGGCGACGAACCTGGCTGGCGACACGCCGGCCGTCCATCGGCCTTCCACGGACGGTCGAGGAGGCCGAAGAAAGCAGCGGGTTCCTCCCCGATCCCGTTCCGCACACTCCAGGGGCCGGCTCGGGAACAGGACGCGCGAGCGCGGGATCCTCGCGCCGCGAAACCGCGGGGAATCCTGTTCGAGACGCGCCCAGCCTGCTTGGTGCGCGAAGGATGATGTGGGCCTCCACATCGCCACCCCCAAGCCGGCTTCGTCGCCGGGTACAGGGCCCGCTTTCCTCCCGAATCAAGATCTGCGCGCTCGAGGAGCGGGCTGCGGACCCACGCGCGCAGAATCGCCTCTTGCGCCAAGGAAGCTGCGGGAGTCCTGTTGGGGCCGCGCTCGGCCAGCCTGGCGCGCAGCGGCTGGTGTGCGCATCCACGCAGACCCTCGACCCGGCTTCGTCGCCGGATGCAGGGCGCGGTTCCCTCCCGAATCAAGATCTGCGCGCTCGAGGAGCTGCCTGCGGACCCACGCGCGCGGGATCGACTCTTGCGCCAAGGAAGCTGCGGGAGTCCTGTTGGGGCCGCGCTCGGCCAGCCTGGCGCGCAGCGACTGGTGTGCGCATCCACGCCGCCCCTCGGGGCCGGCTTCGTCGCTGGTTACAGGGCGCGGTTTCCTCCCGAATCAATATCTGCGCGCTCGAGGAGCTGACTGCGGACCCACGCGCGCGGGATCGACATCCTGGCGCGAAGGAAGCTGCGGAAGTCCTGTTGGAGCCGCGCTCAGCCAGCCTGGCGCGCAGCGGCTGGTGTGCGCATCCACGCCGCCCCTCGAGCCGGCTTGGTCGCCGGCCACGGGGCGCGGTTTCCTCCCGAATCAAGTCCCGCATGCTCGAGGAGCATCCTGCGAAACCACGCGCGCTGCGTTCGATCCTCGCGCCATCCAGCCGCAGGCCACCCACCGCAGGCGAGGCCCGCTGCTGCTCGAGATCGGCGAATCGTCTGGGCTCGCGCGGTTCCGAGGACGCTGGCGGAGAGGCGGCAGTCCGCATGGGGATCCGTCCAGCGAGGGGTTCGACGATCGGGATCAGGCCTCCGGATCGACCTCGAAGCGCTTCAGGAACTCGTCGGTCTGCTCGACCTCGTCGAGCTTCGTGATGAGCAGTTCCATCGACTCGTACGGGTTCATGCGCTGCAGTACACGGCGCAGGATGTGCACGCTGCGGAGCTTCTTCGAGGAGAGGATCTTCTCCTCCTTGCGCGTGCCCGACTTCTCGATGTCGATCGCGGGGAAGATCCGGCGGTCGGCGAGGCGGCGCGAGAGCACGAGCTCCATGTTCCCCGTGCCCTTGAACTCCTCGAAGATCAGCTGGTCCATCCGGCTGCCGGTGTCGATCAGCGCGGTGCCGAGGATCGTCAGCGAGCCGGCCTTCTCCGTGTTCCGCGCGCTGCCGAAGATCTGGCGCGGACGTTCCATCGCGCGGCTGTCGAGGCCGCCCGACATCGTGCGTCCGCTGCCGGCCGACAGGTTGTTGTAGGCGCGCGAGAGGCGCGTGAGGGAGTCCAGCAGGAGGACGACGTCCTGCCCCAGCTCGACGAGTCGTAGGCAGCGCGTCCACACGGCTTCCGCCAGGGCGACGTGCGTCTTGGGCGACTCGTCCGACGTGCTCGCGAAGACGTGGCCCTTCGTGGAGCGCTTCCAGTCGGTCGCCTCCTCGGGCCGCTCGTCGACGAGCAGCACGAAGAGATGCACGTCGGGATAGCCCTTCTCGATCCCGGCCGCGAACTGCTTCAGGAGCGTCGTCTTGCCGGTGCGCGGAGGCGCCACGATCAATCCACGCTGGCCGCGTCCGATCGGACACAAGAGGTCGACGATGCGCATCGAGACCTCGTCCGTGATGTCACCCGTCGCGTAGTGGAAGTCGGGATCGACCGTCGTGAGGGTCTTGAACGCCGGCGCGTTGCGGACCTCGTTCGGGTTCTTGCCGTCGACGGTCGTCACTTCGACGAGCGCGTACTTGTGCTTCTGCCCGCGCGTCACGCGGCCGGCGACGAGCGACCCCTCCCGCAACTTGTGCTGCTGGATCAGGCGGATCGGCACGAAGACGTCGGTGCGTGCGGGAAGCCAGTTCGTCTCTTCCTGGCGCAGGGTGCCGAACCCGCCGTGCTCGAGCAGCAGCACGCCGGAGACTTCGGCCGGCAGCGGCTCCGCCGGCGGTGCCTCCGGCCGCGGGCGATCGGGCCGTGCCTCGCGGGCCGGGCGCTCTCCCCGCGGCTGCGCCGGGTCGCTCCCCGGCCGGCCTCCGTGCCGACGCCCCGGGTGGCCCGTGCGCGGTTCACGCCGCCCGGCCGGCTGCGCCTGACGATCGGCGCGCGGTTCGCCCGCCGCCTCCTCGAGTTCCCCCTCGAGGCCGTCGTCGAACTCGACTTGAACCGCGGTGTCGTCGGCTTCCCCGCCGAAGCCGAACTCGCCCTGACCGGGCGCATCCACCGGGTAGCCTTCGCCCTCGCCGGGAGCGTCCGCGACGGCGGCGGCCATCCCGGCCTGCCCCGGGGCGCCCTCGCCGACCTGCGGCTGTCCGTTGCGGTTCCGGCGCCGACGGCGGCCACCGCGCCGGCCATGACCGCGCCGGCGCTCGGGACGGCGCCAATCGGTCGAGTTGTCGCCCGCTCCGGGCCCGCCCCCGCCGGGGGCGTCGCTGGGTTCGCCCGCATCCCCGTGCTCGGCTTCGGGCGCTCGCGGCGGAGCTCCGCGCGTCGGCGGTGGAGCGGAGAGGGGAGCGCGAGCCGGGCTCGGCGTCGAGTCCGGGCTCGGCCTCCGAGCCGACCTCGGCGCCGGAGCCGGGCTGGGCGCTTGGACGGCGACCGGAGGCGGGACGGCGGCCGGCGGAGGCGGCGCGGGTTGCGCGGCGGCCGGCGCGGGAACGGAAGCCGGCGCGGCGGCCGCGCGGCGCGGCGCACGGGTGCCCGCAGCCTTGCTGGGACGCGCGCGTCGATTCGGAGTGTCTTCGGAAGCCAAATTGCCCTCGGTTCAGGATGTCCGTGTGGCCTTGTCCCGCGGCGCGCTGGAGATCAGCGCGCTGCCGCGGTGCTCGCGGGAGGTATACGCCCGGGCCGGCACGCGCCGGCCAGGGCCAGCGCGCCTCGATCCGTGCGGCCCGGCGCCGACTGGACGTCGCCAGCGCACACGCCCGCGGGCTGCGGAGTGCAGCCTCACCCGCCGTGCCGGAGGATGGCGCGATCTTCGCGCTCTCGGTTCGACGCAACGGGGTTGCCCGGCGGTTCGCGGTCGGACCTCACTCGGAGGCCCGGAGCGGACGCAGAGCTCGGGGGTCGTGCGGGATCGCCTTCGATCCCTCCCGTCCTCCTGCGGAGGCCGGGGCGCCGCGCTGGAGTTCGAACGCCCGATGCGGGCTCCTCCAGGACCAAGCGGCTCGGGGTCACCAGCCGGTTCTGCGGACCCGAACTCGAATCAGCCCTCGCGGGCCGCCCGTCGGGCCGGAACCATCCGGCGCCTACCCGCGGGCGGCAGCGCCACCCGCAACGCCTTGTAGGATGCCGCCTGGAGCCCGGGGAAGCGACTGGAAATCGGATTTCCGCCTCCCGGCCCGCGTTGCGGCGCGGTTCAGGGCAGCGCGTAGATCTCGATCGGGGGGCCCAGGCGCTCCTGGCCGAGGAGGTGCGCGAGGTACCGCGGATCGGCCTCGCGGGTCAGGATCGACTCGAGGGACCCGCCCGGCCCGAAGGGCAGGAACGTCACGACCGGCTCCCCGCCCAGTTCCCGCACGGTCGCGCGCGTGGCGTCGCGCCAGGCTTCGCTCGCGGCCGGGACCGCCACGACAGCGTAGTGCGCGCCCACCGCCGCCAGGCGGGCGAGCACTTCGCCGCGATCGATCCTGCGGTCCGCGGCGATGCCGCGTTCGAACAGGGACTCCAGGTCGAAGGCGCGGCGGCGCTCGTCCGCGGGCAGCACCTCGAGCTGGTAGCGCGACCAGGGTTGGAGCCCCCAGCGCGGCAGCTTCTGGAGCGCCGCGCGGCGGACGAACACCGGCAGGGTGAGCGAGGCATCGAGCGCGACCGGGCCCGCGTCCGCGTCGAGGTGCGTCTCGATCCAGCGTGCGGCGAGTCGAGCGGTGTCGTCGCGCGCGCGCAGGCGCGTCAGGTGCAGCGACACGTGGAGCGGGAACGCGAGCGCGACGACGGCGAGCGCCGGTCCGAGGGTGCGTCGCGCCCAGGGTGCATCCCAGCGCGCTTCGCCCCAGCGCGTGACGGCGCGCACTCCCAGCGCGCCGAGGAGCGCCAGGACGGGCAGCATCGGCAAGGTGAAACGCGCGTAGTAGCGCGCGTGGATGCCGAACAGCACGACGAAGATGAGGACGAAGAGCCCCACGACGAGGTTCGCGGAACGCAGCCCTTCGGATCGCAGCCCCGCGTCGCGCACGCGCGCCATGCGACCGCGCACGAAGCTCCACCCGATCGACGCGAGGCCGAGCCCCGCGAGCACGACGAGCGCGGGATCGTGCTCCAGCGTGCGCGGCACCATGTCGAGGAACCCGCGATAACCCCAGGATTCCCAGTCGATCGCCTGCTGGCCGAAGTTGAAGGCGCCGTCGACGCGCGCGAGGTCCCGCTCGGGGAAGAACAGGAACCAGTACGAGGAGACGAAGAGCACCGCGCAGAAAGCGACGGCCAGCGCGAACCAGCGCCAGCGCTTCCTGTCGCGGTCGGCCCGCCATCCGAGCACGTGGGCCAGGACGAACGAGGGGAACAGGAAACAGCCGCTGTTCAGCGCGGCCAGCGCGCACCCGGTCGCGGCACCCGCGAGCGCGTAGTCGCGCGCCCTTCCCGAGCGCAAGAGACGCAGCACGGCCCACAGGCAGAGCGCGCTGAAGCCGGCCAGCGCTCCGTGCGGCTTGGCGACCGCTCCCAGCTCGAGACCCAGGAGGCACGTGGCCGACAGCGCGGCCGCGAACACGGCCCACCAGGGCTCGAGCCAGTTCCGCGCGAAGAGGTACGTGCAGGGGATCGCGAGCAGGGAGAGCAGGGCGATCATCCAGCGCGCGCGCACGTAGGGCGCCGAGGCCGCGGCGAGATGATCCGCGAGCGGCGCGTCGGCCGCAGCGGCGATCGGATAGCCGGAACCGGGCAGGTGCACGAGGAGCCGGCCCAGGAACACGGGGTAGACGGTCGAGGGATAGACCGCGTCGTTCATGCCCATGCCGGCGGGCCGGTCGTAGTAGGCGGCGTAGTGCACCAGCGCCGGATCCGCTTCGCGCGCCTGGGGCAACTGGGAGTCGAGACCGGCCCAGCGCTGGCCCAGGGCGAGGAGCGTCAGGGCGAGCAGCGCGACCACGACCCAGGGCGTCGTCGATCCGGGCACGCGGGCCGTCGGCTCGGGTGCCGCGGATGGCGCGTGGGTCGTGGGACGAAAGGGCGGCACGCAGGAACGGGAAGGCGGCGGGAGCGCTGCGGGAATCGGCCGAAGGTCAGCTCCGGAAAACGTCCGCGCGCCCGGAGATCATCGCCGCGCTGCCTCGCGGGGGGTAGCGCGCGCCCCGCGATCGGGGCCGAGCGCGGCCAAGCGCGGCCGGCGGAGGGCGGAGCCTGCCGGTGCCCAGGGCAGCGGTGTCCCCGGAGACCGCCAGATCGGCGGCCGTAGAGTGGTCGGGGCGAGAGGATTTGAACCTCCGGCCTTTGCGTCCCGAACGCAACGCTCTAGCCAAGCTGAGCTACGCCCCGACCCAGGGCGAAGAACGATACGAGCCGGATCCAGGCCCGTCAATCCGCCGGCCGGCCTTCGAGGCCAGGGTCCAGGCCAGAAAGGCGCCCCGGCGAGCGTGCCGGGTTCTCCGCGGGCCGCCGCGGGCGGGCCTACTTGCCGAGGTCCACGAACTGGCCGCCGTTCTCCTCGGCCATCTTGCGCATGAAGTCCTTCTGGAACTCCCCGATCGCGATGGTGTGGATCGTGATCTTGCGCAGCTCGTTGGCGGCCTTGACCTCGCGCAGGATGTCGTCCGGATCGACGAACTCCCCGACCGTCGGCCGGCCGTCGGACAGGAAGAAGATCGTGTCGACCTCGGTCTTGTAGTCCTTGTCGCCGGTCTGCGGCCCCTTCGTGGGATCGATCCCCATCGCGGTCATGATCGCGCCGAACGTGTTCGTCTTGCCCATGTCGAGGTTCGCCGCGCCGATGAGCCCGGCGGAGGCCAGGTCCTCCTTGGACGAGCCACCGATCGCGACGAGCCCCTTGGCCCAGTCCTTGGCCGCGGACTTGTTGAGCACGTTCGCCGGAACGAGCTTGCCCTTCTTCCAGGGATCGATCTTCGTCGCGAACGCGACCACGTTGAAGTTCACGTACGGCGCCAGGCGATCGATCGTGCGCTGCAGTTCCGTCTTGACGATGTCGATGCGCTGATAGCTCGGGTAGTTGCCGTCGCTGAAGCGCTCCTTCTCGACGACCTCCGCTTCCATGGATCCCGAGACGTCGATCACGAAGAGCACCGAACGGCTGGGCGTGTTGATGCCGTGGTAGTCGGCGACGCCCGACTTCGCGTAGTCCCACTTGGCCTTGCCCGTCGTCGCCTCGCGCTTGCCGCGCATGTACGCGATCGCCTCGGCCTTGGGCAGGACGAAGGTGGCCTTGTTGGCCTCCCACCAATTCTTCCACGCGGCCGGCTCGACGAGTTCGAGGCCGGTCAGGTTCGCGAGCGCTTCGACGATCTGGGGAGCGAGCACCCCCTCCTCCACCTGCAGCCGATCGACGAGCGGCTGCAGGGCCGAGGCGTGGCGGATCTTCGTGAGCGCCTGGATCGCGCTGGCGCGCACCTGCCAGATCGGATCCGAGAGCAGCGCGCAGGCCTTGGCCACGACGGCTTCGGAACCGAGGACGGTGAGCGTCTCGAGCGCCTGCCCGCGCACCGCCGGTTCGGGGTCGTCGAGCAGCGGCTGGCAGGCCGCCGCGGCGGCCGCGTCCTTCGTGGACTCGATGACCTGCAAGGCGTGGCGGCGCACTTCCCACGACTTGTCCGTCAGCGCGGACTGCGCCAGCGCCAGCGTGCCGTCGTACTTGCCTTCGCCCGTCGCGCGCAGGATGCCCACGCGCACGAGCTCGCTCTTCTCGGTCTTGTAGGCCGCGAAGAGCGCCTCGATCGTGCCGGGGGACGGGAGCTTCGCGAGGATGCGCACGGCGGCGCGCACGATCTCCGACTCGGGGTCCTTCAGGATCGGCACGAGCAACTCGACGACCTCCTTGTCGTCGACGCCCTCGAGGGAGAGCACGGCCTCGACGCGCGAGGGCACGTCCTTGTAGGTGCCGAAGTACTTCTTGAAGTTCTTCGTGGTCTCGTCCCGCGTGGCCGCAGCCTGGGCCACGAGACCCAGGCCGACGAGCAGGAGGACCGGCCACAGCGCACGGAGAAAACTCCGGCTCCAGGCGCTTCGCGGGCGGACGGAGCGGAAGACGAGATCGTTCATGTCGATGCCAGGGAGGGCGCACGCACCTTGGGCGCGCACCCCGAGCATCCTAGCCCCATCCCCGTCCCCAGTTATCCAACGGCCGGGCCGGCGGGGTGGATTCCGAAGCCCCCGGGCGGCCCGCGGAGCAGCCGCTAGGGATCCGCGTCCCCGATCTCGTCCGCCTCGACCGTCACCCGCGTGCCGGAATCCGTGATCAACGTCACGGTCCGCCCGTCGCGCGCCAGGAGGCGCCCGAAGAAGACTCCGCCGGCCGTGCGGACCCGCTGGCGCTTGGGCGCCTGCGGTGCGGCCACCGCCGGGCTCTGCTCCCCGATCTGTTCCAGGCCGCGCATCTTCGCGGTCTCGACTTCGACGGGGCCGGCGTCCGTCTCGATCCACACCCGGCCCTGACCGATCGCGGTGAGGCGGCCCTCGGTGCGCGCGCCGCCCTCGAGCCGCACCCGCACGCGGCCGACGCTCGGCGTCTGGAGGCGCAGCCCGCCCGAAAGCGCCTCGACCGGGATCGTCGCGCCCTCCCAGATGCCCGTCGCGGTGGCCGAAGTCTGCGAGGCGGCACCGGGCAGGCGCGGCTCCGCGGCGCGGATCGCGCCCGCGTCGCTGATCGGCGCGGAGGCCCGGCTGCGCTCGGCGAGCCAGCGGTCGACGCCTGCACGATCGAACTCGGCACCGGCTTCCGGTGCCGCGCTCGGCGCGTTCTGCGCCGGCAGGTCGTAGACGACGAGTGCCGGCGATTCGGGAATCGTCGAGCCGGCATCGAGGGGCGCATCGCGTTCGAGGAAGGAGCGCGAGCCCGCCGGCTCCGATCCCATGGCGCTCGCGCCAACGGCCTTCATGAAAGCCTTCGGCTTCGGATGGGCGCCCGGTTTCGCGCGCAGCGGAGCGTCCGCCTCGCCCGGCGCGAGGAGACCTTGCCCCGCGCTCGGGGCGCTGCGCGCGATCGGTTGAACCGGGGTCTCGGGCGCGGCCGGCGGCCGCGATGCGCGCAGTTGGATCGTGCGCGTGATCACCGCGCACAGGAACAGTCCGGCGAACACGCACAGGGAGCGCACGAACCACGGCGCGACGCGGTGCGCGACGAGCGTGCCGTCGCGGAAGGACGCGTTGGCCGGCGCGCTGGTCGGGACGAAAGCGGGGTGCGCGGGCGGGATGGCGGAATCGTCGAGCTCGAGCAGCCAGCTTGGACGCTCACCGGCATCCATCGGCGAGCTGGGCGCCGTTCCGCCGCCGAGGCGCCAGGTGTTCGGACGGACCGCGGGCCAGTGGGCGGACAGGGGCTGCGAAGGCGGCAGGAGTTCCCGAGCCGGGATCGCGGCCGGTTCGCCCGAGCGCTCGCGCGGCGCGTACGGGAAGAGGGCCTGGATCGACTGCGCTTCGGCGCCCGGTCGCGGCGGAGCCGCGTGGCCGGACGAGTCCGCGCCCGGGCTCCGGAGCTCGAGTTCGGCCTCCAGCCCGAGGAAGTCCTCGGCCGACGCGCGCAACGGCACGTTCGACCGGAACGAATTTCCGTAGCGGTTCCCCAAACCCGGCTGCATGACGCGATCTCCCCCCGACTTCGGAGGGGACATCGACCAGCGCGCGTCGCGGGTTGAGACCGGCGCGCGGGAAACACATTCCTTGCCCGGCGAGACTCCCGGGCGGGGGGATTGCGCCAGGTCCCGTGGGGCACTCGCGGGCGCCCGGGCCGCGGAGTGGCCCCACCGGTCGGCGAGGCCCGGGGTTCGGGCCTCGACTCGGCCTCCTACCGCCGCCGCAGGACCCGCGTGCCGCCCTGGCGGATCGTGATTCCGGCCGTGTCGAAGTGCTCGAGCATCGGGATCAGGAACTTGCGCGTCGTCTGCAACTCGTCGCGCAGGGAGGGAATGTCGAGCGAGCGGTTCTTCTCGCAGTTCCGGACGACCGCGGACTTCGCGGCCTCGTAGGTCGCATGCGCGAAGTAGATCTCGCCCGGTTGGATCGCATGGATCTCGCCGCGATCCAGGAGGAGCTCGAGCGCGCGCTGCACGGACTTCGCCGGTACCTTCAGGCGCTCGACGAGCTCGGGCGGCGTCGGCGGCTGGTAGTGGGCATCCGCGAGCGCCCCGCGCACGCGCGCGAGCAGATCCTCGAGCGCGGGATCGAGCGCGGGCTTGCCGCTCGTCCGGCGCACGAGCCCTCCCGCCTCGACCTTGGCCTTGCCCGCCTTCTCGAGCTCCACGAGCAGCGCCTGCAGGAAATCGGCCGCGAACCCGGTCGCGCGGCGCAGCTCGCGCACGTCCATGACCTCGCGGTGGCTGTGCTCCCCCTCGAACCAGGACTGGAGGGAGGCTTCGACCTTTACCAGCGCCGCGGCCAGCCGCTCCGCGTGGATCCAGCGCGGCGGAGTCCCGATCCGCAGGGCCTTCTTCTGCGAGCCCAGGTCGTTCAAGAGCCGCTCCGTCTCCGTCGCCGAGCGCTTGATCTCCACCGAGAGATCCTCGGGGCCGAGGAGTCCGGGCCGCGCGCGCACGAGCACCGTCTCCAGGAGATCGCGCGGCGAAGCCAGGCTCAGCGATGCGCGCGCCAGTTCCTCGATCACGAACTTCTTGAAGCGCTTGAGGCGGTGCTTGCTCTCCTCCAGCACCACGCCGCCGCCGAGCACGTACGCCGGCGAAGCGAGACGGAGGACGAAACGGTCGCCGGGCGCGATGACGACGGGCTCCTCGAGCCGGAGTTGCGCGAGCGCCTCGCCGCCGGGCTCGAGGACGTCGTGGTCGAGCAGAACGAGTTCGCCCAGCACCTCCGCCGTTCCGGCATGGAAACGGATCTGCGTGCGATCCTCGATCGGACGGTCGAGGTCCGGCAGCGCGCGGACGGTCGCGCCCAGCATCTTCGAGCTGCGGAAGAAACCCGGCGTCGCGGCGACCATGCCGCGCGAGACGGCGCGGTGATCGACGTCGGCGACGTTGATCGCGCTCGAATGGCCGGCACGGATGCCGTCGACCGACTGTCCGTACGCCTGCAGTCCGCGCACCTTCGTGGTGATGCCGGCCGGCAGGATCTCGAGCACGTCCCCCACCTTGGCCATCCCGGAGATCGGGATCCCCGTGATGACCGTGCCGTGTCCGTGCGAGCTGAACACGCGCTGGATCGGCAGGCGGAACACGCCCTCGGAGCTCTTGGGCTTCGCCTCGGCGGCCATGCGGAAGAGGACGGCCTTGAACTCGTCGAGTCCCGCTCCCGTCAGGCTCGAGAGCGGCAGGATCGGCGCGTTCTCGAGGAAGGTCCCCTTCACCGCGGCGCGGACGTCCTCGGCGGCCAGTTCGACGAGCGCCGGCTCGACCGCGTCGATCTTCGTGAGCGCCACGAGCCCGCGCGTGAGCCCGAGCAGCGTCATGATCGCCAGGTGCTCGCGCGTCTGCGGCATGACCCCGTCGTCGGCGGCGACCACGAGGATCACCACGTCGATGCCGGTCGCCCCGGCGACCATGTTCTTCACGAAACGCTCGTGGCCGGGCACGTCCACGACGCCCACGGTGCGCCCGTCGGGCAGCTGGAAGCGCGCGAAGCCGATGTCGATCGTCATCCCGCGCTCGACCTCCTCCTTGAGGCGGTCGGGGTCGATGCCGGTCAGCGCCTTCACGAGCGTCGACTTGCCGTGGTCGATGTGTCCGGCGGTGCCGACGACGATGGGCTGGATATGCATGGGCGGTTCCGGCGTGGAGTCTAGCCATGCCGCAGCTCGGCGCCCCGCGCCACCCGGCCCCTGGAGCGTCGGAATCGGAATCTCGCGCAACGCCGACCGGGCATCGCGACAATCCACGACGCCCCAGGAGGTCCAGATGTCCCGCGCCTCGTTCGTCGCCGCGTCCTTCGCCCTGTCCGCTTCCGCGTTCGCGCAGTCCCCGCTGCTCCATCGGTTCCTCGGCGACGGCCCGGAGGCCCAGCTCGGGTTCTCGGTCGCCGGCATCGGGGACGTCGATGCCGACGGCCACGACGACGTCATGGCGGGCGCCATGTCGGACGGGACGGCGGCCCTGCCGCTCTCGGGCTCCGTACGCGTGTACTCGGGCGCCACCGGAGCCGTCCTCTGGACCGCCTACGGGGAAGCGAGCGGCGATCGGCTGGGCTGGACGGTCAGCGGCCTGGGCGACGTGAACGGCGACGGCGTGCCCGACGTGATCGCTGGCGCGTACAGGAACGACGCCCACGGCGCCGACTCGGGGATGATCCGCTTGTACTCCGGGCTCGACGGCGCCGTCCTGCGCACCGTTCGCGGCGGGGACTCGCTCGACTTCTACGGTTACAGCGTCACCGGAGTCGCCGACGTCGACCTCGACGGCGTACCCGACTACGCGGTGGGAGCGTGGCAGGACGAGACGAACGGCGTGAACTCGGGTGCCGTGTACCTCTACTCGGGCGCGTCCGGCATCCGCATCCGCACGTTCCTCGGGGCGGCGACCGGCGAGCGCTACGGCTATTCGGTGCGGAACGCCGGAGACGTCGACATCGACGGTCGGGGCGACCTCCTGATCGGAGTGCCAGGAGGACGCCGCGCGGAGATCCGCGCCGGGTCCGATGGCTCGATCGTGCGCACGTACGCGAGCACGTCGGCCGACGACGCGTTCGGCTTCACCGTGCAGACAGCCGGCGACCTCGATGGCGACGGCGTGCCCGATGCCATGGTCGGGGCGATCAAGTTCGACCTGAACCGCGGCTACGCCGAGATCTACTCCGGCGCGAGCGGCGCTCTCCTGCACCACATCGAAGGCGACTCGCAGGAGAACTGGTTCGGCGTCGGAATCTGTGGGCTCGGCGACCTCGACGGCGACGGGACGGCGGAGTTCTCGATCACGGCCTTCAAGAACGACACGAACGGGCACGAATCCGGGGTCGCGCGCGTCTACTCCGGAAAGAGCGGCGCCATCCTGCACACCTTGATCGGCGACTCGGGGCTCGACTGGTTCGGATACGCGCTCGCGAACGGCGGCGACGTCGACGCGGACGGGTTCGACGACCTGGTCGTCGGCACGAACCAGGACCAGGTGAACGGCTTCCACTCGGGCAGCGTCAGCATCTACAGCGGCGCGGCCTTCGGCACGGCGACCACGTCGTGCTTCGGCGACGGATCCGGCGCACCCTGTCCCTGCGCCAACGCCGGAGCGCCCGGGATCGCGCGCGGCTGCGTGAACTCGACCGGGCTCGGCGCGGCTCTCGCGGGGTCGGGATACGCGAGCGTCGCGAACGACTCCTTCTCGCTGACGGTCTCGGGCCTGCCCTCCACGACGTCCGTGTTGCTCTTCCAGGGTGCGGGATTCACGGCCGGCGGCGCGGGCGCCCCGTTCGGGGACGGCCTGCGTTGCGTGACCGGATCGGTCCTGCGGCTCGCGACGCGCTCGAGCGCGTTCGGCGTCGTCGCGTGGCCGTGGTTCGGCAGCACGCCGCTCTCGCAGCTCGGCCAGATCCCCGCGGCCGGTGCGACCGTGCACTACCAGGCCTGGTACCGGAATCCCGCGGGTCCGTGCGGGTCGGCCTTCAACCTGACGAACGCGGCGACGCGGACCTGGACGCCCTAGACGTTCCCGCCCGGGACGAGGACCGCGTGAGAGCGCGCGCTACGATCGCCACGTGACGCTCCCCTACCGCACCCTGCAGCCCTGGCTCCTCGAGCGCTTCGGTCGGCCCGTCCACCGCGTCGCGCTCGACGCCGGTTCGACGTGCCCGAATCGCGACGGGACGAAGGGCTACGGCGGTTGCACGTACTGCGACGTCGAGGGATCGGGCACGGGAGCCTTCAAGACCGGGGCCGAGCTCTCCGTGCAACTCGCCGATGGCCTCGCACGCGTCGCGCGGCGCGGTGGAGACCTCCCTCCGGGCGGGCCCGGCGTGGGCGCGATCGCGTACTTCCAGTCGTACTCGAACACCTACGTCGCGATCGCGCGGCTCCGCGAGGTCCTCGCCGTGCTCGATCCGGTGCTCGACCGCCGACCGGGAGCGGTCGTCGCCGTGGCCATCGCCACGCGGCCCGACACGTTGAGCGAAGAGGCGCTCGACGTCCTGGCCGAGCTCGCGCGCCGCGTCGAGGTCTGGGTCGAACTCGGCCTCGAGACCGCCGACGACGAGGTGCAGCGCTCGATCCGGCGCTTCCACACCCTGGCCGACTTCGAGGACGCGGTGCGCCGCGTCCACGCGCGCGGGCTGCTCTGCGTCGGGCACGCGATCCTGGGACTCCCCGGCGACGGACGCGAGGGCGCGCGCCGGACGGCCGAGGCGCTGGCGCGCACGGGCGTCGCGGGCGTCAAGGTCCACCACCTCATGGTCCTGCGCCGGACGCAGATGGAAAAAGCCTGGCGCGAGGGCCGGATCGCGACGCTCGCCGTGGACGAGTACGTGGACTGGCTCGGCGACTTCGTCGAGCGCCTGGGTCCCGAGCAGGTGCTGCATCGGATCACGGGAGACGCGGCGCCGGCGGATCTCCTGGCACCGATCTGGGACGTCGAGAAGAACGTCGTGCGCGAGAAGCTGGCGGCCGAACTCGACCGTCGTGGCACGCGGCAAGGCGCGCGTGCTCTCCCGCGCGGGTCGTAGCCGGCGTGCAGACCGCTCGCCGGTGGCGCCGGATCGGGCGCGAGCACGCTACTGGAGCGTGTACAGGATCCGGTCGCAGCTCGGGCAGCGCACGAGCTCGGATCCGCGCGCGACGCGCACCGTCATGTTCGTCGGCATGTCCATGAAACACGCCTGGCACTGCCGTCCGTCGAGCTGGGCCAGCGCGACACCGCCGCGCGAGCGCAACAGCCGCTCGTAGTCCGACAGCACCTCGGGTGCGATGTCACCCTTCATGCGCTTCGCGCGCTCGGCCGCGAGCTGCGCGCGCTTCGCTTCGGCCGCCGCCACTTCGAGCGCCACGTTCGCGGCGAACGCCTCGAACACCTTGAGCTCGGCGTCGTGCTTCGACTGCAGGTCGGCCGCGTCGCGGTCGAGGAGCTCCACCTGCTCGAGGAGCTTGAGGCCATCGTCCTCGGCGGTGCTGACCTCTTTCTTCAGCGTCTTGATCTGGTGATCGAAGAACGCGTGGAGCTGGGCGTCGGCGCGCGCCTGCGACATGTCGTTCTCGAGCTTGCGCATCCGCTGGCGTCCAGCCGTCGCGACGTCCTCGAACTCCTTGATGCGCACACGGACGTTCTTGGCCGCGAGCTTCTTCTCGGCGACCGCGGCCGCGAGGCGGTTGACCTCGCCCTGCCGGGCGGCGCGCTCGGCGGGGAGGCGCTTCAGCTCCTCGAGCACGCGGTGGAGGTCGCGATCGACCTCTTGGAGATCGAGCAGCGAGCGGATCACGTCACGCATGGGGCGAGAAGGATACGGATCGCGCGCGGGTTTTCCACGCTCCCTCGCTCCAGGCCCCCCAGGAAATGGCGCGGGGCGGCCCGAAAGCCGCCCCGCGGGTGCCTTCGCAGGCCCGGATCAGGCGTCCCCGGCGTCGTAGGCCAGATCGGCCCCCTCGAGGTCCTCCGGAACCGAAGCCCCGTCCAGGAAGCTCGCCAGCTGGCGGGCACGGACCGGGTGACGCAGCTTGCGGACCGCCTTGGCCTCGATCTGCCGCACGCGCTCGCGGGTGACCCGGAAGATCCGGCCGACCTCCTCGAGCGTGTAGGTGTAGCCGTCGCCGATGCCGTAGCGCAGCTTGATGATCTCGCGCTCGCGGAAGGTCAGCGTGCTGAGCACGTCCTCGAGGCGCTCCTTGAGCATCTCGTGACCGGCGGCCGCGAGCGGGCTCTCGGCCGACTCGTCCTCGATGAAGTCGCCGAAGTACGAGTCGTCGGACTCGCCGATCGGACGATCGAGGCTGATCGGGTGCTTGCTGATCTTCATCACCCGCTTGGCTTCGTCGACCGAGATGCCGGTCGCCTCGGCCACTTCCTCGACGCTCGGCTCGCGACCCTTCTGCTGCACCAGCTTCTTGGTCACGTTCCGCAGCTTCGACATCGTCTCGATCATGTGGACCGGGATGCGGATCGTCCGCGCCTGGTCGGCGATCGAGCGCGTGATGGCCTGGCGGATCCACCACGTCGCGTAGGTGGAGAACTTGTAGCCGCGCCGGTACTCGTACTTCTCGACCGCCTTCATCAGGCCGGTGTTGCCTTCCTGGATCAGGTCGAGGAAGGAGAGGCCGCGGTTGCGGTACTTCTTGGCGATCGACACGACGAGGCGCAGGTTGCCCGAGCTGAGCTTGCGCTTGGCTTCCTCGTACTCGGCGTAGTGCAGCTTGACCTGGTCGAGGCGCCGCTTGAGGCGGCTCGACGGTTCCATGCACTCGAACTCGAGCTCGCGCAGCTCGTCCTGGAGTTGCTTGACCTGCGGAGCGGCCTTCTTGTTGCCCTTCAGGGCCGAGACCTTCCGCTCGATGGCGCGCATCTCCTTGAAGCGCTCGTCCATCTTGTCGATCGACGGACGCACCTTCTTCACCTGGAGGTGGCACTCCTCGATGAGGATGACGAGCTTGCGGCGCAGAGCCTGCACGGTCTCGAGCTTCTCGCTGCGCTTCTTGCGCGGCAGCTCGGGATCCAGCAACGGGCGGTACTCCTCGCGGATGCGCTCGTAGAGGCGCTTGATCGTCGCCAGGTTCACCGGCAGGCGCTTCTGGAGGAAGTTCTTGCCCAGCGTTTCGACGATCTTCGGATCGTCGTCGATCTTCGGGTTGGGGTTGACCTTCAGCGTGCGGTCGAAGGCCAGTTCGCCGCGCTCGACCGCCTCGAGGACCTTGATGGACTCGCGCATCGCCAGCCCTGAACCCATGGTCTTCTTGCGGAAGCGCTTGCGCGTGATCTCGATCGTCTTCGCCAGGAAGATCTCCTGGTCGCGCGTGAGCAGCGGGATCTCGCCCATCTGGGTGAGGTACATCCGCACCGGGTCGTCGATCTTCTCGGGGATGGACCCCTTCGGGAACAGCGCCTCGGGCGGACCGTCGTCGTCATCGGAGTCGGACCCTTCGTCGAGGGAAACCCCGCGCGATTCCTCCTCGCCCTCGGCGAGTCGCTCGGACACGGGATCGACGTCGTCCTGGATGTCCACGCCGCCGTCCTCGAGCGCGACGAAGATCGCGTCCATCTTGTCCGGCGGAACGAACTGATCCTCGAGGATCTTGTTCATCTCGGAGTAGGTCAGGAAGCCCTTCTTCCGCCCCTCCTCGATGAGGTGCTTGACGATCTCCTCGGTCTTCTCGGCCATGATCGCGGGTCCGGTTCTCTTCTGGGGTCTCGGGGAAACGCTGGGCGCTTTGGGGTTGATCTTCAAGTGGCGGCCTGCCGCACGGCGGAGTGCGGGGCCTGCCCCGCGGCGGAGCGCAGGTCCTGCCCCGCGGCGGAGCGGCTGTCCTGCCCCGCGGCCGAGCGGCTGTCCTGCTCGGACAGGCTGCGCGCCAGGGCCAGCACCGCGGGGTCGTGGGCGGCGACGTCGGGCCCGGAGGCGCCGAGCAGCGACGACTCCCTCTCGCGCAGTTGCACGTAGTCCTGACGGCGCGCGCGGAGCTCGACGATCTGGCGCACGCGCGCCAACTGGACTTCGACGAAGCGCGCCGGTGTCCAGTCTTCGTCCGCGGCGCGCACGTGCTCGGCCAAACGCACCACACGCGCGCGCGCCGGGTCGTCGGCGAGGCGCGTGAGCACGGTGTTCTCGTCGATCACGTCGGCATCGACCTCGCGCAGGGAGAGGACGGCGTCGGCGATCGCCACGAGTTCGGGCTCGGGACAGTGCTCCAGCCAGCGTTCGACGACTGGTGCCAGCGCCGGATCGACCAGCAGCGCGCCGACCATCTCCTCGAAGGCCAGCTTCAGCTCGCGCTGCTCGCGCAGCAGGGTCGGTGAAATCGGCGCCGCGGGCGTGGCTGCTTCCGCCGGGATGGGGGCATTCGCGGGCGCGGCGACGCGCACACGGCGTCCGCCCGACTGGGTCGTGGCCTGGGCACGCAGACTCTCGGGCGACATGCGCACGCGCTCGGCGAGCTCGAGGATCCGCACCTCGCGGTGGACGGGTTTCACGAGCCGTCCGAAGAGCTCCAGGATCCGATCCACCTCACGGGCGAGCTCGAGCCCGCGCAGGTTCCCGACCCCGTCGCACACGAAGTCGAACCACGAACGGGCCATCTCGAGCTCCGCCGTGAACGCGCGCGCGCCGTCCTTCACGCACAGGTCGCACGGGTCGACGCCGCCCGTGAGCGCGACGACGTCGATCTCGACCTCGAGGTGGAGCAGTCCGTTCAGCGCACGCCAGGCTGCCTTGCGGCCCGCGTCGTCACCGTCGAAAACCAGGCTGATCCGGCGCGCGCCCGTGCGGCGCAGCAGCGCGGCATGATCCTCGGTCGTCGCGGTCCCGAGGACGGCCACGACGTTGCCCACGCCGCACTGGTGCGCGGCCATGACGTCCGTGTAGCCCTCGACGAGCACGACGTGACCGCGCTTGCGCACTTCGGGCAGCGCGCGATCGAGCGCGTACACGAGCCGCCCCTTGTGGAAGAGCTCGGTCTCGGCCGTGTTGATGTACTTCGGCCCCGACTCGTCGCGATCGTCGAGCCGCCGCGCGCCGAATCCGACGACGGCGCCGTGCAGGTCGCGGATCGGGATCACGAGCCGACCGCGGAAGAAGTCGTAGGGACGGCCCTGGTCCGACCGGCGCACGAGTCCGGCCCGCTCGGCGGCTTCGAGCGGCATGTTCGCGGCGCGCAGCGCGGAGACCAGCGCCTGCCCGCTCGCCGGAGCGTGACCGATGGCGAACGCGTCGGCGGTCGCGGTCGAGAGTCCGCGGTCGGCCAGGTAGCGGGACGACGCGCGCCCCTCGGCGGTGGCGAGCTCGCCACGGTAGAACCGGCAGGCGAATTCGAGCGCCGCGCGCAGAGGGTCCAGTTGCTCGTCGCGCTCGCGGCTCGCCCCGTTCTTCCGGGGCAGGTCGACGCCGCAGCGCGCGGCCAGGATCTCGACGGCCTCGAGGAAGGGCACGTTGTCGGACTTCTCGACGAAGCCGATCACGTCCCCGCCGGTCCCGCAGGCGCCGTAGCAACGCCACGTCCCACGGCGCGGATCGACCTTGAACGAAGGCGTGCGCTCGTCGTGGAACGGGCAGCAAGCGACCCACAGCGCGCCGGCCTTCTTCAGGGCCGGCACGCGCTCGCGGACTACATCCTCGATCGGCGCACGCAGCTTGATCGCTTCGAGCGCTCGGCGGAACTCGTCTTGGAGCAAGGCGTGGGTGCGTCCGGGGGTCGCGGGCGCGGCGGAGTGGGGAGTTCGAGGAGGGCGCCCGCCGGTGTTCCGCGCTACGAGCGCGGAAGGCCTGCAGAGTCGCCGTTGGGGGGTCAGAGAGGAGGTCGAGTCGGGGACCCGGGCCTCACGGCTCCGGGCCCGCGTCACGACCGGGGCGAGTCGGGGATCACGGACGGGCGACGCTCCGGGCCGAACGCGCCTCGAAAAAGCGGCGTTCGACGATCGGATCTCGCGGATCGGGAGACCCCGCAGGCTTCTTCTGGGATGCCTTCGTGGCCGGGATTGCCTTCGTGGCTCGGGGACGTGGGGACGGAAAGAAACGCAGGGCGCGTGGGGTGCGCGATTCGAAGCCTACTCCACGGAGCGAACTCCGGTCGTGCAGGCCTCGGTCGAGCACGCGGTCGGGAGACTGCACGGGCGCACCCGCTGCTTGCACACGGCCCGAGGACCGTGCGCCAGCCGACCCGAATCTGGTTTTCCTTCCTTCCACTCCGCGAAGGGCGAGGTCGGCCGCCGCAGCGTTCCCGAACCCGTCGCCAACTCCTACGACGTGCAAAGCAAGAGTCTAGATCCGGGGAAAGTCGCCTTCCAGAGCCGGGTACTCCCGATTTCCGGATCGGGGAACGGAATCAGGGGGCGGGGAGGCCAGGCCCCAGCCCGGCGAGCCGCCGCAGGGTCTCGAGCGGGAGGTCCTCGGCGCGCTCATCCCCCGTCAGGCCCGCCTGGACGGCCCATTCCCGGCCCGCCGTCCCCCTTCCGGCGATCTCCCCGAGCACCCGGGCGAGCCGCTGCCGCCGGCGCTGGAACAGGCGCTCGACCAGGGCGGAGAGGCGGACCCGCTCGACCGGCGGGAGGGGGTCGGCCCGGACGTCGAGGCGCACGAGCGCGCTGTCCACCTGGGGCCGGGGCCAGAACAACTCGGGCGGCACGCGCCGGACGATGCGGGCCGCGTAGGCGACCTGGAGCCGGATCGAGAGCGGACCCCAATCGTCCCCACCGGCCGACGCCACGATGCGCTGCGCCAATTCCAGTTGGACGAGAACCGTCATCGTGCTGGGCGGGTGCGGCAGCGAGGCCGCGATCGCGAGCACCGGCCCCGACACCGCGTAGGGCAGGTTGGCGACGAGGTGCCACGGCTCGGGCGGCGCGATCCGGGCCAGGACCGCCGGCGCGAAGGTGTGCTTCGAGGCCAGGACATCGCCGCGCACGAGATCGAAACCGGGCGTGTTCGCGAACACGGTCTCGGTGCGCTCGGCGAGGCGCGGATCGATCTCGACCGCGGTGACGCGCGCCCCGGCCGTGAGCAGATGCCGCGTGAGGAAACCGAGGCCGGGACCGACCTCCAGGACGCGCGCGCCGGGCTCGACCCCCGCATCGCGCACGATCGCACGCAACAGGTTCTCGTCGAGGAGGAAGTTCTGCCCCAGCCGGCGCGAGGGCCGGAATCCGGCCTGCACCAGTTCCTCGCGCAGGGCGGCCCAGGGTCCCCGCGCCGTGTCACCCGGATCGCTCAACCGCGCGCCCCTTCGAGGAGCCAGCGCAGCGAGGTGCGCGCCCCGGGAGCGAGCACGAGTTCCTCGAGCAGAGGCACCGCATCGCGACCCCAGCGTGCGCCGATCCGCCGCAGGCCGTCGCGTTCGCGCGCGGTCGCGCCCAACTCCGGTGCGTTCGCGGCCAGCCAGGCGCGAGCGTCGACGACGCAGCGCAGGCCGACGTCCAGCGCGCGCGCGTGCGGGTCGAGGTCGACGTGCACCACCGCGATCCGGCCGGCCGGGTCGAGTTCGTGGATCTTCCACAGGCGGGTCGCGTACGAGCCGCCCAGCGCCCAGGCCAACGAACGCACCTCCGCGTCGCCGCCACCCACCAGGGGCAGAGGCTCGTCGACCCACTCGGCGACGTTGCCCAGCAGGTCGTAGACCGAGTCGGGCGATGCGCCCTGTTCGAACGCCCCCACCGGAACGGGCCGTCCAAGACCGAGTTCCGCCGTGTTGGCCACCGCGCTGGCTCGGGCCAGGCCCCAGGGCCAGGGCTGCGCGCGCGTGCCCGCAGCGATGCGGATCCACTCGGACGCGGTCGGCAGGCGCATGCCGCGGGATGCGGCGAAAGCGCGCGCCTCCACGAGGGTCACCCCCGAGACCGGCCAGGTCGGCACGGCCTCGGGCCAGGCTTCGGGGAGCGCCGGCAACTCGGGCGCCAGCGCGGCGTCCGCAGTCTGCATCCAGCGGTCCCACTCCGCGCGCGAGACCTCGTAGCGCTCGACGAGGAGCGGCATCCGGGTCTCGCACAGGATCTCATTGCCGTCGCGTCCCAGGAGGCGACATTCGCCCGGAGGCACGAAAGCCAAGGCATCCAGGCCCGCGAGCACCGTCGTCGGATCCGCCTCGGGCCGATCGCACGCGGCGAGAGCCAGGAGGGACACGACGACGGAAACCCGGGGACGGCAACGCACGACAGGAGGCTATCCGATCGGAAGCCCGGCGAGGGGACGGCGCACGGAGCGCGGTCCCCGCACCTTACTTGCCGGCCGGCGTCGCCGTCGGCGCCGAACGGTCGGCGACGAAGATCTCGACGCGCCGGTTGAGGCGCTTGTTCTCGGGGTTGTCGTTGGGCTTGATCGGCTCGTAGGGCCCGAATCCCGCCACCGTGACGTCCTTCGAGTCGACGCGCTTCGTGCTGATCAGCGCGGCGGCGACTTCGACCGCGCGCGCGGCCGAGAGCTGCAGGTTGCCGTGCGGGAAGCGCTCCAGCGTCGCCGGCTTCACGACCCGGTCGCTGTCCGTGTGACCGCGCACCTGGAGTCGACCGTGCGGCGCCTTCTCGATCTCATCCGCGATGCGCTGGATCGACTTCTTGCCCTCGTCGGACAAATCCGAAGAGCCCGACCCGAACAGGATGCGATCCTGCACGAGCAGCACGTAGCCACCGGTGACATCGATGCGCTCGATGTCACCCATCGGACGGCCCAGGCCGTCGATCTTCGACTGGAGCTCGGACAGGCGCGACTCGAGGTCGCCGCCGTACCCGGCTTCGGACAGCGCCGAAACGCCGTTCGCCGCCATGTCGCGCCGCATGCGGTCGCGATCGGCTTCCAGCTGGGCGATGGTCTGCTCCCGCTCGTGGAGCAGTGTCTGTTGGTTGCGACCGAACTCGACCGCGTCGTCGTATTGACGCTGGGTGACGCAGGCGGAGCTCACGAAAAGGCTGGCAGCGAGCCAGACCGCTTTCCCGGAGAAGTGCATCCCGGAAGTCCTCGAACTTGCCCGGAGACGCACGCGCCCCCGGAATGACCAATTGCGCGGAGCTGGCGCGGACACGCGTCCCCGTCCTGGGCTCCGACCCCTCGCCGACCGCGACCCCACGGGAGACCACCGCTCCCGCGCGCGGCGGGAGTCAGCGTCCGTCCAGCCCCACGCGGGAGCCGGCCGCGAGAAGACGCGCTCGACGGCCGGAATCTGTCAGGCGCCGCGATGCGATTCCAACGCAGTGCGCGGATCTGCGCGCAAGTCCTTGTCGCCAAGGACCTCGCGACGTCAGCGGAAGAGGCCGGAGAGCGCCCCCGCGACCGCGTTCATCTTGCCGGTGCTCACCGCCAGGGCCAGCGGGAGACCCAGGATGAGGACGACGCTGGTCAGGACCAGGAGGAAGCGCAGGCCACCGCCTTCGTAGACCTCGGCCTCTTCGACGGCGCGCGCCGCCACGGGCGCCGCGCGACGTTCCGCGGGCTCCTCGTCGACCTCGTCCGCCAGTTCGGGTTCCTCGAGAACGGTCTCGACGCCGCCGATCTCCTCGGTGGCCATCCCGATCTCCTGGGTGGCGAGACCCGCGTCCTCGGCCATCTGCACGTCGTCCTCGAAGACGAGTTCCTCCTGCACGTCGCCCAGGTCGACGACCTCGCCGCCGGTCAGCTCGCTGCGCAGGGTCTCGACGTCGGTCCGGCGCAGGCGCATCGTGTCGCCCTCGCGGAAGGCGCGGATTTCGCCCTCGGACACGAGGCGCTTGAGCTCCTCTTCCTTGAGGCGCAGCTCCTTGAGGGCCTCTTCGAAGCTGTAGAACTGTTCCTTGTCGGCCACGGAGTTTCCTGCTGGGGGGGGACGATTTCTTGGGGGGGACGGGGGACGCTCGGGAGGATCCGGGAGCGTCGTCTTGGATCCGGGGCGCTTCGGAATCACTTCCCCGATGCGGAGGCACCGGCGCGGATCTTCGCGAAGCGCTGTTCGAGCTCCTCGTACGGATACTGGGAGCGGTCGTTGAAGCCCTCGAGCTGCAGGTCGAGGTCGATGCGGCGCGCTCCGACGAGCTTGACGCCCTGCATGGACTCGGTGCCGCCGGTCGCCTGGTAGATGGCGAGCTGCTTCTTCTGCGTGTCGACGAGGTAGAGGATCGAGGAGCCGGTCAGGTCGATCCCGGTGACCGCGATCATCTGGGAGTTCGAATCCGCGTTGCCGATCGCCGCGATCGGGGTCGTGAACGGGTTCGGGTTCGGGGTGGTGTTGTTGCCCCCGGTGCCCGTGCCCTGCAGGGAAGCGCGGCTCGGCAGCGCCAGCCCGACGGCGAGCAGCGCGCTGCCGACGAGCAACAGGGCGGCTTCACCGTTGAGGAATGAGATGCGGCGCATGGGGGTCTCCAGCCTGGGGACGGGCATCCTAGGCACGGCACGCGGCCGGGGCCAGTCCTGGGTGATCCCCTACCCCGGTCCGGCCCGCGGGTGACACTCCCACCCTCGGGCTCCCGCGGCTACCAGCGCGCCAGGTCGCCCGAGATCTCCTCCAGGAGGTCCTTCAGGGTCACGATCCCGACCGGCGCCTCGCGGGTCCCGACGATGGCCAGGCGCTGCCCCGCCGCGCGCAGGCGCGCCAGGGCCCGGTCCACGGGCAGGTCGGGCGGGATGGAGGTCAGGGGCCGCAGTCGGTCCAGGGCCAGCCGACTCTCGCCGTCCCCGAGCACGTCGAGCTGGTGGACGTAGCCGAGCACGAGCCCCTTCCGGTCCGCGACCGGGATCCGGGTGTGGGCCGACGCGGCGACGGCGTCGTAGTGGTCATCGGGGGCGGCGTCGGCGTCGAGCCGCACCACGTCCTTCCAGGCGACCATGCAGCGCTCCACCGGGATCGAGCGCAGCTTCAGGACGTTCCGCGCCATCTCCTCGGCGTGGCCCGGGATCGCGCCGCTCTGCGTCCCCTCCCGCAGGAACCCGAGGACCGCCTCGCGACCCTGCACGCCCGCGTCGAGATCTCCGGCCCCCCCCGCGGCGCGCGCGGCGGCCCGCGCGACGACAGCGAGGACCTGCACCAGCGGCCACAGGAGGAGACGCACCGCCTCGACGATCGGCGCGGTGAAGCGCAGCGCGGCGTGCGGACGCCGACGGCAAAGGTCCTTCGGGAAGAGCTCCGCGACGAAGAACACGAAGGGCACCAGCAGCAGGGACAGGAAGAGCTCCACGCCGGTGTTCGAGAACCCGCGCGCATGCAGCGCCGCCTCCGTGCGCCAGGTCATGACCTCGAGGCACAGGCTGACGCCCAGCACGAACACGATCACGAGCTGGGTGCGGTCGTGTCCCAGCCGCTGCACGATCTGGGCCGCGCGACTGCCGGCGCGCGCCTCCATGTCGAGCCGCACGCGCGAGGCGCGGTAGAAAGCCGTCTCCGCGCCAGCGAAGATCGCCGTCCCGAGGATGCACAGCACGATGATGAAGATCTCGAGTTCGAGGCTCATGCATCCGCTCCCGCGGCGGCGAGCCGCGCGTCCTTCGCGATCACGGACAGTTCCACGCTCTCCACGCGGCGGCCTCGGACCGAGCGCACGGTGATCGACAGTCCGCCGCTCCGGACGACGTCGCCCTCGCGCGGAATGCGGCCGAGGAGCGCGGCGACCAGACCGCCGACCGTCTCGAAGCCGGCCGGCACGACCTCGCGGCCGAACTGCTCGTTCCAGTCGCGGATCGAGAGCTCGCCCGAGACACGGAATCGGCCCTCGCCGAGGGCCGTGACCTCCGCCGCCTCGCGCTCGCCCTCGACGCGCAGGTCGCCGACGATCTCCTCGAAGACGTTCTCGATCGTGACGATGCCAGCCGTCCCGCCGTACTCGTCGACGACGACGGCCTCCGCGCTCTGCGCGGCGCGCAACGTGCGGAGGAGGTCGAGCACGCTGGCGAGCGCGGGCACGAAGACGACCGGCTGCACGAGCGATTCCAGCGACTCCTCGGGCCGCGCCAGGACGTCGCGCAGGCGCACGAGCCCCACGACCTCGTCCGCTCCGCCGCGCAGCACGGGCATCCACGTCAGCCGCTTCGACAACGCGCGGGCGACTTGGAACCAGCGCCGCTCCTCGTCGCGGTCCGACAGATCGAGCGCGATCATGTCCACGCGCGGCGTCAGGATCTCGGCCACCCGGATGCCTTCGAGCTCCACCACCTCGGACAGGAGGTCCGCCTCGCGCACGTCGATCAGGCCGGTGCGCGCGCTGTGCTCCAGGACCTCGGCCAGCGTGTCGGCGCTGACACCGCTCTCCTCGCGCGCCGCGTCGCCGAGGGCGCGCATCAGGAGTTCCAGCGCACGCTGGAGCGCGCGTCGGGCCGGACCGAGGATCCCCACCAGCAGGAGGAGCGGACCTGCCGCGAACCGTGAGATCCCCTCGCGCGCCTGCAGGGCGACGGCCTTCGGGAGCAGTTCGCCGAAGAGCACCAGGACGAGCAACGCGACGACGGCCAGGATGGCCGTCTCGTGCCCGGCCGCGTGCGGCATCACGTCGGCCGCGAACGAGAAGAAGAGCACGTTCACGGCCAGATTGCCCAGCAGCACCGTGACGAGCAGCGCCTGAGGGTCGGCGAGGAGACGCGCGACCTTCGCGCCCGCGCGACGGCGCTCGGCGTCGGCGAGGGAGAACAGCGCCGTCTCGCTGGCGCTGAAGAACGCCGAGGCGAGGAGCAGGCAGGGCAAGACCACGTGGCTCGCGTTCACGGCGCCGATCTCGTGCGTGCGCCGTCGGGCCGCCACGCCGGGAGCACGATCTCGACACGCAGTCCTCGTCCGGGCTCGCTCGCCAGGTGCACGGCTCCGCCGTGCTGGTGGACGATGCGGTGCACGATCGCGAGCCCGAGCCCCGTCCCCTTGCCGACGTCCTTCGTCGTGAAGAACAGGTCGGCGATGCGCGGCAGGTCCTCGGGCGCGACGCCGGGCCCGTCGTCCTCGACGACGAGCTGCACGGCATCGGTCCCGGCCGAGAGTCGCACGTCGATCCGCCCGCCGCGCTTCCCGCGCGAGGGATCCTCGAGCGCGTCGAGTGCGTTCACCAGCAGATTGAGCACCGCCTGACCGATCTCGTGGGCCTCGCCCAGCACGGGGGGCAGATCCCGCAACGCGGCGACCGCGGCCGCATCGGTCCGCCCGGTCGCGTCCGAGAGCTGGATCGCGACGTCCAGGGCCGCGGCGCGGTGCTGCACGAGAGCGATGGCGTCGGCGACGGGCTCGACGAGCGACAGCGGCACGGCGCGTGCCGTCCTGGGCGTGAAGCGCAGCAGCTGTCCCACGGTCGTTCGGATGCGTTCCAGGCCCGAGCGCAGGAGGCCGTGGTACTGCTTGCGCTTCTCCGGCGGCAGCTCGCCGCGCTCGAGCGCGTCCACGGCGTTCAGCAGTCCGCCGAGCGGATTGTTGATCTCGTGGGCGATGCCCGCGGCGAGCTCGCCGGTCGCCGCGAGCCGACGCTGCGTCATCGCCGCGGCTTCGGCCCGACGGACCTGGTCCGTGGCCTCGCGGACCTCGCGTGCGCGCCGCGCGTCGAACCCCTCGATCTGTCCAGCCATCACGTCGAACGTGCGGATGAGGTCGCCCAGCTCGCCCGTGGAGTGGCCCCCGTCGGTTCGCGCCGACAGGTCGCCCCCGGCCAGTCGTCGCGCGACGGTCGTGAGCTCCTGGACGGGGTCGAGCACCGCGCGGCGCAGCAGCCAGAAGGTCGCCAACGTGATCAGCACCGTGGAGATCACGAACCACGGCAGCAGGCGCTTGAGCAGGCTGACCTGGCTCTCGAACCCGGACAGCGCGAACCAGCAGCCGCCCCACACCTCGCCCGAGCTGTCCGTGATGGGCATGGCCGTGCCGCCGTGGCTCGGCAACGCGACGCCGGTGCCGATGGCGCGTTCGATGTCCCTCAACACTCCCTGTTCCTCGAAGTCGAGCGAGCGCGTCGACCGGCCGCGGGGATTGATCCAGGCGCCGCGCGGCCAGATGCGCCCGGCCGCATCCGTCTCCATGTTCCGGTGGACGATCAGCGTGTCGTCGAAGTAGGCCCAGGTCGGCCACTGCAGGATCGTGGCCACGTTGATCTCGCCCTGCGGACCGACGGTGGAACGCAGCCGGTCGAAGAGCGAGCGCGAGTACTCGGCGCGCAGTTGCTCGTCCACTTCGCGGCCGAAAAGCCCGAAACCGGTGCCGTACACCAGCAGGTTGATCGCCGAGACGATCAGCAGAACGCGGACGCGCAGCGACACCTTCATGCGCGCAGCGCTCCACGCCTCGCGGGCCGCTCTTCGACTGGCTCAGGCATTCCCGATCGTGTTCATGATCTCGAGGAGCGGGAGGAACAGCGCCACCACGATGAAACCGACGAACCCGGCGACCACGATCAGGAGCGCGGGCTCGATGACCTTGAAAAGCGAGTCGATCTGGCGATCGACCTGGATTTCGTAGGCGTCGGCGACCTTGAGCAACATGCGGTCGAGCTCGCCGGTCGCTTCGCCGACGTCCACCATGTTCACCACGAGGTCGTCGAAGAGCCCGGTCTCCCCCATCGGTCGCGCGATGCCCTCGCCCTCCCGGACCGTGCGGCGGATCGACTCCACGCCCTCGGCCAGGACTTCGTTGCGCGTCGCGTCGCGCACGATGCCCAGGGAGTCGAGGTGCGGCACGCCAGCCTGCACGAGCGTCCCGAAGTTGCGCGTGAACGCCGCGATCAGGCCCTTGGAGAGCAGTGGGCCGAACAGCGGCAGCCGCAGGTAGATCTTGTGGACGCGGTAGCGATAGGGCTGACTCCGACGCATCGCCACCACGTGCGTGACGATCAGCGCGACGGGCAGGCCGAAGACGACGTACCAGCGGTCGACGGTGAAGCGCGAGACGTCCAGCAGGATCTGCGTCATCCGCGGCAGCTGGATGCCGAACGAACGGAAGATCTCCTCGAAGCGCGGGATGATGAACACGATGACGGCCGCGATCACGAGCACGGCCACCGAGATGATCACGCTGGGATAGATCGTGGCGTTCTTGATCTGTGCCGAGCACGCCGCCCGCTTCGCCGGCGCGGACCATGTTGGCGTAGAGGCGGTCGAATGCCTGCGGGTGCTTCTCGAGCGCCTCCGAGAGCGGCGTGCCCGAGGTCACGTCCTCGACCACGTCCTGCAGCACGGCCTTGAACGGGCCGGGCCTCATCTGGCCCTCGAGGATCGTGAGCGCCTTGACGATCGGGATGCCCGCGTCCGTCAGGGTCGCGAGCTGCACCGTGAAGTCGGTGACCTGCCGCGGGCGGACGCGGCCGCGCGGGCGACGCGGCGCGGCAGCGCCGGAGTCCTCGCCCCGGTCCGGTGTCACGGCCGGGCCAGCCGCACGCGTCGCGGCTCGTTGGATCTTCTTGGCCATCCTGGGTCCGTCTCGCTCTCTAGCGCGCAGTTTCGCGCAGGACTTCCTCGATCGTGGTCTTGCCCGCGAGCATCGCCTGGATGCCGACGTCGCGCAGGGATCGCATGCCCGCGCGCACGGCCGCCGCGCGGATCTCGCCCGTGGAGGCGCGCCGCAGGATCGCGGCGCGGATCTCCTCTCCGACGTGCAGGATCTCGAAGATCCCCGTGCGCCCGCGGTACCCGGTGTGGTGACACCGCGGGCAGCCCTTGCCGAACCAGAAAGGCTGGCCGCGCACGACCGCGGCGTCGGGGCCGAGCTCCAGGATCATGTCCTCGTCGGGCTCGTAGCGCTCCTTGCACGCGTCGCAGATGGTGCGCACGAGGCGCTGAGCCACGACGGCCTCGAGCGTCGCGGTGATCAGGAACGGCTCGACGCCCATGTCCACGAGGCGGGTGACGGTGCTGGGCGCGTCGTTCGTGTGCAGCGTCGAGAACACGGTGTGCCCCGTGAGGCTCGCTTCGACCGCGACCGAGGCGGTCTCGCCGTCGCGGATCTCGCCGATCAGGATCTTGTCCGGGTCCTGGCGCAGGACCGTGCGCAGCACCGAGGCGTACGTCACGCCGATGTCGTCGTGGATCGGCACCTGCACGACGCCCTCGATGTCGTACTCGACCGGATCCTCGACGGTGATGATCTTCAGGTCGGGCAGGTTCGTCTCCTGCAGCATCGCGTACAGCGTCGTGGTCTTGCCCGAGCCGGTGGGCCCCGTCACCAGCACGATTCCGTGAGGCAGACGCGTGAGGCGCGTGAGCTGCTCGCGATCCGACGGCCCCAATCCCAGTGCTTCGAGGTCCAGACTGACCGCGCTGCGATCGAGCACGCGCAGCACGCAGCCTTCGCCGGAGACGCCGGGGATCGACGCCACGCGCAGGTCCACGGGCCGCCCGTCGATCGCGAGCTCGATGCGTCCGTCCTGCGGCATGCGCGTCTCGGCGATGTCGAGGTCGGCCAGGACCTTGATGCGCGCGATGAGCGGCTGCGCCAGGTGCGCCGGCGGCGCCTCGATCTCGTACAGGGAGCCATCCACCCGGTAGCGGATGCGCAGGATCCCCTCGAACGTCTCGAAGTGCACGTCGCTGGCGCGGTCCTGGATGGCCCGGTGCAGGATCGAGTTCAGGAGGCGCACGACCGGCGCGCTCTTCGCCGCGGACTGGACGTCCGCGCCCGAAACCGCCCGCGCCGCGTCACGGATCGCGTCCGCCAGCGAGCCCTCGGGGCCGTAGTGCTCGAGGACCTTGGCCTTGATCTGCGCCGCGTCGGCGAGCGCCGCGCGCACGTCGATGCCCTTCTGGAACCGCAGGTCCTCCAGCACGGCCGTGTTCAGGGGATCCGCGATCGCGACCACGAGCGTCTTGCCTTCGATGCGCAACGGAAGGACTCCGTACGCGTGCGCGGAGCTCGCGTCGACGAGCGCCAGCGCGGCCTTCTCCGGTGTCACGCGCGCGAGGTCGACGGCCTCGAGCCCGGCCTGCTCGGCCAGCGCGCGGGCGACCTGGGCCGTGGTCGCGTGGCCGAGTTGCACGAGGCACTGGCCGATCAGTCCACCGTGCTTGCGCTGCTCCGCCAGGCCCTCCTGGACCTGACCTTCCTTGACGACGCCCTGCCCCTTCAGCACCTGGCCGAGGAGTCGCCTCCCGGCGCCGCTCGACGGGCCGGAGCTGCTGGGCGCGGCCGGGCTCACAACCGTGCCTCCAGGTCCTTGTCGTCCTGCGCGGCGTCGATCGCGATCTCGCGCGAGATCTGGCCCTTCTTCGCCAGCTCGAGCAAGTAGTCGTCGAGCGTGATCATCCCGAGCTTGCGCGAGGTCTGAATCGTCGAGTTGATCTTGTTCGTCTCGTTCTTCCGGATCAGGTTCGCGATCGCCGGAGTCATGATCATGATCTCGAAGGCCGCGATCCGGCCGGTCGCGTCCTTCTTCGGAAGGAGCACCTGGCTGATCACCGCCAGGAGCGAGACCGAGAGCTGCGCGCGGATCTGTTCCTGCTGGTTCGCCGGGAACGCGTCGATGATCCGGTTCACCGTGCGAGCGGACCCCGTGGTGTGCAGGGTGCCGAACACGAGGTGGCCCGTCTCGGCGGCCGTGATCGCGGCCGAGATCGTCTCGAGATCGCGCATTTCGCCGAGCAGGATCACGTCGGGGTCCTGTCGCAGCACGCGTCGCATCGCCTCGGGGAAATCGGGCACGTCCACGCCGACTTCGCGCTGCGTCACGAGCCCCTTCTTGTGCCCGTGGAAGTACTCGATCGGGTCCTCGATCGTGACGACGTGCCGGTCCATCGTCTGGTTGATCCAATCGATGAGCGTCGCGAGGGTCGTCGTCTTTCCGGAGCCCGTCGGACCGGTGACGAGGATCAGCCCGCGCGGCTTGCGCAGGAGCGGCTTCACGCCGTCGGGAAGCCCGATCTCCTCGAAGGAGAGCAGCCGGTTCGGGATCAGGCGCAGAACGGCCGAGGTGCGACCGCGCTGGCGCAGCACGCTGACCCGGAAGCGGTCGCCGCCGGTGTGAGCGAGTCCGAAGTCGGTCGTACCGATCTTCTGGACCTCCGCCCACTGCGAGTCCGAGCACAGCTCGCGGCACAGGGCGAGGCACGCGGCGTCGTCCAGGATGGGATCGTCGAGCGCGACGAGGTCGCCCTTGATCCGCGCCACGGGCGGGCGACCCGGGTTCAGGTGCAGATCGGAGGCCTTCTTCTGCACGCAGAGGGTCATCAGGTCGCGCACGCTCTTCGTCACGGTGTTCGCATCCTTCCCTAGAGATCCTCGCCCGCCGCGAGCCGGGTCACGCGCACGACCTCGTTCACGCTGGTGTCGCCGCGCAGGACTTTTCGCGCGCCGTCCGTGACGAGCGGGCGCAGGGCGCCGCTCGCGGCGGCGCGCTCCCGCACGGCCTGGAGTCCCGACCCCTCGAACACGAGCTCGCGGATCGCGTGGTCCATCTCGAGGAGCTCGAAGACCGCGATCCGCCCGCGGTACCCGGAGCCCTCGCACGACCGGCATCCGCGCGCGCGACGGAACTTGCGGCCCGCGACGTTCTTCGGGTCGAACCCCAGGGCGCGGATCTCGGCTTCGGTCGGCGGGTACTCCTCGGCGCACTCGCGGCACAGTCGGCGCACGAGGCGCTGCGCGACGACGGCCTGCACCGAGGCCGACACGAGGAACGGCTGGACTCCGATGTCGACCAGGCGCGTCAGGGCCGAGGGCGCGTCGTTGGTGTGCAGCGTCGAGAACACGAGGTGTCCCGTGAGCGCCGACTGGATCGCGATCTCCGCCGTCTCCTTGTCGCGGATCTCGCCGACGAGGATGACGTTCGGCGCGGCCCGCAGCATCGCCTTCAGGATCCGCGCGAACGTCAGGCCGATCTTCGCGTTGACCTGGACCTGGTTGATCCCGCTGATGTGGTACTCGACCGGATCCTCGGCCGTGATGATCTTCACGTCGGGCCGGTTGAGCTCCGTGAGCGCGCCGTAGAGCGTGGTCGTCTTCCCCGAGCCCGTCGGCCCCGTCACGAGCACGATCCCGTTCGGGCGGCGGATCTGCCGCCGGAACCAGCGGTAGTCGTCGTCCTCGAAGCCCAGCTCCTTCAGCGAGATCAGGGAGCGCGAGCGGTCGAGCAGGCGCATCACGATCGTCTCGCCGTGGCTCGAGGGCAGGATCGAGCAACGCACGTCGATCTCCCGGCCGTCGATCGTGAGGCCGATGCGCCCGTCCTGGGGCTTGCGGCGCTCGGCGATGTCCATCGAGGCCATGATCTTGAGGCGCGAGACGAGGGGCGCGTGGAGGTGCAGCGGGTGCTCGGCGATGTCGCGCAACATGCCGTCCACCCGGAAGCGCACGCGGACGGCCGTGCGGCCCGGCTCGATGTGGATGTCGCTCGAGCGCGCCTCGAGCGCCTGCTGGAACGTGCGCGTCACGAGCCGGACGATCGGCGCGTCGCTCTCCGCGTCGCCCTCCTCCACCTTCATCGAGCGGGCGACCGACGTGTCGGTCGGTGCCGCGCCGTAGTAGCGCGCCAGCGCGCGCTTCAACGCCGACGGCGTCGCGAGCGCCGCGGCGACGTCGATTCCGAGCGCGAAGCGCAACTGGTCGACGAGGATGCGCTTCGTCGGGTCCTCGATCGCCACGACGAGCCGGCCGGCCTTCTCCAGCACGGGCACGAGTCCCGCGTCGCGGGCCATCTCGGCCGGCACGCGCGCCAGGACTTCGGGCGCGATGCGGCCCTTGTCCAGGTCGACGAAGGGCAGGCCTTGTTCCTTGGCGTAGGTCCGGTAGAGGGTGGTCTCGTCGACGAGCGCCAGCTTCGCGAGCGCCTCGTCGAGGCGCAGCCCCCCGTTCCGCTGGTAGGCCTGGGCCTCGCGGAGCGCGGCTTCGGTGAGCGCGCCCGAAGCGACCAGCATCTCGCCGAGGGTCTGGGACACGTGGGGGGGGGCGGCGGGTTGCGGACGGGCGGGACTAGGGCCCGACGAGCGGGCAGGTAACGTACAAAACGAGCGACCGCCCCGCACGGTGGGCGGAGCGGTCGCGGGGCGGCCGGCGTGGCCGCGCGGTACGGTACGCCGGGTCTACTTCGGCGCCTGTTCCGCGCCCGGAGCGCCGGCTCCGCCGCGGCAGACGCCCGTGATCGGGATCTTGATCTCGGGCTTGTCGGGGTGGCCGATCTTCACGACCAGCATCCCGCTGAAGCTGCCCGAGAGCGAATCCGGCAGGCCGTTCAGGGTGACCTCGACGTCGACCGCGTTCTCGTTCGGAACGGGGCGCACGACGGCGTTGAAGTTCTTCGAGAACTCCCACTCGGCCGTGTCGCGACCTTGGATCGAGACCTCGGGGGCGGTCAGCTTGAACTCGCCGTCGTGGCTCGTGATGCGGACCGTGCGCGCCATCGTCTGGCCCGGGCGGATGAGGCCCAGCGAGACGAACTGCGGGTTGAAGGAGATGGCGCCCGTGACGCGCGCCATGACCGTCGCCTGGACTTCGTACGTCGGCATCGCGCCGTTCGGCATCTTCTCGCCGCCCGGGATCGACATGTCGCTCTTCAGCTGGACCGAGTAGGCGAGGCTGCCCTCGACGAGGCCCGGACCGGCCGTGGCGACGAGTTCCCAACGCGTGGCCTTGCCTTCGGCGTCTTCATCGAGCGCCTTCAGGTCGATCTTCAGCCCCTGCGGCATGTTGTCCTTGACCGCGCTGAGCTTGACACGCTGGCCCTTGGCCGTCGTGACCGTGAGCTTGTCCGTCGCCGTGTCCTTCTGCGACAGGTTCTGGAAGTTGATGCTCGGCGGGTTGACGGTGAAGAACGGATCGACGTCGGCTTCCAGCGAGAGGATCGTCTGGCCGCGCGGGTCGTTCGTGAACATGTTGATCTTGCTGCCGGCGTGACCGCGCTTGTTCTGCGTGTGCAGCGTCGCGGCGATCTCGATCTTGCGCCCCGGGGGCAGCGGCTTGCCGTACTGGTACGGCACCATCTGGCCTTCGTTGTCCTGGGCGGTGATCTGCGCCACCGTGCAACCGCAGGTCGGCTTGGCCTGCTTGATGATCAGGTCCTCCTCGCCCGAGGACTGCATCAGGAACTTGTGATTCAGGACGTCGCCCTGCATGACCTTGCCGAAGTTGATCGTGTCCGAACCGAACTCGTAGGTGATGCGCGCCTTGGAGTTCGGGTCCGTGTCGGTCAGCGGATCGACGGCGCCCTTCGCGGCCGCGGCCTTGGCGTCGAGCGCCTTCTGCGTCTCGGCCTTGATCTGCTCCGGGCTCTTCAGCTCCGGCGTCGGAGCCTTGCCGGCCTGCGTGGCGGCGACGTCGTTCGAAGCCTTCTGGGCGGCCTGCGTGGCGGCCAGGCCAGCCTTCTGCGTCGCGTCCTTGGCGGCCGCGACGGTCTGCTCGGTCGCGCCCTTCACCGCAGCGGCGGTCTTCTCCGCCGCTTCCTTGGTGGCGGCGGCGGTCTTGTCGGCGGCCGACTTCACGGCTTCGGCGGTCTTGGCCGCGGCGTCCGCGGGGGCCGCCGGTGCGCTGGCCGTCTTGGCCGGCGCGGCGGTCTTGGACGTGTCGCTGCACCCGGGCAGCAGGGCGGCCACGGCGACGAGCGCGCCGGCGGCGAGGAGGCGGCGCGCGACGACGCCTTGCATGAGGGCTTTGAGCAGCATGATTCGTTCTCCGGTGGAGGGCCGAGGGTAGCCCGGCTGGGTGACCCGCGCCACTACGCAATGGCCGGGTAAGGGTTGGCCGGAAGATGGCGCCGGACGTGATTTCCTCGTTCCCCGGCTGCGGCCGGGGCCGCAGCCGGGCCGGCCCGCGACCACGGGGTGGTCTCGGCACCGAGGACTGCTAGGCTCCGCGCGTGGGGCGAATCCTCTCTTCGGCAGCCTGGGCGCTCTCCTGGACCCTCCTGTGCGGGGCCTGCGTGTCCCCGCCCGAGCCGGCGGACATCCTGGCCGTGGGCTTCCGAACGCCCGAACAGGCCTTCCGGACGTTCCAGACCGCCACGCGCCTCGACAACCCCGACCTGGAACTGCGCTGTTTCTCCCTGGATTTCCGCGCGCGCAACCGCATCTCGCAACTCACCTGGCGGGAGGGTCGGGCCGAGCTCTACGCGCGCCAGCCCTGGCTGCGCGCCGGAATCGCCGGAGCGGAGGTCGTTGACGTCCGCTCCAGCGCGGGGCATGCCCGCCTGCGGATCGACACGGCGGGGGGCGAGTACGTGGTCGAGCTCGTGCGCGAGGACTTCGCCGAGGCCTGGGCCGGGTCCGAGCGGGTCCTGGACGAGTCGATCGACTGGCGCACCCAAACCGGGGTCCAGCCCGGCGCGGGCGAGCGTCGATGGATCTTCGGCCGCGTCGCCATCCCCTCCGGCGTCGACGAGTCCGCGATCACCGAACAGCGGTACGGGAGGGAGTGGAAGATCGACGACGTCGGCCCGCTCGAAGCGGCCGGCGAGGCCCCCCCCCACCGTGCGCAAGCCCCGCGACGCCGCCTCGAAGACTGATCGTCCCTCCGCGCGTCGCGCGGCGAGCCACGTCTACTCCTTCGGGCCCGACGGCGCCGACGGCGACCGCTCGATGAAGGAACTCCTTGGCGGCAAGGGCGCGAACCTGGCCGAGATGTGCCGGCTCGGCCTGCCGGTGCCGCCCGGGTTCACGATCTCGACCGCGGTCTGCACGCACTGGTACGCGCAAGGCCGCAAGTTCCCCGCCGGGCTCCAGCGCGACGTCGAAGCCGCGCTCGCGCGCGTCGAACGCACCGTGGGCCGGCGCTTCGGCGACAGCGCGGACCCGCTGCTCGTCTCCGTGCGCTCCGGCGCGCGCGTGTCCATGCCGGGGATGATGGACACGGTCCTCAACCTGGGGCTCAACGCGCGCACGGTCGAGGGCCTGGCGCGGACGTCGGGCAATCCGCGTTTCGCCTGGGATGCGTACCGGCGCTTCGTCGGCATGTACAGCGACGTGGTGCTGGGCCTCAAGGCGCACGGCGAGAAGTCGCAGGACCCCTTCCGCGCGGAACTCGACCGCGTGAAGCGCGAGCGCGGCGCGAAGCTCGACACGGATCTCTCCGCCGAGGACATGCGACAGCTCGTCGCCCGCTACCTGGAGATCGTGAAGGAGCGCACCGGCCAACCGTTCCCGACGGACCCGCACGAGCAGTTGTGGGGCGCGATCTCGGCCGTCTTCCGCTCCTGGAACAACGAGCGCGCGATCGCGTACCGCGGCCTGAACCACATCCCGAGCGCGTGGGGCACGGCCTGCAGCCTGGTGGCGATGGTCTTCGGGAACCTGGGCCCCGACTCGGGAACGGGCGTCGCATTCACGCGCGATCCCGCGACCGGCGCGCGCGAGTTCGTGGGCGAAGTGCTCATGGACGCGCAGGGCGAAGACGTCGTGGCCGGGCTGCGCACGCCCGATCCGCTGTCGACGCTCGCGGCGCGCTCGCCCAAGGCCTGGAAGGAGCTCGTCGCGATCCAGGCGCGCCTCGAGTCGCACTACCGCGACATGCAGGACATCGAGTTCACGATCGAGCGCGGGCGCCTGTGGGTCCTGCAATGCCGCAGCGGCAAGCGCACGGGCACGGCCGCGGTGCGCATCGCGGTGGACCTCGTGCGCGAGAAGGTCATCACGCGCCAGGAAGCGCTGCTGCGTGTGGAGCCGGCGTCGCTCGACCAGTTGCTGCAACCGGTGTTCGAGAACGCCGCCCTCTCGGCCGCGCGAGCGGCCGGCCGCCGGCTCACGAAGGGCCTCAATGCCGGGCCCGGCGCCGCTTCGGGACCGATCGCGTTCACGCCCACGCGCGCGATCGAGCTCGCGAAGAAGGGCCAGCGCGCGGTGCTCACCCGGATCGAGACCTCGCCCGACGACATCCTCGGCATGCAGGCCGCGGCGGGCATCCTGACCGCGCGCGGCGGCATGACGAGCCACGCCGCGCTCGTCGCGCGCCAGATGGGCCGCGTGTGCGTGGCCGGTGCCGGCGAGCTCGAGATCGACTATCGGGCCGGCACGATGACGGTGCGCGGTCGGACGCTGCGCGAGGGCGACTGGATCAGCATCGACGGTTCCACCGGCGAGGTCTACGAAGGGCAGTTGCCGACGGGATCCTCCGACGTGTGCGCGGTGCTCCTCGAGGGCGCCAAGCCGAAGAAGGGCTCGATCTGGCCGGCCTACAAGGAGCTCCTCGCCTGGGCCGACTCCGAGCGCACCCTCGGGGTCCGGGCGAACGCGGACCAGCCCGACCAGGGCCGCGCCGCGGTCGCGTTCGGCGCGGAGGGCATCGGCCTGTGCCGCACGGAACACATGTTCTTCGGCGAGGGCAAGATCGAGCTCGTGCGCGAGATGATCCTGGCCGAGACCTCCGAAGAACGGGTGCGCGCGCTGAAGAAACTGCTCCCGCTGCAGCGCGCCGATTTCGCCGGGATCTTCCGCGCGATGGCGCCGCGGCCCGTGACGATCCGCAGCCTCGACCCGCCGCTGCACGAGTTCCTGCCGCACGACGACGCGGCCGTCGCCGCGGTGGCCAAGCACCTCGGGCTCGCGACCGAGCGCGTGCGCGACAAGGCCGATGCGCTGCGCGAGCAGAACCCGATGCTCGGGCTGCGCGGCTGCCGCCTCGGGATCCTGTATCCCGAGATCACGATCATGCAGGCGCGCGCGATCTTCGAGGCGGCCTGCGACGTCGCGGCCGAGACGCGCAAGAAGCCCAAGGTCGAGATCATGATCCCGCTCGTCGGCACGCGCGCGGAGCTGGACCTCCAGGCGGAGGTCGTGCGCGCGACGGCCGAGGAGGTGTTCGCCGAGCGCCGGATGCGCATCCCCTATCTCGTGGGCACGATGATCGAGCTGCCGCGCGCGGCACTCGTCGCGGGCGACATCGCGAAGACCGCCGAGTTCTTCTCGTTCGGCACGAACGACCTGACGCAGACGACGTTCGGGATCAGCCGCGACGACGGCGGCCGGTTCCTGCCGGATTACGTCGAGCGCGGCATCCTGGACGACGACCCGTTCACGACGCTCGACCGCGAGGGCGTGGGGCGACTGATGCGCATCGCGAGCACGGAAGGCCGCGCCGGACGCGCGGACCTCAAGCTGGGCATCTGCGGCGAGCACGGCGGCGATCCGCGCTCGATCGCGCTGTGCCACGAGCTTGGACTCGACTACGTGTCCTGCTCTCCATTCCGCGTGCCGCTGGCCCGGCTGGCCGCGGCGCAGGCGGCTCTGCGGGAAGCCCGCTGAACCCTCGGCACGGTCCGGTCCTCCACACCTCCCGGCGCGGGCCCGGAGGGCGAGCCGGGCGGCGGAATCAGCGCCCCAAGCTCACTTGAGGGAGGCCTGTTCGTCCAACCCGTCGAGGATCCGCAGCACGAGCCGCGCCACGCGGTGGACCTTGTCGTAGTCGAGCTTCTCCGGGTCGTCGCCCGCGCGGTGGTAGTCCTCGTGCACGTCCGAGAAGAGGAACATCACCGGGATGCCGAGCTTGGCGAACATGTAGTGGTCGCTGCGCTCGTAGTACTGATCCGCGCTCCCGAGCTTCGGGAAGCCCTCGAGCGGCGCCAGCTTCTCCGCCATCTTGACCAGGTCGTTGTACTCCTTGGTCTTCTCGCGGGTCGGCGTGACGAGCAGCTTGTCCGGCGCGTTGCGCCCGACCATGTCGATGTTGATGTCCGCGACCGGCTTCACGCCCTCGGGGAACCAGGGGTTCTCGCTGAAGGCCTTGGAGCCCCACAGGCCCTTCTCCTCGCCCGAGACCCAGATGATCATCACGGATCGCTTGAGCGGACCGAATTCCTGGAGCGCTTCCGCGACGGCCAGCATCGTGCTGGTTCCCGAGCCGTTGTCGTCGGCTCCGTTGTGCACTTCACCCTTGATGATCCCGATGTGGTCGTAGTGCGCGCTGAGGATGACGCACTCCTTCGCGAGCACCGGATCGCTCCCCGGCCAGAAGCCGCAGACGTTCTCGACCGCGATCTTCCCGCCGTCGCCGACGAGCTTGCGCGTCTCCGTCAGCGTGATGCCGAGATCCGCGCCCTTCGCGGGCGTGGCCGGCTTCTTCGCGACCTCGAGCAGGGATTCGGCCGCGGAGCGGGTCATCAGGACCATCGGGAACAGGTCGCGCGGGCCGCGATCCTCCTCGTCCGCCTTCGCCCCGGGCTTCGAAGGCCAGGCCACCGATCCCTTGCGCTGGCGCTCGAGCGCGGGCGCGAAGCGCTTGGGATAGTCGTCGCCCTTGTAGTTCGGCCCGGGTGCCACGATCAGGCCCTTGGCCTTCGCGCGCCGCGCGTTGCGCGACAGCTCGCGCACCTCCGTCCCGGCGTCGAACACGAGCGCCCACTTGCCCTCGACACGCGCCGATCCGAGGTCCTCCTTCGAGCCCTCCCCGGCGAAGACGACGGGGCCCGACACGCTGAGGTCCGAGACGTCGAAGAGCGTCGAGAGGAAGTAGTCCGTGCCGAAGCGCAGCTGACCGCTGGCGCCCTTGCCTTCCCAGTCGATGCGCGAGGCGTTCTCGTCGATCACGCGCTGCTCGAGCGGGTACTCGTAGAAGTAGCCGTCCTTCGCGCCCGGCTTCCAACCCAGTCGCTCCAGTCGCGAACGCAGGAAGCGCGCCGTGACCCGCAGGCCGTCGCTGGGCGTGTCGCGGCCGCCCATCTGGTCGCTGGCGATGAAGTAGACGTCGGACTTGATCTCGTCGGCCTTCACCGTCTCGAGGGCGGTCAGCATCCGCGGGCTCGTCGGGTCGACGAGCACCCGCGGCGGCGCGGCGATCGGCGCGGGGAGGGACAACGCGGAGGCGACGAGCAGGGCGATCGGCGTCAGCATGGCCACAAGATAGGAGATCCCCCGGCCCTCGGGCCGTACGAATCCGGTTCAGCGGACCGCGCCCGGGCCGCCCAGGCTGCGCGAGCGCAGGAGCTGGATCGTGGACTGCCCCATGCGCTCCAGGAGCGGCGCCAGACCGCGCTCGTCCTCCATCCGCTCGAGGTCGTCGAGGTTCGCGCGGCACCAGGGGCAGCGCACGTCCTCCAGGTGGAAGCGCACGAACGAGGCCGGGCCCTCCGGCAGCGTCCCGGCCAATTGGCGGGCCAGCCAGTGGCGGGCCGGACAGCTCGCGCGGCCTTCGACCCAGGCCGTCTTCAGGTCGAGGTCGAGACCCTGCTCCTCGTCCAGCGCCGTGCCGACCTGCGCCAGGAGTTCGCGCTCGGATCCGCGCTCGAGCGCGATCTCGCGCAGGCGCTTCAAGGCGCGGAACTTGATGCCGGCGACCGTCGACTCGTCGCGCAGTCCGAGGCGCGTCCACACGTCGCGGTTGCGCCATCCCGCGGCGAAGAGCGCCTCGACGACGATCAGGCGCTGGAACTCGCCCTGACTCCAGGTCTCCTGCACCCACTGACGCACCAGTTCGCGGAGGACGCGCGAACCCTCGCGCTCCAGGTCGTTGCGGCGCGCGATGCGGCTGGGCGTTTCGTCGTCGCTCACGAGATCCTCGACCGACGGCCGCGCGTCGTCCTCGTCGCGTCCCCCGCCGAGGGCCGTCGGCTTCTGCCGCCGCTGGTGGTCGATCACGCGGTTGCGGCAGATCCCGAACAGGAACTGCTCGAACGTGTAGGCCGGATCGTAGAGCTGGATCCCGCGCACGGCTCCGAGGAACACCTCCTGCACGACGTCCTCGCGCGCGTCGCGATCCGGGATCCGTCGAGCGACGTAGGCCAGCAGTCGACCGCAGAACGCGCGCTCGACCGCGAGCCACTCGGCGTCGTCGAACGCGACGAGCCGCGCGATGTCGGGAGTCCACTCGCTCATGGCGCGTCAGCTCCCCCGGGGCTCGCGCAGGAAGAAGTACGCGACCAGCGTGGTCACGGCGCCGAGGAGGGCCAGGAAGACCAGGAACAGGCCGAGTCGCACGACCCGACCGACGAACCGCGGGAAGCCGCTCCGGGCCGAGCGCGGGCTGCGCACGACGGCCGACTTGGCCGTGGCGAAGAGCCAACGCGAGAGCGAGAGGAAGACCTCGAGCGCGAGGAGCGCCGTCGCGGCGAGCGTCCCGAGCCACCCGCCCGGCACGGGCGGCGGCACGGGGATCGTCGCCGCGCCTTCCGGAGCGAGGGCCAGCGCGGGCGGGCCGTCGTCCAGCGTGTTCACGGTGAGCACGTCCGATTCGGCGCGGTCGCGGGCCTCCGACCGCGCGACGTCCAGCGCGCGGCGCACGTAGGGCGTCGGCACCTCCGCGGCCCCCGCGCCGTCCGCGCGCCACGCGGGCGCGCTCGGATCCGCAGGAAAGCCCGCGGCCGGCGTCGGCGTGCCCGCGCCCGAAGCCGGCTTGGCCGGAACGTTCGAGGATGAGGCGGCGGCATTCGGCGTGCTCGCGCTGCCCGACCCCGCGCGCGGCGGGACGGGGGTAGGCGCCGTCGTGCGCAAGCCGTCCCACACGCCGCGCGCGACCTCGACGGCGCCGCGCGTGAGCTCGGCCGCGGTCTGGCGCGCCTCGCTGCGCGCGAGCGGGGTCTCCGCGCTGGAAGGCGGGCGCTGCGGCTGCACCGGCCCGCCCGCGGGCTGCGGCGGAATCCGCGCCGAATCCCCGATGCGCGCGGTGTGCCCGAGCGCCGTCAGCACGTCGGCCACGCTCGCGAAACGATCCTCGGGCCGCAATCGCAGGCAGCCGATCACGAGCGGCTTCAGGCGCGCCGGAACATTCGCCGGGAACGGCGGCGGCCGATCGTCCTCGCGCACGTGGAACGCGCCCGGCACTACGGCCTCGTAGGGGATCTTCGCGGTGAGGCACTCGTAGAGCATCACGCCCAGCGAGTAGATGTCCGCGCGATGATCGGCGCGGTTCTTGAGCATCTCGGGCGCCATGTACTGCGGCGTTCCGCGTCCGAACGAGAGCGTCGAGCGCCCGTCCGTCATCATCTTCGAGAGTCCGTAGTCGCCGACGCGCGCGACGTCGCCCTTCAGGAAGACGTTCGAGGGCTTCAGGTCGAAGTGCACGAGCCGGCGGTCGTGCAGCGCGAGCACGCCGCGACAAACCTGCACGAAGTAGAGCAGCGCGGTCGCCTCGTCGAGCGCGCCCTGCTTCAGGCGCCGCGCGAGCGTGTCCTCGCCCGCGTACCCCATGATCAAGTACGGCACGCCCGCGGCTTCGCCCATGTCCTCGATCGAGACGAGGTTCGGATGGTCGAGCGCGGCGAAGTGGCGCACCTGCTCGAGCTCGCGCATCGCCGCGTCGCGCTGGTCCTCGCCGTCGATCTTCAGGAACTTGATCGCGTAGCTCTTGCCGATCGAGGCCTTGCGCGCCTTGTAGACCTCGCCGAACGCCCCACCGCCGAGCCGGTTGTGGATCTCGTACCCCGGCACGAAGTCGGGTTCCCGGAAGCGGGCGTAGAAGACTTCCCAATCCATCGCGAGGCGGGTGGACATCGTAGATGTCCGCGCTCAACCCTCCAAAGGCGCGTCGGCGGAACGGAAGATCAGGGCGAACGGCGGCTTGCCGGGGCCCCGCGCTCGCGCGGTCAACGTGACCGCGAGCCCGAGCGGCAGCGCGAGGCGCACTTCCGGCTCGCCGGCGCCGCGCGCGACGGCGGCGATACCGGCCGTGCAGCGCACGCTGACGCTCGCCGCCTCGGCGCTGCGCTCGGCCGAGATCTCGATCTCGTGCTCCAGGTCGGCGAGCGGCACGAGCCGCGCCGTGCCCGCGCCGATGCGCGCGCGGCCGCCGGCTCCCGGTGCGAGGAGCAGCACGCGCGGCGCGCCCAGGCACTCTTGCCCCCCACCGAGTTCGAGCCGCGCCGAGCTCGAACCGCGCTCGCGGGCGACGAAGCGGAACGCCAGGTTCGGGGCGAGCCGGACTTCGTCGCCGTCGGCGAGCAGGACGCCCTGCTCGCCGATCGCGTGCCCGTTCACGGCGACCGCGGCGCCAGTTTCGGGCGCGATGCGCCAGCCCGCTCCGGCATGGAAGTCCTCGACGAGGCTCAAGCGCGCGTGGTGCGCCGCGACGTCCGCCAGGAAGGGCAGGTCGACGTCCTTGGCGCGCACGTGCCCCAGGCGGATGTCCTCACCGACGACCGCCAGGAACTCGCCCGCGTCGTCGACGGCCAGGAGGAAGCGCGGGGTCGTTCGCGGCGGCGGCGTCACGGCGCGCGAGGATAGGCGCCAGGAGCCTCCGTCCCCACGGTGGGCCGCTCCGTCGGCCAGGCCGAGCACGGGGTTCGCTGCGGACCGCCGGCGCATCTCGCCCAGGAGGTCGAGGAGCGCGGACGGTCGGTCCGCGGGCGGCGGGGTGGCCGCCGGTGCCGAATCCTGCGTGCGAAGCGAGGAGGGTTCGAGCACTGGTTTGGCGCCGCGGAACCAACGACGCAGAGCTTCAAGGATCCGACCGGGAGACACCGCCCCGTTACGTGTCGACGATCGGGCCATTTCGCCGCGCGCCTGCGACCGGCGTTCCGGGTGCCGCCCCGCTCCCGGCACATCGTGGGCACCTGGGGGTCCCGGCACCCATTCCCCTCCGCTCCGAGGAGAGGGCCCTGGGATCCCTGGGCCACCGACGTTCGGCGCGGGAGGCCGGGGAAACACGGGGACGAAACCCTGGATCGCCCAACCGGGAACGAACGGGCCGGCCCCGCGTGACCGACCCATCCATGTCAGTGGCCCCACCTGATCACGACACCGTTCGAGAGATTGAACGTCGCGCTCGTGCAGAAGTTCATCGAGTTGCGGTAGTAGGACTGGTAGTACGCCGTCGCGCCACTGCCGATCGGCGTCGAACCGCCCACGGAGACCGGTGGACTTCCCGGTCCTGGATGGCGCGCGATCCCGGCCGCGCTCAGCTGGGTGCCGAGACGAACCAGCGCACCGCCGACGCAGCGCAATCCGTCTCCGAACACCGTGCCCGCGCCGAGCGCCGCGCTGCCCTTCACGAAGAGCACCATCGTCGTCGCCGGCAAGCCGCTCGTCTCCAGCGCAATCGTGTCGCCTCCCGTCGCCGGGTCGAGCCCGGTCGAGCCGTGCGCCACGAGGCGCGCGCCGTTCGTATCCGCGGAGTTGGCGCAGCCGTGGCCGGTAGCTCCGAAGTTGCCGCACGGGCAGGCCGAGGAGCCCGCGTGCACGCCGTCGCCGAAGCAGTACGCGAAGCCGGCGTCACCACCACAGGTCCACTTGGCGATGCGCGGTGAGGGTCGACCGCCAGCGAGCAGGAACCGACCGCACGCGTACAACGACGGACCGTCGCCGCGCCGGTCGTCGTAGCTGGAGAGAGCCTCGACTCGTCCGTCGGTACCAGGACCGAGCGGAGTCCATTGCACGCCGTTCCAGCGCGCGATGTTGTTGGCGGCGACGCCGCCAATGGCGGTGAACTGACCGGCCGCGTAGAGCGCTGGACCGCTGCCATCGTCGTGCACGGCGAGCGCGGCCACGTCGACATTTCCCATGCCCGCAGTGCCCACCGCGGACCACGACCCACCGTTCCAGCGCGCGATGCCGCGCGCCGGCACTCCGCCCCCGACGCTCGTGAAGGTGCCAGCCACGTAGAGCCTGCGCCCCGAACCGTCGTCGAAGCTCGTCATGGCCTGGACGCGACCGTCGTCGATGCCGCCGCCGAGTCCTGTCCAGCCCGTGGCTGTGCGCTGCGCGATGCAGCGCGAGGCGGCGCCTGCGAAGCTCGTGAACGACCCGCCGGCGTAGAGGTGCTCGCCGGTTCCGTCGTCGTGGATCGCGAGAGCTCCGATGCTGGAATACGGACCCGGTGGGGAGTTCCCTTCGGCGTGCCAACTGGACCCATCCCACGAGAAGAGCGTCGCATTGGGGTCGGGCCAGGGCGGAGGGCCGCTGAATGGCGGCTGATAGGAGCCGCCAGCCAGGAGCCTCGGCCCTGCACCGAGGTCAAACGTGATCAAGCTCCCGGGGTAGGAGGGCGGAAGCGGCGGTGCAGGAGGGGGCTGATAGGGAGGCAGCGGAGGAAGCGGTGTCCACGTCAGGCCGCCTTCGTAGCGCTGCACGCCGTCGGCGCTGCTCGCGTAGAGGCGGGGCCCCGTGCCGAGATCGACGGTGGCGTACGCACCGAGCGCGTTCGACGAGCCCGTCCACTGGGGTGGGCTCGCGGATTCCCAGCGCGCGCCGTCCCAGTGCAGTGCTCGCGCCCAGAGCGTGGACGGCGCCGCGTCGAGGTACGAGCCGCCCACGAAGAGTTCGGGGCCGGACCCCGGGTCGAAGACGCACAGCGCGAGGGCCGTGCCATAGCCGGGGATGCTCTCGACGAGCCCCTGGCCCGCCGCCGCTGGCGCCCAGTCGGAGCCGTCGAGGCGGATCAGCCCTTCGGCGCGAAACTCGCTCACGCTGCGAATCGACGAACCGACGAAGAGCGTTCCCCCGAACGAGGTCGTGAGGTAGGCCTCGCTGATCGTCGTCGCCGGCGCGTACGCCTCCCACGCGGCACCGCGCATGCGCACGACCCTGTTCGCGCCGACTCCTGCGGCGTTCGTGAACCTGCCCGCGGCGTAGAGCAGCGGTCCTTGTCCATCACCGAGGTCGATCGTCGCGAGGGACCAGACGGGACCGGAGATCGGACCGGGCGGGGCTGTCCACACGCTCCCGTCCCAGCGCCGGACTCCCTGCGTACCCGAGTAGTTCGTGGCTGCGTAGAGCCTCGCTCCGGTGCCGTCGTCGTACGCCGCCATGGCGTAGACGGTTCCGCTGAACCCGCCCGTGAGGTCCGTGATCGAGGTGCTCGTGTAGCGACGAACGCCGTCGAGTCGCCCGAGGTAGAGTGCGTTTCCCGTCCCGTCGTCGTGAACGAGCATCGAGTACCCGACGTCGAGCCCGGGCACCGGCTGCCACGTCGTGCCGTCCCAGACGCGCACGAAACTGCTGCTCGAGGCGAAGAGTCTCGCTCCGGTGCCGTCGTCGTACACGGCGAGCGCGTACGTGTAGCCCGGCAGACCCGCACCGACTGGGTTCCAACCCGTTCCGTCCCAGCGCGCGACGTAGGCCGCGGGTGTCCCGCCCGACGTCGTGAAGTTGCCGGCGGCGAAGAGGTGCGGACCGGAGCCTTCGTCGTAGACGGCGAAGGCGTTGACGGAGCTCGCCGGATAAGCCGCTCCGAGCCCTGCGCCGAGCGACGACCAGCGCGCACCGTTCCAGCGTGCGATGTTCCGCGAGGAGGACTCTCCCAGCACGCCGAAGCGACCACCGACGTACAGCGCGGTGCCGCTGCCGTCATCGAACGTCGTGGCGCAGGCTACGACGCCCGAGCCATCGGAGCCCGGCGTGCGGAACACCTCGGACCATGCAGCGCAGGGGCCTTGACCGAAAGCGGAGCCGGCGAGGAGCAGCAGGGCGGACCAGGTTCGCAGCATGAAGAACTCCAGAGGTATCCGCGACGCCGCACCGGATCCTGAGTCCAGGCTAGCAGAGGTCCTCCGGACGGGGCGCCTCGTGATGTGGATCGCGCCGCCCCCGCGTCGGGCTGGATCCGAGTCTCGAGGAGTCGTCACGTCTCAGGGTCGAGCGCGCGCACGATCGGCGATCCGAGGGAGAGGATGCCCGCGCGATGCTCGCAGCGGTGAAGCAACAGCTGGCGACTCAGCCCTTCGACCCGTGCGTCTGCACCGCGGTGCATGGCAGCGTGGGTCCCGGCGGCGGACGCCGACGCGAATCCCGCCAGGCACTCCTCGCGGGCCCTTCAGTCGGCCACGATCGCGCTGCAGCCCATCCCACGGTGCGCTTCGAGCGTCGCCGCCGACGCTTCGGCCGCGGGACGAATCTTCGGGGGGCAGGGTTCCATTCTGTGTCGAGATCAGGCCGCGACCACGCCCCCACCCTCGGCGCGCGCTTCCAGGAACGCGCGGCGCGCCCGGCCGAAGAGGTCCTCGCGGCGCTTCACGTCCGTGTGCGGGCACGTGCTGATGCCGACCGAGATCGCGATGGGATCGCCGACGAGGTCCATGAGACCGCGCTTCTGCGCCGCCTCGCCCACGCGGCGCGCCATCGTCGCGGCGCCCTCGGGGCCCGTGTTCGGCAGGAGGAACAGGAACGACGTCTCGTCGAAGCGTCCCAGCACGTCCGTGTCGCGCGAGGTCTCGAGGAAGATCGCGGCCAGCTCGCGCAGCACGGGCTCGGCGACCGAGCCCTCGTAGCCGAGCAGCACGCACGAGAGCGGCGAACCGAAGCGCTGCGCGCGCTTGTACTCCTCGTCGAGCTTGTACGAGAGGAACGCGAAGTTGAAGAGACCCGTCTCGCGGTCGGTGAGCACGGCGACCAGGTTGTCCTCCGGCTTGCCGGCCAGGGTCTGCAGCAGCTCCTCGGGCGCCAGCCCGGCGCCGCTCTTGCCGCGCGCTTCCGACGGCAGCGCGGGTCGCGGACCGCCGGCGCGCGACAGTGCCTCGCGCAGTCGGCTGGGCACGATCGGCCGCTGCAGCACGCCCGTCGCGCCGCAGAAGCGCGCGATCGGCTCGGCGCAGGCGTTGCCGTTCTCGACAACGACGAACGTGCGTGCGCGCGTGCGACCGGCGAGCTTGCGCGCGCCCTCGTACACGTTGCCGCCGCGCGCCCAGGCATCGAGCAAGATCACGTCGCCGGCAGCCGGCGCGGCGCGCAGGAGCTCGTCGACGCTCGCGCGTTGCGCCACCTCGAAGCCCTCCAGGGCCGACGCGGCAGCGCGCGCCGAAGCGAGCAGGGATTCGTCGCTGGTCACGACGTGGATCGTCCGCAGTCCATCGCCCATCGTTCGTACTCCGATTCCTTCGAGGTCCAGGCCGGGCGGGGGCCCGGCGCACGGATGGTCCACTCCGCGCACGGGTGGTTCAACGGTCGTCGATCAGGATCCGGCGAGTTCCGCGATCCACTCGGCCGGGATGTCGTAGTTGGCGTAGACGTTCTGGACGTCGTCGTTGTCCTCGAGCGTGTCGATCAGCTTGAGGACGCGCCGCGCCTCGTCCTTGTCCGTGATCGCGACCAGGGTCCCGGGCACGTAGCCCATCTCGGCCGACAGCATCGCGACTTCACGATCCTCCAGCGCCTTCTTGACTGGCAGGAAGTCGGTGGCAGGCGCCGTGATCGAGACCACGTCGCCCTCGAGCTTGACGTCCTCGGCGCCGCATTCGAGGCCGAGTTCCAGCCACTCGTCCTCGCTGCGCTCGCCGCGTTCCGCGACGACCAGGGTCTTGTAGGAGAACAGGAAGCCGACCGAGCCCGGCGACCCCAGGTTCCCGCCCCCGCGCTCGAATGCGTACTTGATGTCCGGCGCCGTGCGATGCCGGTTGTCGGTCAGGCACGTGATGATCAGCGCGACGCCGCCGGGCGCGTAGCCCTCGTAGTTCAGCTCCTCCATCGAGTCGGACTTGTCCGCGGCCGACTTCTTGATGACGCGCTCGATGTTCTCCTTCGGCATGTTGCCGGCGCGCGCCTTCTCGATGGCGTAGCGCAGCTTGAAGTTCGCGTCGGGATCGGGTCCGCCCTGCTTGACGGCGGACATGATGTTGCGCGAGAGCTTGCTGAACGCGTTCGAGCGCTTCTTGTCCACCGCGCCCTTGCGCGCGGCGATGTTCGAGGAGTGGCTGTGGCCGGCCATGTCGGAACTCGCGATGGGGTGTGGGCGAAAGCAGCGAGCCCCCAAAGCCTCGTGTCGAAGCTCGGGGGCTCGCGTGCGATCCGGATCGAATCAGCGCTTCGAGAACTGGAAGCCGCGGCGAGCGCCACGACGGCCGTACTTCTTGCGCTCCTTCATGCGGCTGTCGCGCGTGAGCAGGCTGAGCTCGCGCAGGGCCGGCTCGAAGCTCGGGTTCAGCTTCTTGAGGGCGCGGGCGAGGCCCAGCGTCACCGCTTCGGCTTGTCCCTGCGGGCCACCGCCGTCGCACGAGCACAGGATGTCGTACTGGCCTTCGCTGCCCGTCGCCTTGAGCGGCGCGAGCGCCTGACGCTGCATCTCGAGCGTCGGGAAGAAGACCTTCATCTCCTTGTCGTTGACGACGAAGCCGCCAGCGCCCGGACGGACGCGGACGCGGGCCTTGGCGGTCTTGCGGCGGCCGAGGCCCCACGTGTACGGCGTGCTGGTCTGCGTGCTCATGAGCGGATCTTCTCGATCTGGACGGGCTGTTGCGCGGTGTGCGGGTGCTCCAGGCCGGGGTAGACCTTGAGGCGGCGCAGCATGTCGCGCCCCATCGTGGTCTTCGGCAGCATGCGCTTCACAGCTTGGCGGATGATCTCGTCGGAGCGGCGCGCGCGCAGCTCCTCGAACGCGACCTCCTTGTGGCCGCCCGGGTAACCCGTGTAGTGGGCGTAGGTCTTGACCTCGCTCTTGCGGCCGGTGGTGCAGACGTTGTCGGCGTTGACGACGACCACGAACGCGCCGTTCTTCTCGCTGGCGGTGTAGTGGGGCGTGTCCTTGCCCATCAGGTTCATGGCGATCTGACTCGCCATGCGCCCGAGGGTGAACTTCGAGGCGTCGTAGAGGAGCCAGCGCGGCGGCAGGCTGGCGGAGCGGACGTGAGTGGTCGCGTGCATGGCGGACTGGGGGTCGCCGGAACGGACGACCGCGCCGGGGAGAGGCCTCCTCGGGCTCGCGGCGGTCGGAACCGGGCGAGAGAAGGTAGCGGCGGGGCCGCCCGCGGGCAACGGCTTTCCCGGTCCCCCGGGCGGACCGCGGTGCGCCCTTCAGGGGTAGGTGCAGCGCACGAAGGAACGCGGCGATCCCGCCACCTCCCCCACGAGCAGGGTCACGCCCTGGGGGAGACCGGCCACGAGCCAGCCCGGCGGATCGGACCCCGGCGCCGGCGGCCGGGGGGCCGCGTCGCCGAGCGGCGCGCGGAGCGGCCAGGCGGCGCGGTACGTCCAGTCCCCCGCCTCGCGCACCCAGACGGCCGAGAGCGGCGCGAGGTCGTTCGCGGCCCGGTCCAGAGCTTCGGCCGGCCAGGGCTCGGGCCAGACGGCGACGAGCTGGGCGCCCTTCGACGAGGCGTGCGTGGGGCGCGCCAGATCGAGCGGGACTTCGATCCGGATCGGAGCGCGCGAGGGCTCGACCGCGAGGTCGAAGTTCGGTCCGCGGCCGGGCAATGCCAACGTGTCGCGCGCCGCGCGCGCGCGCTGCCAGGCCCCCGAACCCGCGATGCCGTCGAGCACCTCCACGGGCGCCGCGTCGCGCTCCAGCGACGCGCGCGCCAGCACGAAGATCGCGGTCGCCGCCACGAGGGCCAGGCCGAGGCTTGCGAAGGGCCAGCGCGCGCACCACAGCCCCGCGATCCCCGCCACGGCCAGCAGGCACAGCACCGCGACGCCGACGCGCACGCGCGCGGCGGAGGCCAGCGGCACCGGACGCGCGCGCAGAGCCGCGGGAATCTGCGAGAGCCGCGCATCGCGCTCGAGCCATCCGAGGAAATGCGCCGTGCCGCTCGAGGTCTCCACGCGCGGCTCCAGCGGCGGCGCGCCGGGCGACGTCGGTATCGGCAGCACGACGCGGCGCGACTCTCCGGCCGAGAGGACGCCCTCGACGTGCGTCGAGCCGGCGAGTCCGGCGTCGAGCACGATGCGCTCGCACGGGCCCGCGATCTCGTACTCCGCGAACGCGACGCGGCTTTGCGCGTGCACACGGATTCCGCACGCGAAGAGGCAGCACGCGATCCACAGCAGGCGGCGCGCGACGGGAGGGATCACGTGTCCTCCGCTTCGCGTCGACGCCACGCCGCGGAGCTCGCGACGAGGACCAGGACCACGGCGACGCCGATCGAGGCCTGCGGCGGAGACACAACGTCGCGCACGTTGCCGAAGAGCGCGCCGAGCGGGCTCGCGCGCGCGAGCCACGCGACGGCCGCGGGTGCGCGGCCCAGGAACGGCCCGCCGCCGGCCTCGAGCGCATACAGGAGCAGTGGCGGCCCGGCGACGAGCACCGCGAAGGCCAGGGCGTGCACGCGCGCGCCGAGGGGCGTCGCGGCGGCGCGCCGCGCGGAATCGGCCAGCACGAGCGCCACCGCGAGGACGCCCGTGACGAGGACGAGCGTGCGTGAGTTCGGCGCGCCCTGGGCCTGGTCCAGCCCCGCCGCCGCGGCGAGCGGCGCGAGGAGGAGGGCCGCGCCGCCGAGTTCCTGCCGGAAGGTCGTCCGCACCCCGATCGTGCGCGGCATGCCCATCACGAAGAGCCACGGGATGCCGCACAGCGCGACGAGCGAGATCCCGGCGAATCGGTCGACGCCCGAGTCCGCCACCCAGCCGAGCAAGAGCGGAGCGCAGGCGAGGATCCAGGCGCAGGCGAGGCGCGCGCGTGGGATCGGCGCCGTCGGCACGGGCTCGCCCGTCTGGCGCGCGGAGTCCACGCGCGTCAGGGCTTCCGCGGCGCGGGACGCTTCGGCGTGGGCGCGTCCGCGGGCGCTTCGGGATCGGGCGGCAGGCGCCAGGCCACGTCGGCGACGTCCCAGCGCACGTCGGCGAGCGACCAGTCGCGCGCGCCGTTCTCGGGCCGCAGGAACGCCAGCGCACGGCGCACGTGCTCCCACTTCTTCTCCGTCGGCAGCTCGCCCGGCGCTCCGGCCTCCGGTGCGCGACCGAAGTACACGACGCGGCGCCCCTCGAAGAGGATGCGCACGCCCGGCTCGTCCACGGCCGTCTGTCGCGCGCGGGTCGCGTCGACGAGCGGCGGTCCGGCCAGGGCGAAGTCCTCGGGCTCGAGCGCCGCGCGCAGGGACAGCGCGACCGCCAGTCCGTCCACGTCGCCCGGCGCGCGCAGGCGCTCGCCCGGCTGCGCGCTGTCGAAGCGTCCGTCGTTCGGACCGATCACGGGCAGGAACCGTCCGTCGACGAGCGGCGGCGTCGGCCAGCGGCCGGGCAGCACGACGCCGTCCTCGGAAATGGCCAGGAAATCCGTGCCCGAGAGCACGCACGCGCCCGGCTTGCGGAGGCGCAGCGGGACCTCGATCCCGTCCGGCCACAGGACGCGCGGCTCGAGCACTTCCTGGACGAAGGGCAGGCCGGCGACGGCGACCGCGACGGAGCGCACCTGGGCGTGGTCGCGGGCGTCGACCGGCGGCAGGCTCGCGAGGCGCACCGCCAGGTACTCCTGCCAGCGCGGATCGCGGAACCCGGCCGGCGCGTCGAGGCGCGAGCGGCGCACGTCGACGGTCGCGAACCCGGCCGCGTCGACCGAATTCTGGAGGCTCGAGCACAGCCAGGCCGCGGCCGTGGCCAGGACCCCGATCGGGATCCAGGTCGGGACACGGCCAGCCCGGGGCGCGGCGGAGCCGCTCCCGGGACCAGGACGTGAACGACGGAGCAGAGGCCGGGAAGCGGCCACGGGAATCCTCCTAGTTGCGGGCCGGGATCAGCGTCGGCTCGGTGGAGGCGGGTTGCGTCGCGGAACCGGCGTGGCGGCGCGCGATTTCCTCGATGAAGAGGTCGAGCGTCGTCTGGATCTCGACGACCTCGTCGCGCGAGAGCTGGATGGTCTTGGAAGTCGCCTGCGCGTGCAGTTCGTGCCCCAGCAGGCGGGACACGATCTTGAGCGAGGCGAGTTGGCGGACGGTCGGGTTCTGGGACTTGGACGGGCTCTGGATGTCCATCGGAAGCTCGCGAATCGCGGAGAGGTTCTCGTTGGGCAGAGTCGTCCCCGGATCGACGCGCGCTTCCGTCGGCCCCACCCCGCTGCTTAGATACCGATGCGGAGGAGACGTCTCAAGCACGAGTTCTGGGCTCGAGTCGGTTCCCTGCGCGCACACCACGATGAGCCGAAGACAGCGCGAGCGCGCGGAGGGCGATCCCGCCGAGCCGGTCCGAGTCCCCGACGCGACGAAGCGCCGCGAGCCGGCCGCGGGACGGAGCAAGGCCCCGGCGCGGGAGCCCGACGATGAAGGCTCGCTCACGGCGCCGGCGGCTTCGGCCGCCCCGCAAGGAGGCCGCGAGGAGCCCGCCTCGCCGGCCGACGCGATCGTGTGGAAGGGCAAGACGCTCTCCCCGTTCCAAGTGCGGGCCGTCGAGGCGATCCGCGCCGGCCACGACGTCCTCGTCGCGGCGCCGACGGGCGCGGGCAAGACGCTCGTCGCCGAGTACGCGATCGAGGACGCGGTCAAGCGCGGCCGTCGCACGATCTACACCGCGCCGATCAAGGCGCTCAGCAACCAGAAGTACCGCGACTTCCGCGCCGAAGGGATCGACGTCGGCCTGATGACGGGCGACGTCACGATCCACCCGGGCGCGCAAGTGCTCGTGATGACGACCGAGATCCTGCGCAACTCGATCTTCGAGAACCCGCGCTCGCTCGAGCCCGTCGAGTACGTCGTGTTCGACGAGGTCCACTTCATGGACGACGTCGAGCGCGGCTCCGTGTGGGAGGAGTCGCTCATCTTCGCGCCGAAGGAAGTGCGCTTCGTGTGCCTGTCGGCCACGATCCCGAACGCCGAGGAACTGGGCGCATGGCTGTCCGAGATCCGCGGTCGCGCCACGGTCGTGATCGAGTCGAGCAAGCGGCCCGTGCCGCTCCACCACCGCTTCTGGACGGCGCGTTCGGGCCCGTTCGAGGCCGATGAACTCGACCGGGTGCGCAAGCGCGAGGTCGAGTCCGCGGGGCGGCCGGGCAAGGGCGCGAAGAAGAATCGCCTGCGCGACGGCGGGCGGGACGGCGGCCGCGATCCGTCGCGGGCCGAGTGGAACGTCGCCCCCAGCGCGGTGCCGCTGCTCGACGAGCTCCAGGGCCGCGACCTGCTCCCCGTCCTCGTCTTCTCGTTCAGCCGCAAGGACTGCGAACGCCTGGCCCGCGCGAACGAGGGCCGCGAGTTGCTCACGCAAGCCGAGCGCGAAGCGATGCGCGCGCTGCAAGACGAGCTCCTGCGCGTGTTCTCGCTCGACCAGGGCTTCCTGGCCGGCGAGATCATGTCGATGGCCCGCCGCGGCATCGGCTACCACCACGCTGGCATGCTGCCCGTGCACAAGGAGGTGGTCGAACGCATGTTCACCTCCGGCCTGATCAAGATGCTGTTCACGACCGAGACGTTCGCGCTCGGGATCAACATGCCGGCGCGCACCGTCGTCTTCCAGGCGCTGCGCAAGTTCGACGGCGTCGGCTTCGACTACCTCTCGACGCGCGACTACATGCAGATGGCCGGTCGAGCAGGCCGCCAGGGGCTCGACGCCGAGGGACTCGTGTTCTCGCTGCTCTCGCCGCGCGATCTGGTCGAAGCGCCGGTCAAGCGCCTGATGACGGGGCGCGCCGAGCCGGTCGAGAGCCGCTTCAAGCTGTCGTTCAGCTCCATCCTGCACCTGGTCGAGCGCCTGGGCCGCGCACGGGTGCCCGAGGCCTGGGAGAAGTCGTTCAACCAGTTCCAGCACCGCGACGGCACCGAGAAGCAGCGCGAGAAGAACAGCCGCGAGCAGCGGCGCGTGCTCGACGCGCACTTGAAGTTCCTGGAGGAGCGCGGCTACCTCGACGGCGACGCGCTGACACCGCGCGGCCACGTGGCGAAGCTCATCAACGGCTTCGAGCTGCAGGTCACGGAGCTCCTCTTCCGCGGCACGCTGGAGAACCTGGGCGTCGAGGCGCTCGCGGTCGTGTTCGTGGGCCTCGTCTACGAGGAACGCCGCCGCCAGGAAGGCGGCTGGATCCCGGCCAAGATGCAGGGCACGATCCGCACGAAGGTGCAGAAGGACGTGCACGAGCTCGTTTCGGCGGCCGGCGAGCACGGGCTCGCCAGCGCGATCAAGATGCCCGACTGGGGCCTCACGCCCGCGACGATCGCCTGGATCGACGGCACCCCGTTCGAAGGCCTCGAGGACCTGACCGACGCCACCGCCGGCGACGTGGTGCGCAACTTCCGCATGTCGATCCAGTTGATGCGCCAGGCGCGCCGCGCGATCCACCCCGACTGGGACGTGCACGCGCGCATGGGCGAGGCGATGGAAGCGTTGAACCGCGACGTCGTGGACGCGCGGGCGCAGCTCGACCTCGGTTGAGGACTGGATCACGACCCCCATGAGCCGCCGCCTGCCCCCGCCGCCTCCCGAAGAGAATCGCCTCGAATTCCCGCTCGAGGAGGGTCTCACCGCGAAGGACGTGGCGATCCTCACCGAGATGCGCGAGCGCTACATCGCGCGCTCGGAGGGCGGGATCCACGGACCGCTGGACCGCTCCTGGCTGAACGCGCGCGAGCTGGCGCTGTACGACGCGACGTTCGGCGCGCGCATCGGCTGGAAGTGGCGCGCGGTGCTGGCGGAAGTCGCGCAGCGCGCGGTCGAACCGCCGCGCGGCACGATCCTCGACTGGGGTTGCGGGACCGGCGTCGCCTCGCGCGCGTGGCTCGAGCGGTTCGGCGCGGAAGGACAGCGCGTCGTGCTGTTCGACACTTCCCAGGCGGCGCGCCGGTTCGCCGCGCAGTCGCTGCGCGCGCGCTGGCCCGGCCTCGACGTCGTCGAGATCGAGTCGCCGCCGCACAAGCCGGTCGACGTCCTGCTCGTGAGCCACGTCATCTCGGAGCTCCTGGACCCCGCGTTCGACGGCCTGGTCGACTTCGCGGCGACCTCGAACTTCGTGGCCTGGGTCGAGCCGGGCAGCCGCGACATCGCGAAGAAGCTCGTGCTGGCGCGCGAACGCCTGCGGGACGAGCTCGCCGTGCTCGCGCCCTGCACGCACTCCCGGATGTGCGGCCTGCTCGGCGCCGGTCGCGCGGACGACTGGTGCCACCACCACGGCGCGCCCGCGCCCGAGGCCTTCACGACGCGCCTGTGGAACCAGGTCGCGAAGGACGTCGGAATCGACCTGCGCAGCCTGGCCTACGCGTTCCTCGTGCTCGGGCGCGGGCCCGTGCGCGCTGGCGATCCGCGCGACGGCCGCATCCTCGGGCGCCCGCGTGTCGAGAAGGGGCGCGCTCTGCTCGACGTCTGCCGCGCGGAGGGGGTCGCGACGCTGCGATTCCTGGAACGCACGGACAAGCCGTTCTTCCGCGCCCTCGGAGACGCGCCCATGAAACCGCGCCTGCACCGCGTGGAAGCGGCCGGGGACCGCATCGAAAGCCTGTCCGAGATCCCGACGCCCCCGGCGTGGGTCCCCACGAAACGCGGATAGCGGGGTAGCATCGAAGGGGGAACGAGCGCGTTCCCCTCTCTCGCCCCGACCACGCGGACCCCCAAGTGAATCGACTCGAGTTCTCGACCCGTCTCCCCGTCCTCGTGCTGCTCGCGGCGCCCCTCGCCGCGCAATGCCCCACGACGCGCGCGAGCACCGATGCCACAGGCCTCCAGGGCGACCTGGGATCGGGGCTCTCGACGACGGCGCTCAACCGGACGTATCTGTCGTCGGACGGGCGCTTCGTCGCGTTCTGGAGCTCCGCCACGAACCTCGTTCCGGGCGACACGAACGCCAAGTCCGACGTCTTCGTGCGCGACCTCGTCGCCGGGACGATCGAGCGCGTGAGCGTGGATTCCGCCGGCCTGGAGGCCAATGGCGATTCGACGGATCCCTCGATCTCGGCCGACGGGCGGATCGTCGCGTTCCAGAGCGCGGCCACGAACCTCGCGCCGGGCGACGGGAACGGTCGTATCGACATCTTCGTGCGCGATCGAACCGCGGGCACGACCACCCGCGTCTCGCTGGACTCGAGCGGTGTCGAGGGCGACCACGACTCGACGCGCGCGGACGTGTCCTCGAACGGGCTCTACGTGGCCTTCCAGAGCCGCGCCACGAACTGGGTCCCGAACGACACGAACAACAAGTTCGACGCCTTCGTGAAGAACCGCGCGACGGGCGTGCTCGACTGTGTCTCGCTCGACCCCGCGGGCGCGGTCGGCGACAACACGAGCGGATCCCCGGCCGTGTCCGGAGACGGGCGCTGGGTCGCGTTCCACTCGCTGGCCTCGAACCTCGTGCCGAACGACACGAACGGCCAGTTCGACGTGTACCTGCGCGACCGCCAGACCGGCACCCTCGAGCGCCTGAGCGTCGGACCGGCGGGCGAGGAGGCCGACTACTTCTCGCAGGCGCCGTCGATCACGCCCGATGGACGCTACGTGGCCTTCAGCAGCACGGCGACGAACCTGGTCGTGGGCGACACGAACAACCTGTTCGACGTCTTCGTGCGCGACACGGCACTCGACGTCACGCGGCGCATCAGCGTGGACGACCAGAACTACCAGGGCACCTCGACCTCGCAGGGCAACTCGATCTCCGCCGACGGACGCTTCGTGTGCTTCCAGAGCTCCGCGCCGAATCTGGTGCTCGGCGACACGAACGGCGGTCCGTTCAACCTCGATTTCGACGTCTTCGTGCACGACAGCCTGCTGCGCACGACCACGCGGCTTTCCGTGGACGACTTCGGCGTCCAGGCCGCATCGGGTTCCTCGTACCACGCCTGCGTGTCGGCCGACGCCTCGCGCGTGGCCTTCTTCAGCGACGCGACCAACCTCGTCGCCGGCGACACGAACGGAGCGCGCGACCTGTTCGTGAAGGGCTGCGGCGCGCCGCCCGGGCCGACGCCCCATTGCGCCGGCGACGGGACCGGCACCGCCTGCCCGTGCGGGAACACGGGCTCGAGCGGGCGCGGCTGCAACAACTCGTTTTCGACCGGCGGCGGGCGGCTCGATGGCTCGGGATCGACCAAGGTCACGAACGACACGCTGTGGTTCCAGGCCTACGGCCTGCCCAACGTGGCCAGCGCGCTCCTGTTCCAGGGCGACGCCGAGCAGAACGGCGGACTCGGAGCCGTCTTCGGCGACGGCCTGCGCTGCGCCGGCGGTGCCATCCTGCGCCTCGGCTCGCGCTTCGCGAGTGGAGGCTCGGTGTCGTTCGGCCACGGCGTGCCGGGCGACGCGCCGATCTCCGTGAACGGCGCGATCCCGGCCGGGACGGTCTCGGTGCGCATGTACCAGATCTGGTACCGCAACGTGGCGGACTTCTGCACGCCGTCGGGCTTCAACCTGACGAACGGCGTGCGCGTCGTCTGGACTCCGTAAGTCGCCTCGCGGGTCCGCCGCGGATCACTGAGCGACGCCCGTGCGGGCCAACTCGCGGTACGGCTCGGCCTTGTCCGGCTCCCCCGACCGTTCGTACGCCGCCACGAGCAGGCTCGCCGCGTTGCGCGTCCAGGACGGGTTCGCGCCGTGCATCGAGCCCAAGTCCCCGAGCGTGCCGAGCAGGAGCGTCTCGGCCTCGGTGTACGACTTCTGGGTGATCAGCGTCTTCGCCAGCGCCGTGCGCCCGAGGACACCCAGGTAGTGCGTCTTCGGCAGGGCCTCGGCGCAACGCTCGACGAAGTCGCGTTGCTGCGCGGCCGCCTCGTCGAAGCGCTTCATCTCGTACAGCATGGTCCCGATGTTCTTGCGCGTGTTCAGCGCGCCCAGAGATCGCGGCCCCTGCAACGCCTCCTGCCGCGGCAACAACCCGAGCCAGATCTCGAGCGCGCGGTCGTTCTGCTTCAGGCGCGAGTACGCGCCCGCCAGGTTGTTCGTGGTCAAGAGCACCTGCTGGTTCGCGGGCCCGAGTTGGCGTTCCTGTTCCGCGAGGGTCGTCTCGAGCAGCGCGCGCGCTTCCTCGTTGCGGCCCTCGTCCAGGTACTGCATCGCCAGGGTGACCTTGGCATTCAGGGTGTTCGGATGCAGCGGACCGTTGGCGCGTTCCTGCCGCGCGACGAGTTCCTCCACGAGGGGGCCAGCTTCGGCCACGCGGCCCGCCTCCCCGAGCAGGATCACGAGCTCCGTGAGGACCGTCAGGGTTTCCCGCCCCAGCGGCCCATGGACGACCTCGGCCTTCGCGAATGCGTTCCGCAGCGCGGCCTCCGCGCCCACGACGTCGCCGATCGCCTTCTGGAGCTTCGCGCGCTGGAGCGCGACCTGGATCGGTATCCGCGGCGGCGGATCGGTGAGCCCGGCCAGCACTTCCTCCGCACGGCTCAGCGCCACCTCGGCCTCGCTGCGCTTCCCGAGCAGGTCGAGCACGACCGCGAGCTGGGCCTGGAGGAACGCGTCGTCGCCGTCGGGCGCGTTCATCGAAAGCGCGCGCTTCGCGATCGCGAACCGCAGGAGCTCCTCGGCCCGCGCGTGGCGTCCGAGGGAGTTCTCGACGCCGGCGACGTTCAGGGCGATGGCGGACGCGATGCCCGGCGCGAGGTCCGTGCGGGTCTCGATCTCGCGTCCGGCGTTCGCGACCACGTCGGCGACCTTCACGTCCGGCCCGGCCGACTCGAAGCGGGCGCGACCGATCATCTCCATGAAGAAGTCGAGCGTGCTCTGCTTGCGCTCCGTCTGCTCCTCGGCGAGCGCGCGGCGCTGCTCCGCCAGCGCGCGTTGAGTCTGCGCCTCCACGCGCTGGCGGTCCGCTTCCGCCCGTGCTTCGTCCGCGGCGCGGCGCGCCACGGACTCGCGTCCGGTCGCCGACTCGGCGTCGATGCGACCGCGCTCGGCGCGTGCGTACATCGATCCCAGCGCGATCGCCGAACCGACGGCGATCACGAAGATGGCCGCGGCCGCGCCGAACGCGAGCTTGTGCCGCGCGACGAGCTTGCGCAGTTGGTATGCGCTGCTCGGTGGGCGGGCCGCGATGACCTCGTCGGCCAGGAAGTGCCGCAGGTCGTCGGCCAGGGCGGCCGCGCTGGCATAGCGCCGTCCGGGTTCCTTCTCGAGCGCCTTGAGGAGGATCGTCTCGAGGTCGCCGCGCAGCGAAGGATCGCGCAGGCTGGGACGCCGCGGCGGTTCCTCGCAGATCGCGCGGACAGCCTCGGGCAGGCTGACGCGCGACACGTCGTTCGGCAGCGCGGCCGTCAGCAGTTCGTAGAGGACGACGCCCAGCGCGTAGACGTCGCTCGCCGGTCCGACCGCGGCGCCGTCCCCGCGCGCCTGTTCGGGGCTCATGTAGGCGATCGTCCCGCGGATGGCACCCGGCTCGCTGATCGCCGTGGTCAGCGCCAGGTCGCCCTCGACGAACTTGGCCAGGCCGAAGTCGAGCACGCGCGGCTCGCCGCGTTCGTCGACCAGGATGTTCGACGGCTTGACGTCGCGATGCACGACGCCGTGGGCGTGCGCGTGCTGGATCGCGTCACAGACCTTGGCGAAGAGCAGGAGTCTTTCGGGACGGGAGAGTGTTCGCGCATCGGCGTCGCGGAGCAGCGTGCGTCCCTGGACGAGCTCCATCGCGAAGTAGTGCTCGCCCTCCGCGGTCGCGCCCGCGTCGTAGAGCGCGGCGATCCAGGGATGGGACAGCCGGGCCAACACGGCGATCTCGCGGCGGAACGAGCGCAGGGCCGCGTCCCCGACCCACGAGGCGCCGCGCACGACCTTGATCGCCACCCGGCGCCCCGAAGCGATCTGGACGGCCGCGAACACGACGCCCATCCCGCCCCGTCCCAACTCGCGCTCCAGGGTGTACCCCGGTACCGAGGGCAGGCGGGGCGTCGAGCCCTGTGCATCCTTCGGGGCCAGCGCGCGACGCACGTCGCCCTCGAGCGCCTCGTCGGAGCGGATCTGCGCGAGCGCCGCGCCGCACTCCGCGCAGCCTTCCACGTGCGCCTCGATCGCGGCGGAATCGCGCGCACTCGGCGCGTCGTGCGCGAACTCGACGAGCCGCTCCAGCGTCGGGCACGCGCTCATCGGTGCGTCCTGCGGCCGGTGCCGACGTTCCGTCCGGGACTGCGCTGCACGGACCGACGATCGGCCCGGGAGCGGACTCGGGGCATTCGGCGGCGCATCCCTCCACGATCCGATGCCAGGCCGGAAAATGCCACCCGCATCCGCGTTCGATGGGTGCGGCGGTGGACCTGGAGGGTTTGCGGCGCACACGGTGGCCCGCATGCCGTTTGCCTGTCCGCTCGCGGGAGGGTTAGCCTCCTATCCACCATGCAGGCCTTCCTCCTCGCCCTCCCCCTCCTCCTCCTCGCCGGAGCGCGCGACCCCGCGTGCGGCGGCGACCTGCCCGCGGCACCCAAGCCCGAGGTCAAGGCCAGCGCGCCCGTGCCGGTGCTCCAGCACCTCGCGATCGTGGGCGCCAGCGTTTCGGCGGGGATCGGCCTCGATCCGACCGCGAACCCGTTCGCGGGCGAGAAGTCGAAGCTGCAGCTGGCTCAGATCGTCGACGCGTCGATCACCGGACCGCACGAGGTGCCGCACAACGGCGCCGACTTCAACTTCTTCTCGTCGCCTGAGGCGATCGCGAAGCGCTCGGCCGCGGACGCCAAGGCGGCGAAGCCGACCGCGCTCGTCGCGATCGACTTCCTGTTCTGGATGGGATACGGCCCCGGTGGCGACGAGAAGCGCGAAGAGCGCGTGGCCACCGGGTTGAAGCTCCTCGAAGCCTTCACGTGCCCGGTGCTCGTCGGAGACCTGCCCGACTTCCGCGGCGCCGGCACGAATCCCATGTACCTGCCCAAGGAGTCCATCCCTTCGGCCGAAGCGCTGGCGCGGATCAACAAGCGCATCTACGAGTGGTCGAAGGACCGGAAGAACGTGGTGATCGTCCCGATGGCCGAGATGCTGCGCAAGCTCATCGCCGACGAGCCGTTCACCGTCGCCGGGACCACGTTCGAGAAGGGCTCGAAGCCGCGCCTGCTCCAGGCCGACAACCTGCACACGACGCTCGAAGGCACGTGCGCGCTGTGGGCGCTCGCCGTCGAGGCCTGGCGCAAGACGGACGCGACGATGCCGGCGGACGCGCTGCTCGTGGACATCCCGGCGCTCGTCGAGAAGGCCCAACAGCCGGCCGCGGGAGCGACGTCCGGGAAAGTGAAGGCCAAGAAGGCCAAGCCGGCGGCGAAGAAGGAGAAGGCCGGGGCCGGCGCGGGCGGCTGACCTCCCGCGCCGAAGCGTTCAGCGCTTCGACTCCGCCATGAGCACCGGCGACGCGGCCAGTGCGTCGTAGCCGGTGATCGCGCCCGTCCGCGTGTCGATCGTGCCGAACTGGAGCGTCCCCGTCGGGCACATCTGGACGCACGCACTGCAGCGCACGCACTCGGGGTCGGCCATTGGCAGACCCTTGTTGGCGAAGTTCATGACGTCGATGCCCTGGTGGCAGACGCTCGTGCACACGTTGCACGAGATGCACTTCTTCTTCTCGGGGAGGATCCGGAACTTCGAGAAGCGCGCGTAGACGTGCATCAGCGCGGCCAGCGGGCACGCGAACCGGCACCAGACGCGGCCGGAGAAGTGCCAGTAGAGACCGACTCCCAGGATGCCCGCCCACAAGAGGTCGACGAACCAGACGTAGTTGAAGACCGGCGCGTTCTTGAAGAGCCACTGGAACAGCGCGCCGAACGGACCACCGGGGAAGGCCCAGGCCAGGCTGCGCGCGATGAGCAGCACGAACGCGAACGCGAGGAACGCCTGGCCGACGAGATTCAGCCGGTTCCAGTTCTTGCCGTGCGGCATCTTCTGCCTCAGCGAGTCGCCCAGCGTCTCCGCCAGGGCCCCGCACGAGCAGATCCAGCCGCAGTACGCGCCCTTGCCCCACTTCCACACGATCAGCGGGATGATCACGAATGTCTGCACGAGGCTGACGGCGAGCCAGCCCCACATCGGCTGTTCGGTGAACACGTTCCAGAAGAAGAGCGGCCAGGCGAGCACGAAACCGAACGCGCGCCAGTACTCGCGCCCGTGACCGTAGTCCGCCTTCGGGAAGAACTCGTCCGCGAACGATCCCAGCGCGCCCGCGTCGAAGTGCCCGTTGTTCCCGATCCAGGGCAGGATCGCGTAGGGCAGCAGGAAGAGCGGCACGACCTGGATCGCCGCCAGCGTCCAGGTCTGCAACCGCACGTAGGGCGTCTTGCGTCGGCGGATGCGCGCGATGCCGAACGCTACGACGCAGACGCAGTACGCCAGCGAGTAGTAGAAGCCCGGCTCGCCGAGCGAGATCTTCAGCGTGCCGAGCAGTGCCGTCTTGTCCGCGAAGGCCCCGCCGAGGGACTCCCACCAGGCCGGCACCTGGAACGGGAACCAGCCCTTGCGCTGGAAGGCCTCGCTGATCCCGAAGTACACGCCGCCCTTCTTCCAGTGGTAGACGAACACCGCCGACAGGAGGATCAGGGCCAACGAGATCCAGCTCTTCGCGGTCCACTCGCCCTGGATGGGCACGCCGCTCTTGCGGAAGAACTCGAGAGGCGCCTCGCGCCCGATCAGCGTGTAGACGGCGTCGTTCGGGAGACGCGTCTCCTTCTTGTCGACGCCGCGCAGGGTGACTTCCGTGTCCGCGATCGCGGTCACTTGCGTCGCGAGCCGCAGGTCGATCCCGCCCTTCCCGCGCACCTTGGCCAGCGCGTCCACGCGCGCGGTGTTGTCGGGCTTGGGCCGGGCGAACTCGGGTTTCCGGTAGCTGAGCGTGACCGCGGCGCCGGCGTCCGCCAGCGCGATCGCGGCCTCGAGCGCGCTGTCGCCGCCCCCGACGACGAGCACGTTTTTCCCGGCCTGCTCGCGCGGGTCGTGCAGCCGGTTCGAGACCTTGCCCAGTTCCTCGCCCGGCACCCCGAGGCGGCGGTAGTTGCCCGAGCGCCCGATCGCGACGATCACGCGCAGCGCGCGGATGGGCTCGCCGTCCGCGATGGGCACGACGAGCACGCCGTCGGCGCGCTCGACCCGCTCGGCGCGAGCGATGCGCGGGACCACGCCGGCCTTCCGGGCCTGCTCCCGCAGCTCGTCGAGCAGCGGCTCCTTGACCGTGGCCCGGAACTGCAGGTCGCCGAACGGCGTCATCTCCGTCGGGTAGGTGTAGATGGGCTTCCGGGCCGGGAAGTTCGCGACCGTCGAGAAGGGCTCGGAGGCCTCGAGGAGCTCGACGTCCAGCCCGCGCTTCCGGGCCTCCATGGCGGCCGCGAACCCCGAGACCCCGCCGCCGATGACGACGAGCTCGCGCACGCCCGACACCGCCTTGCCCCGCGCCTTCTGGAACTCGGGATCGTCGGCGATGCGCCCGACGGCCCGCGCGCCCGTGTCCGAGGAGAACTTCAGCAGCGGGATGCCCGTCAGGTCGCCGACGACGTACAGGCCCGGGACGCGGGTGCGCCCCTCCTCGTCCACGGCCGGCAGCCGCTCGACGGTGCCGCTCGGCCAGCGCAGGTGGAGCCAATCGGCGTAGCGGGAGAGCCAGTGGACCCGGGGGGATGTGGCGGTCGTCATGGAAAGCGCGCGCGGGGCCGTGGGTCGGCGAACTGCCGACGCACAGCCTACCTACGCTCTCTCCGCCGATCTCGGACCGGGCTTTCCCGGGCAAGTCGGCGACCTACCGCCTTGATCGGCGCGCGGCGGGCGTTCCAATCCACTCGGGGGCACGTGAGCACGCACGCATTGGATCCGGGATCGCTGTGGGGCGACGACGACGCCGACGCGCCGTCGGACGGGCCGCGCGTCGCCACCGGCCCGCCTCCGACGTTCGAGGCCGTCGCCCTGGCCGTGCGCCACGCCTTCGGGTTCGACACGCTGCGGCCGCTCCAGGAGGAGGCGGTCCGAGCCTCCCTCGCGGGCCGCGACGTAGTCGTCGTGATGCCGACCGGCGGCGGCAAGAGCCTGTGCTTCCAGGCGCCGGCTCTGGTGCGCGACGGTCTCACGGTCGTCGTCAGCCCGCTGATCGCGCTCATGGAGGACCAGGTCGCGGGGCTCGTCGAGAACGGCGTCGCCGCGGCGCAGCTCTCGAGCTCCCAGTCCGCCGACGAGAAGCGCGAGGTCGAGCGCCGGCTCGCGCGCGGCGAGCTCAAGCTGCTCTACGTCGCGCCCGAGCGCCTGGCCGCCGACGGATTCCTGTCGTGGCTCGAGCGCAGCGGGATGGCCGCCCTGGCGGTCGACGAGGCGCACTGCATCAGCCATTGGGGCCACGATTTCCGGCCCGAGTACCGCCTCGTCGGCGAGGTGCGGCGTCGCTTGCCGCACGTGCCCATCCTGGCGCTGACCGCGACGGCGACGCCGCAGGTGCGCGCGGACATCGTGCGCAACCTGGGTCTGGCCGATCCGCTCGTGCTCGTCGGCGGTTTCGACCGCCCGAATCTGACGTACCGCGTCCTCCCGCGCCGCGACCTGGTCGAACAGGTGATGAGCGTCGTGAAGCGCCACGCGGGCGAAGCGGGCATCGTGTACTGCCTGCGCCGTGCCGACGTCGACGAGCTGAGCGCCGACTTGAAGGCGCGCGGCGTGCGCTGCGCCGGATACCACGCCGGGATGGACGGCGCCGACCGCACGCGCGTGCAACGTGCGTTCCTGAACGAGGACCTCGACGTCGTCGTCGCCACCGTCGCCTTCGGCATGGGCATCGACCGCAGCGACGTGCGCTTCGTCGTGCACGCTTCGCTCCCGAAGGGCGTCGAGCAGTACAGCCAGGAGACCGGGCGGGCGGGCCGCGACGGATTGCCCGCCGAGTGCGTGCTGTTCTACGGCGGCGCGGATTTCCACGGCTGGAAGACGCTCATGGAGATGAGCGCGCGCGATGCCCGTGCGGAGGGCAACGGGACGGCCGGTTCGGACCTCGACGCGCAGCTCGAGCGCCTGGGGCACGTGTGGAGCCTCGCGACCGGCGCCGTGTGCCGGCACAGGATCCTCGCGCAGTACTTCGGGCAGGACCTCGAGATCCCGGCCGCCGGCTGCGGCGCGTGCGACGTGTGCCTGGGCGAGATCGCGCACGTCCCGGACGGCGGCGTGATCGCGCAGAAGATCCTCTCCGCGGTCGTGAAGACGGGCCAGCGTTACGGCGCTGGCCACGTCGCCGACGTGCTGCGCGGCGCGGAGACGGCGCGCATCCGGCAGACGGGTCACGACACGCTGTCCGTCTACGGCCTCCTGCGCGACGCGTCGATGGTGGACGTGCGCTCGTGGATCGACCAACTCGTCGGCAGCGGACATCTGCGTGTCGCGGACGGCGAGTTCCCCACCCTTTTCCTCTCGAAGAGCGGTGTCGAGGCGATGCATGCGCGCATCCCGGTCACCCTCTACGTGCCGGCGCGCCCGAAGAGCAGCGCGACGAAGAAGCCGGCGAGCGCCGCACGCTCGGCCGCGCTCGACGAGGTCGGCGGCGCCGTGGACGAAGGACTGTTCCACAAGCTGCGCGAGCTCCGGCGCGCGCTCGCGAAGGAGCGCGGCGTGCCGCCCTACCTGATCTTCAACGACCGCACGCTGGCCGAGATGGCGGCCAAGAAGCCGCGCTCGATCGCCGCGCTGCTCGAGATCAAGGGCGTGGGCGACAAGAAGGCGGCGGACCTGGGCGAGGCGTTCCTGGCGGCGATCGGGGACGCGTGAGTTCGCGGAACCACCGATGTCGCGAAGTCCGCTCCACGCGCACCCGTCGGTAGCCAGCTTCCGCGCTGCACTCGGGCGTGCATCTCCCTGGATCGCGGCACACGAGATCTGCTCCTACCGTGCGGCCAGCCCGCGTTGGGCTCACTCCGACCGCCTGCTGGACGGTGAGGGCGCACGATTGCAAGGCGGACGTTGGAGCGCCCCAGGCATCCGTGCCGCCTACCTCTGCGAGAGTCCCGAAGCTGCGCTGTCCGAGTACCTCGCCGGAGCACGCGATGCGGGCATCCCCGATCGGTCGGGGCTGCCCGCCGTAGTAGCCTGGGGCGAGGTGCGGCTGCAGAGAGTCCTGGATCTCACCCGCCCGGCCGCCTGCGCCGCGCTCGGCATCGACCTGACACGACTGCTCGCGAGCCCCTGGCGCTCGGAGAACGAGTGCGGTCAGGTGTCCGAGTCCCAGGCTTGGGGCGGGGCCGCACGGTCCTCGGGGTCCGAGGCACTCCGCGTCCCGTCTGCCGCAGTTGCCGGCGCGGTGAACCTCGTCGTCTTCGTGGACCGGCTCCTGCCCGGATCGCGGCTGTCAGCGCACGGACTCTCGGTCGAACACCCTTAGATGGATCTACCTGCAGTTCTGCAGGTTCCCATGCAGGTATTTCCTGGATTCCCGCGGCCGCCGCAGCTCGACAACCGATACTGGACAGGAGCAGGACAGGCACGCCCATGGCCGCGAAATCGAAGAAGAAGAGCAGCATCACCGCCCCCCGAACTGCCCGCGAGCGACGGGCTCCACAGTCCCGGACCAAGACTGCCCGATCCGGATCTGCCCGCATCGCGACCGCGGCGCAGATGCGTGCCCGTCTCGGGCTCACCCGTCCGGTGTTCGCCCGCCTGCTGGGGCTTTCGGAACGCACCGTGGCGGACTGGGAACGCGCGAAGGACCCGAAGCCGGCCTCGGAGCGCGCGCTGGGAGAGTTGCGCTCCGTGGTCGAGGCCTGCGAGCGCGTGATGAAGCCCGAGTTCGTCGGGACGTGGCTCGTGACCCCGAACAAGGCGCTGGGCGGGTTCAAGGCCATCGAGCTCATCGAACGTGGCGAGACCGAGAAGGTGTTGCGCGTGCTGTTCTTCGTCGAGGCGGGCATCCCCAGGTAGCTCGAGCTCGCGGGCACGTCGCCCGCGGCGACGCGCCTGACGGTCCTACCGAGCCACGCCCCCATCGTCAGGGGGCGTGCAGTCCATGCGCGCTAGGGCGCCCATGTGACCGAAACGCCGTTCGTCAAGTTGAACGTGCTCGGCGTGCAGAACGCCGCCGCGTTGCGATACCAGGCCTGGTAGTACCGCAGTCCGCCGCCGACGGGCAGCAGGCCGCGCACCGACACCGACAGATCCCCGAGGCCCGGGTACGCCACGACTCCGCCGCTCGCCGTCTTCGTGCCGATGCGCACGATCGTTCCCGCCACGCAGCGCAAGCCGTCGCCGAACGCCGTGCCATCGCCGAAGTTCTGGTCGAGCGTTCCCTGGAAGAACAGCGTGGACGACGACGTGGGCAGCCCGCTGGCCGTCAACACGAGCGAGTCCGAGGAGACCGAGTTCGCTCCGCTCGCCGCGAGCACTCCGCCCGTACCGAAGGAGTTGAGACAGCCCGTGCCGGGAGGGCTCGGGGGTCCGCAAGGACAGGCCGCGTCGGTGCCGTCGCCGAAGCAGTACGGCCGGGGAGCGAACAGGAGCTCAGTCCGGTACGAGCCAATCGTGCCCGCATACAGCAGGCCCGTCCCGACGCCCGGCGCGAGCTGCAAGTCGCGCGGGAAATCCGTCGATGCGAGCCCCGTGTTGAACGCCGTGAAGGTCGCGCCGCTGTCCGTCGAAGCGCTGACGCGGACCGCACCGGATTGAGCGATGTACACATCCGACGGCACGAACGGATTGGCCACCACCTCGTAGACCTGACCGATGAAACCGGTCGAGCTCCACGACAGGCCTTGATCGAAGCTACGGAACACGCCGGGCCCGGAAGCCGAAGCGCTGTTGGACACGAAGATCCCCACGCTGGGCGACTCGGTGATCGAGAAGCCCTGCATCGCCGCGGGCAAGCCTGTGTTCGACGGAGCCCACGTGACGGCCGAATTGCTGGAGCGCAGCACGCCACCCGCTCCCCCGCCGCTGAAATCGACGTACGACGCCAGCCAGACCGTGTCCGACGAGAGTGCCCTGGTCAGGACGTCCTGGAGCGGACGATTCGGAGTCGCGCCTTCATAGACCTTCGTCCACAGCGCGCCGCCGTTCGTCGTGCGCCACACGGTCGGCTCGAAACCCGCGACGCCGAAGTCGGCACCCACGGCGACGATGAAGTTCGGATCGTTCTGGCTGACGCGCAGGGAGAACAGTTCCGACTCGAACAACGTGCCCTGGTCGGGCCCGATCGACGTCCAGCTCGAACCCGTGCGGCGGTACAGCGCTTCCGCTCCGATCGAAGTCGGGCCGTCGGAGATCGCGTAGAGCGTCCCTTGCGGCGAGAAACGCACGTGCTGGAAGCGCGTGCCCGGCAGCGCCGCCAGCGACCACGTCGCGCCGGTATTCGTCGACGTGTACACGCCGCCGTTGTTCAGACCCTGGAAGGCGATCGCGAGCTCGCTCTCGTTCAGCGGGTTCGACGCGATCGAGTAGACGTCGAGTGCGCCGATGCCCGTCGACGACGCGGCGAAGTTGGCACCCGAGTCCGAGCTCTTCCACACGGCATTCGACGCCGATCCGGTGTAGAGCGTGCTCGAGCTGCCCGGCGCGAAGCCGACCGCGTTCACGGACAGCGAACCCGTGCCCCCGACGGCGAGCGACCAGGCCGAACCGCCGTTCGTCGAGCGGTAGAGCCCGTTGCCGGCCGTCGCGACGTACAGCGTGTTCGCGTTGTTCGGGTCGATCGCGATGTCCTGCGATACGAGGTTCGTCCACGTGCCGTCGTGGCGCTGGCTCCACGTGACGCCGTCGTTCACGGTGCTGAACAACCCGAAGTTCTGCGACCCGAACAGCTGCCCGCCCGCGACGTACACGGTCGCGCCCGCGATCTCGAGGTCGTTGACCGGAGTGCCCGGCAGCCCGGCCGAACGGTTCGTCCAGCTCGTGCCGCCGTTCGTCGTGACCCACACCTGTCCCCCGCCGCCGAAGCCGCGGAAGCCGGCGAAGACGCGCAGCGGGTTCGCCGGGTCGATGGCGATCGTCGAGCAGCTCGTGGGCTGGGCCAGGGGCGGCGTCTTGTTCGTCCACGTCGTGCCGCCGTTCGTGGACCGCATCACGTTGACCGGCTGGCCGCCGAGGGCGTCGGCGACGCCGCACCACAGCGTGAGCGGGTTCGACGGGTCGACGTCGATCTCGAACACCTGGTCGTTGAGCCCGATGCCGAGCGGCAGGTTGGTGAACGACGCGCCCCCGTTCACGCTCTTCCAGACGCCGTCGATGGTGCCCGCGTAGGCCGTGCCGTCCGGTGCGAACGCGATGTCGTAGACGGACTTGCCGTCGAGCGTGGCGACGTTGTTCCAGCTCGCTCCGCCGTTCGTCGAGCGGAACATCGCGCCGCCGCCGCCACTCGAGGGCGCGAGGCCGGCGAGCACGAGGTTCGGGTCGATCGGCGAGACCTGGACGTCCTCGATGTCGCCGCCGAAGGGCCCGAGGGCCTGCCAGTTCGCGATGAGCGCGGAGTTCGGCACGGGAACCGCAGACTCCCCGCGAGCGCGCTGCGCGATGGTCCGCTGTCCCTGCGGGTCCTGGAGCACCTCGACGCCGGGGTGATCGCTCGGGACCTGCCAGGATTGGCGCGCGAGGAGCGTGGCGCCGCTGGTGGCGGCGAGGGCGGAGACGAAGACGAACGAACGCAGGTGCATCGCGTGCTCCAGGGGATCTCGACAGGCGGAGTCGCGCGCGGGTGCAGGCGTCACCTCGCGCGGCAAGCAGGCTCCACGGTACTCGTGAGTCCTCGAACGGGATAGGCGGCGAACCGCTCGAGCAGGCCGGCCCGTCCCCGGAAATCCACCGCCCTCCGGTGCAGCCCGCGCTTGTCCCCTCCCCCGTCCGCGGGGACAATCCCCGCGATGCGCACCCTGCGCCTGAACGTCAACGGGGACACCCTCGAAACCGCCGCGCCGGCGCACTGGACCCTCCTCGAGGTCCTGCGCTACCGGCTCGGGCTCACCGGCAGCAAGCAAGGCTGCGACAAGGGCGACTGCGGCGCGTGCACCGTCCTCGTGGACGGCAAACCGCAGTTAAGCTGCCTCACGCTCGCGGCGCTGTGCGAAGGCCGGGCCATCACGACGATCGAGGGGCTCATGCCGCTCCACGTCGCGCAGGGCGGAGACGGGCCCGATCCGGTCCAGTCGGCGTTCGACCGGTGCGGCGCGCTCCAGTGCGGGTTCTGCCAGCCGGGCATGATGCTGTCGGCGCGGGCGCTCTTGAACAGGAACCCGTGTCCGACGCGCGGCGAGATCCGCGAAGCGCTCAGCGGGAATCTGTGCCGCTGCACGGGGTACACGCAGATCTTCGAGGCGGTCGAGCTCGCGGTCGCGGAGTCGCTCGGCGTCGCTCCGGCTCCGCGCGCGTGGGAGGAGCAGCGCATGAAGCCGGCCGAGGCGCAGCAGCAGGCCAAGGTCGCGGCGGCGGCGCTCGCGGCGGCGCGGCGCGGGCACGGGAACGGCGAGGGAGCGCGCTGATGGCGGCGCGCGACCAGCACGGACCCGGCGCACCGTTCGGCGCGGAACAGCCGGGCGACAAGCGCAACGCGGACTTCCGCGTCATCGGGAAGCCGCGGCAGAAGATCGACGGGCTGGCCAAGGCGACGGGCGCGCTGCAGTACGCGGACGACATCGTGCTGCCGGGGATGCTGCACGCGAAGACGCTGCGCTCGCCGCACGCGCATGCACGGATCGTCAGGATCGACGTTTCGAAGGCACTCGCTCTGCCGGGCGTCCACGCGGTGGTCACGGGCGCGGAGATGCCGATCAAGTTCGGCGTCATCCCGTGGACGCAGGACGAGAACGCCTTGGCAGTCGACCGCGTGCGCTTCATCGGCGATCCGGTCGCGGCAGTCGCGGCGATCGATGAGGACACGGCCAACGCAGCGTGTCGGCTCATCGAGGTCGAGTACGAGCTGCTCCATGCGTTCTACGATCCGCGCGAGGCGTTGACGCGCGCGGAGCCGGCCATCCACGCCGACAACAAGCACGGGAACGTCAGCAAGCACGTGCATCTCGCGTTCGGCGACGTCGATGCGGAGATCGGGCGCTCGGACGTCGTCGTCGAGGACGAGTACGAGTTCCATGGCACCACGCATGCCCCCATCGAGCCGCACTGCGCGATCGGTCAGTACTCGGCCGACGGACTGCTCACCGTGTGGTCGTCGACGCAGATCACGCACTACGTCCACCGCGCGCTGGCCCGCGTGCTCGAGCTGCCGCCGCAGCGGATCCGCGTGATCCAGCCGGCCCTCGGGGGTGCTTTCGGCGGCAAGTCGGATCCGTTCAGCCTCGAGTTCTGCGTCGCGAAGCTCGCGATGAAGACGCGGCGGCCGGTGAAGATGCTCTACACGCGCGAGGAGGTCTTCTACTGCCATCGCGGGCGTCACCCGATGCAGTTGAAGTACAGGACCGGCGCCACGAAGGACGGCAAGGTCCTCGGTGTCGACGCGAAGATCCTCATCGACGGCGGCTCGTACTCGTCTTTCGGTCTCGTCACGACCTACTACGCGGGCCAGTTGCTGACGGGGCCGTACGCGTTCCCGTCGTACCGGTTCGATTCGACGCGCGTCTTCACCAACAAGCCGCCGTGCGGGCCCAAGCGCGGACACGGATCGGTGCAGCCGCGCTTCGCGTTCGAGGTCCAGCTGGACCAGATCGCGGAGAAGCTCGCGCTCGATCCGATCGAGATCCGCCGGCGCAACTTCGTGGGCGAGCACGTGACGACCGTCAACGGTCAGCGCATCACGTCGAACGGGTTCCTGCAGTGCCTCGACGAGGTCGAGCGCGCGTCCGGCTGGACAACGCGGCGTTCCAAGCTCGGTTTCGGCCGCGGATTGGGCATCGCGGGCTCGATGTACATCTCGGGCACGAACTATCCCGTGTACCCGAACGAGATGCCGCAGGCGGGCGTGCAGATCAAGGTCGATCGCTCGGGACTCGTCACGGTGTTCACCGGCGGCAACGACATCGGCCAGGGCTCGAACTCGGTCGCGGCGTACCTCGTCGCGGAGGAGCTGGGCCTCGACGTGTCCGACGTGCGCGTCGTCGCGGCGGACACGGACCTGTGCCCCGTCGACCTGGGCGCGTACAGCTCGCGCGTCACGTTCATGGTCGGCAATGCGACGATCGACGCGGCGCGCAAGCTGCGCCGGCAGGTCGTGACCGCCGTCGCCGAAGCCTGGCAATGCGCGGAGCAGCGCGTCCGGCTGGTCGAGGGCCGCTGCATCGACCTCGAGGACCCGAAGCGTTCGCTGCCGATGCGCGACGCCTTCCAAGTGGCCGAAGCGCGCTTCGACACGCTCGGCGCGACGGGCTCGTACAACACGCCCAAGCTGGGCGGCGACTACCGCGGCGGCACGATCGGCGCTTCGCCGGCGTACTCGTTCACCGCGCACGTGGCCGAGGTCACGGTCGACGTCGAGACGGGCCGCATCACGTGCGACAAGGTGTGGGTCGCGCACGACTGCGGTCGCGCGCTGAACCCGATGCTCGTCGCGGGCCAGATGGAGGGCTCGGTCTACATGGGGCTCGCCGAAGCGATCCTCGAGAACCACGCGGTCAACCGTTTCGGCCTGCATTCCGGCCCGAATCTGCTCGACTACCGCATCCCGACCTCGGTCGACACTCCCGAGCTCGCGGCGCTGATCGTCGAGAGCCTGGATCCGGAAGGTCCGTACGGCGCGAAGGAGGCGGGCGAAGGTCCGCTGCATCCGATCCTGCCGGCGCTCAGCAATGCGGTGTACGACGCGGTCGGCATCCGCTTGAAGAAGCTGCCGTTCACCCCCGGAAAGGTGCTCTCGGCCCTGCGCGCGGCGCGCGGGGCTTCGGATTCGACACGGCCCGTGAAGGCTGCGCGTTCCGGCCTGGGTCCCGCCAAGGAAGCGCACTGATGCTGCGCCTCCCGAAGTTCGAGCTCGCGTCCCCCACCACGGTGACCGAAGCCGTCGCGATGCTGGCGTCGACGCCCGGATCCATGGTGATCGCGGGCGGCACCGACCTCCTGCCCAACGTGAAGCACGAGCTCTTCACGCCGCCGCTCGTCGTGTCGCTGGCCGACATCGCCGAGCTGCGCGGCATCCGCGCCGCGCCGAACGGCTGGACGACGATCGGTGCGATGACGTCGCTCGCGGACGTCGCGGCACACGAGCTCGTGCGCGCGCGTTTCCCCGCGCTCGCGCAGGCCGCCGGACTCGTCGCCGGTCCGCAGCTGCGCGCGATGGGCACGCTGGGAGGCAACGTGCTGCTCGACACGAGATGCCAGTGGTACAACCAGACCTACTTCTGGCGCGAGGCGCTGGGCTTCTGCCTCAAGAAGGACGGCACGCTGTGCCACGTGGTCGAAGGCGGATCGAAGTGCGTCGCCGCCGCGAGCAACGACACGGCTCCGCCGCTGATGACGCTGCGCGCGAACCTCGTCCTCGAAGGTCCGAAAGGACGCCGCACGCTGCCGATCGACGACCTGTGGCTCGCCGACGGCGCGTACAACAAGAAGTTGGAGCCCAACGAGGTCCTGGTCGAGGTCCAAATCCCCCCGACGACCGCGCAGCACCGCGGCGCGTACGGCAAGCTGCGCGAGCGCGGATCGATCGACTTCCCGCTGTTCGGCGTGGCCGTGCGGCTCGAGCTCGACGCGGCGGGTGCCGTGGACACCGCCGACGCGGTCGTGACGGCGATGCAGGCGCGACCGCTGCGCCTGAAGCGCTTCCAGGATCACTTGAAGGGCCGCGTGCCCGGCACCGAGTCCTTCGAGGAAGGCGCGCACCTCGCCGCCGACTCCGCCTACGCGCAGTGCCACCCGATGCCGAACATCCCCGGCGACGAGGACTGGCGCCGCGAGATGGTGCCGGTGTACGTGCGCCGGACGATCCTCGCCGCGTCGCGCGGCGAAGGTCCCGTTCACCACGTCTGACCTCCATCCGGCGCGCTCGAACGCGACGCGACGGGCGCGCGTCCCGCCGACCGCCCGGCGAGGATGGACGCGCGGAGATTGCGCGATCCAGCCCGTCGCGTTCCACTGGGAGGGGTGGATGGGGGTGCTCGCCCATCGCGGATCCCACGCGACGCGCTCCTCGACAGCCCGATGCGAACCACGAAGTTCACGCTTCAAGATCGGCGCGCGATGCGCACCACCCTCCAGCTGGCGTGCGTGCTGGCCGCGCTCGCCGGAACCGCCCACGCTCAAGGGGATGTCGCGCGCATCAGCGTCGACTCGTCCGGCCTGCAGGCGAACGCCGGCTCCGATCGGCCTTCGCTCAGCCACGACGGGCGCTATGCGGCGTTCTCCTCCACCGCGACGAACCTGGTCGCGGGCGGCACGAGCGGCGCGCGGCACGTGTACCTGCGCGATCGACTGACGGCCACCACCACGCTGATCACCCGGCACATGGGCGTCGAAGCGAATGGAGACTCGGGTGCGCCCGTCCTCTCGGCCGACGGTCGCTTCGTCGCGTTCCACACGACGGCCAGCAACCTCGGCCCGGTCGACGTGAACGGATTCCAGGACGTCTACCTCTACGACGTGCAGGCGGACGCGTTCACGCTCGTCAGCAACGGCGGCTTCGGCGGCGGCGGCGCGACCGGCGGGTCGTGCTGCCCGGGCATCTCGCCGGACGGGCGCTGGATCGCGTTCTACAGCGGGGCCTCCGACGTCGTCCTGAACGACCTGAACATCTGGTCGGATGCCTTCGTCTTCGACCGCACGAACCTCGGGGCCCCCGTGCAACTCGTCAGCCTGGGCCCAGGCGGCGCCTCAGCCGACTTCCACAGCGGATACTCCGTCCCGGGGCCGACGAGCGGGCAGATCGCGGTCGCTTCGAATCCGAACGGAACCGACTGCTACGTCGCGTTCCAGAGCACGGCGAGCAACCTCGTTCCCGGTGCGGACAACGGCTTCCTGTTGATCTTCCTGCGAGACACGCAGTTGGCATCGACGAGCCTCGTCAGCGCGAACTCGGCCGGTGCACCGGCTTCCGGGGCGTGCACAGGTGTCTCGATGTCCGCGGACGGTCGGTTCGCCGTGTTCAACAGTGCCGCGCCCAACCTCGTAGCGGGCGACACGCTGTTCGGGGACACGTACGTGCGCGACAGGCTCGCTGGGACCACCACGAAGGTCAGCCGCAGTTCGCAACAGGTCGCGGCGGCAGGGGGGCCGATGCAGTCGCTGTACCCCCACCCGCCCTCGATCTCGGCGGACGCGCGCTTCGTGGCCTTCGAGTCGAGCGCAGCCAACCTGGTCCCGAACGACACGAACGACAAGAACTCCGTCTTCGTCCGCGACCTGGTCGAGAACCGGACCTGGCGTTTCGACACCGGCCCGACGGGCGCGCAGGCGGATGACGAGTGCATCGCGCCGTGCATCTCCGGGGACGGGAGCGTCGCGGCCTTCGTGAGCCCGTCGACGAACCTGGTGATCGCGGACACGAACGCCGCCGCCGACGTCTTCGTGGAGCGCCTCCGGCCCACGACTTACGGCTACTGCTTCGGCGACGGCTCGGGCGCCGCGTGCCCGTGCGCGAATACTGGCGGCCCGGAGAAGGGCTGCGGCAACTCGTTCGCCGCGGGCGGCGCCCTTCTCCTCGGGATCGGCACGACGAGCGTGTCGAGCGACACCTTCCTGCTCGCCGCGTCGGCCATGACACCCTTCACGAGGGTGCTCTTCATCCAGGGCGCGTCCGAGTTCGTGCAGCCGTTCGGCGACGGGCTGCGGTGCGTCGGTTCCCCCTTCCTCCGCCTCGGCGGGAGAACGGCGAGCGCGCAGGGCGCCTGCGCCTACGGGTCCGGCGTCGCTGGCGATCCGCGCGTGTCCACGGCCGGCGCGGTTCCCGCGGCGGGCGGCACGAGGACCTACCAGGCCTGGTACCGCAACGCGGCCGCGTTCTGCACCCCGAGCACGTTCAACCTGACGAACGGACTGCGCGCGATTTGGACTCCGTGAGCCGCGGCGCGGCGACTCCAGTTCAGAGCCGCGGCGCGCGGTAGCTGCGCCAGTCGAGGCCGAGCTTCCTCATCCGCGATCGCAGCGTATGCGGGTTGATCCCGAGCAGCGCGGCCGCGCCGTGCGGACCCTCGATGCGGCCGCGCGTCGCCTCCAGCGCGCGCTCGACGTGCGCGCGCTGCGAATCCTCGAGCGTGGCGAAGCGCGTATCGCGCTTCGCGGTCTCCTCGACGACCGGGCTCGCGAGGCGCGCGGGCGGTTCCGGGCGCGTCGGATGCGGGCTCGCGACGTCAGGGCGTTTCTGCGGGCTGCCGCCCAGCGCGCCGCGCACGTCGAGCTTGCGCCCGTCGCCCAGGATCGCCGCGCGCTCGATCACCGCCGCGAGCTCGCGCACGTTGCCCGGCCAGTCGTAGCCGACGAGCAGCTCGACGTCCTCGCGCGAAAGCGCCAGCGGTCCCGCGCCGAGCCGTTTGCCGGCCGCGATCGCGAAGTGCGCGGCGAGGTCGGGGATGTCCTGAGGTCTCTCGCGCAAGCTCGGCAGGCGGATCGGGAACACGCCGATGCGGTACCAGAGGTCCTGGCGGAACGACTTCTCCGCCACCATCTCCTCGAGGTTCCGGTGCGTCGCCGCGACGATGCGCACGTCGCACGACAGCGCGCGCTGGCCGCCCACGCGCTGGAACGTGCCGTCCTGCAGCACGCGCAAGAGGCGCACCTGGATGGACAACGACAGTTCGCCGATCTCGTCGAGGAAGAGCGTGCCGCCGTCGGCGCGCTCGAACCAGCCGCGGTGCGTGCCGGTCGCGCCGGTGAAGCTGCCCTTCTCGTGGCCGAACAGCTCGGAATCGACGAGGTCGGGCGCGATCGCGCCGCAGTTCACGCGCACGATCGGGCCGCTGGCGCGCGTCGAGCGCTCGTGGATCGCGCGCGCGATCACCTCCTTGCCGGCGCCCGTCTCGCCCAGGATCAGCACGGGCGCGTCGGTGACGGCGACCTTTGCGACGCGCTCGAGCACGTCCTTCAGGCCGCTCTCGGCACCGATGACCGACACGCTGATGTCGGTGCGCGAGAGGCGCGATCGCAGCGCGCGGTTCTCGGCCTCCGCCGCCTCGCGCAGGCGCGAGAGTTCGTGGATGCGGCGGTCGTGACCGATCGCGGAGCCGATCGGCTCGAGCAGGACGCGCAGCGCGGCCTCGAGCCGGTCCGTGTTCTTCGCGCCCGGCTCGGCCGCGAGAAGCAGCGCGCCCACCGCGTCGTCGCCCAGGCGCACCGGCGCGGCGACGAACGCGCCGTCCCACTCGGTCGGCACGAGCTCCGGCGGCGTGCTCGCGCGGCGCGAGATCGCATCGCGCGCCGCGCACCACCGGATGAGGCGCTCGACGGCTTCGGGCCCGAGCTCGGCGCGCGGATGGGCGGCGGCGTCGGTACCGGACCGTCGCGCGCCCGCCGCGCCGAACGCGGCCGCGGTCGTGACGCGCCACCGCTCGAGGTCGAAGAGCTGGAGTCGGCCCGCCGCGGCGTGGAAGTCGCGGGTCAGGCTCGGGGCCAGACGCACGAGAGCGTCCTCGAGGCCCTCGGCCAGGCTGGCCGCGCGCCAGGCTTCGCGGGTCAGGTCGAGGGTCTGCGCGTCGGTGCCGGCCATGCTGGAACCCTATCCTGGTTTTCCATGAACCACCACGGCTTCATCGGCGTCTTGGCCTGGGATTCTGTGATCAGCCCTGGATTCGGGGCGAGATGCCCCATCCCGGGCCTCCGGCGGGCCGGCACACCCGTTGCCAAGGGAGGTCGGTCGCGGACGAACCTGACGCCTGCGACGACGGAACGGAACGAGAGGGACCGGGGCCGGGCCGCGAACGACGGCCCGGCCGCCACTTCCACCACGAGCCCGACCCATGAAGACCCGCACGCTTTCCATCCTGGTCCTCGCCGCGGTCGCCGCCGGCGCCGCGCTGACCTTCGCCGCACCCGCCGCCTCCGCCGCCGCGCCGGGCGAGAAGCGCACCCTCCTCAACGTCTCGTACGACCCGACGCGCGAGTTCTACACCGAGTTCAACGCCGCGTTCGTCGCCGCCTGGAAGCGCGACCACCAGGAAGACGTCGAGATCCGCCAGTCGCACGGTGGCTCGGGCAAGCAGGCGCGCGCGGTGATCGACGGGCTCGAGGCCGACGTCGTGACGCTGGCATTGGCCTACGACGTCGACGCGCTGCACGACAACGGCGGGCTCGTCCCGGCCGACTGGCAGAAGCGGCTGCCGAACGCGAGCGCGCCCTACACCTCGACGATCGTCTTCGTCGTGCGCAAGGGGAACCCCAAGCAGATCAAGGGCTGGGACGACCTCGTGAAGGAAGGCGTCGCGGTCATCACGCCCAATCCGAAGACGTCGGGCGGCGCGCGCTGGAACTACCTCGCGGCCTGGGGCCACGCCCTGAAGAAGGAACTGGGCTCGCTGGCGGCGCTCGCCGATCCGGCGCGGGCCGCGGACGTGAAGCGCGCCGAGGACAAGGCGCGCGCGTTCCTCGCCGCGCTCTACAAGAACGTCCCGGCGCTCGACTCGGGCGCGCGCGGCTCGACGACGACGTTCGCGCAGCGCGGTCTGGGCGACGTCTTCCTGTCCTGGGAGAACGAGGCCTTCCTGATCCAGAAGGAGTTCGCCTCGGAGGGCTTCGAGATCGTCGTGCCGGCCGTCTCGATCCTGGCCGAGCCGTCGGTCGCGGTCGTCGACCAGGTCGTCGACCGCCGGAAGACGCGCGACCTCGCCGAGGCGTACCTGAAGTTCCTCTACACGCCCGAGGGGCAGGCGCTGGCCGCGAAGCACTACTTCCGCGCGCGCGACCTTTCCAGAGCTGCCCCGGCGGACGCGGCGCGCTTCCCGACGATCGACCTCTTCACGGTCGACGAGGTCGCAGGCGGGTGGCGGGCGGCGCAAAAGAGACACTTCGCCGACGGCGGGGAGTTCGACATCCTCTACAGACCGGGCGGCTGATCCGCCCCGCATGCGCGGAGACGAGAAGGATCGACGCGGAGCAGGACGTGCCCGGAGGCGCGTCCTGCCCGGTTTCGGCCTGACCCTCGGGATCACGGTCACGTACCTGTCGCTGATCGTGCTGATCCCCCTCTCGGCGCTCTTCGCCAAGGCCGCGTCGCTGTCGTGGCCGAAGTTCGTCGAGACGCTCACGGACGCGCGCGTGGTCGCAGCCCTGAAGCTGACCGTCGGGGCGTCGGCGGCGGCCGCGGCGATCAACTGCGTCTTCGGCGCGATCGTGGCCTGGACGCTCGTCCGCTACGAGTTCCCCGGCCGACGGATCGTGGACGCGCTCGTCGACCTGCCCTTCGCGCTGCCCACGGCCGTCTCGGGGATCGCACTGACCGCGGTCTACGCGCCGAACGGCTGGATCGGGTCCTTGCTCGCGCCGCTCGGCATCAAGGTCGCGTTCACCCCGCTCGGCATCGTCGTGGCGCTCACATTCATCGGCCTGCCTTTCGTCGTGCGTACGCTGCAGCCCGCGATCCTGGCGCTCGAGTCCGAGTTCGAGGAGGCCGCGGCGAGCCTCGGCGCGGGCCGGTTCACGGCGGTGCGCCGCGTCGTGCTTCCGGCGCTCCTGCCCGCGCTCGTCACCGGTTTCGCGCTGGCCTTCGCGCGCGCGCTGGGCGAGTACGGATCCGTCGTCTTCATCTCGGGCAACATGCCGCTGAAGACGGAGATCGCGTCACTGCTCGTGATCACGAAGTTGGAGCAGTACGACTACGCCGGCGCGTCGGCGATCGCGGTGGCGATGCTCGTCCTGGCGTTCCTCGGCCTCGTCGCGATCCACTTCGCGCAGCGCCTCGCGGCGCGCGGCGCGGGGACGGGAGTGCGATGAGAGGCGCGAACGACGCGCGCCGGCCGCACGGTCCGCTGGACGAGCCCGTCTGGGTACGGCGCGCGCTCGTCGGCACGACGCTCGGATTCCTGGGGCTTTTCTTGTTGGTCCCGCTGGCGGCGGTCTTCTTCGAGGCGTTCCGCAAGGGACCGGGCGCCTGGTGGGCCGCGGTCTCGCAGCCCGACGTGCTGTCGGCCGTCCGCCTGACGCTCCTCGTGGCCGGGATCGCGGTCCCGCTCAACGTCGCGTTCGGGCTGGCCGCGGCCTGGGCGCTCGGGAAGTTCCGGTTCCGCGGGCGCGCACTGATCGTGGCGCTGATCGACCTGCCGCTCAGCATCTCGCCCGTGATCTCGGGGCTCGTGTTCGTGCTGATCTTCGGTGCGCGCGGATGGTTCGGGCCGACTCTGCGCGAGCACGGGATCAAGATCATCTTCGACACTCCCGGCCTCGTGCTGGCCACGATCTTCGTGACGTTCCCCTACGTCGCCCGTGAGCTGGTCGCGCACCTCGAGGAGCAGGGTACCGATCCGGAGCAGGCCGCGGTCTCGCTCGGCGCCTCGGGCTGGACGACGTTCTGGCGTGTGACGCTGCCCAGCGCGAAATGGGCGCTCCTGTACGGGCTCGTGCTGTGCAACGCCCGCGCGATGGGCGAGTTCGGCGCCGTGTCCGTCGTATCCGGCCACATCCGCGGCGAGACGAACACGCTGCCGCTCGAAGTCGAGATCCTCTACAACGAGTACGACTTCGTGGGCGCGTTCGCGGCGGCGTCGCTGCTGGCGCTCCTGGCGCTCGTCACGCTGCTCTTGAAGGCCCTGCTCGAGCGACACGAGGCGCGCATCGCCGAACGCGGCAGCGGATCGGGCGCGGGCGACACCGAGGAGATCTCGCGATGAGCGTGCGGGCGGAGAGCATCACGAAGACGTTCGGAGCTGCGCGCGCGCTCGACTCCGTGACGCTGGACGTCCCGAGCGGCAGCCTCGTCGCGCTCGTCGGCCCGTCGGGTTCCGGCAAGACGACGCTCCTGCGCATCCTGGCCGGCCTCGAGTTCGCGGATCCGGACAGCGGCCCGATCCGCTTCGACGACCAGAACGTCGCCGGCCTCTCCGTCGGCGAACGGCGCGTCGGCTTCGTGTTCCAGCACTACGCGCTCTTCCGGAACATGACCGTCTTCGAGAACGTCGCGTTCGGCCTGCGCGCACGTCCGCGCAAGTCGCGTCCGCCGGAAGCGAAGATCCGCGCGCGCGTCACGGAGCTGCTCGAGCGCGTGCAGCTGCCTCAGTACGCCGAGCGCCTGCCGGCCCAGCTCTCGGGCGGCCAGCGCCAGCGGGTCGCGCTCGCGCGCGCGCTCGCCATCGAGCCGCGCGTGCTGCTGCTCGACGAGCCCTTCGGCGCGCTCGACGCACAGGTGCGCACCGAGCTGCGGCGCTGGCTCGTGAAGCTGCACGCCGAGCTGCACGTCACGAGCCTCTTCGTCACGCACGACCAGGCCGAGGCGCTCGAGGTCGCGGACCGCGTCGCGGTGATGAACCATGGCCGCATCGAGCAAGTCGGCGAGCCGGAGGAGATCTACTACAGGCCCGCGACCGAGTTCGTGGCCTCGTTCCTGGGCGAGGCGAACCGCTACGCGGGCTCGCAGTCGGGGACGCAGGTCGCGTTCGGGCCCTGGAAGCTGGTCGGGTCCGAGGACGCGCCGCGCATCGCGGGCCCCGTCCGCGTGTACCTGCGCCCCCAGGACGTCGAGGTCGAGCACGTCGCGACGCGCTCCCCGGGCGCCGTCGAGGCGCGCATCGTGCGCATGCACGCCGCGGGTCCCGCCGTGCGCCTCGAGCTCGCGCTCGACGACGGGACCGCGCTGTGGGTCGAGCTCTCGCAGCGCCGCCAGGCCGCGCTGGCCCTCCGCGAGGGCGCCACCGTCGGCGTCTTCCCGAGGGCCTGGCGCGCGTATCCCGCCACGGGCGGCGGTCCGGTCCGGTAGCCCTTCGAGCTCTCCGTGGACGGGTCGCCGGGACTCGACTACGCTCGCTGAAGAGCATATCGGCCTCGTGATCCCCCCCTCCCGCGCTTCGATCGTTCTGTGCGCGACGGCCGTGCCGGCCCTCCTGTCGCTGGCTGTCGCCGCGGCCTCGGGTTCCGAGATCCGGGAAGCCCGCTCGCCGGTCTCGTACGGTCGCGACGTCCGACCAATCCTCTCGGACCGCTGCTTCACCTGCCACGGCCCCGACCCGGGGAAGCGCCAGGCGGGGTTGCGCCTCGACACGTTCGAGGGCGCGACCGCCCCGCGGAAGACCGGGGCCGCGATCGTTCCGGGCGACCCCGAGGCGAGCCTCGTGCTCGAACGCGTGCACGCCGCGGATCTGGACGAGCGCATGCCGCCCGTGGACAGCGGCCGACGAGCCGTCACGGAGGCCGAGCGAGAGATCTTGCGGCGCTGGATCGAGGACGGCGCGCGCTACGAGCCGCACTGGGCCTTCGTCGCCCCGATCCGGCCCGCGGTGCCGGCCGTTCGCGACGCGGCCTGGTGTCGGAACCCGGTCGACCGATTCGTCCTCGCCCGACTCGAGAGCGAAGGGGTTGCGCCGAGTCCGCCCGCCGCGAAGGAAGTGCTCGCGCGGCGCGTGTTCCTCGATCTCACGGGGCTCCCCCCCATGCCCGAGGAGATCGACGCCTTCCTCTCCGACGCACGCGCCGACGCGTTCGAGCGTCTCGTCGACCGCCTGCTCACCGAGGAACCGTACCGATCGCGCCACGCGGAGCGCATGGCGCAGCCCTGGCTCGACGCGGCGCGCTACGCCGACACGAACGGCATCCACACCGACGCCGGACGCCAGACGTGGGCCTGGCGCGACTGGATCCTGGCGGCGTTCCGCGACGGGATGCCGTTCGACCGGTTCCTGACGGAGCAGCTGGCGGGCGACCTCCTGCCCGAACCGACCGACGAAAGCCGCACGGCGACGGGCTTCCTGCGCAACCACGTCGCGACCGACGAGGGCGGCGCGATCGCCGAGGAGTACCTGGTCGAGTACGCGGTCGACCGCACGGCGACGACGGGCTCGGTGTTCCTCGGGCTGACGATGGGCTGTGCGCGCTGCCACGACCACAAGTACGACCCGGTGTCGCAGAGCGACTTCTACTCGATGCTCTCGTTCTTCGATTCCGTCGAGGAACCGGGCCTGTATTCGCAGCTCCCCGATCCCGAGCGCGCCTTCGAGCCGTTCCTCGCGCTGCCGCGCCCCGAACAGCGACGCGAGCGCGCGGCGCTCGCCGCCGACCTCTCTCGCGCGCGGGCGGAGCTCACGCGCGGAACGCCGGGCGAGGACGAGCGGCGCGCGCAGTTCTTCGAGCGGATCGCGGCCGAGTCCTCCCTCGTGTGGGAGACGCCCGAGATCGTGACGGCCAAGTCGGAGAATGGCGCGGTGCTGACCGTCCAGGCCGACGGCTCGATCCTCGCCTCCGGGACGAATCCCGACCGCGACACCTTCGACCTGACTTTGCGCACCCGCGGCGAAGGTCTGCGCTTCGTGCTGCTGGAGGCGCTGACCGATCCGAGCCTCGCGCAGAGCCGCGTCGGACGCGCGGAGAACGGCAACGCCGTGCTGACCGGCGTCTCCGTCGAGGCCGTGCGGCTCGACGAGCCCGCGCGCGCCGAGCACGTCGAACTCGCCTGGGCCTGGGCCGACCATGAGCAGGCGAACGGCGACTTCCGCGTCGTGAACGCGCTCGAATCCGGCGACGCGGACGGCTGGGCCGTGCAGGGCCACGAGCGCGAGGGCCCGCGCGCGGCGCTCTTCCTCTCGGATCGCCCGTTCGGCTTCGCGGGTGGCACCGAGTTGCACGTGCGGCTCGAGCACGCGTCGCGTTACCCGCGACACGTCCTGGGTCGTGTGCGCATCCGCGTGGCGCGCGCGAACGCCTCGATCCTGGACCGGCTGCCGATCGCGCTCGGGACCTGGAACGTGGTGGGGCCGTTCCCGGCCGAGTCGCGTGCCGACGTCTACGCCCGCGCCTTCGGCCCCGAGAGCGATGCCGTTCTCGATCCTGCGCGGGAATTCGAGCCCGGGAAGCTGCGCTGGCGCGCCAACTTCGAGCTGCGCGACGGCGTGCTCAACACGCTGCCGAGCGGCTCCGTCGCGACGTACGTCGGCCGCCGGGTGTACTCGCCCTCGGCGCGCGAGATCCCGGTCTCGCTCGGCAGCGACGACGGCTTCCGCCTCTACGTGGCCGGGACCGAGGTCGCTTCGCGCGAGGTCGACCGCGGCCTCGCCGCCGACCAGGATCGCGTCACGGTCCCGCTGCCGCGCGGCAAGTCGGCGCTGATCCTGAAGGACGTGAACACCGGCGGCGAGGGCGGGTTCTACTTCCGCGCCGATCCACGTCCGGTCGAGTTCGTCGACGAGCTCCCGGGCGACCTCGTCGCCGGGATCCTGCCGGCCGACGCGCGTTGGCCGGACCTCGAGTCGCGCGTGGCGGTCGCCTGGCAGCTCCAGCGCTCGCCCGCGGCGCGCGAGGCGCGCCAGCGCATCGCGAGCCTCGAGGCGCGGGCCGCCGCCCTCGAAGCCGCGCTGCCGCGCACGATGGTCATGAAGGAGCTCGCGATGCAGCGCCCGACCTACGTGTTGCAGCGCGGCCAGTACGACAAGCCCGACCTGGCGCGGCCCGTCACGCGCGCCGTGCCCGCCGCGCTGGGCAAGCTCGCCGACGACGCGCCGAAGGACCGGCTCGGCCTCGCGCGCTGGATGCTCGATCCCGCGAACCCGCTCGTGGCGCGCGTCGCCGTGAACCGGATCTTCGAGCTCGTGTTCGGGACCGGGATCGTGCGCACGAGCGAGGATTTCGGCCTGCAGGGCGAGTGGCCGAGCCACAAGGAGCTCCTCGATTGGCTGGCCGTCGAGCTGCGCGATTGCGGCTGGGATTCCCGGGCGATCCTGCGCCTCCTCGTGACGAGCAGCACCTATCGCCAGAGCTCGCAGCGCCGCCCGGATCTCGCGGAGCGCGATCCGGAGAACCGCCTCCTGGCCTCGTTCCCGCGCATGCGGCTCTCGGCCGAGGCGATCCGCGATTCGGCGCTCTACGTTTCCGGGCTCCTCGTGGAAGAGCTCGGCGGCAAGTCCGTGAAGCCCTACCAGCCCGAGGGTCTGTGGCAGGAAGTGGCGATGCCCGCGTCCAACACGCGCGAATACGTGCGCGGGATGGGCAGCGAGCTGTGGCGCCGCAGCCTCTACACCTACTGGAAGCGCGCGTCCCCGCCCCCCACGCTCCTGACCTTCGATGCGCCGACGCGCGAGTCCTGCACGATCCGGCGTCCGAGCACGAACACGCCGCTGCAGGCTCTGGCCCTGTGGAACGACCCGCAGTTCGTCGAGGCGGCGCGCGTGCTCGCGGAGCGGACGCTCCTCGAGTCGGCTCTCGATCCGGTCCGGGAAGGCCGTGCAGCCGGTCGAACCCTCGATGCGGACGAGACCCGCATCGCGCGGCTCCTGCGCCGCGTCACGGGACGTGGTCCCGACGGCGGCGAGATCGAGGCCGCACGGACGACCCTCGGGGAGCTGCGAACTCGCTATCGTGAAGCTCCGGAGGACGCCACGCGGTTGCTCTCCGTGGGCGTCGCGCCGGTCCCCGCCGGCCTGGATCCCGTCGAACTCGCATCCTGGACCCTGGTGGCCAGCGCGGCCCTGTCCCTCGACGCCGCGATCACCCGGAACTGACGCCGTGCACCCCTACGACGAACACGCTCTCGACCTGACGCGCCGCCGGTTCTTCGGCGTCGGCGCGCGGTCGATCTCGGCCGGTCTCGGGATGCTGGGTCTCGGCGCGGCGCTCGGCCGCGAGCGCGCCCTCGCTCTGGGCCTCCCGATCCCGGAGGCGGCGCCCGGCCTGCATCACCCCGCCCAGGCGAAGCGCGTCGTCTACCTGCACATGGAGGGCGCTCCGAGCCAGCTCGACCTCTACGACTACAAGCCCGGGCTGCTGGAGCGCTTCGACCAGGACATCCCCGACTCGATCCGCGGCGGCCAGCGCCTCACGGGCATGACGAGCGGGCAGGCGCGCTTCCCCTGCGCGCCGAGCGCGTTCCGATTCGATCGGGCCGAGAACAGCCAGGACGGCGTGTGGCTGAGCGAGCTGCTTCCCCGCACGGCCGGCGTCGCGCGCGACCTGTGCTTCGTGCACTCGATGCACACCGAGGCGATCAACCACGAGCCCGCGATCACGTTCTTCCAGACCGGGAACCAGCAGCCCGGGCGGCCCTCGTTCGGTGCCTGGGCGAGTTACGGCCTCGGCTCCGAGAACCAGGACCTGCCCGCGTTCGTGGTCCTGATCACGCAGGGCTTCGGCAACATGCAGGCCCTGTCCGCGCGCTTCTGGGGAGCGGGATTCCTTTCCAGCGAGCACCAGGGCTGTCGGCTGCGTTCGAACGGCGACCCGGTCCTCTACCTGGCGGATCCGCCGGGAGTTTCGCGCGCGGATCGGCGCAAGCTGCTCGACCTGCAGAGCGCCTGGAACGTGCGTGAGGCCGAGCGCGCCCTCGATCCCGAGGTCCGCGCGCGGATCGCGCAGGCCGAGCTGGCGTACCGCATGCAGACCTCGGTGCCGGGGCTCCTCGACCTCTCCGGCGAGCCGGCTTCGACGTTCGAGCTCTACGGAGAGGAAGCCCGCAAGCCGGGCACGTTCGCCGCGAACTGCCTGCTCGCGCGGCGTCTGCTCGAACGCGGCGTGCGCTTCGTGCAGCTCTACCTGCGCGGATGGGACCAGCACTCGAACCTGCCGGCCGAGCTGCGCCTCCAGTGCCAGGCGGCGGACCGCGCGCAGGCCGCGCTGGTCACGGACCTGAAGCAGCGCGGCCTGCTCGACGACACGATCGTCCTGTGCGCCGGCGAGTTCGGTCGCACCGTCTACAGCCAGGGCGAGCTCTCGCACACGAACTACGGCCGCGACCACCATCCGCGCTGCTTCACCGTGTGGCTCGCGGGTGGCGGCTTCGCGCCGGGCATCACGTACGGGAAGACCGACGACTGGGGCTACAACATCGTCGAGAACCCGATCGACGTGCACGACCTGCACGCCACGATGCTGCGCCAGCTCGGCATCGACCACGAACGTCTGACGTACCGCCACCAAGGCCGCGACTTCCGGCTCACGGACGTGTTCGGCAAGGTCGTGCCGGGCCTCTTGTCCAAGCCCGCCTGAGGGGCCAGCGGCCGCCGGCCACGCGCGCAGCGCGGCTTCCGTACCCGGTGCGCGCTCGCCCTGCCGAGCGCTCGTTTCGACGGGCAGCCTCTCGGGCTTCACGAGCCACAGCCCAAGCCATGGGCCCAATCATGCGGCGAGCCGCGGTGCGATCGCACCACGGCTCACCCTGGCAGTCATGGCTGCGCGCGGCCCGCGCCGAGGTCACCGCGCGAGCGCGGTGACGCCGGCCTGGACCGCACCACTCATTGGTCGCCCTGCGGCCCGATGGGCAGCAGCGACCCGTTGTCCTGCGAGCAGACTTCGAACGGCAGGTCCGCCGCCGCGTAGCTCCCGTTGCGCTCGATGAGCACCACGTAGATCGCCGGATCCAGGATCGACGTGAAGCTCGAGGACGCTTCACGTCCGTCGAAGCGGATCCAGCCGGTCTCCTGGCCGGGCAGGCCCTGGATCTCGTTCAGGTCGTTCGAGTTCAGGTTCGACAGGAACTGGTTCGAGAACACGCCGGAGAGGTCCGACGCGCGCACGCACTGCCAGCAGCGGAACAGGTGCTGCCCGCTGAAGGCCTCTTCGTTGTCGTTGTAGACCAGGTAGTCGACGAGCACCTGGAACGCAGGGCCGCCGGTCAGGTCGACGAACACGAGCTCGCTGGCCGAGTTCGCCGTCTGGCCCAGGAAGCGCGGGATCAGGATCTCGTCCGGAGCCTGCGCGTACTCGAGCCCGTTCAGGTCGCGGCGACCATCCCCGTCGACGTCCGTGATCGTTCCGGGCCCGTTGCCGATGCCTTCGAACGACACGGAGTCGAGCGCGTACTCGATCGTGCTGATGCTGTCCATCGCCAGCGTCTGGCCGATCAGGTGGTTGAACACGACGGGCTGGCCCGTCTGCGTGTTCTGGGCGTAGGCGTACGCGTAGCCCTGGCCGTTGCTCGGGTTCACGGTGCTCGTGAACATCGTGACCGTGTCCTTCGGCGTGAGCCGCTTGACGTAGTTGAACTCGAGACAGGTCGTGCCGTCGCGGAACACGAAGTGCACGTCGATGGTCTGGCTCGGGTGCACGTTCGTCACGGTGAAGAGCGTGCGCTGCGGCGTCCGGTTGTCGTACTTCGGATACAGCAGCAGGCTGCCCGGGCGGTGGCGGTCGATCTCGAGGCACTGGCACGAGTCGGGCACGCCGTCCCCGTCGCTGTCGAGGGTCGGATCCGCGAGGACGTCGCAGTCGTCGGGGATGCCGTTGCCGTTGCAGTCCGTCTCGCACGCGTCGAGCGTGCCGTTCTGGTTGCAGTCGTTCCCCACGAGCTCGCACACGTCCGGCGTGCCGTTCGCGTCGCAGTCCACGAGGGTCTGACACTCGTCCGGCGTCCCGTCCGCGTTGCAGTCGACTTCGCAGTCGTCGATCGTGCCGTCCGAGTTGCAGTCGGGCTCGCACGAGTCGGGCAGGAGGTCGCCGTCGCAGTTCGCCGCACCGGCGAGCAGCTCGCAGCGGTCCGGGAACCCGTCCAGGTCGCAGTCGGGCTGCACCTGGCAGCTGTCCGGCACGCCGTCCGGCAGGCACGTGTTCCGGCCGTAGAGGTCGGGAGCACCGGCCAGGATCTCGCAGCGGTTCGGGATGCCGTCCGTGTCGCAGTCCGGCTCGCGCTGGCAGGAGTCGGGGATGCCGTCCGGCACGCACGTGTTCACGCCGTAGCGGTCCGGAGCGCCGCCCGCGATCGCGCAGCGATTCGGGATGCCGTCGTTGTTGCAGTCCGCCTCGGGCTGGCAGCTGTCGGGGATGCCGTCCGGCACGCACGTGTTCACGCCGTAGCGGTCCGGAGCACCGGCCAGGATCTCGCAACGGTTCGGGAACCCGTCGTTGTTGCAGTCCGGCTGCGGCTGGCAGCTGTCCGGGATGCCGTCGCTCGTGCACGTCGTCACGCCGTAGCGGTCGGGCGCGCCGGCGAGGATCTCGCAGCGGTTCGGGAAGCCGTCGTTGTTGCAGTCCGGCTGCGGTTGGCAGCTGTCCGGGATGCCGTCGGCCACGCACGTCGTGACGCCGTAGCGGTCCGGAGCGCCGGCCAGGATCGCGCAGCGGTCCGGGAACCCGTCGTTGTTGCAGTCCGGCTGCGGCTGGCAGCTGTCCGGGATGCCGTCGGCCACGCACGTCGTCGGGCCGTAGCGGTCCGGCGCACCGGCCAGGATCTCGCAGCGGTTCGGGAAGCCGTCGTTGTTGCAGTCCGGCTGCGGCTGGCAGCTGTCGGGGATGCCGTCGGCCCCGCAGGTCGTGACGCCGTAGCGGTCCGGAGCACCGGCCAGGATCTCGCAGCGGTTCGGCAGGCCGTCGCCGTCGCAGTCGGGCTGCAGCTGGCAGCGGTCCGGGATGCCGTCGGGCACGCACGTCGTCGGGCCGTAGAGGTCGCGAGCGCCTGCGGCGATCGCGCAGCGGTCCGGGAATCCGTCGTTGTCGCAGTCCGGCTGCGGCTGGCAGTTGTCCGGGATGCCGTCGGCCACGCAGGTCGTCACGCCGTAGCGGTCGAACGCGGTGCCGTTCAGGAGCTCGCAGGCGTTCGCGATGCCGTCGTTGTCGCAGTCGGGCTGGCAGTTGTCCGGGAACTGGTTGTTGTCACAGTCGTTCCCGACGAGTTCGCAGCGGTTCGGAAGGCCGTCGTTGTCGCAGTCAGGCTGCGGCTGGCAGCTGTCCGGGATGCCGTCCGCCACGCAGGTCGTCACGCCGTAGCGGTCCGGTGCGCCGGCCAGGATCTCGCAGCGGTTCGGGAAGCCGTCGTTGTTGCAGTCCGGCTGCGGTTGGCAGCTGTCCGGGATGCCGTCGGCCACGCACGTCGTGACGCCGTAG
>JAPLOF010000052.1 GCA_026692665.1 Planctomycetota bacterium
GAGGGCCACGGCCCGCTGCGGACGGAGTTTCGGAGCATGGCGACCCGGATGGGGCGGAGAGTGTACGGGCCCGAGCGTGGCCCCGGAAACGCAGCGCCGAGTTGCTCTCTCCGGTGCCTGGCTAACTTGTTCTGGGTTCGATTCCGGGGAAACGGCGTTTCCCCGGAATCGAACCCAGAACAAGTTAGCCAGGCACCGCAGACAGCTACTGGCGTCAGGACTAGCGATCGAGCAACGCGTACGCGCGCAGGATCTCGGCCGTGCTCCAGGCCTGCGCGAAGCAGCCGCCGGGCGTGTGTGGCGCGTCGCCGTCGAACACCTCGGAGACGTGCATCAGGCCGGCTTCCTGGAGGTGCGGCGCGAAGCTGTCGAGCACGCCGCGCAGGAACGCGCGGTCGTTCGCGTCGTCGCCGACACCGCGCAGCCAGGCCTCGACGAAGGAACCCACGAGCCAGGGCCAGGCCGTCCCCTGGTGGTACGCGCGGTCGCGCTCGTGCTCGTTGCCGGCGTAGCGGCCGACGTAGGCGCGGTCGCGCGGGTCGAGCGTGCGCAGGCCGCGCGGCACGAGCAGCACCTCGGCGGCGCTCTTCGCCACGAGCCCGCGTTGCGCGCGCGACAGCGGGCTCCACTCGAGCGCCGCCGCGATCACCTGGTTCGGGCGCAGCGCGCGTTCGACCTCGTCCACCCGCCACACGTCGGCGAGGCGCTCCTCACTCGCCATCCAGAAGCGGTCCAGGAAGGCCAAAGCTGCGCGCTCCTTGTGCGTCCGCCAGGCGCGCGCGTCCTGGGTGCGACCGACGTGCAGCAGCAGGTCCTCGACGTAGGCGAGCAGGAAGTACCACAGCGCCTCGATCTCGACCGGCGCGCCGTGCCGCGGCGTCACGGGAACTCCCTCGATGCGCGCGTCCATCCACGTCGCGTTCAGCTTGGGCGAGCCGGCGACGAGCAGGCCGTCCTCGTCGCCGCGGATCCCGAGGCCCGTGCCGTCGCGGTAGCACGTCGCGATCTCGAGCAGCGCCGGCAGGAAGCGCGCGGCGATCTCGCGTGTCGGCGCGCCGGCCTTCTCGTGCAGGCGCACGGCGCGCGCGAACCACAGGCTGGCGTCCACGGAACCGTAGTGGCTCTCCGCGGGCGTCGCGCCGAACACGTTGGGCAGGAGGCCGTCGCGCAGGAAGTCGATTGCGCCCGCGAGCGCGTCGCCGAGCTCGGCGTTGCGGCCGCGCGCAGCCAGCAGTCCGGGCAGCGAGATGTACGTGTCGCGCCCCCACTCGAGGAACCACGGCCAGCCGGCGATGACGCCGCGCCGGCCGGTCTCCGTGCGGTAGAGGAACGCGTCGGCCGAGAGCTCGAGCGCGGCGCGCACGCCGAGCGGCGCGGTCGCGGCGTCGCCTCGGCCCGCCGCGGCGCTCTGGAAGAGCTCTCCCTGCGCCGGCTTGCTGCGCGCCAAGGCGCGCTCGGCAGCGGCGCGTCGGCGCCTGGATTCCCGCTCGAAACGCGCAAGCGGATCGGCGAGCGGCGCGCCAAGGTTCGCCTGCACGACCACGTCCGCGCCGTCCGCGAGCACGATCTCGAACGCGCCCGGACTGAACTGGTCCTCGTGGCCCGGATAGCCGCGCTGCAGGTCGGACGTGTACTCGAGGCCGCGGTACCAGACCGCTTCGCTCGTGAACTCGAACGGCTGCGACACGGCGATCGAGATCCGCGGCAGCTCGCCGTAGGGTTGGCACGCGATCCCGCCGCCGGCGACTTCGAAGCGCTCGACCCGCGCGTCGAGCGCCATGTTCTCGACCGTCAGCGCGTCGGCTTCGCGGAACGGGAGCAGCGGCCGCAGGCGCAGCTTCACGGGCTCGCCCGCGCCGCTCACGCGCCAGCGCACGAGCACGCAGGCCTCGCCGGCGGGGACGAGCACCTCGCGCTCGACGCGCACGCCGCCCCACAGCCACGTCCAGCGCGGGAACGGCGCGAGCTCGAACGACTCGAGCGCCTGGTGGCCGTGCGGCGCCCACACGCCGCGGTAGCGCGCCATCGAGAGCGGCAGCTCGCGGCCGCCCACCACGAGCGCGTCGTCGTAGCGCGACAGCCACACGTGCCGCTTCGCCGTGCCCGGCCGAGGCGTCATCAGAAGCGCGTGGTAGCGCCGCGTCGGACAGAGGAGCACCGTCGAGGACGCCGCGCCGCCGAGACCGTCGGTCTCGAGCCACTCCTGCGTCAGCGAGTCCTCGAGCCGGAGGAGCGCATCTCGGTCGAGCGAGAGGATGGGGCTGGTCATCGCGCCGCGGATCGTACCCCGCGCGCGAGGCACCGCACCGCGCGGCGCGCGACTACGGGATCCAGCTGATCTCGACGCCGTTCGACAGGTTGTAGGTCGAGCTGGTGCAGTACGTGGCCGCGTTGCGATACCAGACCTGGTACGTGCGCGTCCCGCCGGAGGGCGGGACGAGGCCGCGGACGTGGACCGGGGTCGTGTCGCCGCCCGCCAACCCGCTCGTGCCCCCGTACCCCATCGCGGCCGTGCCCGCGACGACGCCGTAGTTCGACAGGCGGATCGCGTTCCCGCCTGCGCAGCGCAGGCCGTCGCCGAAGCTCAGCCCTGCTCCGCCGTTCTCGCGCAGCGTGCCTTGGAAGAAGAGCGCGGAACTCCCCGGGGGCAGTCCCGTCGCGAGGAGGGTCACCTGGTCCGCGACGACGCTGGCGCGGCCGAACGCGCGCAACAGCGCACCGCCGCTGACCGAGCTGTTCTCGCAGCCGGCGCCGCCCACGCCCGCGTTCCCGCACGGGCACGTCGTGGCGAGGCCCGCGCAGAAGACGGGGTGGTTGTCTTGACCCGAGTCGCGCACGAACGCGTCGAGGCGCAGGTTCGTGTCGGACGGCACGAGGTCGGTGGACGCGCTGTGGAACCCGACGACCTTGCCATCGGCCGAGATCGACGCGGAGTACGAGGAGTCGTTGACGCCCCCGGATGCGTTCCGGCTGACGAGCCTGGTCGTGCCGAGCGTGCGGTCGCGCAGGAAGATGTCGGTCTGGATGTCGGTGTCGAGCGGGTCCAGGTTCGTGCTGAAGCTCTGGAAGGCGACGAACCGCCCATCGTCGGAGACGACCGGGTCGTACGAGTTCTGGTCCGCCGCAACGTTGCTGGAGTTGACCGAGATGCGGTAGGTGGCCGAGATCTGGAGGTCGTGCAGGAAGATGTCGTACCCCGCCGCGAACTCACCCGGGGCCAGGTTCAGTGAGTTCGAGCAGAACGCGAACCAGCGCCCGTCGCGCGACATCGAGCAGTTGACGTACGTGCTGCCATTGCCCTGCGCGCCCGCCGTGGAGACGCTGACGCGACGAGTGACCCCGGTCTGCATGTCGCGCCAGAACGCATCCGGCTGGCCGTTCGTGTCCCCGGCCACGAGGCTCGGACCGTTGCTCACGAAGGCCACGTAGCGACCGTCGGCGGAGATCGCTCCGTTCCAGGAGAACCCCGTGCTCGGCGCCCCGGCGGTGGTGATGCTGACGAGCGCCGTCCCGGCCTGCATGTCCTTGCGGAAGACCTGGTAGTTCGTCGTGATCGTGCCCGCGACGAGGTTCGAAGCGGCGCCTTCGAACGTCACATAGCGCCCGTCGTCGGAGACGCGCGGACGGTGGCAGTCCCCGTTGGAGTGCGTGCCGTCGCTCCCGCGCGTGACGATGGTCGTGGTCCTGAGCCAGCGATCGCGCAGGAAGATGTCCTTCGAGGAACCGGGGGGGAAGTCGCTGACGAGGACGTTCGACTCGCTGGAGAAGGCGACGTAGCGACCGTCGAAGGAGATGTGCGGCTCGAGGCTCTCGGCATCCGCCTGTCCGCCCGTGGACGAGACGCTGACGCGCTCGACGACACCGGTCCAGCGATCGCGGACGAAGATGTCGGTGACGCCGTTCGTGTCGCCCGGCACCAGGTTCGTGCCGGCGCTGCGGAACGCGATGAAGCGGCCGTCGCCGGACACGGACACCTGGTCCGAGTCGTTCTGCGTCTGGCCAGCGGTCGAGGTCAGGGAGGTGCGCTCCGTGGCGCCCTGCGCAGCCACGACGCAAGCCAGCGCCAGCAGTGCCGAGCCCGTGCTCGAGGCACGCGCGCCAAGCCGGCATCCCGGCTCGCCGAACCGCTCCTGCAGTGTTTTCACGATCGCTACCTCCGCTGCCAAGTCAGCTGGGCCCGAGGACCGTAAGTCCGCGCGCCGGATCCCGCAAGGTGGCCTCAAAGATCGGGATCCACGAGGCTGGAATCCTGGGTGAGCGCGTTCGGATGCCCTCGTCCCAGAATTGGGAGGGACTGCGGGCTCTACCCGAGGGTCGTGGCGGTCGCGTCCGCGGGTCCGATGCCGCTCGGCGAGGCCGCGGGAGCCGGCCCCGCGGCTCGCCCCAGGAAGAACCCGTCGAGTCCCTGGCCCTGGTAGCGCGGCATGAGCAGGATCCCGCTCGCGGGCGCGCGAACCTCCCGGGTGCGGCCCCCGCCGGGGTTCCCGAGGTCGCTGTGCGCCAGCAGGTCCCCGCGCGCGACCGCGTGGAAGTTTCGGAATCCGGGCAGCATGGCGAAGTCCTCGCCCGGCGCGAGGCGGTGCACGTAGGACACCTCGATCGTCCCGGGCAGCCCCCCCGCGGCCGCGGCCAGGCGGTCGCGGTGGCGCGCGAGGCCGCCCGGGACGGCGTTCTCGGCCACGACTCCGGAGCCGCACAGGGTGACCCACACCGCGGACTCATGGTGGTCGATCGTCGCGGGTGCCTCGTTCTGACCGCCTTCCAGGACCACGGCCGGGTGTCCGAGGGAGCCGACGTACTCGATCAACGTCCCCGCGATGAGCGGATCGAGGCCCAAGAGGGTCGGCACGCCGAAGCGTTCGGCCGCGACGCGGCTCGCCGCAGGGCCGGACACGATCGTGAAGGGCGGTCCATCGCCCGAGGTCGAGTGCAGGTCGAGGTGCGTCACGCCGCCGTCCGCCGCGCCGAGCTCGGCCTCGAGGAGGTCGATGAGCTCACGCTGCTCGCCGCGCTCGACGGAATCGCGCACCGGGTCGGCGCGGCGCATCTCCGCGATGCGTCCGTGCGTCCACAGGCGGTTCATGTCCTCGTCGACGTAGCGCACGTTGCGCGCGAGACCGGCGCGGTTGCCGACGAACGCGGCCAGGCGACCGCGGAGAGCGACATCGTGGCGGCCGAGATCGCGCAGCACACGGCGCATCGCGTGGAGGCCAGCGGGCTCGTTGCCGTGGATGCCGACCGTGACGAGGACGAGGGGGCCGCCGCGCTCGCCGGTCGAGACGGTGCCGAGTACGCGCTCGAGAGCCTCCGTCCGCATCATCCGCCCTTGAGCCAGTTGTCGAGCAAGGGCCCCGAGATCTCGAAGAAGTCGTGCTCCGTGATGATGCCGACGAGCCGACCGTCGCGGACCACGGGCAGCGAGCCGATCTTGTGGGCGCGCATCAGCGCGATCGCCTCGACCGTGCTCGTCTCCGGCGCGCAGGTGACCGGGTCGCGTTCCATGATCTCGCCCACCGTGGTGTTCCCGGCGGCGGTGCGGCCGCGGGTCAGGATCCGCATCAGCGCGCGATGCGTGACCAGGCCGAGCAATCGGCCTTCGTGGTCCTCGACGGGCACGTGCCGCAGGTGCTCCCATTCCATGAGCGAGGCCGCGAGATCGACGATGTCGTCGTCGTGGACCGTGAACAGGTCGGTCGTCATCAGCTGGCCGACGGTGCGGTAGCTGTCCCGGTCGCCGGACCGGCTGCCGGCCTTGGCGAGCTCCCATTCGTGGACGGGCCGATTCGCCTCCTGGTTCTTCGCCATCGCGGCGGTCAGGGCGCGGTAGCGGTCGGCGGAGCGCGCTCCCCCGCTCATCGCGGCCAGCGAGTCGAAGGCCCACTGGGCACCGGTCCGCCCGCTCTGCACGCGCGCCTCGATCGTGTTCAGGTAGGTGTCGATGTCGGCCGCGTCGACGCCGTGGGTCTGGAGACCCTTGCGGGCCGCGGGCAGGAGGTCGCGCAGGATCAGCTCGTCGGCGCCGATGGCCTTGCCGTCCAGCCAACGGAAGCGCGCCTGGAGTCCGTAACGGGCGGCGGCGATGAAGTTGGCCTTCGCGTCGTCGAAGACCATCCGCTTCGAGACGTCGCCGTAATCCGTGTCCAGCTGCGTCATCAAGCCATAGAAGAAGGCCGCATTGGCGACCTCGTCGCGCACCGTCGGCCCCGCGGGGAGCACGCGGCACTCGATGCGCAGGTGCGGCTTGCCGTCCGTGATGCCATAGCAGGGCCGATTCCAGCGGTAGACGGTGCCGTTGTGCAGCCGGAGCGACTTGAGGGGCGGGACTTCGCCGCGGTCGAGCATCGCCAGCGGGGACTCGTCGCCCGCGGCCGTGATCAGCGAGCGGAAACGCGCGATGTCGTCGCGGAAGATCTCCAGGATCGAGCCCTTGACCCACGCGTCGCCGAAGCTGACGCGCTGGCGTACTCCACGCTCGACCTTGTGCTCGGCGCGGGTGTCGAGCGACTGCTGGAAGAGAGCCACGCGCGTCTCGTGCCAGAGGCGGTGCTTCAGGAGGACCGGCGAGTTCGGGCCCGCGGCGAGGAGCGGAGCCACGATGACCTGGGCCAGGTTGTAGAGGCGCGCGAACTCGTCCGCGCCGGCCTGGAAGTGCAGTTGGAAGCTCGTGTTGCAGGCTTCCAGCATCACGTTGTCGTGGACGGTCTGCAGCTCGTCGAGGCCCTTGATGTAGGCCTGGAAGCGCCCGCCGCGCTGCTCGGTCATGATCCGGTTCAGCTGCTTGTAGCGCGGGATCGGCGTGATCGAGTCGAGGCCCAGGTGGCTCTTGTCGAGGGTCGGCAGGATGCCGCACAGGACGATCTGCGTGGCGTTCTTGGCCGCGACCTCGCGCGCCTGCGTCAGGAGGCGCACGAGCTCGGCCTCCATCTGCGAGAACGAGCGCCCGGAGAGCGGCAGCGGCGTGAGGTTCGCCTCCAGGTTGAACAGGGCCAGCTCGGTGACGAAGTGGCTCGCGGGCAGGTCCTCGAGCATCTTCAGGGCCATGTTGGCCGGCTGGAGGCTGCGGTCGACCAGGAACATCTCCTGCTCGGCACCGATGCGGCGCACGCCCTTCTCGATCCAGCCCTCCTCGATCATGCGCTCGAGCGCGCGGACGTCCTCGAGCATGGAGCGCACGAAACTGCGGCGCTGGGCGTCGTCGGGGAGCGTGCTGATCTCTTCTTTGGCCATGGCTCTGTCTGGGGTGCGGGGGGGCAGGAGTCTACCAGCCGCGCGGGGCCGGATCCCGCTCCGGACTACCGCCGGAGGGCCGCGCCGGGCATCCTCAGCGGCCCCGAGGGAAGACCGGAGCGAAGGACCGAGGATGACGAGCACGTATCTGACGCAGGAGCTCAAAGAGACCCTGACCTTCATCCTGGCGGGCGGCCAGGGCGAGCGGCTCAAGCCGCTGACGGTCCAGCGCGCGAAACCCGCCGTCCCGTTCGGGGGCGCCTACCGGATCATCGACTTCACGCTCAGCAACTGCATCCACTCCGGGCTGCGGCGCATCTACGTGCTGACGCAGTACCAGGCGCGCAGTCTCGAGGAGCACATCCGCTTCGGCTGGAACTTCCTCCCGCGCCGGCTCGAGCAGTTCATCAGCGTGAGCCCGCCGCACCACGCGACCGTCGAGAAGTGGTACCAGGGCACGGCCGACGCGATCTACCAGAACCTCGACCTCGTCGAGGACGGCGGCGCAAAGCACGTGCTCATCCTCTCGGGCGATCACATCTACAAGATGGATTACGGGATGATGCTGCGGCAGCACCTCGGCAGCAGCGCGAAGCTGACGATCGGCGCCGTTCGGATCCCGCAGAGCGAGGCGCGGCGTTTCGGCATCCTCGAGGTCGACGCGGAAGGGCGCGTGATCGGCTTCCAGGAGAAGCCCGCCGTCGGCCGCGAGATCCCGGGCCAGCCGGGCTGGTGCCTGGGGTCGATGGGGATCTACGTGTTCGAGTCGGGCGAGATGGTGCGCCGGCTGCGAGCCGACGCGACGAAGCCCGGCTCGACCCACGACTTCGGCAAGGACGTGATCCCGTCGATGATCGACCAGGGCCAGGTGTTCGCGCACCGCTTCGTGGACCGCGACAACCCCGAGGAGCCGTACTGGCGCGACGTGGGCACGATCGACGCGCTCTACGAGGCCAACATGGACCTCGTGTCCGTGGCGCCGCGCTTCAATTTGTACGACCAGGACTGGCCCATTTACTCGCTGTGGCACGCGGACCCGCCCGCGAAGACCGTGCTCGACAGCCCGGGTCGACGCAGCGAAGTCGTGGATTCGCTGCTGTGCGCCGGCGTGGTCGTCTCCGGCGGCCGCGTGAAGCGCTCGATCCTCAGCAACCGCGTGCACGTCGACGAGGGCGCGATCGTCGAAGACTCGATCCTGCTGGGCGGCGTGCAGATCGGCAAGGGCGCCAAGATCCGCCGCGCGATCGTCGACAAGTGGACGAACATCCCCGACGGCCAGACGATCGGCCACGACCGCGCCGCCGACGAACGCCGCTTCACCGTGACCCCCTCCGGCATCGTCGTGGTCCCCTCCCGCTACGCCTTCGAAGGCAGCGCGACCCCGCTCGAGTTCAGCGCGCACTTCCCCCGTCCCGGGGAATGAACTTCGCGCAACCGTGCCTGGCTAACTTCCCGCGAGTTCGCTCTTTCCGGGACTTCCCCTGCAACCGCCGCCCCGCTCGAGCGTCCTCCTCCCAGGAGGACCTCGATGCCGCGACCGCCCCGCCTCGACAACCCGGGTACCTGGCACCACGTGATGAACCGCGGCCTCGCGCACCGGCCGATCTTCGAAGTGCGCGCGGACATCCGCTTCTTCCTCTCGCGCATCGCCAAGGCGGTCCGGCGCGGGGAGATCGAGGTCCACGCGTGGTGCCTGCTGACCACACACTTCCACCTGCTCGCGTACAGCCCGCGGGGTGAACTCGACGTCGCGCTGCGGCGCATCCAGCACGAGTACACGCGGCGCTTCAATCGCCGCCGCGGGCGCGACGGTCCTCTGTACCGCTCACGCTTCACGTCGAAGCACGTCGACAGCTACGCCTATCGCAACCTGCTCGTCGGATACATCGACGCCAACCCGGTCGATGCCGGCATGGTGACGGACGCACCCTTGCACCTGGACGGCAGCGCGGCCTGGTACGCCCGCACGAGCGGACCGGTGTGGATGGAACGCTCGTGGGTCGAGAACGAGGTGCGACGTCGCGCGCACAAGGACGCCTACGACCCGCGCGACTACCCGCTCGTCTTCGGAGCCCCGATCGGCGCTGGAGCGCGTCGCCTGATCGAGCAGCGCCTGAAGCACGCCGGTGGCCGCGACGACCCGACCGACGACCTGCTCGCGAAGGCGCCCGAGCACGTCGCCCGATGGCTCGTCGAGCGGGCCGCGCTCGCGGACGGGATGTGCCCGGGCGTTCCGCTGGCGGACTCGCTGCAGGTGCTCGAGTACGTGCGCGACCAACGTGCACGCAATCCCGACTGGACGACCCGACCCTCGCGGACTTCGGCCCGCGGGTGGGACCTCATGGAAGCGGGCCTCGTCCGCGCACTGTGCAACGCGACCTACCTCGAGATGTCGCAGATCACGGGCCTGTCGGAATCCATGCTCTCGGGTCGCTGTCGCCGGCACGCGCTCGCCCTCGAGCGCGATCCGGTCTATGCCGCCGAGGCGGCGCGGATCGCCCGCGAGATCCTGTGGCGGACGTACCACCAGCACGCGGAGCAACTGGCGCCGCGCTGACGCACGCTCGCGAGCGGCGCCGCGACGGCGGATCGGTCAGCCGGGCGCATTCGACCGAAGACCAAGTGCGCGCGTCGTCGCGTCGGCGTCGAACCGCCACTCGTATCGCAGCTCGTCCGGCACGTCGCCCATCCCGTCCAGCCGCTTGACGACGTCCGACCGGCAGAGGCCGCAGGGCGACCACTCGTACGTCCACAGGCACGCATTGCGCCAGCCGGCGTGGGGCGCGCTGCTCGAGAGGGTCGCGATCGCACTGCACGCGTCGTGCAGTGCGAATGGATCGCCGCGCGCCGGAAGATGCTGCTCGAGCAGCGCGACGTCTTCGGGCTCGAGATTGCGGAGCAAGAGACTCGTCGTCAGCCCGTGGAACCCATCAGCGCGGATTCGCCGCAGACCTTCCGCGCGCAGCCGCGGGTCCTTCATCCTCTCCACCAGGCTCGACGCGCTGCTCCGGATCGACGCGTCGGCGTGCGCCAGGAGCTCGACGGCCCGCGGCGTGTACGGCAACTCGCGGGCTCGAAGGAGCGGACCGGTCAGCTTGCGTCGCTCGGGGAGTTCCTTCGTCAGGACCAGGAGCTCGAGCACCGCCTCGAGCTCGACGACCGCCGGCGCAGGCAGGTCCGGTGCACCCGGACCGCTGCGTTCCGGTTCGGGCGGCGAAGCCGGCCAAGGTCCGAGGACCCAATCCGTGCCGTCTTCGTCGGCCTTGCCGAATCGCGCCAGCCGCCGTTCCTGATCCAGGACTGCGCGAGCGCGGCCGTCGCCGCGCTCCGCGAGCAGATCGAGGAGCCGTGCGAGCTGCAGCGCGTCGTGCCAGTTCTCCGTGGCCGGCAGCGCGCGGAGGATGTACTCCATCCACGGCCCGGGCCCGCCGACCGAGTCGAGCAGGCCGATCAACCAGCCTGCGCGGTCGTCCTCGATCTGCGGATCGAACGCGAGGTTCCGCACGCAGGCGTTGCGCAAGAGGCCCGCGCGGTCCCGGAGCCCGTGGTCGTGCAGGTCGAGGGCCGCGCGCCCGTGGCCCGCGCGCAGATGGCGCTCGAAGCTCGCGGCATCGAGAGGAAGGGATCGCGGGGTCGGGCGCGTGCTCGTGATGGCGGTTTCCCCGGAAACGAACTCGCGGGAAGTTAGCCAGGCACCGGGCGGAGCAGTTCGTTCAGGTACTTCGGCAGCATGTCGCGCCAGGTCGGCCAGTCGTGGTGCCACTCGGCGCCCCACTCGTCGACGCGGTTCGGGATGTTCTTGGATCCGAGCACGTGGGCGACGCGCCAGGATTCCTCGGGGGCTTCGAAGTTGCCCTTGCCGTGGGTCAGGAGGAGGAAGCGTTTGCGCAGCGCGTCGAGGTGCTGGCCTTCGCCGAGGTTCGGGAGGAAGTGCAGCGGCGAGCTGTAGTAGTAGTCGAGGGTCATGTCCTCGCCCATGAACTTCTTCAGGTCGTAGGTGCCGGACATGCAGATCCCGGCGCGGAACACGTCGGGGTGGCGGCACACGGCGGCCAGCGCGTTGAAGGCGCCGATCGACGCGCCGGCTGCGATGACCTCGACGGCGTTGTCACGGCAGTCGACGCGGATCGCGGGGATCACCTCGTTGTAGACGAAGGCGTCGAAGCGGTTCTGCATCCGCGCGGCTTCGTGCCGCGGCAGGTCGTTGTCGAGCATCGCCTGCCCGCCGACGGAGTCGACGGAGTAGACCTTGATGCGGCCCTCGCTGAGCAGGGGCGCGAGCACGTGGATCATCTTGAACCGTTCGGTCTCCTCGCAGTCCCCCGCGGCAGTCGGAAAGATCAGCACCGGGACGCCGCTCTCGCCCCAGCGGACGACCTTGACTTCCTTGTTGCCCAGGCGCTCGGAGCGCCACGTCGAGGATTCCTTGCTCATGATCGGAGACGATTCCGTGCCGGAGGTGGGTCGTGCGAGCGGGGATCAGCGGGACTTGACGGTCTTCTTGACGGGCTTGCGGACGGACTTCGCCGTCGTGCGCGCGCCGGGCTTGGCGCGCGACTTGGCCGCCGGGCGAGCGGGCTTCGCGGCCTGGACGGACTTCACCGGCAGCTTGGCCGACGGCTTGCGCTTCTTGGGCGCGCGCGACTCCGCGTCTTCGGCGCGCCAGGCCTGCAACTCGGACCAGAAGTGCTCCGTGAAGCGCTCGACCTCGTGCGCCGGGAACAGCGCGGTGACCTTCTGTCGCACCGCGTCCTTGGCGTCCTCCGTGCCGAAGTAGTCGTTGACGACCTGGTCGAGGTTCCCGAGGTGCTTGTCGCAGAACCTCTGGAAGGCGATCGAATCGAACCGCTCACGCGCGATCTTCCCGTAGGCCGCGATCTTGCGGCGCAGTGGCCACTTCTTGGCGGCGATGTCGAAGAACGGCTGCCAATCGAGAGTCGCGCGCATCGGACGCTTCGTCGCGGCGCAGAAGAGCGACCAACGCAGGTACGACTTCACCAGCCAGGGGAAGTGGCGGTGCAGCGACGTGACCTGGCTGTCGGGGCAGGGGTTCGCGAAGTCGATCGGGTGCCAGACGTGGTCCTTCAGCAGCGCCTCGCACGAGTTGAAGTCCCAGCCGAAGAAGGCATTGATCGTGAGCGTGATGTCCTCGATCAGCGCCCGGTCCTCCTTGGTCAGGAAGCCCTTCTCGTTCGTGTAGCGCTGGTGGAGCGGCTGGCTCGGGTCGTACTTGATGACGTGCGTCTGCGGCCCGAAGCCGATGCAGCGCACGAACTGGTCGTACGGGAGGACGCCGGCCTGCAGGTGCAGGATCATCTTGCCGGATGCGTCGTAGGCCTTCCCGAGCTCGGCCGCGTCGTCGACCTTCGAGACGCCCTGCCAGCCGCCGCCGTCGTAGGGCTTCGAGAAGGCCGGGAACCCGATCTCGGCGCCGATCGCGCCCAGGTCGAAGAATTTCGCGTAGCGGTGGAGAGTGACGCGCAGGTCGGCCTTCTCCTCGTAGTCCTTGGCCGGGATCATCGCCGTGGCGGGAATCGGCAGGCCGAGGCGCATCATCGCGCAGTAGGTCGTGTGCTTCTCCATGGACTGCACCGTCCAGGGGTTGTTCAGCACGTACGTCCCGTCGAGCAGGATGGCCTTCTTGATCCACTCGCGCTGCAGCGGGAACCAGTGCGTCAGGCGATCGACGACGACGTCGTACTTCGGCTCGGACTTCAGGTGGAACGGCACGATCGACGTCCGCTCGACGTGGAAACGGACCTTGTCGCGCCCCATGGGCAGCGTCAGGTCGAGCCGCGCCAGGATGTCCTCGTAGGCCTTGGCCCAGCAGATGTCCGCTCCGAGCGACAACCCGATCTTGCGTGTGACGGTTCCCACGATGCTCTCCGGCGAGGTGACTCCGACGGCCCCTCGGGCCGCCACAAAGGGCGAGGAGTCTATCAGCCCGTGCGCGCGGGCGCGATCCGGCCAGCGCGGCCGGACGGGATCCGGGCGGGCCGCGCGGGCCGCTCGCCGATGACCCCGCCCAGCGCGCGGCGCCGGGCTACCGCATCCGGCGGCTAGCCCTCGCGCTCCAACTCGGCACGGGCGGCGCGCAGGGCGGCTTCGCGCTCGGGTGTCGCGGGCGGCAGGCTCAGGTCGAGCGACTCGAGTTCCGCCTCGATCGCCGCCGCCACGACGAGCCGCGTGAACCACTTCTTGTCCGCGGGCACGACGTACCACGGCGCGTGAGGCGCCGCCGTGCGGCGGATCGCGTCCTCGTAGGCGGACTGGTACGCGTCCCAATGCGCCCGCTCGCGCACGTCCCCCACCGCGAACTTCCAGTTCTTGTCCGGCTGATCGATGCGCTCGAGGAAGCGCTTCTTCTGCTCCGCTTTCGAGACGTTGAGGAAGAACTTGAGGACGCGCGTCCCGTTGCGCGCCAGGAAGCTCTCGAAGTTCGCGATGTCCTGCAGGCGCTCCTCGAAGACCTTCTTCCCCACGAGCTCGCGCGGGATCTTCTGCGCCGCGAGCAGTTGCTCGTGCACGCGGACGACGAGCACCTCCTCGTAGTGCGAGCGATTGAAGATGCCGATGCGTCCGCGCTCGGGCAGCGCCTTCCAGTGACGCCACATCCAATCGTGATCGAGCTCCTCCTCGCTGGGCGCCTTGAAGGAGGTGACGTGGACGCCGGCCGGGTTCACGCCGGACATGACGTGCTCGATCGTGCCGTCCTTGCCCGCCGCATCCATGGCCTGGAAGACGACGAGCAGAGACCAGCGATCCTGCGCGGCGAGGCGCTCCTGGTATCGCGCCAGCGCCTGCACGCCGCCGGCCAGGAGCTCTTGCGCCTCATCCTTCGACTTCAGGCCGTGGGTCTCGCCCGGATCGTGCTCGGCGAGCCGGAATCCGCGGCCATCCTCGACGCGAAAGCGCGCGAGGTCCTTCGCGCCGAGCTTTTTCTCCGCCATCGCCCGCTCCCCGTCGCCGTGCGACGAACCAAGGTCACTCGTAGACCATCCACAGCGGCCCTGGATACAGCCACGACAGGCCCTCGCGCAGCCGGTCGCGCCAATTCTCCCAGTTGTGGCCGTCGTGGGCCTCACTGTACTTCACCTCGAGTCCCGCGCGTTCGAGCAGCGGCACCATCGAGCGGTTGTAGTAGATCAGCGATTCGTACACGCCGCACGACAGGTACATGTGCGTCGCGGGCTTGCCCGGGTTGCGGCGGAACGCGTTCACGAACCGCACGACGGGGTCGAACACGGGGCCGCGGTCGTGCGGCCCGATGTCGGTGAACGCGAACGAGCCCGACTGCAGCATCAGCCGGTCGAAGAAGCCCTGGTAACGCCAGGCCGCGGCCAGCGAAGCGACCGCGCCGAACGACGCGCCCGCCAGGGCACGCGCGGAAGGCTTGCCGACGAGCGGAAAGGCGGTCTCCAGCTGCGGGACGAGATCGCGAGCGAGGTAGTCGGCATGCCGCGGATCGTCGGCGTACTCGCGCAAACGGTCCTGCGACTGGATCAGTGCCACGACCATCGACGGGATCTCGAGCCTGTGGATCAGGTTGTCGAGCGAGGTCTTCAGCGCCGCATAGCGGACGTAGTCGACGCCGTCGTGCACGACCAGGAGCGGATAGCGGCGCGAGCGGCGGAACCGCGCCGGCAGGTAGACCTGGACCTTCTTGGTCCCCAGAGCGTGCGAGACGATCTCGTGCTCCACGATCTCGCCCGGCCGCGCCTCGGGGTCGGGGATCGACCACTCGGGCACCTGGTAGCCGTTGCCGTACACGACCGAATTCACGCCGTACGGATCGCTCGCCAGGTTCTTGTTGAGCGGATCCTGGATCAGGCGGTGTTCGCCGCGGGAGACGACCTCGAGCTTGTATTCGAGCCGCGATCCCTCGGGCACGTCGATCGCGAGGAACCACAGATCCGTGCCCGGCACGTTGTGGAACGGCAGAGCGGTCGCGAGTCCGTGGATCCAGTGCCGGAGCTTCACCTCGTCGACGTGGCCGCGGAACACGAACGTCACCGTCCGGCCCTCGACCACGGGGAACTGCCGATCGTGCAGCCAGCCCTCGAGCGCCCGCGGCCCGAGGCGCGCGTGACGCTCGATGTCCTGGACGAGCGTCGCGATCACGGCGTACCTGCCTGGACGAGCATGCCGTCCTCGTGCATGCGCAGCGTGCCCGGCTCGCCGTGCCAGCGGTGTCCGTCCCAGTCCATGCGGGTCATCGGGTCGAGTGCGATGCAACGGTCCGGCGCGAAACGCCGCGCGAGCAGGGTGATCCGGCGCTGGTCGTGCAGTCGCAAGCGCTTCTTCGCGTGCGGGAAGGGCAGGACTCCGCCGTACGCGCCGAGCCCCTCGTCGTAGAGCTCGGCCACGCCCTGCCCTTGCGGCGGGCTGTCGTGGAAGAGGACGACGCGTTCGCTCAGCGCCATCGCGCCCGCGGACCAGGCCACGATCGGGCGGTGCCCGAAGATCTGCAGGGCGTCGAAGAGGCGCAGTCGGTGGAGGAGCACGACGACGTGGCCGCCGGCCACGCACACGCACTCGCAGGTGTCGAGGATCTGCGCCAGTTCGTGGCGGTGGCGCGCCACGGCGTCGCGCTCGACCGGGACCCACTCGGCCTCGAACTCGCGGTGGATGAGCGAGACGCGGCGCAGGTGGAACTCGTCGAGGTCGCGGACCGCCTCGATGGCGCCCGCGCGCTCGGCCTCGAGCATCTCTTCGCGGCCGGGCGTCGGCTCGCGGCGCAGGAGCTCGCGCGCCGCCTCGATCGCGTGCACGAGGCGCATGCGGTACAGCTCGTGCTGCTCGCGCAACCGGTCCTGGCGATCGCGCAGCGCCCGCGCGAGTTCGGGGTCGCGCGCCATGACGTCCTCGGCGCGCTCCCAGATCCGCAGGTTCACGGTGCGGCCACCCAGGTGCTCGCGCATCTCCTGGTCCTCGCCTTCACGCTCCTCCCAGCCGGCGGTCACGGCGGCGACCATGCCGTGCGCACGCAGCGAATCGACAGCGTGACTCAGGGTTCGATGGAGACGTTGGGGCCCCAGCAGGACGACGCGCGCGGAGTGCATGCTCGTGGTCTCAGCTCGCGACGATGCGGAACTCGGAAGCGAACGCGTCGCCCAGGGCGAGGCACGTCTCCAGATCCGGGTGACGCACGACCAGCCAGCCGTCGCCGATGGCGCTGGCCTTCCAGTCGCGGCGCGGCGCGCCGATGGGCGCCAGGTCCACGACCGGCACGTGCTCGCCGTAGCGCGCCATGAGCCGGTCCAGGCCCTCGTAGGCGCGGATCCGGCCCTGGCCGACAGCGCGCTTGAAGACGACGCCGGCGTTGTACCTCTTCGTCAAATCCTGCGAGATCCGGCCGTGGCAGACCGCCTCGGCCCATCCGCGGAAGAGGTCGGCGTCGCACGAGTAGTTCATCAGGTGCACGAGCCGCGCGCCCGGGGGGCGCCCCCCGATCTCGCCGAAGACGGCCTCGCCCTTCGCGGTGCGGAACCACTCCATGTGCGTGAAGCCGCTGCGCCATCCCAGCGCGCGCAGGACCGAGCGTCCGAGCTCGCGGCCGATCTTGACCTCGGGCCGCTCGATGTCGCGCAGACAGGTCGACTGCGCGCTGATCCACTCGTTCAGCTTCGCGACGAGGGGCGTCGGCCGGTACCAGGCCACGTTCTCGTACAGCACGTCGCCGTCGCTGCAGATCGTGTCGTAGGTGTGCTCCTCGCCCTCGATGAACTCCTCGACCGTCACTTCGGGGACGTTGCGCAACGCGCCGAGCGCGGTCTCGAGCTCCGCCCGGTCGCGCACAGGATAGGTGTCCGCGGATCCCGCGCCGTCCACGGGCTTCACGATCACCGGGTAGCCGATGCGCTCGGTGGCCGCGCGCACCTCGTCGGCGGTCTTCGCGCGCTGGTGCTTCGACGTGCGCACCCCGGCCTTCCGCAACACGTCCTTCATCACGACCTTGTCGCGGAACGGCAGCGTCTCCTCGACGCTCATGCCCGGCACGCCGAGCGCCGCGCGGACTTTGGCCGCGAGGATCATCCCCGGCTCCCACAGGCACTCGACGCGGTCGATCTGCCGCCCGCGCGTCCAGTCGCGGATCGCGCGCGCCGTCGCGTCCTCGTCCCACAGGTTCTTGACCGACAGGTAGTCGGACAGGTGACGCTTCAGGTCGGGATCGAGCGCCTCGCGCGGCTGATCGCCGACGCCGAGCACGCGGGCGCCGACTTCCGCGAGGCCGCGCGTGAAGTGCGGCATCTCGGCGGGATAGCCGGGGGAGATCAGGACGACGTTCATGTTGGTCGCGACCGAAGGGGGACGGCGGTCGGGGGATTGTCGAGAGCCCGGGGCCCGGGCGCAATCTCCGTCTGGCACGCGCGGACTGGCCGGCCTGGATCCTGGGCTCGCCTTCCGCGGGCAAGTCGGCCGCGGACAGCGAGTGGAGAGGTCACTGCCCCTCGCGTGCGACCTCGAGCCGGTGCATCTCGACGCCCAGGGCGAACACCGAGGCCCGCTTCCCCTCGCGCACGACGCGGATCTTGTTGACCGCGTTCCCGAAGTCAGCGCGCTGCCACGTGGCGCCCCCGTCGCGGGTCTCGAAACCGCCCGGCATCGCGCCCACCCAGCCGGTCTTCTCGTCGAGGAACGCGATGCCGAACTCGCGCACCGCGTGATCGACGACGAGCGGGATCTCGGCCCAGGTCTTGCCTCCGTCCGTGGTCTTGGCGACGAATCGGTCCTTCACGTCCAGGTCGGGGTCGTAGTTCTGGATCGTGACGTAGCCGACGTCGTCCGTCGGGAAGGCGATCTTCCAGGTCAGCTCGAACCGACGCGGGGATTCGTAGACCTTTTTCCAGGTCGCGCCGCCGTCCTCGGTGCGGAAGATCGCGGCGTGCGACTTGGCGACGTTCGGGTCGGTCGCAGCGGCCAGGAATCCGACCTTCTGGTCCAGGAAGTGGACGTCGAGGACCATGGCGCACGTCTCGGGGAGCGGCGCCTGTTTCCAGGTCGCTCCCAGGTCCTCCGAGTGGACGAACACGGCCGGCCCGCCGACGCGTCCGCCGCCCACGAGGCGGACCTTCTCGTCCAGGTTCCCGGCGTTCACGAACGGCGTGCGCACGATCTCGAGCGCGCACAGTCCGACGATCGGTGCGCCCTCGATCGCGACCGGCTTCCACGTCGCCCCGCCGTCCGTCGTCGCGTAGAGCGGCGTCGCGTCCGTCACGTTGGGGAAGTAGTCCAGGCCGATGTTGCCGGCGAATCCGCGCTGCGCGTCGACGAAGGCGAGGCAACGAAAGTACGTGCCTTCCATGTGGACCTGCTGGGTCCACGTGGTTCCGCCGTCGGTCGTGCGGAAGATCCGGCCCGCGCCGTTCGCGTACCAGCCGGTGCGCGCGTCGACGAAGGCGACGTCGTCCTGCTTGCCGGGATAGCGCTCGGTGGTGAGCTTCGTCCAGACGTAGGGACTGGCGTTCTTCGGCGCCTGGACCGGCGGCGTCGGTTGCTCCATCGCGGCGAGCAGTGCGCGGGAGGACGATTCGGAGAGGACCGCGTTCGATGCGGCGCAGAGGAGGATCGCGGAGAGCATGGGGGCAATGGGGCCGGACATGGGAACGGAACGAAAGCCACGCTAGCGCCGCGTCCACGACGCGCAATCGGGACACGGTACGGAGACAGAAAGCCTACGCAGTCGCGAAGGGCCAGCCAGTCACATGCGCGGCCGGAGCGCCGCGCAGGCTCTCGCGCAGCCCCAGTCCGACGCATCCGCGGGGCGTGCGGATCGCAGCCATCCCCAGGTGGAACAGCTCGGCGACGCTCCGGGCTCAGCCCAGATCGACGTGCACGATCTCGATCATGCGATTGAGCGCGTTCACGACGACCTCGGTCTCGGGGTGCCGCACGACCACGTAGCCCTCGCCCTCGTAGCCTTCCTTCGGCGTCTGCCCGATCTGCGGCAGCTTGGCCTCGACGACGAGGTCGCCCAGCTCCTTCTGCGCCAGCTCGAGGCCGCGGATCGACTTCACGCGGCCCTGGCCCTGGCCCCGCAGGTACGCCGCCCCAGCCGAGAACTTGCGCTCCGGCACGGTGAACGTGTCGAACACCATGAGCTCGATCCACGCGCGATAGAAGTCGTGGTCGTGCGCGTAGCTCATGAGCGTCGTGAACTGCGCGCCCGGCGGCCGCGCGCCGACCTCGGAGATCGCGACGGATCCGTCCTTGCGCCGGAACCACTCCATGTGCGAGAGGCCCGTGTTCATGCCCAGCGCGTCGAGCGCCTTGGGTCCGGCCGCGCGGATGCCGGCGAACTCCGGCCCGTCGATGCGGCGCGGCAGGTAGACGACCCACTGGATCCAGGGGTTCTGCAGCACGTCGAGCGGCGTGGGCGAATAGCGCCCGATCGAGTGGAAGACGTGGCGACCGTCGATCGTGACCGTGTCGAACGAGTACTCCTCGCCCTGGATGAACTCCTCCAGGAGGAGCGGCTGCTCCGCGCGGATCGGCGACGTCTTGAGCCAGCTCGCGAGCTGCTCCTTGGAGTCGACCCGAAAGGTGTTCTTGGCGCCCGCGCCAGCCGGCGGCTTGACGACGATGGGAAAGCCCGACGACTCGCCGAAAGCGAACGCCTCGCGGTCGCTGGAGCACAAGCGGTGGCGCGCGCAGGGCAGGTCGTTCGCCCGCAGCACGTTCTTCATGCGCGCCTTCTCGCGGAAGTTCAGCGCCGCCTCGACCGACAGGCCGGGCAAGCCGAGCTTCGCGCGCACCTCGGCCACCGGCACCTGGAGCTGCTCGAGGATGGCGATGATGCGATCGACCTTGCCGTTCCAGCCGCGCGCGACGTGGCGGACCGCGGCGAGGAGCTGGTCGACCTCCATCGCGTCGTCGACGCGGTAGTGCGCCGCGAGCTTCCCGCGCAGGTCCTCGGGCAGCCGATCGACCGGCTCCTGGCCGATCAGGGCGAGCTTGACGCCCGGCAGCGCGAGCGCGGGCCGCAGGAAGCGCATGGTCGCCTCGAGCGCGAACGGCGCGACGAAGATGACGTTCTGCATCCGGGCACTCTACACTCCGCGGAACGGAGCCGTCACCCGCATGCCCCCCCTACGCGTCCTCCTCGCCTCGTCCGAAGTCGCGCCCTTCGCCAAGACCGGCGGCCTGGCCGACGTCACCGCCGCGCTGACGCGCTACCTCCACAAGGCCGGCCACGAACCGCGCATCGTGCTGCCGCTCTACAAGCGCGTGCGCACCTCGGGCATCCCGCTGGAGCCCGTGCAGGGCCTCCAGGAGATCCCGATGCAGTGCGGCGACCGGCGCCTCACCTGGTCCGCCTGGTCCTCGCCGCTGCCGAAGAGCGAGGCGCGCGCGTGGTTCATCCGCTGCCCCGACCTGTACGAGCGCGAAGGGATCTACGCGACGGACGGCGACGAGCACCTGCGCTTCGCGTTCCTGACCCGGGTCGCTTTGGAGTCGTGCCAGTACACGCGCTGGGCGCCGGACGTCGTGCACGTGCACGACTGGCACACGGCGCTCGCCCCGCTCTACCTGCGCACCGTCTACGGCTGGGACAAGCTGTTCGCGAAGACGCGCACCCTTTTGACGCTGCACAACAACGCGTACCAGGGGAACTTTCCGATCCACGTGCTGCGCGAACTGAACCTCGAGAACGAGCGGAAGCTCCTCTGGCAGGAGGACGTGAAGAACGGGATGGTCAGCTTCCTGAAGAGCGGCATCACGTACGCGACCGCGATCTCGACCGTCAGCCGCACCTACGCCAAGGAGATCCAGGGCGACGAGCTCGGCATGGGCCTGCAGGGCATGCTCAAGGACCGCGACGACCACCTGTTCGGCATCCTGAACGGCGTCGACTACGACGTGTGGAACCCCGCGACGGACACGCGCGTCCCCCACCGCTACACGCCCGACGACCTGTCGGGCAAGGCGCGCATGAAGGCCGCGCTGCTGAAGCGCATGGAGCTGCCCGCGACCGAGCGCGCGCCCGTGCTCGGCATCGTGTCGCGCCTGACGGCGCAGAAGGGCTTCGACCTGCTGCACGATTCGCTGGCCGTGTTCCTGCAGCGCGAGGACATCCGGATCGTCGTGCAAGGCAGCGGCGAGGAACGCTACGAGAAGTACTTCGAGTGGCTCGCCAACGCGTTCCCGACGAAGGTCGCGTACCGCAAGGCCTACGACGAGGACCTGGCGCACTGGATCGAGGCTGGATCGGACATGTTCCTGATGCCGTCGCGCTTCGAGCCGTGCGGGCTCAACCAGATGTACAGCCTGAAGTACGGCACGGCGCCGATCGTGCGCCGGACGGGCGGGCTCGCGGACACCGTGTCGGACTGGAATCCGCGCACGGGCGAGGGCACGGGCTTCGTGTTCGACGCCTTCGACGCGAACGCGCTGGCGAAGGCGATCGAGAGCGCACTCCGGACGTGGCGCGATCCGGTGCAGTGGCGCCGACTGCAGCAGAACGGGATGGCCACGGACTACTCGTGGGAACGGCAGATCCTGAAGTACGTGGAGCTGTACAAGAAGTTGCCGAACCTGTGAACGGGGGGGGCGCCCCCCCATGACGCACGGCGCGCGCCATCACGGAGCGCGCAGTATCCTCCCGCTCGCCAGCGCCACCTCGCCCCCCCCCTCGCCATGCCCCCCATGCACGTCATCTTCGTCGAGCCCAACTTCCCCCGGAACCAGCGCGACTTCGTCCGCGCGCTCCACCAGGTCGGCGCCCGTGTGACCGGGATCGGCGAGAGTCACGTCGATGCGCTCGACGACGAGCTCAAGGGCTGGCTCAGCGCGTACGAGCAGGTCCGCTCGGTCACGCACCTCGAGTCCATGCACGAGACCGTGAAGCGCATCCAGGCGCGCGGCTGGGTGGACCGCATGGAGACGACGGTCGAGGCGCACATCGAGACCGCCGCGAAGGTGCGCGAGGCCTGCAACATCCCCGGCACGAGCACGCGCACGGCGTATCTGTGCCGCGACAAGCCCGCGATGAAGGAGGCACTGCGTGCGGCCGGCGTGCCGTGCGCGCAGTCGATCGGGACGAGCAGCGTCGACGAAGTGCGCGCGTTCGCGGCGAACGTCGGCTTCCCGGTCATCCTGAAGCCGCGCGCCGCGGCGGGAGCTTCGGGCACCTATCGCGCGGGCAATCCCGAGGAGTTGGAGACCGCGATCCGGGACTCGCAGGTCGACCGCGGCGCGGGCGTCGCCGTCGAGGAGTTCATCGAAGGGCACGAGGGCTTCTACGACACGCTGTGCGTCGAGGGCCAGGTCGTCGCCGACTTCGCCTGCCACTACTTCCCGAACGTGCTCGAGGCGATGCGCACGCGCTGGATCTCGCCGCAGATCCTCGTCACGAACAGGATCGGCGACTCGTCGTACGACGAGGTCAAGCGCATGGGCGCCAAGGTGATCTCGGCGCTCGGCATCGGGACCTCCGCGACGCACATGGAGTGGTTCTTCGGGCCGAAAGGCCTGAAGTTCAGCGAGATCGGCTGCCGACCGCCCGGCGTGCGCGTGTGGGACATCTACTCGGCGGCGAACGGCATCGACCTCTACGTCGAGTGGGCCAACGCGATCGTGCATGGACGCGTCGCGAAGCGCCCCTCGCGCGAGTTCTCCGGCGGCATGATCGCGCTGCGTCCCGACCGCGACGGGCGCATCTCGAGCTACGAGGGCGTCGAGGCCATGAAGGCGCGCTACGGCCGCTGGATCCTCGACTCGCACTTCCCGGCTCCCGGCTCCGCGACAGGCACCGTCGAGGGCGGCTTCATGTCGAACGCCTGGGTGCGCATGCGCCACCCGGACTACGACGAGTTGCGCAACATGCTGAACTGGATCGGCGAGAACGTGAAGGTCCGCGCCAGCGGCTGAGCGCCGCGCACGTTTCGGCCCGAACTCGCTGCAAGTGAGCCAGGCACACTTGCAGCGAGTTCGTCTGTCCGGTCACTCGACGCGAGCGGTCGAGCCGGGCTCGAGCTTCTGTGGGCGCAGCGTCGGCGCCCTCTGCGGACGCTCGACGAGCAGATCGAACTCGCCCGGCGCGGCGGGGAGCTTCTGGCCCTCGGCCGCCAGGACGTCGGGGGACACGATCCGCATGCCCGCGCGGTGACCGACCAGCCGCAGGCGGGTGGCGTCGCCGTTCGCGATCTCGAGACGCGCCGCCGCGTCGAGCTCGACGTAGACGACCTCCGCGCCGCGTCCGCCCGTGATCTCGTGCTCGCCGCCGTCGAACCAGCCGCGGGTCGGCGAGCCGACGGCGACGCGGTACGAGCCGTTGCTCAGGCCCCGCACGCGGAACGCGAGGGCGCCCTCCTCGCCCGGCTCGACGTCGTCCACCGGCGCCGCGTCCAGAGCGTCGCCCGAGTCCACGCGCGTCACGCGCACGACGGCGTTGGAGACGCCCGCGCCGCGCACGACGACGCGCAGGGACCGCACATGCGGATCGAAGGCCGCGAAGATCGTCTGCTCGACGCCGCGCGCGATCAGCGCCGGATCGACGACGACGGCCGGACCGGTGGCGTCGGCGCGCGCCAGGAAGCGGACTGGGGAGCCGCCCGGGATCGGAACGACCGCGCGGCCCTCGCCGTCGAATTGCCCGCGAGCGAGCGTCGAGCCATCGTCGTCGCGCAGCTCGTAGAGCCAGCCCGCACGCGCCTCGCCTTTCGCGCCGACGAGGCGGATGCGCGCGGACTCCGCGAAAGGCTGCAGGATCTCGACAGTGCGCGTCGCGCCCGGCGTCGTCTCGAAGCGGCGGGTGACGGCCGGGAACTGCGTCCCCGGCGCGCCCACGGTCACGAGCGTCGCGCCGGGCGGCGCGGCGGCCGTGGTCGCGATGCCGTTCGCGCCCGTCGCGGTGATCTCGGTGTAGCCGCCGACCGCGGCACGGAAGACGACGGGCGCCTGCACCACGGGACGGCCGGCGCCGTCGACCACGCGCACTTCGATGCCGGCGCGCGGCCCGTCGGCGGACCAGCCGGCGGCGACGCCGAACGGCGTCGCCGGGACGATCGGCTCGAGCGCCGCGAACGAAGGCGCGGCGCTCGCCGCCTCCGGACCGACGAGGAGCCACGGATCCTGGAACAGCCCATTGCCCGCGGAATCCAGCAGGAATCGGCCCTCGTCGCGCCGCGGCCGCGGCGAGACCATGTTGCTCACGAGGGGCAGGTCGCCGAGCACGGGAACCTCCCCGTCGGCTCCGCGCGCGCCGTCCAGCGCGAGGCGCACGACGCGCTCGGAGCCCGCGCGCACGCGCACGCGGCGCAGCGGCGTGCTGCCCGAGCCGGCGCGCGCGGCGCGCACGACGAACGCGACTTCGGCCTCGTCGCCGCGCCAGGTCAGGCGCAGGGCGCCGTCCCAGCCGGTCGAACCGACGAGCGCGAGCGGACCGGGCTCGGGTCCGAGCCACACGCGGCAATCGGCGACCGCGATCCCCTTCGCGTCGATGGGCTCGATGCACAGCTCGAATGCGTGATTGCCCGGAGTCGGCTTCTCGAGCGGCACGCCGATCTCGATCGGAGCCACTGCGGTCGTAGGCGCGACCTGCGTGCGCGCGGCGGCGGCGGCGCCGGCGTCGGCGAGGCCGCGGGCCGGCGTGCGCGCGTCCGTCGCGCTGGCGACTTCGCGCAACTCGGGCTGGATGGCGCGCTCGGCGTCGCCACCGCTCCACAGCGCCAGCGCGACGACCGCACCCGCGCCGACGACGCCCGCCGCCAGCTTCCACGCGAGCGCCTTCGTGAACAGTCCCGTCGTCGCGACCGCCACCGCTTCCTCGGGCCAGCCGACGAGCGCCAGGAGTGCCCCGCGCATCCCGCCGCAGCGGTCGGAAAGCCGCCGATCGAGCCGCTCGCGCAGCTTCGCCTGCGCCCGCTGGATGCGGCTGTTCACGGTCGCGACCGTCGCGTCGGTCGCGACGGCGATCTCGCGCGGCGGCATCCCCTCGAAGTACCGGCGCATCACCGCCTCGCGGTACGGCTCGTCGAGCGCGAGCACCTCGTCGACGACGGCGCGCAGCACTTCGGCTCGTTCGGTCGCGTCGTAGCTCGAGTGCGCGCAGTCGCGGTCCTCGACCCAGTGCGTCTCCCGGTTGCGACGCCGCCCCTCGGAGCGCAGGCGGCTGATCGCGATGCCTTCCGCGACCCGACGCAGCCAGCCGCCGATCGAGTCCTGGCGCGGCGGCGGCTTCTTCAGCGCGCGCAGCCAGGTCTCCTGCAGCACGTCCTCGGCCGCGTGCTCGTCCCCGAGGATGGACATCGCGAGAGCACGGATGGACCCGGCGTGGGCCAGCATCAGGTCGGGCGGCAGGGCGCCTCCGGCGGGCGTGGACATCGTTTCCATGGTGCCCGAGAACCGCCATCCGCCGCGATTCCGATGCGTCATTCCCTTCGAAATCCGGGCGGGGCCCCCGGCCGGCACCCGGGCCGGCCGGCGAACGACCGCAGAGCCTCTACAGGGCCCCGGCCAGCGATTCGCGCGCGCGCTTCAGGCGCGAGCGCACCGTCCCGATCGGGATCGCGAGCGCGTCCGCGATCTCCTGGTACTCGAGGCCCTTCTCCGAACGCAGCAGGAACGTCGTCCGGAGCTCGTCCGACAGGTCGGCGATCGCGTCGTCGAGGCGCGCGCGCAGCTCGTCCTCCTCAGCCGGCAGGCCCGGATCGCACAGAACGCAGTCCAGCGACCGCTCGAGTCCCGCGCGCTCCTCGTGCCGCCCGCGGCGATCCTCGCGGCGCAGGACGTGGAGGCATTTGTGGACGACGGTACGCACGAGCCAGCCGCGCAAGTCGGCCGGTGGTTCGGCCTGCAGCCACAGGCTGAGGAGCGTCTCCTGCACGGCGTCGCAGGCCAGGTCGTGGCTCGGGACGATGCCGCGCGCGATGGCGTGGAGCGCCGCGAGGTGCGGATCGAGCAGGGCGCGGAACGCGTCGTCGCACGTGCAGTCGTGCAACGAGTCGCCGAAAGCGGCGCGGTCGCGGGCAAAGTGGATCGAGAACATCGAGGAACTCCGGGGATCGTCGTGCGGCGCGCGCCGCGAATGCGCGGGCGCGGAGCGTCGCTCGGTCGAGCGGACGCACGGTGGCCGCGCTGCCCGAGGGCGCGCGGACCCGGCGAGGAGACGATCACGCAGTCGGAGGCGACTGTTTCGGAGCGAGGGCGAGGAGCGGGATCGATCCGCGGGGCGCCGTTCCCCAGGGGATCGCGTGCACGGCCGTCGTGGCGATCGGCACGGCAAGACTGGCCGCGAACGCGCGCGGAACCGGGATCGGATCCCCGCCGCGGGCCAGGAGCACGCAGCAGACGTCGTGCTCCTCGGGCGCCCCCTCCGGCGCATGGATCGACGCGCCCAGCCCCGGCAGATCGCCCGGCTGACCGAGGACGTGGTCGTGCGCGGCCACCTTGCCGCAGTGCTCCACCCGCTGGTGCTCGGCGCAGAAGCTGTGCGACTCGAACGCGACGTGCGCGCGGTCGGCGAACCAGCCCAGCGCGAAGAGCGCCAGCACGAAGGCAACGAGCCCCCGGGCGAGGCGCGGAGCGCGCGTGGGATGGACGTCCATGAGGCGTGCCATTCGATGCGCCCGGGCCGCGACCGTCAAGCGCGGCGGCGGACCGGCCGGGTTAGACTCGCGTCCGCAATGCCGATCCACGAGTACGTGTGCGAGGAGTGTCGGGAGGAGTTCGAGGAACTCGTCCGCGGCGACGAAACGGTCGCGTGTCCGCGGTGCGGGAGCGTGCGCGCCGCGAAGAAGTTCTCGGCCTTCGCCACGGCCCGCGCCGGGGGCGGAGCGCAAGCGGGTCCCAGCGATTCCGCGCGCCATGCGGCGCCCGGCGGCTGCGGCACGTGCGGCGATCCGCGCGGTCCCGGCTCCTGCGCGAGCTGAGCGCTGGGTCAGGCAAGCGAGCGGGCCGCCGGACGCCAAGTCCGGCGGCCCGCCGTTCGAACGCGGAGCGCGATACCGCGCGGTTCTACGGACGCCAGTCGATCTGGTAGCCGTTCGAGACGTTGAAGGTCGCGCTGGTGCAGAACAGGGAGGCGTTGCGGTACCAGCACTGGTAGTAGCGCGTCCCGCCGAAGATCGAGAGGTTGCCCTTCACGCTGATCGGCACGTCGAAGAGGCCGGGATAGCTGGACGTCCCGCTCGCGCTGTTCGTCCGCGTGGCCAGGCGGATGACGGTGCCGCTGGCGCAGCGCAGGCCGTCGCCGAACACCGAGCCGAGACCGCTCGACTGCTTGGCCGAGCCCTGGAAGTAGAGGCAGCTCGAGTTCGGCGGCATGCCGATCCCCGACAGGACGAGGGAATCGCTGGAGACGTCCGGGAGGCCCGACGCGGCCAGGCGGGCGGCGCTGCCCGTCGAGTTGACACAGCCGGCCTCGAGGCCGGTCGTGCTCGTGTTGGAGCACGGGCAGTTCGTGGCCGAGATCCCGTCACCGAGACAGAACGGAGCGCCCGAGTCCGTGTCCACGCGCAGTTGGAACGTGCCCACGAGCCCGTTGTAGCCCGCGACCCGGATGTAGTAGTCGCTGCCGGAGATCACCGGCACCGTGAGGTACGACTGCAGCGTGCCGTACGCGACCGGCGATCCGCCGAACGCATCGTCGTTGCAGGCGAGCTCGTTGCCGCCGCACGCGTCGTACACAGTGACGATCGTGTCCAGCGCGGATCCCGCGGTCTGGACTTGTAGGGTGCCCGTCTGCGACGCGACGTAGCGGTACCACACGTCGCGAGACGTCGTGCCGGTGTCGCAGGAAGCCGTGACCGAGTGCGTCGCGTTCACGACCGTGCCCGCGACGACGACGTTGTCCGTGATCGTCTGCGCCGTCGCGCACGTGTCGTTCTCGGGGTCGAGCGAGACCGTCATCGAGTACTGGTTGCGCTCGTCGCTGTAGAGGTACACGCGCCAAGCCACGGTGTTCGCGGAACCCGTGTTGTTCAGCCACTCGAGCTTCTCGCTGTTCGTGATTCCGGCCGAAGTGTCCGTGGCGCTCGCGTCGCCGCAGTTCACCCACAGCTGGGCGTCGATGTCACCCCAGGCATGGGTGAACGCGAGGTCGATCGTGATCTTCGCGCCGGACGGCACGCTGATCTCGTACCAGTCCTCGTCGTTGCCCTTGACGACCAGGTTGTTGTACGTGCCCTCGAGGATGTCGGGATGGCCGCCACACGTGTCGTTGTCCTCGAACGAGTCGTCCGATCCGATCGCCAAGGCACCCGCGAGGAGCGGGTAGAAGTCGGCGAACCGGCCGAAACGCGTCGTGTTCGAGCACACGACCCCGCAGTGGACCTGACCGATGAACTGGTCCGTGGAGGACTTGAAGAACCCGCCGCCGGAGCTGCCGTGGTCCGTGCCGCCCTGACCCCAGGTCACGCTGAAGTGATCGGGACCGGTGTCGTTGCAGCCCAGGCTGGCGAGGTACACGCCGGAGCTCGCCTTCTTGGCGTTCCCCTGCGGATGGTGGATCGCGATGCCCGAAGTCCCCGTCGCCTGGACGGCGCTGGTCCATCCGGCCCACACGAGGCCGGAGGGCAGCGCTCCCTGGACGACCAGCAGGGTCGAGTCGGAAGAGCTGTCGGTGGCGTAGAGGGAGCAGTAGGTCGAGCTCGGCACCGTGTCGATGCCGGGGACCGTGCCGTTGCACGAGCTGGTCTGGAACAGCCAGTAGATCTCCGCCGTGTTGGCGACGGCGTTCGAGGAGATGCAGTGGTTCGCGGTCTCGAAGTAGGGCGTGAAGTCGCCGGCCTGCGTCTGCAGGAGCTGACCCGAGCACTGGTAGCCGCCGCCGTTCTCGATGTAGTTGATGCGGCCGACGGCCTTGCGCACGGTGCTGATCCCGCTCACGCACGACGAGTCGATGTAGCACGCGCCCTCGGGCTCGGGCTGCAGCGACGGCTCGCGGTAGACGTGCAGGATCTCGTCCAACGCGAAGGGCAGCGCGGGCTGCACGCCAGCTTCGCCCTGGACCAGGTACTCGACGCGCGCCCGCTCGCCGAAGAAGGTCGGGGTCCACGTCTCGCCCGCGTCGAGCGGGCCGCGGCCCTCGATCGGACCGGCGACGCGCGACGGATCGCGCGGGGCGAACGCGGTGAGTTGGGCGCCGCGCGGCAGGTCCAAGTTCGCGAAGTGGAGGCGGACGCCGATCGCGTCGATCGCGCGGGTTTCGGCCGCCCAGAGCCAGCGCCCGCCGCCGAGTTCGGTCCAGACGCCGTCGGTCTCGCGCACTCGCGCCTGGCGGACGATGCCCGTGCGCAGCGGGACGACGCCGCCCGACTCGGCGAACGAGTCCTGGACCGCGAGGGCGCTCAGGTCGACGGAGGGGAGGGTCACGACCGGGAGGAGGGACAGGTCGAGACCGGCCGCGGCGCTGAAGGGCTGGAAGGCCGGCTTGGCCGGGTTCGGCGGGCGCGTGTCCTCGATGCCGAAGGTCTCGGCATCCTGGGCACGGACGGAACTCGCGAGGAGGATGGAGGCGACGAGGATGGCGTGGGATCGATGGTGCATGGAGGGGTCCTTGGGACGCGCGTTCCACCCTGCGCGGAGCGCCCGTCGACAGGACCATCGGGGTGGCTCGGGGGGCGTTACGGGACAACGGGGAGTTCGCGGCCCGCCGCGGGACCCGGGAGCCCGTGATGGGGCCCCGCTGCGCATCCCGTGCGGAAAGGGCGCGCGTCTGCGAGCATGTTCCCGATGCAAGCCCTGCTCCTCGCCGCGTTCCTCGCACCCGCCCTCCAGGACGCGCTGAAGCCGATCTCGCGCGTCCCCTCGTGACCCGTGTGACCCGGCGAAGGCCGCTCGGTCCGTGGGACCGAGGACGAAGACTCTCCGAACCGCTGGACGCTCGGCCTCCGGTGGATCCCCGAGATCGACGCCGATCGGGCGAAGCTGCGCTCGACGCTCTCCTATGCGATCACGCCCAGCATCGGGGCGGGCATCGAGTGGAACCCGATCGGCGAGGATGTGCGGCCGATCGCGACGTGGCGCGCGATCGACGAGACCGAGAACCGGCCCGCGCTGATCTTCAGCACGAGTTCGGACCGCATCGGCACGTCGACGGGCAGCGCGTTCAACGCGGTGTTCGCCAAGGACGTCGAAGCCTGGACCGGCCTGCCCATCTCGCCCTATGCGGGCCTGTACTACGGCACCCAGGACGACGAGTTCGACGTCATCGGCGGGCTCATGGTGCGCTACGACGAGGACTGGTCGAGCTACCACATGTGGGACGGACGCAACTTCCACAACATGGTCGAGCGCTGGTTCGAGAACGGACAGACGCTCGGGCTCGTCCTGGCCGAGCTCGACGGGACGTACTCGCTGGGGCTGTCGTGGACCGTGAACTTCGCGATGCCCTGGGAACGGGGCGACTGAGCCCGCGACCGCGTTCCTGGAACGATTTTCCCACGGCCTGCGGGCGCGTTCGGAACGCGACGCCCGGCGCGATGCCGGGCCTGTCGGGCCGCACGCCGATGGACGGGTGACACGCCTCCGGACCCGACCGCATGCACGCGCGCCGCGTACCCTTCGCGTGGCACAGCGCGCCCATTCCACCGGCTCGCAGGGTTGACACCCTCCCGGAACCCCGATGCAATCTCCGCCCGTGATCACGGACCCTGCACAGCCCTGCCAGCCCGGGGACGGGTCCGAAATCCGGAACTTCCGGGCCTACGTGCGGCTGCGCATCCCGAGCGCCCGGAGGCTCTCCGCGCCCCCCCGAACGGCGTCGCGCGCATGAAGATCCTCGGCCTCCAGGCCTTCTACTACAACCACGCCGCCGCGCTCGTCTCGGACGGCAAGTTGAGCTTCTTCATCGAGGAGGAGAAGGTCAACCGCATCAAGTCGCAGCGCGACGGGTTCCCCGTCGAGACCATCCGCGCGGCGCTCGAGCACGAGAAGATCGGGCTCGAGGACGTCGACGAGATCGCCTACCCGTGCGCGCCCTGGTCGTACTCGATGAACCTCGTCAAGTACGGCGTCGGCTCGGTACTGGGCTCGTTCACGCGGTTCGGCTGGCCTCCGGAGCCGCCGATCGGACGTGTCGACCTGACGCAGGACCGGATCCTGACGACGCTGCAGTTCACGCCGCCGTTCCTGCCGAAGCTCATCCGCCAGAACATCCGGTTCGGACGAATCCCGGGCCGCATCCCGAAGATCTCGTACGTCCCGCACCACCGCGCTCACGCGGCCAGCGCGTTCTACTCGTCGGGCTGGGAAGAGGCCGCGATCGTCATCATCGACGGCAGCGGCGAGACGGAGTCGACGACGATCTGGCACGGGCGCGGCCTCGACATCAAGCGCCTCGAGAAGATCAGCTTCCCGAACTCGCTGGGCGAGTTCTACGCGGCGTTCACCGAGTTCTGCGGCTTCGACACCTACAGCCAGGAGGGCAAGCTGATGGGCCTCGCGGCCTACGGCGGGCCCGATCCCGAGATCCAGGCGCTGATGTCGAAGGTGTTCCGCGTGGGCGCGGAGAGCTACCAGGTCGACGCGCGCTACACGATCGACGGACCGCACAGCTACGGCTACGCCTTCAGCGACTCGCTCGTCGAACTGTTCGGCATGCCGCGCCCGAGGAACGGCGAGATCACCCAGCGCCACAAGAACATCGCCTGGGCCGCGCAGGACATTCTCGAGCGCGGCGCGACCGAGATCGTGAAGAAGGCCGTGCGCCTGACGGGCTGCCGGAAGCTGTGCATGTCGGGCGGGGTCGCCATGAACTGCAAGCTGAACGGCGCCGTCCTGCACAGCGGAGTCGTCGACGACCTCTACGTTCTGCCGGCCTCGAACGACGCGGGAGTCGCGCTCGGAGCGGCGATGGAGCGCACGCGCCAACTGGGCGTGGATCCGCGGTTCCAGCTCCGGCACGCCTACTACGGCCCTTCGTTCGACGACGAGCAGATCGAGAAGGACCTGAAGATCGTCAAGGTCCCCTACGAGCGCATCGACCGGTCGAACCTCTCCGGGATCGCCGACCTCCTGATCGCGAAGAACGTGCTGGGCCTCTACACGGGCCGCGGCGAGTTCGGCGCGCGGGCGCTCGGGGCGCGCTCCATCATCGCCGACCCGCGGCACCCCGACATGCTCGACATCGTCAACCGGACGGTGAAGTTCCGCGAGGGCTGGCGGCCGTTCGCGCCCGTGATCCTGGAGGGCCACGAGAAGGATTGGTTCGTCGACGGGCGCGTGTCGCGCTACATGATGAAGGCGTTCCAGGTGCGCCCCGAGAAGGCCGCCGCGATCCCGGCGGTCGTGCACGTGGACGGCACGTGTCGCCCGCAGTCGATCTCGCGCGACGTGAACCCGCTCTACTTCGACATCGTCGAGGCCTGCTACAAGAAGACGGGCGTGCCGATCCTGCTCAATACCTCGTTCAACGTCCGCAACGAGCCGATCGTCAGCCGCCCCATCGAGGCGTTGCGCTGTTACATGGGAACCGGCATGGACGCGCTCGTGATCGGTTCGTTCCTGCTCAGGAAGTCCGGCTACTGAACCCGCCGACGACCGCGTCGCACAAGGAGCTATCGAGCATGGCCGGAATGTCCCTCGTCCAAGCTGTCGCCATGAAGGTGTACAGCTCGAAGTTCATCGCGAAGCGCCTGTTCGGCATCGACTTCCCGGCGCTGGGCCCGAAGGACTACTACTTCGACATCTCGACGCACGTCGTGGTGCGCGAGGTCGCGAAGCGCATCGGGCCGAAGAACCACCTGTGCGACCTGGGTACCGGGTCGTTCGGAGTCATCGGCCTGTCGCTGTGGAAGAAGACGGGCTGCAAGGTCACGTGCGTGGACGTCAACCCCGAACTCGCCGCGTCGACGCGCAAGAACATCGCGCTGAACAAGGCGCCCATCGAGGTCATCGACTCGAGCTTCTTCACGAACGTCAAGGTCCCCTTCGACGTCGTGACGTTCAACCCGCCCTACATCACCACGTCCGCGGGCAAGGACCTCGGCATCGAGTCGCGCCCCGCGCAGTGGGACGGCGGCGAGGACGGCATGCAGGTCGTCCGCCCCTTCCTGAAGGCCGTCGCCGAGCGCCAGAACCCGGTCCAGGTCTACCTGGCGATGAACACGCTCTTCGTGAAGGGCGACGCGGTGCGCGCGCTCGTCGCGAAGGAGCCGGGCCTCGAGTACCAGGAGACGATCCGCTGCCGCTTCCTGCCGATCGAGCTGCACGTGATGAGGAACCGGCGCTGATCAGCAGGTCGGCGCCGGATCCGTGACCCGTCGGCCCGCCTCGACCCACTCCTTCAGGCAGCGCTCGAACAGGAAACGCCAACCGGCGTCGAGGCTCGCGTTCGTGCCGGCGCCGGCCGCGCCCCAGGTCGTCTGCTGGAAGCGCAGGACGGTCCCGCCGTCGCGAGCCTCGAGCCGCCAGGTGGTGAGGAGGCTCGCGGGTCCGCCGAACGGCGCGTCGAGGACGCCGCTGACCTGCAGGAACTCGGCCGTGCGCACGCCGATCACCGTGCCCCACAAGAGCCCCTGTCCTCCGCCGCCGTCCTCCCACATCCGGCCGCCGATCCAGGCCTCGATGTGGAAGCTGCGCGGTTCGCCGCCGACGTAGAACTCGGAGTGCCACCACGAACTCGTCTCCCGTACGAGTGCGTTCCACACGCGCTCGGGCGGCGCGCCGATGCGAACTTCCTGCAGGATCTCGTGGACCTCGAAGGTCCTCTTCGCAGCCGCCATCTCAGTCGTCCTCGCGCTCCGCCGCCTTCTTGATCCGCAGCAACGCGTCGGCGGGGGCCGCGTCGAAGGGGCGGATCCAGCGGCGGTAGAGCTCGCGGATCGGCACGGGATTCAGGTGATTCCAACGCTCGCGTCCGCGCCGTTCGACGAGCACGAGCCCGGCATCGACGAGCACTTCGAGGTGCTTCATGACCGCGAAGCGCGTCATGTCGAAGCGCGCGGCCAAATCGCCCGTCGTGCGCGGCTCCGCGCGCAGGAGGTCGAGGATGCGCCGCCGCGTCGGGTCGGCCAGCGCCCGCCAGACCCCGTTCGAGAGCGACTCGACCGGTTGGGTTGCGGCCTTCATGTGACCGTATGGTCACCTGATGACGAGCGGGTGTCCAGCCACGCTCGACGGAATCCCGCGATCGCGGAGCCGATCGCCCCACGTCGGGGGTTGCGTCGCGCGCGCGCCATCCGGAGGATCCTGCCGCGCGCATGTGGATCGCCGTCCTACCGTTCCTCGCCGCCGGCCTCGGCGGTTCGAGCCTTCGCGGCCAAGCGCCCGAGGAAACGGTTCGAACGAGCGTGCCCCCGGGCTTCGCCTTCGAGCGCGCCTCGGTCCGCGAGGGCTCGTTCCTCGCCCTGTGTTTCGACGGTCAGGGCCGCGCGATCGTGGGTGCCGAAGGGGGGCCGATCCTCCGACTGTCCGACGAGGACGGCGACGGCCTCTTCGAGCGCGACGAGGTCTTCCAGGCCGAGCTCTTCGACTGCCAGGGCCTCGCGTGGCGTGCGGACCTCACCTTTGCCGTCGCGCGCCGCGGCGATCGAGCCGGGGTCTGGCGCATCGAGCGCGAAGGGGCTCCGGAGCTCCTCGTGCCCCTCACTTCCCATACCGAACACGGCGCGCACGGCCTCGCCTTCGCGCCCGACGGAGCGCTGGTCCTCGCCTGCGGCAACGAATCCTCGATCGACACGCCGCCGACCGGGGGCATGACGCTCGAGCACGCCCTGGATGGCGACCTCTTGCCGACGCTCCCCGATCCGCTCGGCGTCGGCTCCTCGACGCGCATCCCGTACGGATTCGTCGCGCGCATCGATCCCGCGAGCGGCGCGTGGGGCTACCACTCGATCGGATTCAGGAACCACTACGACCTGGCCTTCGATCGCGAGGGTGATCTCTTCACCGTCGATTCCGACATGGAGTACGACGAGGGCCTGCCCTGGTACCGGCCGGTGCGCGCGCTGCACGCCCGTTTCGGCATCGACTACGGATTCCGGCGCGGATCCGCCGTGTGGAGCGTGGATCGTCCCGACCGCGGCGGGGCGATGGCCGAAGCCGGGCGCGGCTCCCCCACGGGCGTCGCGTTCGGACATGCGTCGCAGTTCCCGGAACGGTGGCGCGAGGCGCTCTACTGCGGCGATTGGTCGCGCGGCCGGATCCTGGCGTTCGAGTTGGAGCCACGCGGCGCGAGCTACACGGCCCGCGTCGAGGAGTTCGCGGATGGACCGGGATGCGCTTCCGTCACCGACCTGTGCGTCGGGCCGGACGGCGCCTTGTACCTGCTGCGCGGCGGACGCGGACTCGCGGGCCCCATGCAGCGCATCGCGTGGCGCGGATCGGAGGCCGTGGCGTCCACGCCCAGGCCTCCGGTGAAGATCTTGCCGGCCAGTGCCGAGCACGTCGGAGAGCCGCAGGCCTCCTGGTTCGAGCAGCGCGACGGATCGCCGGCCGCCGAGCGCGCACTGCGACGCGTGTGCGAGGACCTCGCGCAGCAACCCGCCCTGCTTGCCCGATTCGCGGGTCAGCTCGCGGGGCTCCTGACCGACGACGACCTCGCTCTGGCGCAGGCCGTGCGAGCCGCCCTCGCGCGGCTCGAACCGGACGCGCGGCACTCGCTCGGGCGCGAAATGGCGGAGTCGAGTTCCGCCTCGATCGCCGCGCAGGGGTTCCTCCTGCTCGCGACCGCGACGGAGGCTCCCTTCGCGCGGCCGGACATCGAGCGCGCGCTCGACCTGGCACGAGCCCAGCCCGCGGCCGCAGGGACGCTGCTCGTCGCGCTCGCCGTCGCCGCGCAGCGCGGCGCGTTTCCGCCCGCGGAACTGCGCGCCGTGCTCGATGCGCACGCCCCAGACGGACTCCGCGCTCCGGGCGACGAGCGCGCGCAGCGGGCCGCGGACGAGCTCGAAGCGCATGCCGGCGGAGCACCCGCCATCTCCCGATTCCTCGCGCGCGCCGAGACCGCCGCGCGGCCGGTCGACGCGATCCGCGCGGCACAGCTCGCGACCTCGGCCACGGGCTGGGGCAAGGAGAGCCTGGCGCGATTCCTCGCCTGGTACGAGACGACCCGTGCCTGGACGGGCGGCGCGAACTTCCGCGGCTACCTGGAGCAGATGCGGGACCGCGCGAGCGCGGACGCCACGAGCACCGCCGAGCTGCTCTGCGACGACTCCGTGTGCGAGGCATTGCCCCCGGCTGCGCTGGCTTTCGCGCTGCGCCGCGTGGCGTCGATCGAGCCGGCTCGGCGCGCGGAGCTGCGCGTGCGCACCGACGACATCGCTCCGCGATTCACGCTGCTCTCCGAGCGTCAGGCCGGCCTCGTCGCCGGCGACGCACGCCGCGCTGTCATCGCCGAGATCACGGGATCGCGCGACGAACCCGTGCTCGACTGGCTGGTCGAGCGTCTCCGCGCCAGCGAGGAAGAGCGCGGGCTCGCGCTGATCGCGTTGGCGCGCGCGGGCAGGGTCCAGGACGTTCCGCGGTTCGTGTCCGGCCTCGACTCGCCCGAGTTCGGCGTCCCGAAGGCCTGCGCGGACGCGCTCATGGCCCTGCCGGAACCGCCGGAGGACGTCGCGATCTGGGCGCGTGTGCTCGACCGGGCCCGTGCGCTGGGCTACCCGCGCGGATGGCCGGCCCTGCGCGTGCTCGCTCATTGGCTCGGCCTGCCGAAGCCCGATCCGGATCCGGCCCGCTTCGACGAGACCTGGCGCCGGATCCAGGCCGCGGTTCGAGCACGTTTTCCCGCCATTTCCGAGGCCTCGAAGCCCGCTCCGCGTCCGGCGTACGAACCCGAGCGGTTGCGGCGGTTCCTGCTCGAGTCGGCGTCGCGTCCGGCCTCGAGCGCCGCGGGCGCGCGCGTCTTCGCCCGCGCCACCTGCTCGAGCTGCCACACCATCGGGGGGCGCGCGCTCGTCGCCGAGCTCTCCAAGGGCGCGTCGGGGCCGGACCTCGGCGGGGTGTCGAAGCGCCTGCGCGGCGGCGAGCTCTTCGACGCCCTCGCGCGGCCGTCGCTCGCGATCTCGGACCAGTACCGCACGCTCGTGGTCGAGACGCGCGATGGGCTGCGATACGAGGGCCGCCCGCACCGCGACGACGCGCGCGGCATCGCGCTCGTCGAAAGCGACGGCCGGGCCGTGGAGATCGCGACCGAGGACATCCTGGCGCGACGCGTGTCGACGGTCTCGCCGATGCCCGAGGGCCTGCTCGCGCCGCTCACGTACGAGGAAGTGCGCGACCTCCTCGCGTTCCTGGCATCGGACGGCGAGGCCGGCGACGAAACGGAACCCTGGGAGCCGCTGTTCGGTCCGGCGCTCGAGCCCGACTGGGCCGGGGGAGCTCTGTTCACCCTGGAGGACGGCGTGCTCGTCGGTCGTGCGTCGCGCCTCGCCGCGCCGGCGTACCTGGTCTCCGGAAAGACCGCGACCGACTTCGAAGTCGAGTTCGACGTGCTGCTCACGCGCGGAGGGAACAGCGGCCTCCAGTACCGGTCCACCGTCGAGCCCGACGGTCGCGAGCCGGTCGGCTACCAGGCCGACATCGGGCAGTTCTACTGGGGCTCGCTCTACGCCAGCGACGGCCGCGGCCTGCTCCACGAAGCCGATCCGCGCACCCAGCGCGCCACGGTCGACTTCGAAGGTTGGAACCACTACTTCGTGCGCGTCGTGGGCGATCGGCACGTCATCGAGGTCAACGGCCGGGTCCTGACCGACGTGCACGACGCGCGGCACGGCGCGGGACGGTTCGCCTGGCAACTGCACGAGGGGCTCGAGATGGAGGTGCGTGTGGCCAACGCACGGGTGCGCAACCTGCGCTGACGCACCGCCCTGCGGTTCCCGTGGGGCAGCAGCGCCCCCCCGGCCCCTCGGAATTCCTGGCCGGAACTGGCCGCCCGACCCATCGGGGGGGACGTTATGCTGTTCGCCTTCATTTCCGGGCAGCCACCTCCCCACAGCGTCCCCCCTCTTCCATGACCGACATCGTCATCATCGGTGGCTGCGGCCACGTCGGCCTGCCTCTCGGCATGTCCTTCGCCAAGGCCGGCAAGAAGGTCGTGGCCATGGACCTCGACGCCCGGAAGGTCGCCGAGACGAACGCGGGCCGGATGCCGTTCCTGGACAACGGGGCCGACGAGCTCCTGCCCAAGGTCCTGAAGTCGGGCAACTTCCGCTGCACGACGGATCCGGGCGTGATCCGCGAGGCGGACGTGGTCGTCACGGTCGTCGGCACCCCGCTCGACGAGCACCTGAACCCGCGCTTCGACGTCTACAAGGACCTGATCGAGGCCGACAGCACGCACCTGCGTGACGGGCAGCTGCTCGTCCTGCGCAGCACCGTCTATCCCGGGACGACGGACCGGGTCGCGCGCACCTTGGAGCGCGAGGGCCTCAAGATCGACGTCGCCTTCTGCCCCGAGCGCGTGGCCGAGGGCGTGGCCCTCGAGGAGATCGCGGCCCTGCCGCAGATCGTTTCCGGAGTCACGAAGCGCGCCGAGGAGCGCGCGTCGGAGCTGTTCAAGCTCCTGACCGACACGGTCATCGTGCTGCCGCCGCTCGGGGCGGAACTGGCGAAGCTCTACAACAACACGTTCCGCTACATCCAGTTCGCGGTCGCCAACCAGTTCTACATGATCGCGAACGACTACGGCGTCGACTTCTACGACGTCCACCGCGCGATGACCGAGCGCTATCCGCGCGCCAAGGGCTTCCCGAAGCCCGGTTTCGCCGCGGGCCCGTGCCTGTTCAAGGACACGATGCAGCTCAGCTGCTTCAACCAGAACGCGTTCTTCCTCGGCCACGCGGCGATGCTCGTGAACGAAGGGCTGCCCAACTACATCGTGCGCCGCGCGTCGCAGCGCTGGGACCTGCGCGACCGCACGGTCGCCATCCTGGGCATGACGTTCAAGGGCGACTCGGACGACCCGCGCGACTCGCTGTCGTTCAAGCTCAAGAAGAGCCTCGAAGTCGAAGCGCGCCACGTGCTGTGCTCCGACCCGTACATGGAGCACCCGTCGTTCACGCCGATCGACGAAGCCGTGAAACGCGCCAGCATCGTGTTCATCGGCGCGCCGCACACCCCCTACAAGACCTACGACTTCGGCGACAAGCAGGTCGTCGACGTCTGGAACATCACCAAGACGGGAATGAGCATCCTGTGAAGACTCTGGTCACCGGTTCGAACGGTTTCATCGCGGGCTACCTGTGCGCCGAGCTCCTGGAAGCCGGACACGAGGTGGTGGGCATCGACAACTTCGGCAAGTACGGCCGCGTGTCGAAGTCCTACGACTCGCACCCGCGGTACAAGCTCGTCGAGGGCGACGTGAAGGACACGCAGCTCGTCGCCAAGCTCCTCGACGGCTGCGACCACTTCGTCGTGTGCGCGGCGATGATCGGCGGCATCAGTTACTTCCACAAGTACGCCTACGACCTGATCGCCGAGAACGAGCGCATCACGGCGTCGTCGTTCGACGCCGCGATCGCGGCCTGGAAGAAGAAGGGCAACCTGAAGAAGGTCACGGTCCTCTCGTCGTCGATGGTGTACGAGTCGACGACCGAGTTCCCGTCGCCGGAGGGCGCGCAGTTGCGCTCTCCCCCGCCGCTCTCGACGTACGGTTTCCAGAAGCTGGCGACCGAGTACTTCGCGCGCGGCGCGTGGGAGCAGTACCAACTGCCCTACACGATCGTGCGCCCGTTCAACTGCGTCGGAATCGGCGAAGGCCGCGCGCTGGGCGAGCACGAGGTGTGGTCGGGCAACGTCAAGCTCGCGATGAGCCACGTCGTACCGGACCTCGTGCAGAAGGTCCTGAAAGGCCAGGACCCGCTGCACATCCTCGGCAGCGGCGACCAGATTCGTCACTACACGTACGGCGGCGACCTCGCCAAGGGCATCCGCGTGTGCATCGAGCACCCGAAGGCCATGAACGAGGACTTCAACATCTCGACCGCGCGCTCGACGACCGTCCTGGAGCTCGCCGAGCTGATCTGGAAGAAGATCCACGGCACGAAGAAGCCGTTCCGCATCACTTCGGATCAGGCCTTCGACTACGACGTGCAGCGCCGCGTTCCGGACGTGACGAAGTCGAAGAAGCTCCTGGGCTTCGAGGCCACCACCTCGCTGGAGCAGATCCTCGACGAGGTCGTGCCCTGGGTGAAGGAGCAGGTCGAAGCGGGTCGGATCTGAGGCACGCCTCGTGACCCCATGTCGACGAGGCGGATCAGCGTCGTTCTGCCCGTCTACAACGAGGCGGAGAACATCCAGACCTCGTTGCGCGGCCTGTGGGCCGCGCTGAAGGATCTCGAGCACGAGATCCTCGTCTGCTACGACTTCGACGCCGACACGACGCTGCCCGCGATCGCGGCGATGCCGGACCAGCCGCCCACGGTGCGGCTGGTCAAGAACGACATCGGCAAGGGCGCCGCGAACGCGATCCGCGCCGGCTTCGCCGCGGCGACCGGCGACGTCGTCGTCACGACGATGGCGGACCTCTCGGATCCGCCCGACCGGATCCCCGTGCTGGCGGAGAAGATGCGCCAGGAGGGACTCGCCGTCGTCGCGGGCTCGCGCTACATGCCGGGCGGATCGCAGACGGGCGGACCGCTCCTGAAGCGCACGTTCTCGCGCTGGGCGGGGCTGATCCTGCGCGCGTTGGCCGGCATCGGCACGCACGACGTCACGAGCAATTTCCGCGCGTATTCGAGCTCGTTCCTGGCCTCGACGAAGGTCGAGAGCAAGGCCGGGTTCGAGATCGCGCTCGAGCTGACCACGAAGGCCCACAACGCCGGCCTCGGCGTCGGCGAAGTGGCCAGCTCGTGGCAGGACCGCAGCGCCGGCACGAGCCGCTTCCGCATGTGGAAGTGGATGCCGAATTACCTGCGCTGGTGGATGACCGCGGCCGTCGCGCCGCTGTTCGTCTGGTCCGTGCTCCTCGTGCTGGCGGGGATCGGCTGGTACCTCACGGGAGCGGAAGGGAATCGCGGCGCGATCCACAAGGCCGTCGTCGCCGTCTTCGCGCTGTGCGGCGCGGGCGCGATCCTCGTCCTGCGGCGCGCGCGCGGCCGCACGGTCCCGGCCGACGCCATCCAGGCGGTGCTGTGGGGCCACCCGTGGCACGCACGTCTCACGCTGGGCGAAGCCGGAGTGTTCGACGCGCTCGGAACCGTGACGGCGAGCGCGCTGCACGCCTGGTTCACGCTGGGAACGGCGGGCATCCGCGCCGCCTGGCGCAGGGCTCGCGCCCGCGGAGTGCGCGTCGACCAGGCCGGCTTGGGCCTGCTCCTCCTCGCCGCGCTCTTCGTGCTCGCGAGCTTCAGCGGCCCCTCGCCCACGGCATCCGACAACCTCGACGACGGGTGGCAGCAGATCATCGGCAACGCCCTCGTCCGCGGGGATCAGTGGGGTCGGGACGTCGTGTTCACGTTCGGGCCCCTGGGCTACTTCGCGCGCGGGACCTACTTGCCCGAGCTCTATTGGTGGAAGGTCCTGTGGTGGGAGGTGGCCTTCAAGTCGCTCCTGGCCCTCGGATTCCTGCTGATCGTGCGTCGCCTGTCCGGCCCCATCGAGAAGTCCGCCTATGTCCTGGCGTTGTTCGCCGCATCGCCGGGCTTCGACAGCCTCTATTTCCTCGCGATCGCGGGGTCGGGCCTGTGGTTGCTCGCCACGCCCGGCGCCGGCTTCGCCGCGACCGCCATCGTCTTCGGCGCGATGTCGCTGATCGCGCTGAACAAGTTCACGTCGTTCGTGCTCTTCGGCGTCTTCGTCGCCGGGATCGCGCTCGCGCGCCGGCTGCGCGGCCGCTGGACGGACGCCGCCGGGACCGTGGCGCTGGCCGCTGCCGTCTTCGTCGCCTGTTGGATGCTCGCCGGACAACGCCCCTGGAACATCCCGGCCTGGATCCGGACGAGCCTGTGGATCGCGAGCGGCCACAACCAGGCGATGAGCACCGAGGGTCCGCCCGAGGATGAGTCAGAAGCCTCCGTGCTCCTCGGGATCGCGGGCGCGATCGCCCTGCTGTCCGCGCTGGATCGGCCGCGCGACGGCATCCGCTGGCTGGGATCCGCGCTCTTCGCGTTCGGGACGTTCGTCGCCTTCAAGGCGGGCTTCACGCGACACGGGCCGAACGCGATCACGTTCTTCTCCTTCGTCGCCGTGGCGCCCTGGTTCCTCCTCCCGGCGCGCGAGCCGGGCGCTCTCACCCCCTTCGTGCGGCCGCCGCTCGTCGGGCTGCGGATCGCCTGCGCTTTCCTCGCGCTGGCTTCCATGGCGCGACTGTACGGGAATCCGCAAGTCGTCCCGAGCAAGCCTCTCCTCGCCACGATCGCCCGCCTGCAAGAGAACCTGGACCAGCTGACCACGCTGGGCGAACGCGAGGAACGTCTGGCGAGCCTGCGCGACGTCTCCGCCGGCGAGTGGGACCTGCCGCGCACGCGAGCCGTGGTCGGGTCGGCGCGTGTCGACCACTTCTTCTTCGATCAAGGCATCCCGCTGCTCAACGGCTTCGACTTCCGGCAGCGCCCGGCGATCCAGAGCTACGTGGCCTACACGCCCGAGCTCGAGGAGCTGAATGCCGGCTACCTGCGCGGGCAGCAGGCGCCCGAGTTCGTCCTCTACCGCCACCGGACGCTCGACAAGCGGCTGCCGGGGCTGGAGGACGGCCTGGCACAGCTCGTCCTGGCGCGCGACTACGCCCTCGTCCACCAGGAGAAGGAGACTCTCCTCCTGAAGCACGCGCCGCGCCCCACCCCGCCGGTGGAGAAGGTCCTCCTCGAACGCGACGTCGTGTTCGACGCGCTCGTCGACGTCTCGGGAATCGCAGCGCCGGCGCTCGTGGCGAAGCTCGACCTGCAACTCTCCAGCGCGGGCAAGCTGCGCCAGTTCCTGCTGCGCGCGCCGCTCGTCGACGTGCAGGTCGAGTTCGAGGACGGCACGAACCGCACCTATCGCTTCGAGCCCAGCATGGCCCGCGCGGGATTCCTGCTGTCGCCGCACATCGACGGGACGGGCGCGGCCGAGCAGTTCTTCCTGGGCCTCGGCGGAAGGCGCGTGACCGGGTTCCGATTGCTCGCCAGCCCCGAGGTCCGCGACGGGTTCGAGGGGACGTACCACTTGCAGATCCTGGACGGATCGGAATGGTGCCCGCGCCCCGTGGACCTCGCGGCCTACGAGGGGGCGAGGGTCCCGTCGCCCAGCCCGCAGCCCCGGGCGCGGACGATGACCGTGGAGCACGGCGCGCTGCGGACGACTCCGACGCTGGTCCGCGGGGACGAAGCGCCCTATCCGTCGATCATCGAGAACGAGGACGTGCTGGTCACCCAGGCCCCCTTCGAGCTGCAGTTCGACCTGCCCGCGGAGGATCGCCGGCTCCACGCGCGCTTCTGCGTGCCGGAGTCCACCTGGCGCCATGGCACGTACAAGGGGCTCGGGATCGCGGTGATCGCCCGGGATGCAGAGGGTCGCGAAGAGAAGCTCTTCCTGCGCCAGTTGGATCCACGGCACCAGAGCGCCGACCGCGGCTTCCTCGAGCTCGACGTCCCGATCGCGGGCCGCGCGGGGCTCACGTTGATCGTGCGGGTTCGCCCCGGACTCGACTCGATCCTGGGCGAGGACCTCGTGGCCTGGTCGTCCATCGGGATCGAGAAGTAGGAACGGCGCGCGAGCGCGAGGGCCGCGAGGGCGTCGAGATTCCTCGACGGGAACGGGAGTTCCTTTCCCGGTCCCACGCAGAGTGTTCCAGCACGCCTCGAGGACCGTACGGGCTACGGGGCCCGCGTCGGATGCATGGTCCGAATCCGGACGCCGGGTGGCCGATCCTGGTGCACGATTCCCAGTCAGGATCCGATCGTCCGTTCTCGCGGGCTCCGGATGCTGGTTGAACTCGCCGCAACCACCGCTCGCTACCGCAATGCTCGACCAAGCCCACGTCGCACCTGCAGACCGTACCCGCTCCGATCGCTTCTCACGATTCGTCGCGCTCGCCGCGCCGGCCCTCACGCTCGCCGCGCTCACCGCCTGCAGCGGCGGCTCCAGCTCGACGACCGCCGCGCCGGAGAACGCGACCGCAACCGTCCTGTACTGGAACCAGACCGCGGTCGACTGCGCGGGTCTCGACCACCAGCCCACGGACGCCGATCACGTCTTCGGAGAGCAGGTGGGTCCGTGCCGCTCGGCGCGCGCGATGGCCATCGTCCATGTCGCGGTGTTCGAGGCCGTCAACGCCGTGGAGGGCGGGTACGACAGCTACGTCGGTCTCCCGCCGGTCGCGGAGCCCACGTCGAAGCGCGCCGCCGTGGCTCAGGCGTCGCACGACACCTTGCTGGCGCTCTATCCGTCGCAGTCGGCGCGGCTCGACCAGAAGCTGACCGACGAGCTCGCCGCCGTGCCGGCGGGAGACGCCAAGACGCGCGGCATCACGCTCGGCGCGGCGGCTGCGGACGCGATCCTCGACCTGCGCGCGAACGACGGCTCGAATCATCCCGAGCCCACGGTCGGCGTCGACTTCTTCCCGAGCAACGCCCCGGGCAAGTGGCGTCCGGATCCCGTCACGGGCAGCACGCGCGCGCTCGGCGCCCGCTGGAGCGAGGTCGCGCCGTTCGCGATGAACAGTGCCGACCAGTTCCGCATCGTCCCGCCGCCCGCGCTCGACAGCGCGGAGTACGCGCTGGCGTTCAACGAGGTCCTCGTGCTCGGCGGGGACGGCGACACCACGCCGACCCTGCGCAGCGAGGACGAGACGTTCGCCGGCATCTTCTGGGCCTACGACGGGACGCCGAGCCTGTGCGCTCCGCCGCGCCTGTACAACCAGATCGCGGCGCAGATCGCGGCCCAGGAAGGGACGACGGGCATCGAGCTCGCGCGCCTCCTGGCGCTCGTGAACCTCTCGATGGCCGACGCCGGCATCGCGGCCTGGGAGTCGAAGTACTACTACCAGTTCTGGCGCCCGATCACCGGGATCCGCGAGTCCGACGTGGGCACCGGTCCCTCGGGCCTCGGCGACGGCAACGCAGCCACGGTCGGTGACGCGAGCTTCCTGCCGCTCGGCGCGCCCGCGAGCAACTTGACGGGCCCGAACTTCACGCCGCCCTTCCCCGCGTATCCGTCCGGACACGCCACGTTCGGCGGAGCGCTGTTCCAGACGCTGCGCCGCTTCTACGGAACCGACGACGTCGCGTTCACGTTCGTGTCCGACGAGTACAACGGCGTCACCCTCGACAACCAGGGACAACCCCGGCCCTACGTGCCGCGCACGTTCCCGAACTTCAGCCAGGCCGAGGAAGAGAACGGCCAGAGCCGCATCTACCTGGGCATCCACTGGAACTTCGACAAGGTCGAAGGGATCGAGCAGGGCAATGAAGTCGCGAACTGGGTCTTCGATCGCGTGTTCACGCCGGCGAACTGAGATCCTGGGATGGAACGGGCCGGCCTCGTCCCGCACGGGACGGGGCCGCGTCCATTTCGGGGACTGTCCGCGGGCGCCGCGAAGCGCGCATGGCGCGCGCCCGGGTCTTCGGGCACGAAGCGCGGCAAGCCATCTTCCAAGGCCCGACTCCCCCCGGGTACCTTCGCCGCATGGGATCGCCACGCACAGCCGCTCGCAAGAAGTCGCCGTCCTCGAAGTCGCGCAGTACGAGTCCGAAGCGCGCGGCCTCTTCCACCGCGGTGCGTGACCCGCGCGTCGATGCCTACATCGCGAAGTCACCCGAGTTCGCGCGGCCGATCCTCGCCCACCTGCGCGAGGTCGTGCACGCGAGCGGCCCGGGCGTCGTCGAGACGATCAAGTGGGGCATGCCCTCGTTCGAGTACCACGGCATCTTGTGCGGCATGGCCGCCTTCAAGGCGCACTGTAGCTTCGGATTCTGGAAGCACGAGTTGATCCTCGGCGCGGACCCGCGTGCCGCGGAGGCGATGGGTTCCTTCGGCTGCCTCCGTTCGATCCAAGACCTGCCGTCGCGGGCCACGCTGATACGCGCCACGAAGCAGGCTCGCCAGCTGAACGAGGACGGCGTGCGCGCGCCGCGCACCAAGACCGCGCGCAAGAAGCCGGTGTCCATGCACCCGGAGTTCGCCGCGGCGCTCGCGAAGAACGCTCAGGCACGCTCGACCTTCGAGGCCTTCGCACCTTCCCACCGGAGCGAGTACCTGGAGTGGGTCGGCGACGCGAAGCGCGCGGAGACCCGCGCGCGGCGGATCCGGACCGCGATCGCGTGGCTCGCGCAGGGCAAGTCGCGGAACTGGCAGTACGAGAGGCGCTGAGCCGCTCCATCCGCTCGCCCACGGAACGGGTGAGGCCCGGGCCCGCGGCGGAGACCGGAGCCGGCCGTGGTTCCGTCCATCGGGTGACCGGTCCCGGAGCGACCCGGCGGTATCCTCGGCCCGGACATGACCGGCTCGATGCCGACAGACGCCCGGACGCGGATCGCCGCCTGGGTGTGCGAGGCCGCGGCGCTCGCGGATTCCCGGCGCATCCGCGTCGAGGAGCGTGCTTGCGGCCGCTCCGGTTGGCCGCCGTTCGAAGTCGTCATCGCCGTCGAGCAGGCGGACGGCTGGCACGAGAGGCTCGTGCACCGGCGGCTCGAACAGGTCACCCGGCTGGACGTCTTGGGTGCCTGGCGCGGCGGCGATGCCTGCTGTGGGCCTTGAGCGCCGCCGGGGAAATGGCCGCGCACGTTGGAGAATCCTTCGGCGCGTGCAGAATGCCTCCGCACGCTTGCCGTAGCGCGCGCTCCCGATTCTCCTGTCTCCCCCGCACCCCGCATCGTCCTCGCGCGCCGATCCTCCGATGAAAACCGTCCTCCAGATCACGTTGGCCTTCCTCCTGGCCTTCCTCATCGCCACGGCGATCGTCGTGCTGCTCGGCTTCGGGCTGGTCGCCGCCGCGGCCTCGGGATCGGAGCGGACGGTCGAGCGCGGCTCGATCCTGACCGTGGACCTCTCCGAAGCCGTCAGCGAGCGCGGCGGTGAGGCGAATCCGATGGCCCTGCTGCAAGGCGCGATGGTGTCGACCGTCCCGGCCTACGAGCTCGCCAGCGCGCTGCGCCACGCGGCCCAGGACGACCGCGTGAAGGGCGTCCTCCTGCACGGCGGCCTCAGCGGTTCCATGTCGGCGCTGGCCGCGGCGCGCGACGCGCTGGCCGAGGTGCGCGCGGCGAAGAAGCCGGTCTTCGCCTACTACGCGTCGATGGACGAGAAGGCGATCTGGTTCGCTTCCGCGGCCGACGAGACCTGGATGGAGCCCCTCGACGTCGTGATCTTCGACGGCTTCTCGGCCGACATCCCCTACTTCGGGGACATGCTGAAGAAGTACGGGATCGAGGTCCAGGTCACGCGCGTCGGCAAGTACAAGTCGGCCGTCGAGCCGTTCCTGTTGGGCCGCATGAGCGCCGAGAACAAGGAGCAGATGGAGGCGATCCTCGCCGACGTCCAATCGACGATGTACGGCGAGATCGCGTCCGCCAAGGGGCTCGACGTGGCCAAGTTGCAGGCCGTTTCGCGCGAGAAGGGCTGGCTCACGCCCGATCAGGCGATCGAGCTCGGCATCGTCACGAAGGCCGCGCCGTTCGGCGACATGCTCGCGCGCCTGAAGGAAGTCGCCGGCGTGGGCGCGAAGAAGGACGTGCCGCAGGTCGCACTGCAGGACTACGCGCGGGCCGTCTGGAAGAACGGGAAGAAGGGCGACGGGATCCAGGTGATCGTGGCCGAGGGCGAGATCGTCGACGGCGAGAGCTCCGAGGGCATCGGCGGCGACGACCTCGCCCGCCGGCTGCGCGCGGCCCGCGAAGACGAGCACGTGAAGGCGGTCGTCATGCGCGTCGACTCCCCGGGTGGCAGCGCGACGGCGTCCGACGTGATCCGCTCGGAAGTGCTGGCCCTCAAGGCGGCGGGGAAGCCCGTCGTCGTCTCGATGGGCCGCCTCGCCGCTTCCGGCGGCTACTGGATCTCCGCCAACGCCGACGCGATCGTCGCGCAGCCCGAGACCCTGACCGGCTCGATCGGCGTCTTCGGGATGCTCCCGAACATCGAGAAGCTCGCCGAGGAGCACGGCCTGCGCGCCGAGACGGTCCGCACGAGCCCGTTGAGCGGCTTCCAGTCGATCTGGCACCGTAAGGACGACGCGCAGCTCGCGCGCGTCCAGGCGCTCGTCGACCGGATCTACGACCGATTCCTGGGCCTCGTCGCCGAAGGTCGCGGGATGACGCGCGAACGCGTGCACGAGATCGCCCAGGGGCGCGTGTGGTCGGGAATGCGCGGCAAGGAACTCGGGCTCGTGGACGAGATCGGCGACCTCGACCGCGCGATCGCCATCGCGCGCGAGAAGGCCCGGCTCGGCGCCGACGCCCCGGTCCGCTACGAGCGTCGCGACCAGAAGCTCCTCGACGAGATCCTCGAGGAATTGATCGCCAACGAACGGGAGCCGCTCACGCGCGCCCTCGTCGGGGACGACGGCCGGAAGCTCGGCGCGCTCTCCGAGGCCCTCGCCGTGTTCGAGCACGCGCGACGTCTGGCCGGCACGAGCGGCGTCGTGGCACGCCTGCCGTTCGACTTCGACGTGCGCTGAACGCCCCCGGTGCCGCCCCGCCGGGGATTTGGAACCTCGGAACCCAGGGATCCGGCATTCGCGCTAGCCTCACAGGGGTCTGTTCACCCCGGCGCCGCACTTCCCGCGCGGCGCCCCGAACGTGCCCCTGCCCCCGCTCCTCCCGCCGTCCCGCGCGGTGTTCCTCCTCGCCGCGTCGATTGCGCTCGCACCGTCCTGTGCCAGCGCGATCCCGGCATCCGTGCGCCTGAATCAGGATCCGGTCCGGAACTCCCGTGGCCCGGAGTCGACGCCCGAACTCGTGCAAGTCGCGGAGTGGATCGAAGACGCGCGCTTCGAACAGGCCCTCGCCACGATCGAGAGTGAGCTCGCCGCGTGCGCGGAGGAGGAGCGGCCGAACTGGCGTCAGCTCCGCTCGCGCGCGCTGCGTCTGCTGGTGCGCGCGCACGAACCTCTCGCGCTGGAGGACGCGCTCTGCGCCGCGCAGGCGGCGCGCTCCTCCGGGGACAATCGACGTGTGGTCAGCGCGTTCTTCGACCTCGGCGCACTACGCCTCATGCGCAGCGAAAACGAGGAATCGGAGGCCGCCCTCGCCGAGTCGCTCGCGGCCTGCGCGATCGTCGGCGAGCCCGCGGACGCCGAGCGCGCGGACGTCCTGGTCTACCTGGCGGAGTGCGCCTCGGATCGCGGCGATCGAACGCGTGCCCGAGCACTCCTCGGCGAGGCGGCCGGTATCCAGGACCGTGTGCTCGATCCCCTCGATCCGCGCGCCGCATTCCGCCGGTTGCGCGAGGCCAACCTCGCGCACATGGAGGACGACGACCGGCGGGCGGTCGAGCTCGGCACGCAGGCGCTCACGGCGTTTCGCTCGCGGCTCCGACCCGGGCATCCGCGCATCGCGCTCGCACTGCACAATCTGGGTGTCTACCGACAGCGGCTCGGCGACCTGCCGGCGGCCGCGCGCGACTTCGAAGAGGCTCTCGAACTGCGCCGGGCCGAGAACTCCCCTCTGTTCGGCCGCACTCTCATGCTGCTCGCCCAGGTGCGCGAGGAACTCGGCGATGGCGATGCCGCGGATCGCCTCCAACACGAGTCGATCGACTGGATCGAGGGGACAGGCGGGCCTTACGCTCCGGCCCTGCGCACTCCCCTGCAGGCGTTGGCGATCTCCGCGCTGCGCGCTGGCGACGCCGCGACGGCGGAGCCGCTCGTGCAGCGCGCGCTCGGGGTCCTGGATCGTGGCACGAACACTTCGGCCTTGGAGCGCGCCGGACCACTGGAACTCCTGGGACACGTCGCGTGGCGCCTGGGAGAGCGAGAGCGTGCCGTGTCCGTGTGGCGCGAGGCCCTGGCCACGTTGGAGCCCGAGAACGCCCTCGAATCGAGCGCGGCGGTCGACCTCCTGACCGACCTCGGGCTCGCGGCGGCCGCGTCCGGGAGCCCTTGCGAGTCGGGTGAGGGCGCCGATCTCCTCGAGCGCGCCGTCGCGATCCAGCGGCGGATCGTGGGCGACGCGCATCCAGACACCGCACGCACGCTGGCGTCCTACGCCGAGGCCGCGAGCGCCGCAGGCCGCAGTGACGCTGCGTTCGCCGCCACGCTCGAAGCCGCGGCGATCGTGCGACGCCACCTCGATGCGAGCACGCCGCACCTCGACGAGCGCGACGCTCTGGGCTACGCGACCGAGCTGACACCCGGGCTTCCTCTCGCCGTGGTCCTGGCCACGGAGGCGCCGGCCACCCGCGCTTCGGCAGCCTGGGACGCGCTCGTCGCCGCGCGCGCGGCCGTGTTCGAGAGCGTGCGCCGCGGGCGCGCCGCCGCGCTGGACATGCCGGCCAGACCGTCGGCCACGCTGCCTGCAGGTGCGACGGGAATCGCCGCGGTCGCTCGCGCACGGTCCTCCGGCTCCGCGGTCGTAGCCTACGTGCGCTGCACGCGGCCCGACGCGTACGTCGCGTTCGTGCTCCCCGCTGGATCGGACGAACCGCTGGCCTTCGACCTCGGTTCGGCCGTGGCGATCGACGCGCTCGCCGCGCCCGCCTGCGCGCTGGCGCGGTACGCGGGATCCGAGGAGGCGCTGCGCGAGGCGGCCGGGGCGTTGCGCGCACGCGTGTGGGATCCGGTCGCAGCCACGCTCGGGGACGCGACCGAAGTCGACATCGTCCCCGATGGCGCGCTGCTCCTGCTCGACTTCGCCGGACTGCCCGTCGGCGACACGGAATACCTGATCGAGACCGCGCCGCCGATCCAGGTGCTCGGCGCCGAGCGCGACCTGATCGCCGCGCACGAGAAGGGCCCGGTGCCGGAAGCAGCCGGGTGGCGGATCCTGGCCGTTGGCGGCCCGGATTTCGGAGCCGTTTCCGCGGCGGAGCCCGGTTCGACATCGCGTTCTCCGCGCGGTGTGTTCGCCCCGCTGCCCAAGGCGGCGGAGGAGGCGCGGGACGTCGCGGACCTCTGGGCCCGGAACAACGCAGGTGTCCAGGTGCTCGTGGGCGCGGAAGCCACCGAGCCCGCGCTGCGCGAAGCGCTGCGGGGCGTGGGCATCCTCCACATCGCGACCCACGGATTCTCCACCGGCAGCTCGGGCGAGCAAGGCACGCGCGGCCTCGCGGGGACGGCCCTGGAGCCAGCCGCACCGCAGCTACGGCTCGAGCTGTCGCGGCGCCTCCTCGGAGGCTCTGGCCTGGCCCTCGCCGGCGCCAACGCGCGCGGCGGCGCGAACCCGTCCGACGACGGTCTGTTCCTGGACGAGGACGTTCTGGCGCTCGATCTCGGCGGCCTCGACCTGGCGATCCTCTCGGCCTGCGACAGCGGTGCGGGCGAAGTCCAGAGCGGCGAAGGGATCTTCGGCTTGCGCCGAGCATTCCTGATGGCCGGCGCGCGCGCCGTGGTCGCGAGCTCCTGGCCGGTCGCCGACGAGACGGCGCGCACGATCATGACGGACTTCCACGCGCGGCTCGCGCGTGGCGGCACGACCGTGGCGCGCGCGCTGCACGAAGCGAAGCACGCCGAGCTCTCGCGCCGCCGCGCGGCGCGCATCGACACGCATCCATGGCATTGGGCTGGTTTCGTCGCGGCTGGCGAGCCGCTCCGGATCCGCTGAGCGAACGACCCCAGGAACGAAAGGAACATCATGGCACGCGACAAATTCGAAGTCCGCTTCGACAAGCACGGACACATGCTCATCGAGGACGCGGAGCTGGCTCACCGCATCGTGTACCTGCTCCAGAACCAGGGGAGCATCACGATGCGCATCGACGCCGCCGCACCCGCGCAGGCTGCTCTTCCGAACTATCTGGAGTGCCTGACGATCCAGCCCACGCCAATGCCCAGGCCCGTGCCCTTGAACTACCGCAACTGCCCCATGTCGATGTGCGAGTGCACACTGCGCGTCGTGGACTCGCGCCGCTGGGCCGAGCAGTGGGAGGGACTGCGCGACGAAGACCGGGAGCACGGCGGTCGCTGACGATCAGGTCCGAGACCGCTCGGGGCACGGCGAACCAGTCTGTGTCCCCACAGGATCCTGAACCGCGGCGCGCCGCGCCTTGCGCGGGACCAGTCCGTGACGCGGTTCTCAGACGATCCTGGACGCATTCCCATGGCCATCGATTAGCAGGAGAACAACATGCTCGCCCCCGACGAAGTGCTCGTGCGCGCCCTTTCGAATCGACACCTCGAGTTGACCCTCATGCCCACCGAGGCGTGCAACTTCCGCTGCACGTACTGCTACGAGGATTTCGCGCTGGGGCGGATGAGTCCAGGCGTCGTGCGCGGCATCAAGAACCTCATGACTGCGCGCGCTCCCGGACTCGACTCCTTGAGCGTGGCCTGGTTCGGAGGCGAACCGCTCCTCGCCCTCGACGTCGTCCGCGATGTCCACGAGCACGTGCGCGCACTGACTCGGACGCATCCAAGCCTGATCGCGCAGGCCAGCATGACGACGAACGCGTGGAAGCTCGATGCCGCCGTCTTCGACGAACTCGTCGGTCTCGGAGTGGACGAGTACCAGATCTCCTTCGACGGACCCGAGGAGATGCACGACCGCAAGCGGAAGCGGATGGACGGCAAGGGGACGTTTGCTCGGATCTGGCGCAACGTCCTCGCCATGCGCAACTCTCCCCGTGAGTTCCACGTCATCCTGCGCATCCACGTCGACAGCGAGAACCTCGAGTCGCTCTTCGGCTTCGTGGACCGCATCAAGGCCGAGTTCGGCACGGACCGGCGCTTCTCGATCTTCCTGAAGAAGCTGATGCGTTACGGCGGGGCCAACGACGGCGAGCTGCCCATCCTGCGCACGGAGGAGGACGCGCGGCGGTTCGACGACCTGCAAAGGCACGCGCACGGCGACACCGAACCAGAACACGTTCGTGGCGCCGGCGGGACGTCCTCGCCGAGAATCTGCTACGCCGCGAAGGGCAACAGCCACGTCGTGCGCTCCGACGGACGGCTGTGCAAGTGCACGGTCGCGCTCGACCATCCGGCCAACACCGTCGGTCGACTGCACGAGGACGGCACGGTCGAGATCGACGGTTCCCGTGCGCGCCCTTGGATGCGCGGGATCTTCAGCGGGATCACCGCGGAACTGCTCTGTCCGCTGGTCGGACTCGACGACGCGCTCGCGGGCGATCGCAAGTCAGCGTAGACCCGGCACGTCGATTCCGCGCTCGTGCGCAGTACGCACGGCGATGTCGTAGCCCGCGTCGACGTGCCGGATCACGCCCATGCCCGGATCGCAGGTCAGAACACGCTCGATCGCGGCGCCCGCCTCGGGCGTTCCGTCGGCGACCGTGACCTGGCCGGCGTGCAGGCTGTAGCCGATGCCGACGCCGCCGCCGTGGTGGAAGCTGACCCACGAGGCGCCGGCCGCCGTGTTCACGAGAGCGTTCAGGATCGGCCAGTCGGCCACGGCATCGGTGCCGTCCTTCATCGCCTCCGTCTCGCGGTTCGGGCTCGCGACCGAGCCGCAGTCGAGGTGGTCGCGTCCGATCACGATCGGCGCGGAGACGCGGCCCGTCCGGACGGCCTCGTTGAACGCGACGCCGGCCTTCGCGCGTTCGCCGTCGCCCAGGCAGCCGATGCGCGCGGGCAGACCTTGGAACGCGACGCGCTCGCCCGCCATCTTCAGCCAGCGCAGCAGAGCGCGGTCGTGCGGGAAGAGCTCGGCCACGATGCGATCGGTCTCCGCGATGTCCTTGGGATCGCCCGACAGCGCGACCCAGCGGAACGGACCCTTGCCCTCGCAGAAGAGCGGCCGCACGTACTTCGGCACGAAACCCTCGAAGCCGAAGGCGCCGGCGAAGCCGGCCTGCTTGGCGTGGCCGCGCAGGTTGTTCCCGTAGTCGAACGTGTCCGCGCCGCGCTCCTGGAGCGCGAGCATCGCCTTCACGTGGTCGATCATCGTGCGGAACGACTCGCGCTCGTAGGCCTTGGGATCCGCAGTGCGCAGGCGCAGCGCGGCTTCGTACGCCATCCGATTCGGCACGTATCCACCCAGAGGATCGTGCGCGCTGGTCTGGTCGGTCAGGACGTCGGGCGTGATCTTGCGCGCGATCAGCCGCTCCAGCAGGTCCACGGCGTTGCACGGAACGCCGATGGACTTCGCGACCCCCTCGCGCTTCCACTGGACGGCCTGGTCGATCGCGCGATCCAGGTCGTCGATGCACACGTCCAGGTAGCGCGTGTCGAGCCGCTTCTGGATCCGCGCGCGGTCCACGTCCGCCGCGAGGAACGTACCGTCGTTCATGGTGGCCGCGAGCGGCTGCGCGCCGCCCATGCCGCCCAGTCCGCCCGTGACGACGAGCCGGTTCCTCAGGCTGCCGCCGAACAGCTTCGCGGCCGACGCGGCGAACGTCTCGTACGTCCCCTGCAGGATCCCCTGCGTGCCGATGTAGATCCACGAGCCGGCCGTCATCTGGCCGTACATCATCTTGTTCTCGGCCTCGAGCTCGCGGAAGTGCTCCCACGTGGCCCAGTGACCGACGAGGTTGCTGTTCGCGATCAGGACGCGCGGCGAGGCCTTCGTCGTGCGGAAGATGCCGACCGGCTTGCCCGACTGCACGAGCAGCGTCTCGTCGGGCGCGAGGCGTCGCAGCGCCGCGACGATCGCCTGGAAGCTCGGCCAGTCGCGCGCCGCCTTCCCGCTGCCGCCGTACACGACGAGGTTCGCGGGATCCTCGGCCACCTCGGGATCGAGGTTGTTCATGAGCATCCGCAGCGCAGCCTCCGCGGCCCACGTCTGGCACGTGCGCTGCGTTCCGCGCGGCGCACGCTGCGGGCCGGTGGGGATCGAGGCGGGATCGAGGGACGAGGCGGGCACGGCGGTGGTTCGGCTCATGGCTGGGTCGAGATTGCGGTGGAACGAGAACAGGATAGCCGGGCTCAGCGCACCGAACGCCCGTGAAACCGGGTCGTCGCGACGGCGTGGATCCGTGCCCCCGTGGAGATCGGACTCGGGAATGCCCGGCGCGGCTCCTCGTCGAAGAGGACGGATTCCCCGCCATTGAGGCGACCTCCGCGACTCGCCACACTCGCTCGCGATGAAGCAACGCCTGCTCGCCGCGACCGCGATCTGGAGCGCGAGCATCCTGCTCTCGCGACTCGTCGGACTCGTGCGCGAGGCTGCGCTCGGCCGCACCCTCGGGATCGGCGACAGCGCGGACCTGTACCAGGCGGCGTTCACCGTGCCGGACTTCCTCAACTACCTGCTGGCCGGCGGCGCGATGGCGGTGGTGCTCGTGCCGCTGCAGGCGGCGCGGCGTGCGCGCGGAACCGCCCGGCTCGACGAGCCGGGGCTCGCTGCTGCGCGAGTCGATCACCCCGCGGAAGCGGACCGCGACGCGTGGCGCTCCATCGCCACGATCGCGAACGCGGTCGGCATCGCGCTCTCGGTCCTGTGCGCGATGGCGTGGTTCGCGATGCCGTGGCTCGTGCGCGTCGCTGCGCCAGGCTTCGACGACGCGCAGCACGCCGAGCTGGCGCGTCTGTCGCGCATCCTCCTGCCGGCGCAGATCTTCCATGTGCTGGGCGCGGTCTTCTCGGCGGCGCTGCTCGCCCGCGACAGGCACCTGGTCCCCGCCGTCGCCCCCGTCGTCTACAACCTGGCGATCGTCGCGTGCGGACTCGCATCCGGCACGCCGGAGGGATTCGCCTGGGGCGTCCTCGTCGGGGCGTTCGCGGGCCCGTTCCTCATGCCGCTCGTCGCGAGCCTGCGCCTCGGATTCCGCTGGATGCCGCGGATCGAGCCGCGCGGCAGCGACCTGCGCGCCTGGTTCCTGCGCTCTCTGCCGATCATGGCTGGCTTCTCGATCGTGGTCGCGGACGACTGGTTCCTGCGCGCCGAGGGCACGATCCTGGCAACGGGCGCAGCCGCGACGCTCGGATACGCGAAAGCTCTGCTGCGCGTCCCGATCGGCATGTTCGGGATGGCGGCGGGCCTTGCCGCCTATCCCCTGCTCGCGCGGCTCGCGGCGGAGGCGCGACACACGGAGTTGCGCGCACAGCTTTCCCGAGCGCTGCGCAGCGTCGCGCTGCTCGCGCTCGTGGCGCAGGCGGTCCTGGTGACCGCCGGAGTCGACCTCGCGGCGCTCGTGTACGGCCGTACACGGCTGGATCCGGGCGAGATCGCGGCCGTGGCCGACGCGCTGTCCCTGTGCGCGATCGGTCTCGCGGCCTGGGCCGCGCAACCGCTCCTCTCGCGCGGCTTCTACGCCGTCGGGAACACGTGGACGCCGGCCCTGCTCGGCACCGCGGTCGCGCTGGCGGCGTGGCCGGTGTACGGGATCGCGCGCGAGCGCTTCGGCATCGCGGGCCTCGCCGCGACGAGCGCGTTGGCGATCACGCTGCACGCGGTCGTCCTGTACGCAAGCCTCGCTCGGCGCCTGAACCGCGAGGGCGCGGAGAGGCCGGCGGGCTTGATCCCGTTCACCGCGCGCGCCCTGACGAGCTTCGCCGTCGCGCTCGGAATCGGGCTGGCGCTGGCGCGCGCACTGCCCGAGGCCAGCACGACCATCGGATCGGCGGTGCGCGGCGCCGTCGTGTCGGCGGGATGCATCGCGGGCTTCGTCGCGACCGGCGCGTGCCTCGGACTGACCGAGATCCGCGGCGCGGCCGCGCCGATCCTGCGCCGGCTGCGGGGCGCGCCAACGACGCCCTGATCGCCGGTCCACCGCCGAACTTGATTCGGGAGGAAACGCAGCCCGCGCCGAACTCCCGAACCGCCCTCCGAGCCGACTCAGGTGCCTTCGACGGACTCACGCAGCCGAGCGATTCGCGTGTATCGCCGCGGCTCGACGCGACGGGCGAGCGCGCGCACCGGGCCGAGATCCGCGAGGATCTCCCGGCGCGGCGCTGGGCCGGGGACTTCGATTCCGCGCACATTTCCCGATCGGCTTGTCGTGGATGGTCACCTGCCTGCGACCCGACCAGGAGCGTCCCCGCAATCGTGCCTGCGCCGGTCCGAGCGAGATTCGAGGGGCAGCCGGCCCGATGCCGCAGGTCGTGCCCCGTGCGACGACTGCGCCCTGATCACTCGCCGTCGGACGGGACGTCCACGCGCTCCACGAGCTCGCGCACTTGCGGCAGGTACGCTTCGTCGCGGCTCGCTTCGAGCACCACGAGCGTGCGCGCGTCCCACGCCAAGAACGATGGTCGCGGAACCTCGATCACCTCGGGTGGCGCGTAGAGGACGCAGCTGCGCGACCGTGCTTTCCAGTAGCCCTTCTCGACGAGGTCGTTCAGGAGTCGCGCGACGTCGCGCGCGTCCGCGTGCAGAAGGACGAGGGTCGCCGCTCCATCGGGAAGGTCCGTCTGTGCTGGCAGAATCGTGCGAATGGACCCACCATCGCTCCCACCATCGCTCCCGATTCGCCGGCCCCACTCGTCGCTCGCCGCATCATCGACTGCCCGGACGATCTTCAGCGCACGCTCCAGGTCGTCGCCGCCCCCCCCCTCGACCCAGACGACGATCATCGGCGCGTCGGAAGCATCCACTCCCACGTTCGGCGGGAGATCGGGATCGCGCACCGATCGATCCATGCCGCACCGATAGTCCGTGGGACCGAACACCTGCTCGAGCGCGTCGCAGACTTGGCGCCCGGTCGCGTGCTCGAGACGCACCGCATGGCTCTCGTAGCGGCCGGTCATCAGCGCGCAGCCCGGAAGCAGTCCGAGCACAATCACGTTGGCAAGCCGCCTCGACACAGCACTCAATTCGCCGCCGTCGCCGGCTGGTCCAGCTGGTGCACGAGCGCGATCGCGCGCGCGAACTCCTCGTCGTGGCCGGGCGGCGCCGTCACCACGAGCGAGTTCGTGCGCGGATCGGCGATCAGGGAGATGTGCGCCGTCCCGTCCGCGTGGTGCCCCGCGGCGTGCTCCCGGCTGGTGCACCCGCCCGCGCGGTCGGCCGGCGAGCCCACGACCCCGCCATGCAGGATGCCGCATACGCGCCCCGCGAGCTGATCCGCCGGCTGGTGCATCAGGACGACGACCTCGGAGCGCGCGAGCTCGGGCCGGTTGCGGTCGGGCGACGAGCACGCGGCGACGAGCAGGACCACGGCCGGGAAAGCGAGGAACGAGACGAGCTTCATGGAGGTGTCCTCAGGCCTGGAGAGGCCCAACCGCGGCTTCGACGGCCGCGACGAGTTTGCCTTCCCGCAAGAGCAGGATCGCGGACTGGATGTCGGCGTGCATCCAGCGATCTTCTCCGAGGGGCGTCACCCGCGTGCGCAGGCAGGCGTGCGCCGCCTCCGCGCCCTTGCCCGCACGCAGCTCCTTGTGGAACTCGCGCGCCTGTCCGGCGCACAGCCATTCGAGCGCCAGGATCGCTTCGACGTTCGCGCAGATCGACAGCGCCTTGCGCGCGGCGGTCACGCCCATCGACACGTGGTCTTCCTGGTTCGCGCTGGTCGGAATCGTGTCCACCGAAGCGGGGTGCGCGAGCGGCTTGTTCTCGCTGGCCAGCGCCGCGGCCGCGACCTGCACGATCATCATCCCGGAGTTGAGTCCGGGTTTCGGAGTCAGGAACGCCGGCAGGTGCGAGAGGTCGGGGTTCACGAGCTGCTCGATGCGGCGCTCGGAGACGTTGCCGATCGTCGCCAGCGCGATCCCCAGGTAGTCGAGCGGGATCGAGAGCGGCTGGCCGTGGAACTGGCCGGCGCTGACGACCTCGCCCGTGTCGGGGAAGACGAGCGGGTTGTCCGTCACCGACGTGAGCTCGGTCGCGATGACGCCGCGCACGTGCTCGAGCGCCGCGTGGAACGCGCCGTGGATCTGCGGCACGCAGCGCAGCGAGTACGGATCCTGCACGCGGTCGCAGTCGGTGTGCGACGCCAGGACCTGGGAGTCGGCGAGGCACGCGCGCACGTTGCGCGCCACGCGCCGATGGCCGGCGTGGCCTTTCAGGTCCGCGATCCGGTCGGCGAAGGGCTTCAGCGAACCCAAGAGGGCCTCGATGGAGAGGGCGGCGATCGCATCGGCGCTCTTCGCGACGTTCGTCGCGCGGATCACCGCGCACGTGCCGATCGCCTTGATGACCTCCGTGCCGTTGATCAGCGCCAGGCCTTCCTTGGCCGACAGGCGCACCGGCTCCTCGCCGACCTGTCGCAGCGCGTCGCGCGCGCTCATCCGCTTCCCGCCGACGTACGCATCGCCGTGGCCGAGGTAAGCGGCCGCCATGTGCGCGAGCGGCGCCAGGTCTCCGCTGGCGCCGACCGACCCTTGGCGCGGGACCACGGGCACGAAGCCCTTCGTGAAGAGCCGCACGAGCGTCTCGACGAGCTGCGGCGATACGCCCGAGTGCCCGCGGACGAGCCCGTTCAGGCGCAGGACCTGCGCGATGCGCACCTCCTCCGCCGGCATCGGATCGCCGATCCCGCAGCAGTGCGACAGCACGAGGTTCGTCTGCAGCTGGGCCAGATCCGCGGCCGGGATCGCGACGTTCTTGAGCTTCCCGAAACCGGTCGTGAGGCCGTAGACGACGTCGCCGCGCGCGACATGGCGCTCGACGATCTCCCGCGCACGCTGCACGGCGGCCATCGCCGACGGCGCGACGGACAAGGCGACGTCCGCACCGCGCACGAGGGGTTCGAGGTCGGAGAGCGTGAGGGACGTGCCGTCGAGGACGATGGAGGGCTTCAAGGCGCGACAAGGCTACGCGATCCGTGCGGTAGGAGGTACGGAGCCAGGCACAACTCCGCC
>JAPLOF010000053.1 GCA_026692665.1 Planctomycetota bacterium
ATCCAGGAGGGTCGCGAACCGGCAGCCGTGGATCCGCCGCGCGTCGCCCTCGCCTGGATCCCGTCCGAGACCTGGTTCGCGGCGCGCGCGCTGCCCCCGGGTTCGACGCGATCCGAGGCCATGCTCCTCGCGCTCGACGAGGAACTCGCGGCCGACCGGGCCGCGCGGATCTCGACGGCCGAAGTCCAGGTGCGCGAGGAGCTCGCCGCGGCCGACGCCGCTGGAGCCGCGGCGCTCGCCGCGCGCATCGACGCGCTCGAGCCCACGCCCGCACGCTTCGAACTCTGTGCCTGGTCGATGGCCCAAGCGGGGCGCGCCGCGGAGTACGAGCCCGCGTGGCGCGCGCGCGCCGCGGCTGCCCGCGAGGGCCCCGACGAGGCCCGGTCCCACCTGGTGGGAGCACGGATCGCCCTGGCGCGGGGCGACGAGCTCGCCGCGCGGGCCGCGCTCGGCGCCGCGCTGGCACTGGCCGATCCGGACGCGGCGATCCTGACGGCGCGCCTGCTGCTCGCGAGCGGCGAACACCGCCGCGCGCGGATCCTGGCGCGCGCGTGGGTCGAAGACGAGACGGCTCGGGGCGTCCCCGGGGCCCTGTGGGCCCTGGCGTGCCTGGCCGAGACACCGGGTTCCGCGTCCAGAGGCACTCCTCCCGGGAGCGGCGCTCCGGTACGCTGAAACCCGACCCCGCACCGACGCTACGGAGACTCATGATCGCACGCACGCGCATTCTCCTCGCAGCAGCCCTCCTGGCTGCCCCCGCCCTGGCCTTCCCCGGCGACGAGCTCTTCAAGGCCGGCGAGTACGACGCCGTCGGCAAGCGGTTCACGGGCTACATCGAAGCCCGGAACAAGTCCACGGGCATCGACAAGGCGCTCGAGGAGGTCGGCAAGGAGCTCGAGAAGATCTCGAAGCGCCTCAAGCGCGATCCGCTCTCCCTGCCGGGCGAGATGGGCAAGGTCCTGTGGTCCTCGTTCGACTACGACAAGAAGCCCAGCGCGGCCAAGGGCAAGGTCGATGCCGCGACCGAGGACGCGTACTGGGACAAGAAGACGAAGTTCAACTTCGCCGTCTGGGTGCCGGCGAAGTACGACACGAAGAAGAGCTACCCGCTGATCCTGTGCATCCCCGACGTGGGGGAGAAGCCGACGGATCACCTCACCGAACACTGGATCGACCCGCAGATCCGCGAGGCGGCGATCCTGATCGCGGTCCCGACCCCGGCGGATGCCAAGGAGTTGCTCGAGGGCATCACGCAGGCGAAGGAAACCGGGATGGGGAACGTGGGGTTCCTCTACAGCCGCGCGATCCGCAACTACGCCGTCGATTTCGACCGCGTGTACCTGGCCGGTCGCGGGCGGGGAGTCGAGTTGGCCCTGGCCTACGGGGCCGTCTTCCCCGATCGGTTCGCGGGAGTGATCGGCCGCTCGGGCGATGCAGGAACCGTCGTGGCGGAGAACCTGCGCAACCTGCCGTCCTTCTTCGCCGGCGCGGGCGGCAAGGCGACCGAGCTCGCGGACAAGCTCAAGGCGCTCGGCTACGACAACGCCACGATCCAGGCCGAGGGCAAGGAATCGGACGTGTGGTCGTGGATGCAGAGCCACGCGCGCGTGGCGAACCCGAACGAGGTCGTGCTCTACGTGGGCTCGCCGGCGCCGAACCGCGCCTATTGGCTCGAAGTGCGCCCGAGCGATGGGCAGGGGACGCCCAACCTCAAGGCGAAGGTCGATCGCGCGACGAACACGATCACCGTCGAGGGCGAGGGAGTGCCCAAGTTCACCGTGTACTTCAACGACGTCCTCGTGGACCTGGACAAGCCCGTCAAGGTCATCGCGAACGGCACGGCGAACGAGCGCACGGTTCCGCGCAACCTGCAGCGCACGCTGGACCTCGTGCTCAATTCCCGCTCCGATCCGGGCAAGTTCTACGTGGCGAGCATGGAGTTCGACCTGCCGCCGAAGCCCAAGCAGAAGTCGCAGTAGGTGGGCGCGCGCGGCGCGCTACCGGGCGCGCGGGGACGCGGCGGCCCGCGGTGGGCGTCGCCGCGGCTTGCCCTCGCAAGCACTCGCGATTCCAGGCGCTCGGCTCGCTGGACCGCGACCTGGCATCGAAGTCCTCTCCCGTGAAGGTTCGACCGTGTCGGAGGCCCAGACCGTGACCCCGCGTTCGGTGACCTGGCTCACGCTCGTGGCCTTCGCGGCCGGAGCCGCGACCATGACCGTGGAACTCGCGGCCGTACGCCTGCTGGCGCCGTGGTACGGCACGAGCAGCGCGGTCTGGACGAACGTCATCGGCGTGGTGCTCGTGGCGCTCTCCCTCGGCTATCTGTTCGGAGCACGGGCGAGCGCACGACCGGATCCGCGACGGGTGCTGGGCTTGGCCCTGATCGCCGACGGAGTCGCGACCGCCTGGCTGCCTGCTCTGGCGCGGCCCTGCGCGCGCCTCTTCCTGCCCGAGGGTCTGACCCTCGAGGAAGCCGGTCCGGCTCTGCGCTGGGGGAGCCTCGCGTCGGCGCTCCTCCTGTTCGCACCGCCGGCCTTCGCGCTGGGCACGATTGCGCCCCTCGTCGCGGAGTGCGTGCAACGCGCGCGCGCCCTGACCGCCGGCGCGGCGACCGGCCGCGTCCTGTGCGCGGGGACGCTCGGCAGTCTCGTCGGCACGTTCGCGACGACCTACCTGTTCGTCCCGCACGCGGGCCTCAGCGCGACCTATCTCGGCGCCGGAGCGGTCCTGGGCGGTCTCGGCTTGCCGTTCCTCCTCGCCGCGCGCGCGCGCGCCCCCGCGGCGGTCGGTGTCTGCGCGTTGGCTGGAGCTCTCGGCCTCGCGCGTCTCGTGCCGCCGAGCCTCGCCGTCGGAGAACAACTGCTCGCCACGCGCGAGACCCAGTACCAGTCGGTCCGTGTGGTCGAGGTCGGGGAAGGCGCGGCGCGCATGCGCCAACTCCAAGTCAACGAGAGCCTGGGCTCGTTCCAGTCGGTCTGGCAACCGGCGGCCGGCATCCTCCCCGACGGCTACTACTACAACGCGTTCGCGCTGCCGGCCTGGTGGGACCTCCGCCCCGGTCCCTGGCGCGTGCTCGTCCTCGGACTCGGAGCGGGCACGGCGTGGCGCGTCCTCGAAGGCGCGCTGCCCGAGGGCACGACACTCGAGTCGACCGGCATCGAGATCGACCCGGGCGTCGTCGAGCTGGGCCGCGCCTGGCTCGACCTCGCACCCGCGGGTCGTCGGGACCGGATCGTCGCGTCCGACGTCGATGCGCGTGCCGCGCTCCATCTCGTGCCGCAGCGATTCGACCAGGTCGTCCTCGACGCGTACCAGAACCAGATGGAGATCCCCCCGCAGCTCGCCAGCGTCGAGTTCTTCGCGGAAGCCGCGGCGCTCCTCGCGAGCGGAGGGTGGATGGTCGTGAACGTGGGCGGGTTCGGCCTCGAAGACCCCGTGCTCGATGCGCTGGCGCGCACGATGGCCGCCGGATTCCAGCAGCGCGTGCTGGCCGTGCGAGTTCCCTTCTCGCGCAACATCGCCCTCTACGCGCGCGCCGGTGGCGAACCTCCGGATCCGCGCGATGGGGGATGGATTCCGACCCGCGGCCCGCTCGCGAACCTCGCGTCGGCCATGTCCCTCGAGGGAGCCTCGCGCTGGTTCGACGTCCCCGCGCGCGCGCCGCTCGACGACGATCGCAATCCGATCGAGGCGCTGCAGCGGGAATCGGTGGATCGAGCCCGAGTGGGGTCGCCATGATCCAACTCGTCACGGCGATGCTGGCCTGCGGTCCATGGCTCTGTCCGTCGTCCGATCGCGACGGCGCGATCGCGCTGGCGCGCGAAGGCCGCTTCGCCGAGGCGCTGAGCGCAGCGGAGGCGGATCGGGATCCCGCCCGCCGTGCGGAGGGTCTCCTGTACGTGCGTCACCATGCCGGCGATCTGGACGGAGCCCTGCGCGTCGCGCAGGAGGCACGGCGCTCGGGCGTGGGGTCCGCCTGGCTCGAGGAACGCGAAGCCTTCATCGCTCTCACCGTGCGCGATGCCGCGCGGACGCGGACCGCTCTGTCTGCGCTCGACGCGCGCGCCGACCGCGGGGGAACGGACATCGCGCGTGCCGCGGAGGGCTACCGCACGGAACTCGCCGCGATCGAGCGCACGCTCGCGGCGCGTGACCGCGGGAACTCGCTGGCCTACGCGGTCGTGGGTGGCGGAGCGCTGCTCCTGCTCGCGATCTTCGCCGGACTCGCGCTCACAGGAGATCGAGGACGCCCGTCCCCGTAGCCGGATCGAAGAGCGTCGCGGGCGGGAGCCACCAGTTCACGTCGAGCGCGATGGGCGTGTTCCACGGCATCGGAGCCGGATCGCCCAGGATGCCCAGCGCGACGATGGCGAACGCGCGCGCCGACGCGTCCCGCGCCGAGTCCGCGGCGATGGCCAGGAGCGGTTCCACGGCGCGCTCGTCCCCGATGAACCCCAGCGCGGTCGCCACCGCGGACAACGCGGACAGTCCGCGCGAGTCGCGCAACATCTCGACCAGCTGCGGCGTCAGACTGCGGTCGCCGAGCAGGCCCAGCGCGATCGAGGCCTCGCGCAGCAGCCGCGGCTTGTAGCGCGACTCCAGCACGATGCGGCGCAGCGGTTCGATCGCCGCGGTCGTGCGCGCGAGCCCGAGCGCGAGGCAGCCGTCGGCCCGCGCATCGTCGTCCGCGAGCTCCAGGACGCGCTCGAGCAGCACGGCGCCCGCGGCTGGCGCACCCGACAGCGCGAAGCCCAGGAAGTGCGCGCCGGCCTCGCCCGGACTCGTGTGCTCCGCGATCGCCTTCCGCAGCGCGTCGTGGACCCCGCTCGACGCGGTGCCGCCGGAATCCAGCGTCGCCCGTTCGCCCACGCCGAGCGCCAGACTGAGCCACGGTCGCTCGGGCGTGGAGCCGCGCGCCAGGAGTCCCGCGAGGTACGGCCGCGTCTCGCCCAGCGCGGTGCGGCCTTCCGTGCCGCGTCGCGCGCCGACCTTCGCGAGCGAGATCCAGGCGAAGCGCCGAGCCAGGCGATCGCCCTCCGTCGACGCGAGCTTCAGCAGCGCGCGCGCGCGGACGTCGTGCGCGTCGCCATCGCCGTCCGCGACGAGGCCGAGGCCCAGGACGCAGCTCTGCCGCACGACGGCGGACTCGCTGGAACCCGTTTCCAGGGCGCGTGCGAGGATCCCGACGCACGCAGCCCGCCGCTCCTCTCCCGCGCGGTTGGCCAGGCGGGCGAGCGTCACCGGCGCGTAGGCGCGAACCTGGGTGTCGCGACCCGGATCCGCGAACCAGTCCGCGACGTGGTCGTAGAGGCCGGCGGAGGAACTCGTGGGCGCGAGCTCGCCGTCGCCGTTCGGCGCGGGCGCGTGCGACACCAGAGGCACGAGGCCCAGGGCGACCAGGGCCGCGACCGGCACGTCGCGCTGCGCCGCATCGGGCTCGCCGAGGGCACCGACGAGCCGGTGCACGATCCAACGCCGGGTGTCCTCGTTGTCGATGCGCTCCCCAGCGATGCCGAGCGCATACGCCGCGTAGGCGCGCGTGCGTGTGGGCACGAGCTCCTTGCCGCAGGCCGCGCGACCAGGAGAGGCGTCGGCCAGGAGGTCACCCAGCAGGGCGAGATCCCCGGCGCGCGCCAGGACGCCCAGCGCGATCGCGGCAGTCTCAGTCACCTCCTGGTTCGCGTCGCCGAGGCGCGCGCGCAGCGCGGTGGCAACCTCGGTCTTCGCGGCAGGCTCGAGCCGCGGGCCGCACTTCGCGAGCGCGAGCAGCGCCGCGGTCGCGATGTCGGGATTGCGCTCCTGCCGCAGCGCGGCGAGGAGCGCCGGGACGATCCGCTCGCGCACCTGAGCATCGGTGGGGCGTCCCGCGGGTCCGGCGGGCGCCTCGCGGCTGCCCGTGGTGCGGTTCCCCGCGCCCCCCTGCGCGAGCACGGTGCGCAAGGCCAGGTACGGTTCGCGATTCAGGCCCCACCACAGTTGCCAACCGGTCAGGTCGGCCGCTGCGCTGCCGCCGGTCGAGGGCGAGGCTCCGCCGCCAGGACCGGGCCCGGTCGGGACGCCCGGCCCGGCCGCACCGGGGCCGAGGCCCGCGCCCGGGCCGCGGTAGGTGCCGCCGTGCGCGCGGGCTTCGGGAGTCAGGGCGAGAGCCGCGATCAGGAGGACGAGGGCCAGGATCGCGACGCGGAGGAGGAACGGCATGCGAGGGAGTGCGCTGGCCAGGTCGCAATCCGAGTCTACCGGAGGCGCGGGGCGGGGTTGCGATCCCACTCGGTAGGGGATCGGTTCGGGCGGCCTGGAACGGCGGCGGCCCGCCCGGATGAGGATCCGGGCGGGCCGCTGTGGGGGAGTCGAAGGGGGCGTGAGGGAAACGATCCAGAAGCCGGAAGCTGCTGGTGGGCTCCGCTCCGCTTCGCCGTTAGAGAATGTCGAGGATGCCCGTCCCGTTGTCGCCGGTCAGGGTCGTCGTGTTCGCACGGTAGTTGATGTTCGTGGAGATCTTGGAGTTCCAGGGCAGGAGCTCCTTGTCGGCCACGATCCCGAGCGCCACGGCGGCGAAGCCGCGCGCCGAGTCCGTGATGTCCTTCTTCTTCAGCATCGCGACGAGCGGATCGATCGAGCGGCTGTCGCCGATGAAGCCCAGCGCCGCGGCGATGGCTGCCTGCGACGAGAGGCCCTTGGCTTCGCCCAGCATCGTGCACAGGTCGGGCACGAGCTCCTTGTCGCCCAGGAGGCCGAGGCCGATGGCCGCGGACTTGAGCAGGTCGGGCTTGTACTTCGAGTCCTTCACGATCGCCTGGATGTCCTTGATCGAGTCGCGGGCGTCCATGAGGCCGAGACCGATCGTGATGTAGCCGCGCGCGTTCGGCTCGGACGTCTTGGCCAGCTTCTCCGAGAGGAGCTTCTTGCCTTCGACGTCTCCGGCGATGCCGAGACCGATCGAGAACGCGCCGACCTGTTCCGGGCTGACGGCTTCCTCGAGCGCCTTGCGCAGAGTTTCCTTGGCGGTCCCCGATGCGGACGTGGCCGGAACCTCGGCCTTCGTGAGCCCGCTCTCCATGACGCCGACGCCGATGCCGGCCCACGGCTTCATGTGGCCCTTGCCCTTCTGGAGCTGGTTCAGGAGGAACTCGCGCGCTTCCTTCTGGCCCTTGTCGTTGTCCGCGCCCTTGCCGGGGCGTCCGCCGACCTGAGCCATGGCGATGTTCGTGAAGTTCTTGGACTGCTGGTCGCCTTCGTCGGACATCCGCTTCAGAGCCGCGCGGATGTCGCCGTCGACCTTGTCCATGTCCGAATCGCCGATCATGCCCAGCGCGAGCACGCAGCTCTGGCGGACTTCGTCCTTCTCCTTCGAGTTCTTGTCGAGCGCTTCGAGTAGCAGCTTCGCGACCGTGTCGCGCAGGTCACCCGGGGCGCCCGTCAGGAGTCGCGCCATCGCCGTGGGGGCGTGAGCGCGCAGGATGTAGTGGTTCTGCTGGTCCTGGTAGAAGCGGCGCAGGTACTTGATCTGAGCCTGCCGCGAGGCGTCGTTGCTGGCGCCTTCCGGGTTCTCGCTCGGATCCACGTCGATCGGCGTCAGGCCGAGCGCGATGACGGCCGCGACCTTGATGTCGCGCGTGCTCGTGTCGGGCTTCTGCAGGATGTCGATGAGTATGCGGGCGATTTCCTGGCGCACCTCGTTCTTGCCGGTGCGCGCGCCGATCAGGCCCAGGCCGTACGTCGCGAAGGCGCGCGTGCGGTACTTGACCTCGGTGCCGCCGCCGACGAGCTTGCGGCCCGCGGTCGTGTCGAGGGCGAGGTCCTTGAGCTTCGCGATCGAGGCCTCGTTGGCCAGGATCCCCAGCGCGACACCCGCCGTCTCGGCGATCTCCTGGTTCGCGTCGGCCAGGAACTTGGCCAGGATCGGCTCGAACTCGGACTTGCCGTCCTCGCTCTTCTCGTCGCCGATCTTGCCCAGCGCGATCAGCGCGCCGGTCACGATGTCGTTGCTGCGTTCCTTCTCGAGCGCTTCCTTGAGCGCGGGGACCACCTTCGAGCGGATCGTCTCGTCCGAGGGACGCAGCGTGTTCTTGGCCTGGTCCGTCTGGCCGAGGCCGGTGAAGAAGTCGTCGCCACCGGTGCTCACGCCGCCGGAGTGGATGTGCGCCTTCAGGTTCAGGAACTGGTCCTTGTTGAAGCCCCACCAGAATTCCCAGGTGGTGAGGTCAGGGCCGGTCGAGGCCGCGCCCGTCGACGGACCCGCCGGTCGCCCGGCCGGGCCGCCCGTCGGAACGCCCGGGCCCGCGGGGCCCGGAGTGCTCGGTCCCGCGGGACCGCCGGTGCTCGGGCCGGAGGGCCCAGGCGTGCTCGGGCCGGTGCCGCCACCGCCGCCACCACCGCCACCGGGGGGGACCGTGTCGCCGGGACCGCGGTAGCTGCCGCCGTGCCCGATCGAGACGTCCTGGAGAGCGAGGCTGCCCGCGACGAGCAGCGCACCGAGGACGAGGAACTTCTTCATGGTTGCTGAGTGGTTCGGAACCAAGGACTGGGGCGTGCGGAAGGCGTCCCGACCGCGGACCCCAAAGCCGACGGGAAGCAATGCGCGTGCCGCGACTGCCGCCGTCCGCCGTTCATCCTAGCCACGCCGGCACGTGTCGCAACACGGGATTCGAGGGTGGTTTCCGCCGATTCTCGGCCGCTGGCGTTCCGCGCGCGGAACGGCCGCGGCAGCCCGTGTGGGGCCAGCGGAACGAGCCCGACCCGCGGGAGGCGTCAGGCCGGAGGCGTAGGACGGGGCTCGCCGGGCGCAGCGCGCTGGACGATCGTGAGCCACTGGCCGTCGAGGACCAGCTCGGCGCGCTGGTTCCGGGCCCGCGTCGCGAACCGGACCCAGCCGCGACGTGGGCCGGGAGCCGGATCCCGCTCCAGGACCTCGAGCTCGAGCCGCAGGACGTCGCCCGGGAGGACGGGCGCCTCGAAGCGCATCGAAACCTCGCGCAGGGCCACGATCGTCCCGTCGAAGACGCCCAGATCCCAAGCCAGGCCGCTGATCAGGGATTCGACCAGGAGCCCGTGCGCGATGCGGGTCCGGAAGGGGGTCCGCGCCGCGTACGCCGCGTCGATGTGGATCGGGTTGTGATCTCCGGTCAGCGCGGCGAACGCGTCGACGTCGGCCTGGGCCACGGCGCGGTCGCGCGAGACCCAGTTGGCACCCGGCTCGAAGGCCTCGAACGGGAGGCCGCGCGCGGCAGCGCCGCTGGGAGACGGTCGGGGGGACATCCCCGGATGGTAGCGCGGTCACCCGGGGTGGCGGAGCCCAGAAGGCCATCCTGGGCGTCCGGGAGGCCTCTTCGGTCTCGACATAACGTACATTATCAGACATCTTCCCCATGACACCGCGGGCCACGGACACCGTCCACCCGGTCCTCGACCTCACTCCGCCGCGGACTCGGCGAGCTCCGCGACCTCGGGCGGATAGCAGCAGTAGACCGCCAGCCGACCGTCCTCGCGCAGGGTTCCCCGTAGCCGGTCCCCCGGTCGCAGCCAGGTCGCGAGATCGAGCTCGATCGTCGCGCTGCGGTCGTTCCCCGACCGCCCTCGGACCTGACCCCGCTCGCCGTCGAGGGCCAGCACCTCGTACAGCTCGCCCTCGTCGCGCCGGGCGCCGCGCGTGCGGCGCTGATTGGCCTCCGCGATGCGCGGCAGCGTCGTGCCCAGGCGCGTCAGCGTCTCGTGGAACTCCGTGTGCAGGGCGACTTCGTGCTCGGCTTCCGCCCAGCGGCAGAACACCGCCAGCGAAGCCATGCGCGCGCGCGCGTCGTCCGCGCCGCCCAGGGTGTCGTTCTCGGGCAACCACCAGCCGGCGTACACGAGCAGGTCGCGGCCGCGCAGGTTCTCGAAGACGCCGACGTTCTCCGCCGAGCGTCCCAGGTCGCGCAGGTTCGCGTGCCGTTCGGCGGCGGCCTGACTTTCGTGCGCGGCGGTCTCCCACAGGAATTCCTCGACCATCGCGCCGACGACGCCCGGGAAGTCCGGGATCGGGTCGCCATCCGTCTCGGAGCTGGGCCCGTCACCCAAGGCGAGATCGCGTTCGAGCTCGTCGAGCAGCTGCGCCACGGGTTCCCCGGCGCGCCGTCTCTCCTCGAAGCGCGCGACGGCGCGTGCCACGTCCGTGTGCGGGTTCGCCGTCGAGTCGGCCGGCCCGTTCGGCGCCAGGCTCGGCCCTTCGCCGGGACCGCGCCGCGCGAGCTGCGCCCACGCCGCGAGCAGAGCACGCCGGGCGGCGTCGATGTCGACCGCGCTCTCGAAGGCCAGATCGTCGAGGATTTCGGACAGCACGTCCTGCGCGCCGTGCACGAGACGGTCCTCGTCGAACGGAGCCTGCGCGAGATCCTCGAAGAAGACCTCGACCGCGTCCGCGTCGACGCCCGAGTCCACGAGCAGCCGCCGCGCATCCGCGACCGCGTCGATCTCGTCGGCCTCACTGCCGCGGAAGAACATCGACTCGACCTCGCGCTGGCCGACGCGCAGCACACCGCGCCGCTCCGTCCGCGCGGATTCGAAGTCCGCGCGCAACGCCTCGAGCACGCGCGGGTCGCGGTGGAAAGCCGAAGCCGAGGACAGCCGGTGGACGCCGCCCCCGATCGGGAACAGACGCCCGGCGATGATGTCGCCGACTTCGACGAACCGCGACGCGGCCTGTTCGGCGACCGGGAACTCGCCGCGACCGCCCAGGTCGCGCAGCCACAGGCCCTCGCCGGACTGGATGCCAGTGACTTCGAGCACGCCGACGTGCGTCTGGCGCAACCCGGCCATCCAGTCGTCCAGGCCCGCTTCGAATTCCGGCATCCAGGCTCGCAACGCGCGCTCCAGAGCCAGCTCGGGACCGTGGGTGTCCGTGCGCTCGAGCAGGAACCACTCCAGGTGCCGGCGGTGCGCCGCGTCGCTCTCCTCGTGCGGCCGTCCGCCCGGGAAGAACTCGCGACGGCTCTCCCGCAGCTCGGCACGCCAGGCTGGATCCGCCTCGACATGCAGGGCGATCTGGCGGAAGAAGTCGTCGATGGGGTCGGTTTCGGCTGTCACGGCAGGTGGGGTCGCGCGTTGTCCCGGAGACTTCGGGCCTCTAGCCTACCGGAGCGCCGAGCCCATCCGCTCGCGTGCATCCCGAACCCGAACTCCCCCCGCGCGATGAACCCCGACCCGGCTTCCAGCTTCGAACTCCCCCGCTGGTTGGACCTCGTGGGTCTCGGGCTCGTGGGCCTGTTCCTCGTCCTCGGAGCGCGCCGCGGGCTCTGGTGGCAGCTCGTCCGACTGCTCGGGCTGGCGGCCGCGATCGCGACGGCCCGCGCGCTCGCGCCGCGTCTCGCGCCCGGCCTCGCGTCGGCGCTCCCGAGCCTCGACCCGCGCATCGCGAGCGGGCTCGTATGGCTCGCGATCCTGGCCCTCGGGCTGGCCGTGATCGCGCTGGTCGGAAAGCTCGGCAAGGAGACGATCGAGGCCGCGCAGCTCGGGCTCGTCGACCGTGCTGGAGGCGCAGTCGCGGGCGCGCTTTCCGGAGCGTTGCTCCACGGTGCTCTCGTCCTCCTGCTGGTCCTGCTCGGGCCGGCGGATTGGTCGCGCGATGCGGTGCGCGACACGCGCAGCGCGCGCCTCCTCGACACGTTGGGGCGCCGCCTGCCGTTGCTCGAGGACGCGCACGCGGCCGATGCACTGCGCGACCACTGACGAGCGGCGCGCCTTCCGCTCTTGACAGGAGCGCCGGCTCGCCCGATCCTCTGCCTTGACAATTCGATCGGCTGCGCACGCGGGGAAGCAGGTGAAACTCCTGCACGGTCCCGCCACTGTGAGCCGCGACGACACCGGTCCCAGAGGATCCGCGCGACGGATCCGGGTCACTGGGCGCATCTCCCGCCGGGAGTTCCGCCTGGGAAGGCTCTTGGCCGACGCTGCCTGCTCCACGAGCACGGCGGTGAGGGCACGGGGAACGGAGGTCAGGCGGCGAGTCAGGATATCCACGTCGCAGCGCGAGCCCCGCCGTCCCGATGTTCTCCGCGCACACGCACGGAGTCGGCCAGCGGGCGAACCCCGCCGGCCTCGGAAGAAGGCTCGTGCTGTTCGGAGGACGCGTGGACTGGCGTGGCTCGGCCCCTCGTGGGTCGTGATCACGCGGTTCCGGACGCCCTTCGTCCCTGCCCGGGCGTCTCCGTTTCCGGCCTTTCGACGCGGAAATCGAACGGAGACTCCATGTTGCAGACCTTTCTCTCGCGCCTGAGCGCCGTCCTGGCACTCGCGGCTCCCCTCTTCGCCACGGACACGCCGGGCGCCGGCTGGGGCGCGGACTCGGTCCGACCTCTCACCCTGCAGACCGCCTTCGCGAGCCACGACACGCTCGCGAACGGCAATCGCGTGGTGTTCGACGGCTCGCTGGTCTGGATCGAGCAGGACGACGGGACCGTCCTCGCCACGATCGGCGCGACGCCCAGCCCGACCTTCCCGAGCTTCGTCGAAGCCGATCCGAGCGAGACGTTCGCGGTGCTCGGCGAGAGTTCGAACGGGATGATCTACCGCGTGCCGCTCAGCGGTGGCGGCGGCCTGGTGCCGCTCGCGAGCCTCAACTCGAACTACGACCTCGCGTTCGAGACCGGAGGCGCGACCGCGCTCGTGTCGGCGGCCCACACCGGTACGGGCAACCAGGTCTTCCGTCTGAATCTCTCCACCGGCGCGACGAACCTGCTCGTCTCCGTCCCCGGCCCGAGCGGTCCGATTGCTTTGAACGGCAGCGGCGATCTGTACTACGTCACGCAGGTCTACACGTACCCCACGCCGGTCGACGCGCTCTCTCTCGTCCGCTGGAGCGCCGCGCAGCTCTCGAATGGCCCTTGGCCTCTGACGTCCGCCGACGCGTCCCTCGTGACGCCGAACCTGGACGGGGGCGCCTCGATGGTCTTGGACACCGCCTCGGGGAGCGTGTACGTGGCGGAATCCTCGGACGGCAGTCCCTCGCGCATCACGGAGATCGACCGCTTCGGCAGCGTCGTCGGAACCGCGAGCACCGTGACCGGCTACGTCGGCCAGATCGAGCAGGTCGACACGGCGGGCGCAGGAGCCCTGGCGCGGTTCCAGCCGGCGGGTTCGCGACTCCTGTACCGGGTCACGGATTTCCAACAAGGCACGTCCGTGATCACGGCCGTCAGCCCGCGGCGTCCGCAACTCGCCGCGGTGCAAAATGGCAACGGCACGATGACGGTCACGCTCGCGGGCGCGACGCCGAACACGAGCTGCTTCGTGATCTCGAGCGCGGCCGCGACGTACAACCCGGTCGAGAGCGCGTTCGACCTCGCGACCTACCTCTTCTGGACCGGCATGCCGTTCGCATCCATCCGGCGGGCGGGCATCCAGTTCCCGGCCGATGCGAACGGCGCCGGCACGTTCACGTTCGCGAACCCGGGGCCGATCCAGGGCACGCGCGTGATCCAGGTCCTCGTGCGCGACGCGAGCGGCACGTTCCGCGGATCGTCGACGACGATCACGAACTGAGTCGCGGGATCGATCGCTGTGCGGCGGGAGCGTGAACATCCGCGCTCTCGCCGCGCGCAGGCCCTGGAACACCGAGTCACGACGACCGCACGACGATCATGAGCGCCCTGACACCGGATCTCATCCAGGCGCACCTGGACGCGCTGACGAAGCCTCCGCGCAGCCTCGGGCGTCTCGAGACGCTCGCCGCGCGGTTGTGCGGAATCCAGGGCACGCTCGCGCCGCGCACGCGACCGCGGCGCCTCGTCGTGTTCGCCGGAGACCACGGGTGCGTCGCGAGCGGCGTCTCGGCCTGGCCGCAAGCCGTCACGCGCGCCGTGCTGGACGTCGCGGCGCAGGGACGTTCGGCGTGCGCCGTCCTGGCGCGATCCGTGGACTGCGAGCTCGAGCTCGTGGACGTCGGAAGCTGCAATCCTCCTGCAAGTGGCGGGCGCGTACGCGTCGAGCACCTCGCATTCGGCACGCGCGACCTGGCCTTCGAGCCGGCCATGACCGCCGGGGAATGGCGCTCGGCTTTCGAGATCGGCGCCGCGCGCGGTCGCCGCGCTCACTCCGACGGGATCCAGGTCGCGATCGCGGGCGAGGTCGGCATCGGCAACACGACCAGCGCCGCCGCGTTGGCGGCCCTGGTCCTCGAAGTCGATCCCGATCCGCTCGTGGGACGCGGAGCCGGAGCCGACGACGCGCAGCTCGAGCGCAAACGGAGCGTGGTCCGCGCGGGAGTCGCGCGCGCGCGCGGGATGCGCGATCCCGAGTCGGCGTTCGGAGCCGTCGGCGGCTACGAGATCGCGGCGATGGCGGGTTTTCAGGCCGAATGCGCGTCCCGCGGAATGGTGGTCGTCCTCGACGGAGCGATCGCGAGCGCTGCCGCGCTGTGCGCGGAACGTCTGCGTCCGGGCACTCGCGATGCGCTGATCGCCGCCCACCGGTCCGTGGAACCGGCGCACGCGGCGATGCTCGCGCACCTCGCGCTGGAGCCCCACCTGGAGTGGGATCTGCGCCTCGGCGAGGGCACCGGAGCGCTCCTCCTCGTTCCGCTCCTCGATGCCGCCGCGGCTCTCGTCAGCCAGATGGCGACGTTCGACGACCTGGAGCTCGGGGGGGCCGCGGGATGAGCACGTCGAGGGCCGCATGTTGAAGCGCTGGGTCCTCGCCGCGGGTGTCGCGACGAGCTTCCTCACCCGCCTGCCCGTACCCGCGGCCTGTCACACGCCGGCCCCCGAGGACCTGCGCCGCGCCGCGGCGTTCTTTCCGCTCGTCGGCGCGCTCGTCGGTGCGATCACAGCCGGAGTCGTCGTCCTGGGTGCGCACTTCTGGCCGACATGGCTCGCGGTGATCCTGGCCCTCGCCGTCGAAGCGCGCCTGACCGGTGCCTTCCACGAGGACGCGGTCGGCGACGCGTTCGACGCGTTCGGCGGCGGTTTCACGCGGGAGCGCGTGCTCGAGATCCTGAAGGACAGTCGCCTCGGATCGTACGGGGTGCTGGCGCTCGTGCTCGCGCTCGCGCTGCGCGCCGGAGCGACGGCGACCCTGCCGGAGGAGCGGCTCGTGCCCGCGATCGTGTGCGCGGCCGCGCTCGGTCGCTGGTTCGGCGTGGTGTTCCTGTGGCGTTGCCCGACGATTCCGGAGCGCGCGGCTCTCTCGCGCGATCTCGGCGGCGTGGGAGCGCGCGAGGTCGCGATCGGAGGCCTCTTCGCCGGCGGCACGCTCGCGTGGCTCGGCGTGCACGCGCCCGTCGCAGCCCTGTGCGCGCTCGTGGTCGGGATCGCGGCCTGCGCCTGGGCCTCCGCCTACGTCCGCCGCCGGATCGGCGGCGTGACCGGCGACGCGATCGGCACACTCACCTACGCGGTGCAGGTCGCGACGCTCCTCGCTGCGTCGGCTCGCGTGCCCTGAGCACGTCCGCGCGCCGCGTCAGGGCGCGACCGACCGGACCGCTGCAAGCCAGGGCAGATGCGCGCGCAACTCGGGCTCGATGCCGCGCTGCAGCGTATCGGCCCGGGATCCGCACGAACGGCAAGCACCGCCCCACGCGAGGACGACGACGTCCTCCGCCACTTCCACGAGCCGCACGTCCCCGCCATCCGCGGCCAGGATCGGCGCGAGTCGCGCGAGTACGCGCTCCACTTCCGCGATCCGCTCAGGATCTCCGCGCGGCGGCGCGAAGTCGGCGCGGTCGGTTCCCAGGATGCGATCCAGCCACTTCACGTCGCGACACCGGTTGCGATGCGGAACCGGACCCAGTCGGTGCCGCACTCGGCGGATTCGAGGGCCGGCCCTCCGACGGCGGCCTCGATCGACGCCGGATCCACGCGGCACGTGAGCAGAAGGGCATCGCCATCCGCCTCGAGTTCCCAGGCGAGCGGCCCCGGCAACGACGAGGCGCAGGCGAAGAGGAGCTCCCCCACCCGCCACGCGCCGCGCCAACCGAGGTGCGCCGGGAGCTCGGGCAACTCACGGTCGGCGCGCTCGAGGTCGTGACCCTCCCGCCGCAGCGCCTTCCGTACGAGTCGCGCCAGGGGACCGAGTCCGTCCTTCTCGGTGCGGTCGCGCAGCAGGTCCGTGCCGTAGCCTCCCGCGCACAACCCGAGCAGCCAACCCAGCTCCTCGACCTCGCGCGCCGTACGCGCGAGTCCGTCCCCACGACTCGGCAGCGGATCCCCGGCACTCTCGAGCGCTCCGAGGGCCGAGAGGTACTGCGTGTGATTGTTCAACTCGTGCAGCAGCACGGGGAGCAACGCCCGCGCGAGCCGCGGATCCGCAGCGGGTCCATCCTCGGAATCCGCCGCGGTGGTGCCGGGTCGGGGACTCGAACCCCGACTCCCTTTACGGGAAATGGATTTTGAATCCAACGCGTCTACCATTTCGCCAACCCGGCATGAGTGCCCCCGAGGCTAGTCGGCGCGCGTCGGCTTGCAACCCTTTCGCCGCGGATCGGTCCGCGCGAGGCCGATCGCGCGTTCAGGGCGAGGCCGGGGCCTCGAAGGCCAGGCCGATGCCGATCCGAAACCCGCTCGCCGCGGCGACGTACCGCAGGCCGGCCCGGATCCCGGGTCCGTAGGCCTCGGCCGACAGCGCGTCGTGGCGCAGGGTCAGGAGCTCCCCGGGCGAGCCGAAGAGGACCTCCTGGTGCGCGAGCAGCCCCGGCAGGCGCACGGAGTGGATCGGCACGTCGCGGCTCGCGCTCGCCGGATCCACCGCGGCGCGCGCCGCGCGCACGCGGCGCGCCGTGTCGGCCGCCGTGCCGCTCGGGGCGTCGCGTTTCCGATCGTGGTGCAGTTCGACGATCTCGCAGGCTGAGACGTGGCGCGCGGCCTCCTCGGCCATGCGCTGCAGGAGCCACATTCCGCGCGAGAGGTTCGGTGCGTAGAGACCTCCAAGTCCACGCGAGCGGGCGAACGCGTCCAAGTCGGCCACTTCCTCGGGCGTCACGCCGCTCGTCGCGACGAGCGGTCGCGCGCCGGCTTCGAGCGCGAGCCGCGCGTGCGCCGCGCCGAGTCCGGCGGCCGTGGACTCGAATACGACTTCGGCCCGCGCGCCACGCAGGACCACCGACACGTCGTCGCGGGAACTCGCTCGGGCCACGACCTCGAAATCCGGATCCCGATCCAGGAGCTCGCAGGCGAAACGGCCGAGCCTTCCGCTCGCGCCGAGGACGGCGACGCGCAGACGACTCATCGCGCGGGTCCGGCTCGCGTGCTCGCGTTCCGCTCCAACGCGAGCTCCACGAGGCGCAGGCACAGCGCGCGGAACGACAGTCCGGCCTGCGCAGCAGCCAATGGCAGGAGCGAGCGCGACGTCATGCCGGGCAGCGTGTTGATCTCCAGGACGACCGGCAGGCCGCCGCCCTCGGGCACGATGAAGTCGATCCGCGAGTATCCATCGCAGCCTGCGGCGACGTGGGCCCGCTCGCCGAGCGACTGGAGCGTGCGGCAGGTGGCGGCGTCGATGGCGAGCGGCGGACAGTGCTCGCTGGCGCCAGCCGCGCTGTACTTCTCCTCGTAGTCGAAGAAACGCCCATCCTTGGGCACGATTTCGACCGGCATCAACGCGCGCGCCGCGCCTTCGCGGTTCCCGAGGATTGCGACCGTGCACTCGATCCCCCGGACGCGGGCTTCGACCAGCGCGCGGTCCTGTGTCGCCAGCACGGCCTCGATGGCGCCGCGCAGCAGGGCCGCGTCCTCGAGCACGAACGTCGCCACCGACGATCCGCCGCGATCGGGTTTCACGGCCCAGCCGCTCGGCGAAAGCGCACGCACGGAATCGAGGACGCCGGACGGATCCAGCGCCCATTGCGCGGCGTCGATCGTGCGGCCGGGCGCGACGGCGAGCCCGGCCTCGCCGAGCACGCTGCGCGTCCAGCTCTTGCACAGGCACAGAGCGGAAGCCGCGACGCCCGACCCCGTGTGCGCGCGGCCCGTAGCGGCGAGGAGCCCCTGGATCGTGCCGTCCTCGCCCTCGCCGCCGTGGAGAGCCAGGAAGAACACGGACGAGCGCGGGATGCGCGTGAGAGCCTCCTCGGCGGCGTGGTCCTCGCCCTCGAAGCGCCACGCGCCGGTCGGCGTGATCTCGATCTCGAGGACTCGCGCCGGACCCAGCCCGTCCTGCGCATCGCGCAGAGCCGCCGCCACCGCGGCACCGCTCTTCAAGGAGACCTCGCGCTCGCTGGAACGGCCGCCGAGCAGGACGGCCACGGTTGCCCCGCGCGGGGTGGAGATCGCGGGTGACTTCATGGCGCGTAGAGATGACCGCCGGCGACCTCGCGCGGCTTCGCGGACGCGCGCGCCAGGAACTCGGCCTCGTCCTCGGCGAAACGGGGGTCCACTTCGATGCGGTGGAGACCTTCCACGTCGGGCGGCGGCAGCGCGATTCCGGCGCGCGCGGCCCAGCTCGCGAAGAGCCGGCACTGATCGCGGCGTGCCGTGGATGCTGAGTCCTCGCCGTCCTTGTTCTTCACCGGGCTGAACTCGCGCTCGCGCGCCACCTCGAGCACGACGCTCGGTCCCGCGAGGCTCAGTGCGTCGAACACGAAGGTCTCGAACTTGTAGCCCTCGACCTCCGTGCGGACGCCGTCGGCCGCCGTGGTCGGAATGCGTTTCCGCGCGACGTGCCACGGGAGCTGCAATCCGCCGCGCGTCAGGTCCTCGACGAACGCGCGGTCGAGCACGTGCAGGGCGATGTTGCCCGCCCAGAACACGAGCTCGCCGCGTTCGTCGCGCGCCTCGCGCAGGGTCGCGGGCAGATCGGAGTACTCGATGCAGGTCAGGCGCCCGTCGACCCGGCCGAGGACGCCGACCTTCTCCGCCGCGTCGCGCTTCTTCACGACCTTGCTGGACATGCGCGCGCCGCGCAGCGCGTGCAGCCCGAGGAAGAGCGGATCGGAGGGCCAGGCGAGCGGGTTGTCGACCTGGAAGTACGAGAAGGTCTCGACGCCCCGGTCGCGCGCGTGCTCGAGCGCCCCCGAGGTCGCGAGTGCCGCGAGGAGGCCGCCGTGGCCGTTCGGTGCGAGGAACGGCGCATCGGGCGCGGCCATCAGGATGCGGCCCGCGGTATCCAAGGCCGGCACCATCGACTGGCGGAAGAAGACCACGTCCCGCGGATCGAGGCCGAAGTACCGCTCGCGCTCGAAGTACTCGCGGGTCGGGACGTCCGTGGCCTCGGAGGTCATCACGTACCAGGGCCCGAGAGCCCCGTGCCGCGCTCGCGCGGCGTGGAGCTTCTGCGCGAAGAGCTCGTACAGGCTGGTCCCGGTGAGCGGCGTGACGGGAAAGCAGCCCTTCGGCGCGTCGTGACCGAGGCGCGAGGCCTGTCCTCCTGCGACCAGGAGCCAGCCGACCGTTCCGGCCCGCAGCATCTCCGCGCCGCGCTGTCGCGCGCGGCGTTCCTCGGCTAGCTCGGAGGGCCCGCGCCGCAACGGGAACACCTCGGCCGGCTCGAAACGCGACGGCGCCACGCCCGCCGCGGCTGGCCCGCGGGTCAGCCGCTGGAACTCGGCGACGAGACCGAGGTCGATCGTGGCGAGCGCGGCGTAGAGGCGCTCGCGGCCGGCCACGTCCAGGCTGCGCTCACCGGCGAAGACGTGCTCCTGGCCGGCGTCGGCGAAGCGTCGCCTCAGCAGGTCGGCTTGGATCGCGCTCCGCATCGGCGGACGGACTCAGCGCGGCGCGCGCGCGGGCTCGTTGCCAAGCGTCTCGAGGATCTGCGTGAGCAGGTGTTCCATCGCGATCGTCCGCTTCTCGAGCAGGACTTGCCGCTTCACGATCTTCTCGACGACCGGGGGCAGCACGGCCTCGCGGACATAGCTGTTGATCATGCTGATGATCTCGGCGCGGCTCGCGTCGGGCAGCTTGTTGAAGTGGTAGGAGATCTTCTGCTTGAGCGCTTCGTCGGTCCAGTGCAGGACCTCGCTCGAGATCTCCTCGGCGGACTTCTTGTCGTGCTGGCTGTGGAACAGCTCGAGCTTGTACTGGTGGAGGAGATCTTGGAACTTCCGTTGCACGGCGAATCACCTTCGGGCCGCTCGCGGCGGCCGGCGGAGAGGTTGGAGAAGAGGGTGGTCTGGGATTCTAGTCGAGGGCCCGCTGCGGGCTCGATCGGGGGTGCTCAGTCGGGGCGTCCGAAGCAGAGCGACACATTGTGCCCGCCGAATCCGAGCGAGTTCGACAGGGCATTGCGGATGCGCAGGTCGCGCGCCGCGCCCGGGATGTAGTCGAGATCGCACTCGGGGTCGGGGTTCGTCAGGTTGCGCGTCGGGTGCACCTTCTGGTGGTGGATCGACAGCGCGGTGACGACCGCCTCGAGCGCGGCGGACGCGCCCAGCAGGTGGCCCACCATGGACTTGGTCGAGGAGATCGCGAGCTTCTTGGCGTGGCCCCCGAAGGCCAGCTTGATCGCCCGCGTCTCGATCAGGTCGTTGTACGGCGTGCTCGTCCCGTGCGCGTTCACGTAGTCGACCTGGTCGGGGTTGAGCTTCGCGTGGCGCAACGCCTCGGCAAAGGCGCGCGCCGGGCCGCGCCCGGACTCTTCGGGTGCGGTGATGTGGTGCGCGTCGTCGGTCGATCCGTAGCCCTTGACCTCGGCGTAGATGCGCGCGCCGCGCTTCTTCGCGCGTTCGAGCTCCTCGAACACGAGGATCCCGCAGCCCTCCCCCATCACGAAGCCGTCGCGGTCCTTGTCGAACGGGCGCGAAGCCGAGGCGGGATCGTCGTTGCGGCCCGAGAGCGCCTTCATGTTGCCGAAGCCAGCCAGCGACAACGGCGTCGTCGCCGACTCGGATCCCCCGGTGACGACGATGTCGGCGTCGCCCCACTGGATCGCGCGCCAGGCCATGCCCATCGCGTGACCGGCCGAGGCGCAGGCGCTCGAGGTCGTGAAGCTCGTGCCGAGCAGCCCGAACCGGATCGAGACCTGGCCCGCCACGGCGTTGGCCATGATCTTCGGGATGAAGTGCGGGCTGACACGGCGCGGGCCCTTCTCCATCATCTCGAGATATTGCGCCTCGATGCCGGTGATCCCGCCGATCCCGGTTCCGAGGACCGCACCCCAGCGCTCGCGCTCGGAGGCCTCGAACTTCTCGGGCTCGATCCCCGCGTCGCGCAGGGCCTCTCCGGCCGCGAGCAGCGCCCAGGCCGTGAAGAGGTCGTACTTGCGCAGATCCGGCGGCGAGTAGTGCTTCGTGAGGTCCAGATCGACGCTCGCCGCGAAGTGAACCGAGTGGTCCTTCGTGTCGAAACGCCGGATCGGCCCGACGCCGTTCTCTCCCCGGAGCATGCGCGCCCAGGAAGTTTCGACGTCGTTCCCCAGGGCATTGATGGTGCCCAGTCCGGTGATGGCGACACGTCGCATGCGAGGTTCAGCTCTTGGAAGCGATGTAGTCGATCGCGCTGCCGACGGTCTGGATCTTCTCGGCGTCTTCGTCCGGGATCGAGATTTCGAACTCGTCCTCGAACTCCATCACGAGCTCGACCGTGTCGAGCGAGTCGGCACCGAGGTCGTTGATGAACGACGTCTCGCGCGCGACCTTGTCCGGGGTCGTCCCCATCTGGTCGCACACGATCTTGATCACGCGTTCTTGGATCTCCGCGGGGTTCGCCACCACCATCCTCCTCGTTCCTGTGGGTTCTACTGGGGGGGTCTTGCGTCCGCCGAGCGGCGGGCGCAGGGATTCGTTCAGCCGCCGAGGCTGAGTCCGCCGTCGACGACGATCGTCTGACCGGTCACGTAACTGCCGCCGGGCCCGACGAGGAAGTCCACCGCCAGGGCGATGTCCTCCGCCGCGCCGATGCGCCCGAGCGGGATCTTGGTCTTCAGCGCCTCGGCCGATTTCTCGTCGATCGCGGCGGTCATGTCGGTCGCGATGTATCCGGGGGCAACCGTGTTCACGCACACGCCACGGCCGGCGAGCTCCTTGGCGAGCGACTGGGCGAGGCCCACGACACCGGCCTTCGCGGCGGCGTAGTTCGCCTGACCGGCATTCCCGGTCAGGCCCACGATCGAGCCGACGTTCACGATGCGGCCGCTCGACTTCATGAGGGGCCGCGCGGACGCCTTCAGGAAGTTCCAGGTGCCCTTCAGGTTCACGTCGACGACGCGGTCGAAGTCCTCCTCGGACATGCGCAGGAGGAGCTGGTCGCGCGTGATGCCGGCGTTGTTGACCAGCACGTAGAGCCCGCCCATCTCCTTCACCACCTGGTCGACGACGGCCGCCGCGGCGGTCGTCGAAGCCACGTCGCAGCCGTAGGCCTGGGCGCCGTCGGTCAGGGCATTGCAGCGCGCGACGGTCTCCGCGCAGCGCTCGGCCGTGGTGGCCACGCAGGCCACCCGGGCCCCGCGGCGGGCGAGTTGGACGGCGATGGCCGCGCCGATGCCGCGCGAGGCGCCGGTCACCAGCGCCACGCGGCCTTCCAGGAAGCGCAATTCGGTCGTCGGAGGGGGCAAGGCAGGGGGGCCCGGGAGATCCGGGCGTCGGAAGGCGAGGGAGGGTAGCAGCCCCCCCCCACCCCTTCAACGCTCGCCGGACGTGCAGAGACGCTTTCGGCCGCGGTCAGGCGCTCTCCGCGGCGGCCAGGTCCGCCGGCTTGGCCGCCGAGCGGACCCGCGCCTCGGGGTCGATCTTCGAGAGGATCCCGGCCAGGACGGTTCCCGGGCCGGGTTCGAGGAACTCGCGCAGCCCGCGCCCGAGCGCCAGACGCATGCTGCGTTCCCAGAGGACGGGCGCGCAGACCTGCTCGGCCAGCTGAGCCCGGATCCGCTCCGGGTCCGACGTCTCCAGCGCGGTCACGTTGCTGACGAACGGGACGCGCGGCGCGCGGATCGTGACCGACTGGAGCGCGGCGGCGAGCTGGGTGGCGGCCGGACGCATGCACTCGGAGTGGAAGCCGCCCGCCACGACCAGCCGCCGCGTCCGGCGGACCCCGTGGTCCTTCGCCGCCGCTTCGGCCGCGTCGAGAGCGCGCAGCTCCCCGGACAGGATGATCTGTCCAGGCGCGTTCAGATTCGCCACCTGGCAGATGCCGACCTTCGCGCCGTCGGCGGCCACGGCGCGCGCCTGGTCCTCGGTGGCGCCCATGAGGCTCGTCATCGAGCTCGGAATCGCTTCGCTGGCCTTCTGCATCGCCTCGCCGCGCAGGCGCACGAGGCGCAGGGCGTCCTCGAACGTGAGCGATCCGGCGGCCCACAGGGCCGTGTACTCGCCCAGCGAGAGGCCGGCGACGAGCGGTGTGCGCGACAGGTCGAGGCCGCGCTCCTGGAGGACGCTCGTGATCGCGACGCTCGTCGCCAGGATGCCGGGCTGCGCGACGTCGGTGCGGTTCACCTCGTCGCCGCGGCTCCAACACATCTCCGTCAGCGGGATGCCCAACGCACGATCCGCGCGCTCGAAGATCGCGCGTGCCGCGGGAAAGGCCTCGGCCCAATCGCGGCCCATGCCCTCGGTTTGCGCGCCTTGTCCGGGAAAGAGGATCGCGGGGGTCGTCATGGCGGGTTCGAGTTCGGGGCGGACGAGCGGAGCCTGGATCAGAACGGGGTCGGAGTCACCAGCGGATGAGCGAGCCGCCCCACGTGAGCCCGGCGCCGAAGGCGACGAGGACGACGAGCTTGCCCTTCTGCGCGCGTCCGGCGCGCACGGCCTCGTCGAGCGCGATCGGCACGGAGGCCGCCGACGTGTTGCCGTACTCCTGGATGTTCACCATGACCTTCTCGTCGCTCCAGCCCAGGCGTTCGAGCGCCGCGTCGATGATGCGGCGGTTCACCTGGTGCGGCACGAGGAGGCACAGCTCGTCGTAGGAGTGCCCCTCCATCATCTGCCGGATGGACTCGGTCATCTGCTGCACGGCGAAGCGGTAGACCTCGCGGCCCTGCACGCGGATCGCGTGCTCGCGGGAATCGACGGTCTCGTGGCTGGAGGGCTTGCGCGAACCGCCGCCCACCATGTGGATGTATTCGTAGCCCTCGCCGTCCGCGCCCAGCGACGCGCGCAGGATCTCGCCCTGCTGGCACTCGTCGTGCGGGGCCAGGACGACGGCGCCCGCACCGTCGCCGAACAGGATGCAACTCGTCCGGTCCGTCTGGTCGACGAAGCGCGAGAGCGATTCCGCCCCGATCGCCAGCACGCGCCGCGCGCGCCCCGATGCGACGAAAGCCTCGCCCGTCGACAGCGCCGTGAGGAAGCCCGTGCAAGCGGCATTCACGTCGAATGCGCCCGCGCGCTTGGCGCCCAGCACTTTCTGCACGAGCGTGGAGCACGCCGGGAGGAAGTGGTCCGGCGACATGGTGCCGACCACGATGAGGTCGAGGTCCTCGGGCTTCGTGTTCGAGGCCTCCAGGGCGCGACGGGCCGCCGCGACGCACAGATCGCTCGTCGCCTGATCGGGAGCGACGTAGCGACGGCGCTCGATCCCCGTGCGCTGCACGATCCACTCGTTCGAGGTGTCGATCTGCTGTTCGAACCAGGAGTTCGGCACGACCCGCTCGGGGACGTACGAACCGGTGCCGGCGATGCCGACGCGGACGCGGGGGGTCATGCGGGCCTACTCTCCGGGGACTCGTGGCGACCGTGCGCGCCCTGCGCGCCCAGCGGTCTCGCAGTCTAGTGTCCTGACTCGGGAGTACGCGGGCCAATTCGCGTCGACTGCGTCTTCCTGGCTAGGCGCGGCGACGACGCGGGTTCGCTGCATCCCTCGGAGGAGGGCGCAACGACGCCGGGGAGGCGCAGGCGGCGTGAATTGGCCCGCGTACTTCCGAGTCAGGACACCAGCTACGCGGCGGGCGACGTGCTCTTGGCGCGTTCGAGCCCGGCCACGATGTGCGCGTTGACGTCCGCGTCCAGGGCACGGGCGCCGAGCGCCAAGGCGTTGGCGACGGCGGTCTCGTCGGAGCGGCCGTGCCCGATGATCACGATGCCGTTCACCCCGAGCAGCAGCGCTCCGCCGTACTCGGAGTAGTCGATGTGCTTCTTGATGCCCGCCAGCGCGGCCGGCTGGACCTTCACGCCGTGGGCGCCGAGCTCGCCCAGCGTCAGCTTGAGCATGAAGCCGGCGAACTCCTCCAGGAGCTTCAAGACGACGTTGCCGGTGAAGCCGTCGGTCACCACGACGTCGATCTTGTCGACGAAGAGGTCGTGGCCCTCGACGTTGCCGGAGAAGCGCACGGGGGCGTTCTTGAGGAGCTTCCAGGCGGCCTTCAGCGTGTCCGTGCCCTTGCCCTCCTCCTCGCCGACGTTCAGGAGGCCCACGCGCGGCTCGGCGACGCCCAGGATGTCCCTGGACCACACGGAGCCCATGATGCCGAACTGCATCAGGCTCTCGGGCTTGGGCTCGAGCAGAGCGCCCATGTCCATGAGCGTGAGCGGCTTGCCGGTCAGCTTGAGCGTGACGGCGATCCCGGGGCGCAGGACTCCCGGGAGGGTCCCGAGGCCGATCGTCGCCGCGCCGACCACGGCGCCCGTGTTCCCCATGCTGACCGCGGCGCCGGCGGCGCCGGCCTTGGTCGCCCCGATCATCTTCGCGATCGAGGAGTCGGGCTTTCCGCGCAGGGCCGTCGCGGGCGACTCGCCCATGCCGATCACCTGGGACGCGTGCAGGATCGCGAAGCCCGGATCGCCGCCCAGCGCGGCGAGGCGCGCGCGGATCAGAGCTTCGTCTCCGACGAGGAGGATCCGCGCCGGCGGCATCTTCCAGCGACCGGCCGGATCACACGCGGCGAGGGCTCCGCGCAGGATCGCGTCGGGAGCGTTGTCGCCGCCCATCACGTCGAGGGCGATGCGCGTGGGCGCCATGGGCAAGGAGAGCGAGGTGCCTGGGAAACGAAAACGAATACGCGTCGACGTGCTCCGGGGGCGCTTGGAATTCCCGCCCCCGGACGGAGCGGATCAGAACGCTTCGCGCTCGAGAACCGCCGTGCCCTTCTGGCCGCCCTTGTCGAAACCGTAGTGACCGCAGCTGTCGCAGACGCGGTGGGGCTTCGTGGCGGCGCCGCAGCGCGGGCAGTGGTTCGCCGGGCTCGTGAGCAGGGCGTGGTGCGAGCGGCGGATGCGCTTGCGGTGTTTGGAGTGGCGGCGCTTGGGATTCGGCATGGCGGTCTCGGAGTCCGGTGAGGCAGGCGCGGCCGACGGCCGCAAACCCGATTCCTCAAGCCGGTTGGATCGGTTTCGAAGGGCAGGAAGTTAGCGGTGCACTGCGGGGGTGTCAACGCCGACCCGGCGCGGAGGTGCTCCCGGGGCCGATCTCGGCCCAGTTCAGCGGACTGGGGCACCCGGGCCCGGACGCCTGGGAAGCTCCTCGACTCCGCCGGGCGGAGGCGAGGAGCTCGATCGGGCTTCTCACTTCCGTGCCAGCGACTCCGTGAGCGCCTGACGAAGAGCCGCAATCGCGGCCGGCACCCCCGCCGGGTCCTGTCCTTGCCCTTGGGCCGAGTCCGGGCGACCGCCGCCTCCGCCGCCGATCGACTGGCTGACGAGCTTGGCCAGGTTGCCGGCGGCCAGGCCCGTCGCCTTGGGAAGGTTCTGGCACGCGATCACGAACGGGACGCGGCCCTCCTCGCGGCCGAACACGGCGAACACCACGGCCGGGTGGAGCGACTTGACCTTCTCGGCCAGTTCGCGCACGCCCTCGAGCCCGAGGTCCGGCGCATCGAACACGCCGAACGCGACATCGCCCGCCTTCTCGAGGCTCGCGTTCACCTTGTCGAAGGCCGCGTTCACGTCGCCGCCCTGCGCCTTCGCGGAGGCCTTCTTCGCGTCCTTGAGCTGCGATTGGAGCAACTCGATGCGCGCCGGGACCTCGTCGACGGCGGTCTTCAAGGTCGCCGCGGTCTCGCGCAGGAGCCGACGCGATTTCTGGATCTCCTCGACCGCCGCGGGGCCGGTGAGGGCCTCGATGCGCCGCACGCCCGCCTGCACCGCGCGCTCGGACAGGATGACGAACGGACCGATGTCCCCCGCCGCGCGCACGTGGATGCCGCCGCACAGTTCCATCGACCAGCCGCCGACGTCGAGCACGCGCACCTGGGCGTCGTACTTCTCGCCGAACATCGCGACGACGCCGCGCGCTTTCGCGCTCTCGAGGTCCTCGACTGTCGTGACGACGCCGGCGTTGGCGTAGATGCGCTGGTTCACCAGCGTCTCGACGCGCTCGAGCTCCTCGGGAGTCACGCCCTTCGGATGCGAGATGTCGAAGCGCAGGCGATCGGGCCCGACGTAGCTGCCTTGCTGCGCGACGTGCGCGCCCAGCACTTCCTTGAGCGCCTTGTGCAGGAGGTGCGTCGCGGTGTGGTTCTTCTGCGTGCGCTCGCGGCGCGCGAGGTCGACGACGGCGCGGACCTTGCGACCCGTCAAGGACTCCGGCGCGGCGAACTTGCCTTGCGCGAAGGTGCCGAGGTGGACGATCACCGAGCCCATGCGACGCACGTCGCGCACGTCGAACGCGAACGAACCATCCGCCGCACGGATCGTGCCCGTGTCCGCGACCTGCCCGCCGCCTTCGGCGTAGAACGGGCTCTGGTCGAGCACGACGGCGAACTCGTTCTCGCCCGCGGCGGAAGCGACGAGCACGCCCGCGTCGAGCTCGTGCCCCGCGGCGCCCGTCTCGTGGCACGTCGAGCGCGTCGGCTTGACGCTGGCGAGCGCCTCGGCCGAGAGCACCTGCTTGAAACGGCCCTCGACCTTGCTGGCCGCCTGGTGCTTCTTCTGCGCCGCATCCCACCCCGCGAGATCGACCGCGAGCCCGCGCTCGCGCGCCATGAGTTCCACGAGGTCTTGCGGGAAGCCGTTCGTCGCGTACAGCTCGAACGCCTCCGCGCCGGGGATCGTCTTCGCGCCGGTCTTCGCCAGTTTCGACGCCAGCGTGTCGAAGAACACGAGCCCGCGGTCCAGCGTGCGGCCGAAGCTCTCTTCCTCCGAGCGCATCAAGAGGCGCACGTGCTCCTCGCGAGCGCGCATCTCGGGGAACGTGCCGCCGAGGACCTGCACGACCGCCGGCACGACGTCGCACAGGAACGGCTCGCGCGCGTTCAGGTGTTGACGGCCGAAGCGCGACGCGCGCCGGATCAGGCGGCGCAGGACGTAGCCGCGCCCCTCGTTGGAGGGCAGCGCGCCGTCCGCGAACGCGGACGTCACCGCGCGACAGTGGTCGGCCGCGACGCGGAACGCGACGTCGCGCTGGGACGTGCCGGCCTCGTACTTCTGTCCGGTGATCTCCTGGATCCGCGCGAAGATCGGCGTGAAAAGGTCCGTGTCGTAATTCGAGTTCTTCTTCTGCAACACGGACAGCACGCGCTCGAAGCCCATGCCCGTGTCGACGCTCTTCGCCGGCAGCTCGACGAGCTTGCCGTCGTCCTGCCGGTTGAACTGCATGAACACGTTGTTCCACAGCTCGATGAAGCGCTCGTTGCCGACGTTGACGCCGATCTTGGGATCGGCGCCTTCGCGCGGATCGCTGCCCGGACCGCCGCGGTCGATGTGGATCTCGGTGCACGGTCCGCACGGACCCGTGTCGCCCATCTCCCAGAAGTTCGCCTTCTTGCCGAAGCGCAGGACGCGCGCGGGGTTCACGCCCGCGCGCTCGATCCAGATGCGCGCGGCATCCTCGTCCGCGGGGAGGCCGTCCTTCGCGTCGCCGGCGAAGACCGTGACCCACAGGCGGTCGGGATCGAGCCCCCACGTCTTCGTCAGGAGCTCCCACGACCAGGTGATCGCTTCCTCCTTGAAGTAGTCGCCGAACGACCAGTTCCCGAGCATCTCGAAGAACGTGTGGTGGTACGTGTCGACGCCGACCTCCTCGAGGTCGTTGTGCTTCCCCGACACGCGGATGCACTTCTGCGTGTCGGCCGCGCGCTTGTAGTCGCGCGTGCCGGTGCCGAGGAATACGTCCTTGAACTGGTTCATCCCGGCGTTCGTGAAGAGCAGCGTCGGGTCGTCCTGCGGGAACACCGGGCCCGAGGGCACGATCCGGTGGCCGCGCGCCGCGAAGAAGTCGAGGAAGTCCTGGCGCACGGCGGTGGCCGTGTGTCGCGGACTCGTGCTGGTCGAAATGGAGCTCATCGGTTCGGGCGGGAATGCGGTGCAAGGAGCGCGCGCCGAGCGTCCGGATGGGGACGGTGCGGCGCGCGGAAGCGGAAGAGCAGTGGGACTACGGGCGCGGCGCGCGCGCGGCCGAGGACGCGGATGCCGTCGCTGCGGTCGCCGCCGGGCGCGCGGTCGGAGCCGGCGTCGGCCGCTCGTCGTCGCCGTCCTCGTCGGTGCTCGTCTCGCCGGTCGAGGCCTTGGGCACGTACTTCTGCTTGATCACCTGCTCGACCATGTTCGCGAGGTCGGGGTTGTCGATCAGGAACTGGCGCGCCTTCTCGAGGCCCTGACCGATGCGGATCTCGCCGTCGGTCGGGTGCTTGATCGAGTACCACGTGCCCGACTTGACGATCACGCCCTCGGTCGTGCCGATCTCGAGCATCTCGCCCTCGCGGCTGATGCCGCGGTTGAAGAGGATGTCGAACTCGCACTTCTTGAAGGGCGGCGCGACCTTGTTCTTCACGACCGTGACCTTGGTGCGCGCGCCGATCACGTCCTCGCCGTCCTTGATCTGGCCGATGCGGCGGATGTCGAGGCGCACGGACGCGTAGAACTTCAGCGCGCGGCCGCCCGTCGTCGTCTCGGGGCTGCCGAACATGACGCCGATCTTCTCGCGGATCTGGTTGATGAAGATCACGAGGCAGTCCGACTTGGCGATGGCACCCGTCAGCTTGCGCAGCGCCTGGCTCATGAGCCGCGCGTGCAGGCCGACGAAGCTGTCGCCCATCTCGCCCGCGATCTCGGCGCGCGGCACGAGCGCGGCGACGGAGTCGATGACCACGACGTCGACCGCGTTGCTGCGGACGAGCGTCTCGACGATCTCGAGCGCTTGCTCGCCCGTGTCGGGCTGCGACACGAGCAGGTCGTCGAGCTTGACGCCCAGCTTGCGCGCGTAGGCCGGATCGAGCGCGTGCTCGGCGTCGACGAAGGCGCAGATGCCGCCCGTCTTCTGCGCGTTCGCGATGACGTGCAGCGTGAGCGTCGTCTTGCCCGAGCTCTCCGGCCCGAAGATCTCGACGACGCGCCCACGCGGGACGCCCTTGCCACCCAGCGCCAGATCGAGGCCGATGGAACCGGTCGAGATGCCGGTGATCTCCTTGAAGATGACGCCATCGCCGAGGCGCATGATCGCGCCCTTGCCGAAGGCCTTCTCGATCTCGCCCATCGCCGCGTCGAGGGATCGCGACTTCTCGGTGGAGGGGCCCGTCGGGTTCGGCTTCTCGGACTTCGGCTTGATGACGCTCATGGTTCGATGGTCTACGGGCGGCGGGGTGTGTGCGGAGCGCGGTGGAATGGTCGCGGCGGCGAGGCTCGGCGAAGCGCGGAGTCTAGCCGCCACCCGGGACGCTCCCAAGCGCGGAGGATTGGCGTCCACCGAGGAGACGCTCGGGACCCGCCGCGGTCGCGGGTGTCGTCGCCGGATTCGCTCAACCCCCGCGGAGATGCACCCTTGCGCGCACCGGATAACGGCCGTCCGGCGCGGTCGCGCCGAGGCTCTCGAAGAGCAGGACCTCCTCGGCAACCCAGTCGAGGTCGAAACGCAGGCCCTCGAAGGCCGGCGGAACCGACTCCCCGGCGCGCGGTCCGGCCAGGGTGAGGTGCGGCACGAAGGACTGCGCGAGGTCCCGCGCGCCGATCTGGATCCCGGCCGCCGTCGCCAGCCGCCGTCCGCGGTCCACGAGGTCCTCGAGTCGCATTCGACCGGGGGGCGCGAGGTCGAGGCCCGCCCACAGCGCGCGCTCGTGCCCGGCCGTCGGGAAGGACCCCGTCCCTCCGACGCGCAACCGGATCGGCGCGGCGCCCTCGAAGGCGGCTTGCATCCCCACCTCGATCCGCCGCACGTTCTCGCAGGGAATGCGGCCCAGGAACACGAGGGTCAGGTGCAGGTCCTCCGCCGCGTAGACGCGCGCCAGGGACGGCCCGAGAAGCGAACGTGCACGCTCTGCGATCTCGTCGCGCACCTCTGGCGCGGGCAGCAATCCAAGGAACAGACGAGGGCCGGTCGGAGTCATGGGGCCAGGATGCGGACGCCGACGCTATCTTCGCGGACGATGGACTCCAACGCACGGACGGCTCCTCCGCTCGACCTGACCGAGGCGTTCGCCCGCATCGAGGAACACTGGCGTCCGCGCGTCGCGGCCTCCTGGAACGGCCAGGCCGTGAAGCTCGTCAAGTTCCGCGGCGAGTTCGTGTGGCACCGACACGAAGACGCGGACGAGTTGTTCCTCGTCTGGCGCGGGCGCATGCGCCTCGAGTTCCGCGACGGCGTCGTCACTCTCGCAGCCGGTCAGTTGGCCGTCGTTCCGCGCGGGGTCGAGCACCGCACCTCCGCCGATGAGGAGGTCGAGGTGCTCGTGCTCGAACCCGCGGACGTGCGCAATACGGGCGACGTCCTCGATGCGCGGCTGACCGCCCCACGCCAGAGTCTCTAGTCGAGACGAGCCGCGGGCCGCCACCCGGGCTCGTCGGAGGCCCCCCACGTGCGCGGCGTGCGGCGCTCAGGGCGTCACGATCCCGAGCAGCTCGTCGTAGCGCCCGTCGAAGTCGCGCAGGCCGCGACCCTCGAGCGCCTCGACACCGAACCCCTCGACGCAGTAGCTCGCGGCCACGGTCCCGTAGAGCATCCCCTTGCGCAGGGTCTTCGGGGCGATGTTGCCCTGGCTCGCCACGTAGCCCATGAAACCGCCGGCGAACGTGTCGCCCGCACCCGTCGGATCGACGACCTTCCCGACCGGATAGGCCGGCAGCGAGAAGTGCACGTCCGATCCCATGAGGAACGCGCCGTGCTCGCCCTTCTTCAGGATCACGTAGCGCGGCCCCATGCCGAGCACGAGGCTCGCCGCCTTGAGCAGGTTGCGCTCGCCCGTGAGCATCCGCGCCTCCTCGTCGTTCAGGACGACGCCGTCGACTCGGCGCAAGAGCGCCATGAGCTCCGGCCGCATGATCTCGATCCACAGGTTCATCGTGTCCACGACGGTGAAGGTCGAGTGCGAGACCTGATCGAGCGCCTTCGCCTGCACGACCGGCGACGCGTTCGCGAGGAACACGAACTTGGCGCCGCGCATCGCGGGCGGGATCTTCGGGTCGAACTTCTCGAAGACGTTCAGCTGCGTTTCGATCGTGTGGCGCGTGTTCCAGTCCGACTCGTAGCGGCCGCTCCAGCGGAACGTGCGCCCTTCGGCGTGCTCGACACCGCTCGTGTCCACGCCGCACTTCGCGAGCATCTCGAGGTCGCGCGGGCGGAAGTCCTTCCCCACCACGGCCACGAGTTGCACGGGACGGAACGCCGCGGCCGCGACCGAGAAGAACATGGCCGAGCCGCCGAGGACGTCGGTCCGCTTCTCGGTCGTGGTTTCGATCGTGTCGTAGGCGAGCGTTCCGATGACGAGGAGGGACATGAAGGGTGCGGGGTGGGGATCGGGGCAGTGGCAGCGCGAAAAAGACGCGGGATTCGAAGCGAAAGAGCGCGGATCGTCAACCGTGCATCGCGATCAACCGGGACTGGCGTCGGTCGTCTTCATCTCCGCACGCGCCTCGCGCGCGCCCGGCACCCACGGCAGGAGGAAGATCCCCCCCGCCAGGCCCAGCCCGGTGTTCAGGAGACGGTAGCTGACGCTGACGGCGATCCCGAGCGCGGTCGGCGCCCCGAGCAGGTGGAACAGGTAGCCGTACAGCGCTTCGCCGACGCCCCAGCCACCGGGCGCCACGGGCACCGAACTGACCGTGTTCGCGATCGCCGCGATGCCCAGGTACTCCGGCCAGCTGAGCGTGTCGCCGAAGGCGTGGCCCAGCGAGTAGAGGGCGAACGCGATGCTGCCGTGGTTCAGGACCGAGAGCACGACGGCGATGGCGATCTCGCCCGGGTGCCTGGCGTAGATCGACAGCGCGCGGTCGATCGAGCGCAGCCGTTCCTTCTGCGGCAGCTTCTCGAGCAGTCGGTCGACGCGCACGACCCTGCGCGGCCAGGGATGCAGGCCGATCCAGAGCGCGACCAGCACCGCCAGGAAGACGAACGTCACCGGCCAGCGCACTTCGGCGAAGCGCTCGCTCTCGTAGTGCACGACCCCCGCGGCCATCGCCATGAGGACGAGCAGACCGAGGCCGCGGTCGACGAGCACCGTCACCAGCGCGTCCGCGCGCCGCTCGGGATTCTCGCGCACGACCATGACGGCCTTCACCACGTCGCCGCCGGTCAGCCCGGGCAGCACGAGGTTCATGAAGAAGCCGATGAACGTTAGGCGCAGCGCGTCGTACCAGCGCGCCGCGCACCCGGCGACGCGCAGGAGCCGCCACCAGCGCGTGATCGCCACGAGCGCGCTGAAGAGCAGCAGGCTGAGCGCGGTGACCAGCCCGGCCGGATCCATCTCGCGGAAGACGTGGACGAGCCCCGGCCTCCAGTCGTAGCCCGACGCGCCCGCGGCGCCGCGCGTCACGGGCAACTCGGCGCGCGCCACCGCGGCCGCGCGCGCGTCGGCCGGCCATTCCGGCGCGAGGTCCGCGCCGGCGTCGAAGCGGAAGGTGACGGCGTCCGAGCGCCACTCGCCCTGGATGACGCCGTGCGCTTCGCGCGACTGACCGTCGATCGTGAGGACGAGCCGGTCGTCCCACGGCACCGTGAAGGCGACGACCGCGAGGAGGACGATCGCCAGCGCGGCGCGCAGCACGCCGCCCCAGCGCGAACGCGCACGACTCACGGTGGCGTTCCCGCCTGGCCGGCCGGCCGGGAGGCCGGAGCGGTCGCGGGCTGGTTCGCGGCCGCCTTGCGCGCCATCCCCCACGCGTACCAATCCTCTTCGCGCAAGGACTTCAGCTCGGGAGCCGCGACCACTTGCAACGTGCGCATCGCCCGCACGCGCAGCTCGCCCTCGGGGTGCTGGACCGCGATCACCTGGATCGAGGCGATCCAGTCCTCGGCGCTGTGCGCCGGCTTCGCTCCGCCCGGCTCCGGCTTCGGCAGCCCCTGCTCCGCGATCACCTCGAGCAACGCACGCAGCGGCCGTGTCGAGGTCTCCTGGCGCAGCCGGTCGTAGAGCACGACATCGAACGCGCGCGCTCCGCCCGTGCGCGCGACGCCCCGGATCGCGGCGGCGCGCACGATCTCGTCCTTGTCCTCGAGCGCCGCGGCGAGCGCGCGGCGCACACACAGGCTCTCCAGGTGACGCACGAGATCGCGCAGCTCTGCGGAGGGCGCGTCCCCGCTCACCGCCAGCCGCTCGAGTTCGGTGGCCGCGCGCAGCGCGCGCCGTCCGGCGGCGAGGTCGAGGTCGAGGGCGCGCACCGCGGCGCAGCTCTGCCCGACCTTCTCGGCGGCTCCGGCCCTGGTCTCGACCAGGCCGCGCACCGTGCGGACGAGTTCCTCGAGGACCGGCGCGAGTTCCTCGGGTCCGGCCGGCTTCTGGTCCATGCCGAGACGCGCCGGCAGCCCGACCGGAAGCCGCCCGCCCATTTCCTCGAGAGCCAGGACGGCGCGCTCGCGCGAGAGCCGCGACGTGTCCTCGACCGCGATGCGCGCGAACCACTCCACGTGGCGCGGGTCCGGCTCGGTCTCGCCGCGCGCCCGGTCCTGGAGCTCGATCAGGTTCCCGAGGCACTCGCCGGCCGGGTCCTCGACGGCTTCGAGGTCCTTCTCGGCCACCGCCTGGACCCCGGCGCCCTGGAAGATCCCGAGGAGCTGGTGGCGCAGGAAATAGCCCGTGTCGCTCTGGAGCGCCGCCTGGTAGCGGTGGCGCGTGTCGCCGTCGTGGAGCTGCTCGAGGTTCCACACCTTGACGTCGGTCGTCGCGCAGGCCCCGAGGGCCAGGGACAGCGCCGCGGATCCACACAACGGGAGGGACGGGAACCGGCTCACGCGGCGAGTGTACGGGAGCGCCACGGCCACGTGAAAGGCGCTGCCGACACGAAGCGTCTCGACGAGGGCACCCGAGGTGCGCGCGAGGCGGCGAGCGTGCGCTCCCAGCGGGAGCAGAAGAGGTGGTGGAGGCGGCGGGAATCGAACCCGCGTCCCGGCTGCCCTGATCAGGGGGCGTCTACGTGCGTGTCCTGCAGATGGTTTTCGTCCCGGAGCCGCCCACAGGCAGGCAACCCCGATCCAAGCTCCGGTATGTTCTCGCCGGTCCGCGCCGAAGCGCCGCTCGCCGGCCAGCCCTCTAGTGGCATTTCCGCAGGGCCGAAGGCACTCCCCGCGGGAACGGCGGTCTGATTACTCAGGCCGCGAGCGAATAGTTGTTGGCATGCAATGCCGCCCCAAGTGGATTTAACGGGGTGACTCGAGATCCCCGGCACGCAACCCGAAGTCGAATGCACCCGGTCGAGACCGGTGCGCCCCCACTCGTTTGCACGCGGAGTCTAGCACACGGGCGCGCGAGTCTCAGCGGGGATCGCCCGTCAGCACCCAACCAGCCCAGTCGCGCGGGCTCGCGCTGCGCTCCCCATCCGACCCCCGCGCGTCGCGCAGGCGACGCTTCGCGGCCCACAGGGCTTGCCCCTTCGGGAGACCCTCGATCCACAGTCGCCGATAGAACTCGAGCATCAGATCTCGCGTCGCGGCGTCGGGCACCTCCCACAGCGACGTGATCACGGACCGCGCGCCGGCCCGGTGGAGGGCCTCTTGCAGCGACGCCGCGCCCTGCCCCGCCTGATGGACGCCCAAGCTCGTCTCGCAGGCGCTCAGCACGGCGAGGTCGCACGCGGAGAGGTCGATCGTCGAGAGCTCGTCCGCCGTGACGAGCCCACGCTGGGTCCCGCGCGCGTCCGCGCCGCGGTCCGCGCCGGCGAAGGCCAACCCGCAGAGCAGCATCGGGCTGCGCTCCCGGACCGCGCCGGATCGATCCAGCCTACGGCCGAGACCGCTCTGGGCGTCGAGTGGCAGGTCGCTCTCCCGTTCGGCGTAGGCTTCCTGCGCAAACCAACCGTGCGTTGCGACGTGCAGCCAGCGCGCGGTTTCCGCCAGCTCCAGTGCCCGATCGACGGTCGCCTCGCCGCCTGTGAGCAGGATCGGCGTCGCGTGCGGGTCGAGTTCCGCGAAGCGTGCCGCGAGTCCGTCGATCTCGGCGCGCGTCGCCGGCAGCGGCGGGAAACCGTGCGCGAACGGAGTTCCGCGCAGTCGTCCCGCGGCGTCGCGGGGCGAGCTCGCGACGGCCGATTCCTCTCCCGGGCGTGCGCCGCGCAAGGCGTAGTCCACGTCTCCGATCGCCACGAGGCGGCCGGCTCCCGTGCGCGCAACCCGGACAGCGGACCACTCGGCCAGGTTGGTCGCGATCTCGATCTCGTACCGGTCCCCCACGCGCTCAGGTTCCTCGCCCCCCTTGGCCGCTTCGAGCGGCAGGGCGTCGAAGGGCAGCAGGTGCAGGGGGCCGTCGAGGAGCAGGACGATGCGGCGCGCGTGGGGACACAGCGCGAGCGCGCGGTCCAGGAGCACCGCGCGCAGGCCCGCTCCCATCGCATCGGGATCGGCATCCGGGACGACGACGGCGGCTTGCGCCAGGCCGCGCGCGGGCGCCGAGCCCGCCGCGACCGCGCCGCGCCACTGCCCGATGGCCGCGGAGAGCGACTCGACGGGGCCGAGGTCGAGCGCCGCGATCGTTCCGGAAACGCCGACCACATGCGCGCGCAAACGGCGCCCTGCGCGTTGTTCGCGGCGCCCGAAGTCGACGACGTCGTGGACGCGATACGCGATGAGAGCGCCCTCGGGTCCGAGTGCGTCGGCGATCCGGCCCAGATTCGGGAGTTCGAAGCCGACACGCCCAACGGCCGCCTCGGACCGGGACGCGGCACGCGCCAGAAGTGCCGACTCGGCCCGCTCCCGCTCGGCGCGCAGCCGGTCGAGTTCGCTCTCGGGGGCGTTCTGGCCCGCGAGCCGCGCCAGCTCGCGGCTCGCGCGTCCCGCCTCGCGACGGAGTTCGCTCGAGCGCGCATCCGTGCCGGCCTCGCGCGCTCGCGCCGCCACGATCGTCGCGGCCCCGCGCGCCACCTCGGTGAAGTCGAAAGCGAGCTGGACGAGCTCCGGATCCGGCGGAAACGCGCCGCCGCCGGAGGCCAGCGCATACGCGGCACCGAGCTCGTCGACGAACCCGGCACTGCGCTCCGCGGCCGCGCGCGCAGTCGACGACGTGAGGACGGCGCGCGCCGCGGACAGGCAGCCCTCGACGTACCGACGAGAGAGCGAGCGGAACTCCTCGGACGATTCGGCGGGTGGCGCCTGCGAAACGTCGGGTCGTTCGCGACGGACGAGTTCGTCGATCACGAGACCGCGCGCGGCAGCGAAGAGTGCGCGCAGGAGTGCCGGGTGTTGCGGCTCGAATTCGCGCGAGCGGGCAGCGAGGACCTCCTGCTCGAGGGATCGCGCCGCATCGTCCTCGCCCGACGCGCGCAGGACTTGGGAAAGGAGCAGCTGCGCCATCTGCCGCTCGGAGCCGGCATCGGCCTGGAACTCGACGGGCGCACCGAGAGCCTCGTCGAGCAGGCGTCGTGCGCCGCCCAAATCGCCGTCGCGGAAGAGAACGCCGGCGAGGTTCAGGCGCGCGGCCAGGACCTCCGGATGGCCCGCCGGCCGATCCCGGATCTTGCCCGCTAGCGACCTCTCGTACAGCGCGCGCGCCGTGGTGCGATCCCCCAGCGCCTCCAGTGTGCCCGCGAGATCCTGCCGCGCGCCTTGGACTTCGGGATGGTCCTCGGGCAGCTTCGTCGAAAGCGTCTCGAGATTCCGCTCCTGGATGGCGCGCGCTCCGGCGAGATCGCCGGTCTCGAACAGGAGGCCGGCCAGTCCGCCGGAGTAGAGCAAGGCATCGGGGTGATCGGCGGTCAGAGTGCGCGCGGCGCCGTCCACCGCCGCCTGCGCCAGCACGAGGGCACCTTCGAGGTCGCCCAGCGTCTGCAGCGTCATCGCCAGATTGTGTTGCGCGCGCAGCACGTCGACGTGGTCGTCGGGGAAAAGGCTGCGCTCGAGCTGGAGCAGTTCGGCCTGCACCTCGCGCGCCTCCTCGACCCGCCCGAGGTCGCGCAGCGTGTTCCCGAGCATCCCCAAGGCACCGAGGCGCTTCTCGTGCTGGGGCGCCACCGTCCGTTCGAGGCTCTCGAGCGCCGGTTCGATCAGCTCGAGCGCACGCTGCGGCTCGCCCATCTGCCGGCACGTCGCGGCCAGGTTCAGGCGGATGACTTGCAGGTCGACGTCGTCCGGCCCGTGGCGCGTGAGCTCCTCGGCCAGCACCTCCTCGCCGATCGCGCGCGCAGCAGGGAGGTCGCCCAGACGGCGCAGGATCAGCGCGAGTGACTCGCGCGTGTCGGCGATCGCCGGGTGGCCCGGGGGCAGGCTCGCGCGCTGGACCTCCAGCACCTTCTCCAGGAGGGCGCGAGCGCCGGCGTAGTCACCCAGATCGCGCAGGGTGCGCGCGAGGTTGGCCCGCGTCTTGGCCAGCTCGGGGTGTTCGGGCGCGAGGGTCCGCTCGCGCACCGCGAGCACGGTCTCCTCGAGTTCACGCGCCGCCGCGAGGTCGCCGAGGCCGGCCTCGGCCCGAGCCAGGTTCATGCGCGCGACCTGCAGGCCCGAGCCATCCTCCGGGCCCATCCGCTGGTAGGTCGCGACGAGGTCGAGGAAGAGCTCCCGCGCGCCGCGCAGATCACCGAGCATCGCGCGCGTCACCGCCGCGTTCGATCGCGCCCCGAGCACGAGTTCGTTCTCGGGCGGCAGCGTGCGAGCGAGGGCCTGGAGCGCGGGCTCGTCGAGTTCGCGCGCCCCCGGGAGGTCGCCACTCATCCGGCGCACGATCGCGACTTCGCCCCGGGCCCGCTGCAATTCCACGGCGTCCGGGTCGAGTGTCCGCTCGAGAACGGCCAGGCTCGGCTCGGCCAGCGCCCGGGCTTCCTCCAGCTCCCGGCGCAGCGCCAGAGTGCGCGCCAGCTCCAGGCGCGCGCGCTGGAGGTCAAAGTGATCTGGAGGCAGGATCGCGCTCTGGATTTCGAGCACCCGGCGCCGGACGTCCGATTCCGCGTGGAGATCGCCGATGCGCAAGGCTGCGGCGGCGATCGCGAGCTGCGCACCCAGGGCGCTCTCGCCGCGCCCGCAGGCAGCGAGCGCCTCGATCGCTGCGCGCACGCTCGCCTGTCCGGCGGCCACCTCCGCGGGAGCGCGCGGAGCCAGCACGGCCGCCATGGAATCGCGGACCTCGGCGGCACGAGCGGCTTCGGCCGGAGTCTCACGCAACGTGACCTCGTGCAGGACCGCCCGCCCCTCGTCGGTCGGATGGGACGCGATCGCGCGGATCCGATACTTGCGCCCGGCCTCCACCGCGAAGCTCAGGTAGGGCGTGGGGCGGCCGCCCGCGTCGTCGTCCTCGGCCAGGATCTCGCCGCCCTCCGACTCCATCCGGAGCAGCGTGTCGAAGCTGGCCTCGATCCACAGGTGCCACCGGCACGCATCCGGCCAGGTGACCTCGACGGCGTTGGATCCGCCGTGGTCCGGGACCGGCTCGACGGCCGGCGAGATCGACAGCACGCGTTCCGCCGTCTCCTGGGGTGGGAGACTCGAGAAGAGCGCGACGGCCAGGACGAGCAGGCAGGGTGCGAGCATGCCGCCCTCAGAGTACGGCCCGCCCACGTCGCCAGGGAACCCGACCTGGCGCGAATTCGAGATCGGTGCGGCCGACCCCGTCAGCGCTTGCGCGACATCGCCCGGTCCATCTCGCGCTTGTCCTCGCGCTCGCGGGTCGCGGCGCGCTTGTCGTAGACCTTCTTGCCCCGACACAGGCCCAGGTTGAGCTTCACGCGGCTGCCGCGGAAGTACAGCAACAGCGGGACCATCGTGATCCCCTTCTCCTTGGCCGCCTCGTGCCAGCGGGCGATCTCGCGCCGGTTGGCCAGGAGCTTGCGCTCCCGCAGGGGCTCGTGATTGTGGACGTTGCCCTGCTTGTACTCGGGGATGTGCGACTTCACGAGCCACAGGCCTGTGCCGCGCACCATGGCGTAGGCCTCCTGGATGGAGCCCCCCCCTCCGCGCAGGCTCTTGACCTCGGTCCCGGTCAGCACGACGCCGCACTCGAGCTCCTCGAGGAGCTCGTACTCGAACCGCGCCTTGCGGTTCTCGGCGATCTTCCGGATCTCCTGGGGCTTTTCCGACACTTCCCCCGGAGCGTAGCACGCGCTTGAGTCCGGACCGCGGGAGGCCGATGCTCGGGATCATGAATCGCGCCGCACCGGACCCCACCGACCTCCTCCAGGACGCCCTGAACGCCGCGCCGGGAGGGTTCGTCGAGCTGCGCTGGCACAAGAAGCAGACCCGTGGGATCTCGGTCGAGAAGGGCCGCGTGGACAACGCCACCGCCTCCGAGCACTCCGGGGTCGGCGTGCGCGTGCTGGAACAGGGCACGTTCGGCTTCGCCAGCACGGACCGCCTGGAGAAGGGTGCCGTCGTCCGCGCCATCGGCGAAGCGCGCGCGGCGGCTCGCGCGTCGTCTCGGGCGCGCCGCGAGCGCGTCCCCGACTTCCCGGCCGTGACGCTGGCGCGCGGCAGGTTCGACGCGCCCGGAGTCGACGCGACGCTGGCGCGGCCGATCGAGTCCGCGCTCGAGATGCTGCTCGAGGTCGAGCGCGGCGCGCGCGCGGGCTCCTCGCGCGTCACGAGCGCGTCGACCGCCTACGCCGAGATCTACGAGGAGAAGGGCATCGTGACGAGCGACGGCGCCAAGGTCTGGACGCGCGCCATCCGCCCCGAGTTCCGCGTCATCGCGATCGCCGCGAAGGCCGGCGAGATGCAGCGCGGCGCCGAGGCCGTGGGCGTCACCGGCGGCTGGGAGTGCCTCTTCGAGTCGAAGTCGCCGGCCCAGCTGGCCGAGAAGGCCGCGAAGCAGGCCGTCTACCTGCTCGACGCGGGCTATCCCGAGGGCGGACGCACGCAGGTGCTGCTCTCCCCCGCGCTCGTCGGGCTGCTCACGCACGAGGCCGTCGGCCACACGGTGGAGGCCGACTTCGTCGCCTCGGGCTCGTGCGCGGCCGGTCGGCTCGGCACGCGCGTCGCGTCGGATCTCGTCACGCTGTGCGATTCTGGCGCGAGCGAGTACCACGACGGCGCGGGCGGCACGCTCGCGGTGGACGACGAGGGCGTCGCGACGCAGCGCACCACCGTGATCGAGAACGGATTCCTGCGTTCCTACCTGCACGATCGCGAGAGCGCCGCGCGCTCCGGGGTCGCCCCCACCGGGAACGCGCGCGCCTGGGAGTACGACGACGAGCCGCTGATCCGCATGCGCAACACCTACATCGCGCCGGGCACTTCGAAGCTCGACGAGATGATCGCCGGCACGGACGACGGCTACCTGCTCGACGGCGCCTCGAACGGCCAGGCCGACGCGAACGGCGAGTTCATGTTCGGCACGCGCGAGGCCTATCGCATCGTGCGCGGCAAGAAGGGCCCGCTGCTGCGCGGCGTGAACATCTCCGGCAGCGCCTTCGACGTGCTCCAGACGGTCGACGCGGTCGGTTCCGAGTTCCGCTGGGACCTCGGGTCGGGCCATTGCGGCAAGGGTCAGCCCGCCAAGGTGGACGCCGGCGGTCCGTGGCTGCGCTGCGAGGTCGTGCTCGGCGGGAGGAAGGCATGAGCACGACCACGACGGGACGCGGGCGGACGGCCGACACCCTGTCGCAGCGCGAGCGCGAGGAGGAACTGCTCGCGCGCTGCGAGACGCTCGTGGCCGAAGCGCTGCGCGCAGGCGCCGACGAGGCCGAGGCGTTCGCGACGCACGCCCAGAAATCGGCCGCGACGTTCGAGAAGGGCGACCTCAAGCTGGCGCACGTCGACGAGGGGTCGACGATCGGTCTGCGCGTCTTCCGCCAGAACCGGCTCGGCTTCGCGGCTACGAACCAGTTCGACGCGGCCGCGCTGGCGGCGGCCGCACGCAACGCGGTCGCGCTCGCGTCGGCCTCGCCCGCGGACCCCGCGAATCGCCTGCCGGATGCGCGCCCGATCGTCGAGCTGCCCTCGCTGGTCCATCCGGGGATCGCGCGCCTCGGGATCGACGAAGCCGTCGACCTGGGCCACACGCTGCTCACCCGCGCACAGAAGTTCGACACGCGCATCTCCGTCGACGGTGCCAACGCCAGCACGTCGCGCGTCAGCCAGGCCATCCACACGAGCCGCGGTGTCCGCGCCGTGGAGTCGGACGCGATGGTCTCGCTCTCGATCTCCGGGATGGCCCTGGAAGGCGCGGACGTCGGTGGTTTCCACTACGGGAGCGACGCCATCCGCGATCCGGTTCTCCTCGAGAGCGCGCTGGCCCGGCTGGCGGACGACTTCGCGCGGACCAGCGTCGGGAACCTCGCGGCGCAGCGCGCGCCGACGTCGTACCAGGGCCTGGTGCTCTTCTCGCCCGACGCGGTCCTCGACCTCTTCGTGGCGCCGGTGCTCGCGGCCTCGAGCGCGATCGCCGTCCAGCGCGGACGCAGCGCGCTCGGCAAGCGACTCGGCGAGCGCATCGGCGCGCCCGGACTCTCGATCCACGACCGGCCCGGCGACGCGGAACTCGCCGGCGCCGCGAGCTTCGACCGCGAAGGACAGCCGGCGCGCCTCTTCGCCCTGGTCGAGGACGGGTGGCTGCGCGGCTGGATGTACAACGGCTACGCGGCGGCGGTCGAGAACCGCGCCTCGACGGGCCATGCGCGCGGCGGAGCGCGCGGCGCCCCGGGTCTCGGGGCGCACGCGGTGTGCGTCGCGGGCGGCACGGGCGGCTCGCGCGAGGACCTGCTCGCGGCGCTCGGCCGCGGACTCCTCGTGCAGCGCTTCTCGGGGTCCGTGGATCCGGCCTCGGGCGACTTCTCGGGGGTCGCGAAGTCCTCGCGCTGGGTCGAAGGCGGACGCGAGACGGGTCCCGTGCGCGAGACGCTCCTCTCGGGGAACGCGTACCAGCTCCTGGCGCGCATCGTGGCGCTCGGCAACGCCTCCGAGCGCGTCGACGGCAGTGCGCGCTCCCCGTGGGCGCTCGTGGACGGGCTCACGGTGACGGCCGGCTGACGGATCGCCGGCGAGGGTTGACCGCGGCCGGAGCGCTCGGTAATGTCCGCGCCCTCGTTATCCGGCGCCCGGGTGGCGGAATTGGCAGACGCGCTAGGTTCAGGTCCTAGTTTCCTTTACCGGAATTGGGGGTTCGACCCCCCCCTCGGGCACCACAACGCACGCTTCGACGCCGGATGACTCCATCCGACCGGGAGCCCCCGACCCGCACGCCGACCGAGGCGGACGGGTCGGTGCGTTTCCGGGCCGCGCGTTCGCGTTCCGACTCGTCACGTCCCGCCCCCACCCGACACGCCTTCGTCCGCGGAGCCGCCGCCGTGATCCTCGCCCTCATCGATTTCGAGACGACAGTTCAGGGAGTCGCCGACCGCGAGTGGTTCGGGAACCCCGTGTCGACCTGGATCCGCGCGGCCATCGTGCTGATCGCGACGTTCCTCGCGCTCGGCCTCGCGAAGCGCCTGATCGTGGCGCGGCTCGCGGCGGTCGCGGCCCGCACCGAGACGGAGCTCGACGACCTGATCATCGATCTGGTCAAGCGCACGAAGCGCTGGTTCCTGTTCCTGGTCGCCCTCTACGTCGCGCACCACTTCATCACGTGGCCGATGCCCGACCTCGACGCGGACGGCAAGGCCGGCGCGATCAGCGTGTGGGAGAAGCGCATCGGCCAGGTGCTCAGCATAGGCACCTGGATCCAGGTCGGATTGTGGGGACGAGGAGTCCTCCAGTACGGCATCCAGCGCATGGTGCGCGGTCGCGGACCTGACGATGCGGCCAGCACGATGGGCGTCACCGTCCTCGGGTTCATCGGATCGCTCGTGCTGTGGACCCTGATCCTGCTCCAGGGCCTGGACTCGATCGGGGTTCCCGTCACCTCGCTGATCGCCAGCCTCGGAGTCGGCGGCATCGCGGTCGCTCTCGCGGCGCAGAACGTCCTGGGCGACCTGTTCGCGTCGATCGCGATCCTGCTCGACAAGCCGTTCGTCGTCGGCGACGGCATCCAGGTCGGCGACTTCAACGGCTCCGTCGAGAAGATCGGCGTCAAGACGACGCGTCTGCGCAGCGTGAACGGCGAGGAGATCGTCATGGGCAACAGCGACCTGATCTCGAGCCGCATCCGCAACTTCAAGCGCCTGCAGGAGCGCCGCGTCATCACGCAGATCGGCGTCGAGTACGACACGCCGGTCGAGCAGGTCGCGGCGATCCCGTCGATGCTCAAGGAGATCGTGTCGCGCGTGCCCGACACGCGCTTCGACCGCGCGCACTTCACGGGTTTCGGCGACTCGGCGCTGAAGTTCGAGCTCGTGTACTTCGCGCAGAAGCTCGACTACGGATCGATGATGGACATGCAGCAGGCCGTGAACCTGGAGATCCTGCGCCGGTTCGAAGCCGAGAGGATCCAGTTCGCGTTCCCGACGCAGACGATGCGCGTCGTCCCGTCGGGCGCGCCGACCGCGCTCGGGGGACCGGGCAGCGGTCCGCACGGCACGATCACGGTCGGATCGTCGGGCGGCAGCTGAAATCCCGGCCGCTCGGAGTCCGTGGAGAATTCCCGAGCTCTCGCTCCGCGAATCGGCGCAAGCCGAGTCCGGGTGCGCGTGGGAGCGCCCGAGCCCGCGCTCAGAACGAGTTGTCGTCGGGGTAGTGGGCGATCGCGATCACGAGGATCACCACGACCATCACGACGACGCCGATCCCGACCCAACCGATCAGCCCGAGGGCGACCATCAGCGTCCCTGACCGCCCGGCGCACGGTAGATCAGGACCGCTCGCTCGCCCATCTCGCCCGGCAGCCGGTGCTCGCACACGGTGTCGAGCTTGAAGCCGAGGCGCTCGGCCTCGCGCTCGGCGGCGCGCACTTCGCGCGACCACGACGGCCCCTTGAGCATGACGAGGTCCTTCAGCGCATGCCGCACCTTGCGCAGCGTGCGCACGTTCTCGCGCACGGAGCTCACGGCGCGCATCAGCACGACGTCGGCCGGGGCCCGCGCCAGGTGATCCTCGCCGCGCGCCCACACCGCCTTCACGTTCTTCGTTCCGAGCTTCGCGATCGCCGCCTCGAGGAAGTCCACGCGCTTGCGCGTGGAGTCGAGCACCGTCATCCGCGTCTCCCGCTCCGCCATCGCGATCGGAAGCCCGGGGAACCCGGCGCCGGAGCCCAGGTCGAGCACCGCCTTGCCGAAGAGCGGCACGTACTGCGTCACCCGCCACGAGTCGAGGTAGTGCTTGGCCGCCATTTCCCGCGGCTCGACGATGGCCGTGAGGTTGACCTCGCGATTCTGTTCCTGCAGGAAGCGGGCGTGCAGCGCATACGCGTCGAGGACGCGCGGCTCGATGTCCATCCCCTGGAAGGCCCACTCGAGCGCGGCGCGCAACTCGTCGAGGCTCGAGACGAGCGACTCCGGCCGGCCAGCCAGGTCGTCGACCTCGACCGCGGCTTCGGGCTCCCCGGCGATCGCTTCGTCCGGCGCGCCGCGCTCGGGTTCGTCCTGCCCCGCGCCCGCGGGTTGGTCCTGCACCGCGCCCGCGGGTTGGCCCTGCACCGCGCCCGCGGGTTGGCCCTGCGCCGCGCCCGCGGGCTCGCCGGCCGGGACACGGCCGGCGTCCGTCGACCCCGCCGGCGTCGGCGCGGCGGACGTCGTCGGCTTGTCGTCGGGATCCGGATCTCCGGGACCGGTCCCCCGTCGGGCTCTCTTGGGCATCGAGCGGGCCTGTTCTGCGGGCCTGTCGCGGACAGGGCGGCGGGGACTTGGATCGGCGAGGGAGGGCGGGTCGTTCGGCGCGCGAACGGCCGTGGACTGGCAGGCCAGGAAGGATTCGAACCTTCAACCTACTGATTTGGAATCAGTCGCTCTAACCGTTGGAGCTACTGGCCTGCGCGAAGGCCGGGGAGATTACTCCGCGCGCGCGACGAGGACAAGGCGGCCAGTAGGCTGCCGTGCTGTCCGATCGCTACAGTGCCCCACGTCGATGACCCACCGCTCTTCCCCGTCCTCTCACGAATCCTCCGCGCCCGGCCCCGAGCCGCGGGCGCTTCCCACGGGGCAGGGCCCCCGCGTCCTGTCCGCCGATTCGATCCCGCGTGACGCGCTGGACGCGGATGCGCTGCGGGTCGTCGCGCGGCTCGAGCGCGAGGGCTTCGAGGCCTACCTGGTGGGCGGATGCGTCCGCGACCTGCTCGTCGGTCGTACGCCCAAGGACTTCGACGTCGCGACGAGCGCGCACCCGCGCCAGATCAAGCGGCTGTTCCGCAACGCGCGCGTGATCGGCCGGCGCTTCAAGCTCGTGCACGTCGTCTACGGCCAGCACATCGTCGAGACCGCGACGTTCCGCAGCGATCCGCTCTCGACCGAGGCCGAGTCGGAGTTGGGCGGGAGTGCCGCGGAAGAACCCGAGGAGCACACGCGCGAGGCGCTGGACGACCTCCTGATCACCGAGGACAACGAGTTCGGCACCGCGGAGCAGGACGCCCGCCGGCGCGACTTCACGGTGAACGGACTGTTCCTCGACCCGATGCGCAACGTCATCCTCGACTACGTCGGCGGGATCGACGATCTCGAGCGCAACGTCCTGCGCACGATCGGCGACCCGCGCAAGCGGATGGCCGAGGACCCGGTGCGGATCCTGCGCGCGATCAAGTTCGCGACGCGCCTCGGCTTCCGCATCGACGAACGCACGTGGGAGGCGATGATCGACAACGCGCCGCGCCTCGCGCGCTCGGCTCCGCCGCGCGTGCTCGAGGAAATCCTGCGCCTCATGCGCAGCGGCACGGCGCTGGGCTCGTTCCGCATGCTGCGCGCTTGCGGAGCCCTGAGTGTCGTGCTGCCCGCGGTCGATCAGTTCCTCGGCGACCCCGACGACGCCGCGGCGCAGCCGCGCGCCGAGACGTTCTGGCGCCTGCTGGAGGCGCTCGACAGCGACGTGCACCAGGGGTTCCTGCCCACGACCGCCGTCTGCATCGCGCTGCTCTACCTGCGCATCATCGAGCGCGAGGCCGATCCCGCGACACGCGAGGGCCCGGGCGTGCCGCCCGATCTCCTGACGGTCACGGGCGAAGTGCTCGAGCCGATCGCGTTCCAGACGCGGCTGCCGCGCAAGGACACGGCGCGCGCGCAGCGGATCGTGTTCCAGCAGCGGCGCTTCACGCAGGTCGCGACGAAACGGTTCCGGCCGCTCCTCTTCCTGCGCAGCGAGGACTTCCCCGAAGCCCTGGAGCTCTTCCGCCTGCGCGTGTCCGCGCGCGGTCAGGGCTGGGATCTCTACGAAGGCTGGCGCGACCGCTACCGGCGCCTCCTGTCCGCTCCGCCGAGCGAGGTCGAGGCCGAATTCGGCCCCGATGCCGGCCCTGCCCCGCGCCGCCGAAGGCGCCGTGGGCGCCGCCCCCCGCCGGCCTGATCCGGGCCACTCCGGAAGCCGACGCTCGGCCCTGCGGCCGGCCCGCGATTTCTTCTCCCCGTCCTCCGCCCGGAAGCAGGGGTAGATTTCGACCGGTTCGGATGGTGCACGACCTTCCGGGGACGCCGACAGACCTTCGAGGCCCATGGGACCGGGTGCGCCGCGGCAATGCGGTGGCTGCGGTGCGCGAGAAGCCCGGTGAAGGTGTGTGGCTGGCGCCCCCGCGCGGGGAAGGTCGTGCCCTTCGCCCAGGAGACTGGACGAGCCGCCAGGCCGGCGGGGTGAAACTCCCCGTCCGGCCCGGCCCCTAACCCCCAGGGGGCGGTTCCTCAGGCGGAACCGCTCCCTGTTCTCTTTCCCTGGGAGCGGAGACGCCAGACCGCCCACCCGCCGAGTGCGAGCGCCAGGCCGAGCCCCCCGAGCAGGAGCGCGGCTCGCAGGCCGAAGCGCGCTGGGGCCGGTACGAGCGAGTTCGGCGTCCCCGGCTCGCCGGGGGGCAGGTCGATCGGGAGCGTCTCCACGACCTGGTAGCGGCCGGGAGGCCGGGGGTCGAAGAACGAAAGTGGGATCGCCGGGATGCGGCGAGCATCCGGGGAGCGGCGCTCGAGATCGAATGTCAGCCGACGCCGCGCGTGCCCGCGGTCGTCGAGCACCCCGAGAACTCCGAAGCCCGGAAAGCTCGCGGCGTCCGGCGCGAGCACGTCCGCGAGATCCCCATCGCCCTGGATCGTGAGCACGACGCGCCCGGCACGACGGGGCTCGCCCGCCGGCCAATCGGCTTGCGCCTCGATCTGGAAGTTCCCCACCGCGCCGTGGAAGCCCGGGGGCCGGCCCGCATCGGGCAGCGGCGCGACGGCGATCTCGAGGTCGCGTCCCGCGACGAAGGCGTCGCAGCGCTCGGTCGGCGTGCGGCCGTTCACGAAATCGTCGGTGAAGCCCAGTCCGTGGGCGAAGTGCAACCGCGGCCCCTCGAGGCGCAAGATCCCGCTCGAGCGCTCGACGCGGCGGACTTCGAGAGCGAAGACGCGGAACGCCCGGCCGTTCACGATCCGATCGGGCTGGCGTCGCGCGTGCGCGATCCGGTCGTTGCGCGCGATCGTGACCCGCTCCTCGGGCCCGATCGTCACGAAGGCGCGAGTCAGCGCCAGGGAGTCGGCATCGTCGAGCCAGGGAGCCTCGATCTGCACGGGCACGTCGAGCGGCCGGCGAAAGAGCGGGATCACGTTCTCCGCGAGGAACACCGCGTCGAAACCGAAGCGCGTCTCGATCGCGAGCAGCTCGCCGACGAACCCGGTCTCGTGCGCCGCGCTGACCTCCACGAAGACTCGGCCCTGGCTGGTCTCGTCCCGCGCACCGGCCGACCCCGAGAGCCACTCCACGGGCGCGAGGACCTCGCCGTCCAGGGACACCGATCCGGCGGGCAGGGACGTCGGCCGCGAGCCCGTCTGCGGATCGGCCGCCCAGCCGTGCGCGGCGAGGACCAGGATTGCGATCAGGAGCGCGACCGGGACGACCGCCGCGGATCGGGCCGCGCGCGCGCGGGTCGGACGCAGGACGGCGCGCACGGACGGCCTAGACGCGCGAGGCGGACGGAAGGGGCGCCGCGGGGGACGACATGGGGCTCTTTGTAGTGGAAGTCCTGTCGGCAGACTACCGGCCACTACTGCGCACTGCAGCGCACTCCAGCCCGCTCCTCGCGACTCCCTCACGCTCCGGCTACGGTGATCCGGAATCCAAGACGCCCTCCCCGCCGGAGCCTCACGCGCCATGACCAGAATCCCGACCCCGATCCTCGCGTTCGCCTGCGCCACCGGCGGGCTCCTCGTCCCGGCAGCCTCCGCCCAGGTCAGCGGGTCCGGCCCGGGTGGCGACCCCGCGCGCCAGGCCCCCCTCCCGGCCGGCGCGGGTCCCGACGGCGGGCCGCGCGTCGGTCGCGAGGAGATGTGGTACGCGCCCACGGCGGAGGACTGGAAGAAGCCGGTCCTCATCACCTGGCAGCGGACCTACGCGGACGCCCTCGCGGTCAGTCAGGCGACCGGCAAGCCGATCCTCGTGTGCGTGAACATGGACGGCGAGATCGCCAGCGAGCACTACGCCGGCGTGCGCTACCGGGAGCCCGAGAAGGCCAGGCTCTACGAGCCCTACGTGTGCGTGATCGCCTCGGTGTACCGCCACACCCCGCGCGACTACGACGAGGAAGGGCGTCGCATCCCCTGCCCGCGGTTCGGCACGGTGACCTGCGGCGAGCACATCGCGATCGAGCCGGGGCTCTTCGACAAGTTCATGGACGACAAGCGGATCGCCCCGCGCCACATCGCGATCGAGCCGACGAAGCAGGAGGCCGAGACCTTCGACGTCTACTACGCCTGGGACACGGATTCGGTGTTCGGCGCGATCCGGAAGGCCATCGAGGAGCGCCCCGCGCCGCCGCCGCCGCCCACGATCGACCGCCGCATCGAAGAGCGCGTCGCGAGCCGCGACGTCGTCGATCGCATGGCGACGGAAGCCGCCTACCGGGATGGCCAGCGCGACGAGCGGCGTGCGCTCCTCGCCGCCGCCATCGCGGCCGGGGATCCGCCGCCGGTCGACCTCCTGCGCCTGGCGGTCTTCGGTCTCGATCGCGACGCGGCGAAGCTCGCGCGCGAGGCTCTGGCGCGCACGAACTCGGAGACGGCGGTCGACCTGATCGCCGAGGCGCTCCGCGCGCCGCTGGAGGCGAACGAGCGCGAGGCGCTGGTCGCGTCGCTCGGACGCATCGGCGCGACCTCTCCGCGCGCGCGGACTCTCTTCGCGGTTTACGAGGGCCTCGCCGGCAAGACGACGACGGTCGACCTGGACGCCTGGTCGAAGGCGCTCTCGGGCGCGGTCGCACCGGCCCCGATCGTCGAGCGCTACACGATCGAGTCGCAGCTCGAGCTGCAGGTCGAAGCCGCGCAGCGCAGCAGCGCGCAAGTCGACGACCGCGGCGCGGCACGTCTGGCGCTGGCGGAGTCGTACCTCGAGCTCGCGGCGGACTCGAAGACCTCGCGCCGCTACGCCAAGGTGCTCTACGAGGACGCGCGCAGCACCGCGCTCGCGGCGGAGGCGGCGGGATCGAAGGGCTGGCGCGCCGATGCGACGCTGGCGCTCGCCAACGCGGCCCTGGGCGACGCGGACGAGTCGCTGCGCCGCGCCGAGGCGGCCGTGGCCGCGATGCCGCCCGAGTCGAACGGCTGGCAGTCCATGGCCGTGCTGGCGCTCTTCGCCGATGCACGGCAGCAGGCGATCTCCAAGGCGATGCGCGCCAAGCAGGACTGGCCGCCGCAGTGGCTCTCCGACGTGCACGCCGCCTACGCGGTCCTGGCGCGGCATCCGTTCGGCACCGACGCGCAAGTCGTCTCGCACTACGACTTCCTGCGCTTCCTCGGCGCCGCGGGCCAGGCGGCCAACGTGCTCGACGCGGGGCTCGCGCGCTTCCCCGATTCGTGGGTGCTGCACGACCGCTTCCGCACCCGCGTGCTGAACGAGCGCGGCGTCGAAGGTCTCGAGTCGGCCTACGCGGCGCAGCTCGCGCGCGCCGACGCGCCGCCGAACCTCCCGTCGTACGCCGGCTACGCGGAACTGGTCGCGGCCGAGTTCCATCGCCGCGCGAGTCGCGACGACCTCGCGCGCGCCGCGTACGATCGCGGCATCGCCCTGTACGAGCGCTGGATCGCGGCCTCGCCCGACAACCGCAACGCCGGCGATCACTACATCGCGTTGGCTCTGGCGGGCAAGGCGCGCATGGACCTCGTGCACGGCGACCTCGACGCCGCCCTGCAGGGCATCCTCGCTTCCTTCGAGCGCAAGCCGGAGTCGGCGGCCAATCCGGACGGCTTGAACCTGTCCCCCGTGGACACGGCGAAGACGCTCCTGGCCAAGCTGCGTTCCGAGAAGCGCGACGACGCGGTGCAGCGCCTCGACGCCGCGCTCGCGAGCCTGGACCCGCGGCTGCTCGAGCTGCCGGCCTACGAACGCGCGATCCCGGGCGGTCCGAGTTTCCGCGGCGGCCGCGGCCGGGGCCCGGGCGGGAATCCCGGCGGCGAGCGGGGCGCCGGACGCGACGAGACCCCGCCCCTCCCGGCGACTCCGCCGCAGAGCGGGGCGCCGAAACGCTGACGAGGCGCCGCGCGCAGGCCCGCTGCGCGCGCCACCCGAGTTCGATGGACGGGCCCGGTCGGCGGCGGCGCGCGCGAGCGGGCCCCGGTAGGATGCGCGGATCGTGATCGCAGGCCTCCTCCTCGTCCTACCGGAGTTCGCAAGCGCGAGCACCGCGCCCGCCGTCCGTCCCGAGGAACCGGCCGCGACGTCGGCACCGGCGCAGAACGGAGCCGAGCCGGCCGACGCCGCGCGCGCGCGGCGCGCCTACGCGCTGCTCAAGGCCTCCGAGCGCAAGGACGTGGCCGACTTCCTGGAGAGCGAACTCGAGCACCTGCCCACGTTCCAGATGACGCTCGCGCGCTGGGTCCTCGAGCACCAGGACCGCGACCCGCTGGCCTGGGCATCCGAGACCGAGGCGCCCTACTTCGACCCGGCACGGCACGCGCCGGCCCAGCCGATCGCGCGGCATCGTCTCGCCCCGAACGACCCGCGAGCGGTCGCCGCACGGCGCGATCTGCGGGTCCCCCTCGACCCGCGCGCGTGGACCTACGACTGGAGTTCCGGCGCGATCCTGCACCGCGTCGAAGCCGACACGACCGAGCGCGCCTTCGAGCTCGCGTTGCGCGGCCTGCCGCCGCGCTTCGACCTGGTGCTGGCGCTCGTCGAGCGCGCTCTCGACGACGGGTCGCAGCGCAAGGCGCACGCCGCCTTCGCTCACGCGTACACCGACCGCGCCGGGCTCGTCTATCCCGGGATCACTCTCTACGACGCCTGGAAATCGGGCGCCGAGATCGAGATGCCCGACGTCGACTGCCTGGGGATCGTGAACACGCTCCTCGACGATTGGACGACGTGGACCTCCGTCGTGCCCGGAAACAAGCAGGACGCGCTCTACGCACGCATCGCCGAGCTGTTCCAGCCCGTCCACCGCCAGCGCGAGCTGCGTGCCGCGATCGCGGCGACCTTCCTGCAGGGAGCTCCCGACCTGTGCTGCGGGTACGAAGGCTCGATCGACAACTTCCACGCGCTGTGGGAGGACTGCGAGTCCACGCCGGCGAACCTGGGGAAGCGCCTGCCGGACGCGGCGGGATGGACGCAGTTCCTGGCGGATTGGGTGGCCGAGTGCCACCGGCGCGGCGAGCTCTTCCAGCGCGGAGTCGCGCGGCGCGCGACCCTCGCCGCGGAGGGCGCGGAGATCCGCGCGACGCTGCTGCGCGTGCTCGAAGAATACGGCGCCTTCGCGCGGCTACGCGAAGCGACGGGAACGAAGGACGAGAATCGGTCGCAGAGCGGCCGCTAGACAAGGACCCCCCATGAACGTGAAGGAACTCGAGAAGACCGCGCGGGCCCTGGTGGCGCCGGGCAAAGGCATCCTGGCCGCCGACGAGAGCCACGGGACGATCGAGAAGCGCTTCCAGTCGATCCAGATCGCCAACACCGAGGACAATCGGCGCGCCTATCGCGACATGCTCTTCACCTCGAAGGGCTTCGGCGACCACGTCAGCGGGGTCATCCTCTTCGACGAGACGATCAAGCAGAAGGGCCTGGCGGGCACGCCGTTCCCCGAGGTCCTCGCGAAGAGCGGGTCGATCCCGGGCATCAAGGTGGACGCCGGCACCGTGGCCATGACGGGCAGTCCGGAGGAGAAGATCACGCAGGGCCTGGACGGACTGCGCGAGCGGCTCATCGCGTACCGCCAGCTCGGCGCGCGCTTCGCCAAGTGGCGCGCCGTCATCACGATCGGAACCACGATCCCGACGTTGCCGAACCTGCGCGAGAACGCGATCCTGCTCGCGCGCTACGCCGCCTTGTGTCAGGAGCAGGACATCGTGCCGATCGTCGAGCCCGAGGTCCTCATGGACGGGGACAACACGATCCAGCGCTGCCTGCAAGTCACCGAGCAGACCCTGCACGAGACGTTCGACGCGCTGTACGACCACTGCGTGGTGCTCGAGGGCATGCTCCTGAAGCCGAACATGGTGATCGCGGGCAAGAAGTGTCCGGCGCAGGCGACGCCCGAGCTCGTCGCCGAGCTCACGCTGCAGTGCTTCCGCCACACGGTTCCGTGCGCTGTTCCGGGCATCGTATTCCTGTCGGGAGGACAGAGCGCGGCCCAGGCGACGCACCACCTCTCGCTCATGAACGCCGGCCCGCTGCCGTGGCAGCTGTCGTTCTCGTACGGCCGCGCGCTGCAGGACGAGGCGCTCAAGGCCTGGGGTGGCAAGCCGGAGAACGTGGCGAAGGCCCAGAAGCTCTTCGCGGCGCGCGCGCGGCTCAACGGGCTGGCGCGCTCGGGCAAGTACGAGCCGAAGATGGAAGCCGAGCTCGTCCGCGCGTGAAGACCCCGCGGCGGAGCGCGCCGCGACGCACCAAAACGAGAGCACCGCGCGGCCCTCCCCGCGCGGTGCTCTCGTTCCGGGAGTGCGGTCCCAGCCGAGGAACTCCCTACCGTGGAGCGCGCGGGCTCGGGACCACTACGGGAACCACTGGATCGACACGGCGTTCGTCAGGTTGAACGTCGCCGGCGTGCAGAAGGCCGCGGCGTTCCGGTACCAGCACTGGTAGGCGCGCGTCACCGGAGCGACGAGCGGCGTGTTGAGCGCGCCCTGCAAGGCGATCGCCGGCCCCGGAGCTCCGCCGACGAACGACGTGCCGCCCACGTTGGTCCGGGTCCCGAGCTGCACCTGGAACGGGTTGTTCACGCAACGGATGCCGTCGCCGAAGAGCACGGGCAAGGTCGCGCTGCCCTGGAAGTAGATGCAGGCCGAATTCGGCATGCCGGACCCGGTGAGCGTCACGCGGTCGATGCCCTGGATGTCGCCGGTCACGCGCGCGAAGCCGGTCGGCGACGAGGCGACCAGGAGGCCGGGCGAGGCGAGGGAGTTCAGGCAGCCGCCGGAGCTCGGCGTGCTGATGTTCGCGCACGGACAAGGACCGCTCGTGGTGTCGCCGTAGCAGAACGGGGTGAACTGGCTCCACGCGGAGCTCGCGCTGGCGGCCAGGAGGACGAGGGACGTGACGAGGAGTCGGAGGAAGTTCATGGAGTTCTCTCGGCGCGCGACTGCGCTGGCCCCGGCACTCGCCGATGCAACCCGGCAGGACAGCGGACCCGAGCAGGGGATCCGCTCGGCCAGTCCAGGCTACGCGCGGCTCGGGAACCTGCCTAGCGGGCGGCCGCGCGACCGGCCAGCTCCGCCGTGGCGAAGGCGGCCTGGAAGTTCAGCCCGCCGATCGGCCCCTGCAGGTCGAGGATCTCGCCGATCGCGTAGAGGCCGGGGTGCTTCTTCACACGCAGCGACCCGGCGTCCACTTCGTGCAGTGCGAGGCCCCCGGCAGTGACCTCCGCCTGGTCGAACCCGAGCGTGTCGTCCACGGGGACGCTGAGGCCCTTCAGCGCGTCGACGAGGCGCGTGCGCGCCTCGCGTTCGATCTGGTTCGCGCGCGGATCCGGTTCGCGCAGGCCGGCTTGTCGTGCGACGGCTTCGAGCAGGCGGCGCGGCACCTCGAACGGCAGGACGCGCGACAACGTGGGACCGCCGGCGCGGCCACCGGCTTCGAGCAGCAACGCGCGCAGCGCATCCGCCCCGAGATCCGGCGCGAGATCGATGCGCAGCGCGAGCTCGACGCGCACGCGCTTCCGATCGGCGTCCACGCGCGCGCGCGCGACGGATTCCGAGAGATCCATCGCTCCGGGGCCGGAGAGCCCGCGGTGCGTGAACAGAACGGGACGCCGGCGGCGGCCGATCACGACGCCGGCGGCATCCACGAGCCGCGCCTCCCCTTCCTGGATGGAGATGCCGGCCAACTCGCGCACCCAGGCGGCCGGGCTCTGGAGCGGCGCGAGCGCGGGCACGGGCTCGACCTCCTCGAGGCCGAGATCGTCGAGCCAGCGATAGCCGTCCCCGGTCGTGCCCGTGCGCGGATAGCTCTTGCCGCCCGGACAGAGGATCACGCGGGCCGCGCGCGCCACCCGTCCGCCCGCGATTGCGAGAATCCACGTGCCGTCGGGAGCGGGCTCGACGCGCTCGACCGGGCACTCGAGCTCGATGCGCACGCCGGCCGTGAGTGCCGCCCGCTCCAGTGCGTCGCGCACGTCCACCGCACGGCCCGACGTGGGAAAGATCTTCTCGAGCGGTGCGTCGACCGTGGGCACGCCGAGCTCCTCGAAGCGCGCGCGCACCGCGCGCGGCGGCAGGACGCGGAACGCCGTCTCGAGGAAACGCGCGCCAGACTTCCCGAACAGGGCCGCGGCCGGCCGCGCATCGAGCGTGGTCGTCAGGTTGCAGCGCGTGCCGCCGCTCGCGAGGACCTTGGAGCCCGTGCGCGCCGTCTTCTCGAGGAGCAGCACGGATCGCCCCTCGCGCGCCGCTCGCTCCGCGGCCCACAGGCCCGCGGCGCCCGCTCCGACGACGATCACGTCGGCGCTCGTCTCGTTCCAGTGCGTCCCGCTCAAGCGGCGCAGATCATGCGCTCTCGCGCCCGGATTCCGAGGGGTTCGTGTCCGGGCCCGCGAATCCCGGTAGCATCCCGCGCATGTTGTGGTCGGCGATCTGGCTCGGAATCGCGGCGGGAGCCGTGCACGCGGGCACCGGCCCCGATCACGTGGCGGGCGTGGCGCCGTTCGCCGCGCGCCGCGGGCGTGCTGCCTGGAAGACGGGAGCCGCGTGGGGCATCGGACATGCGGGAGGCGCCCTCGCATCCGCCGCGGTGGCCTTGGCGCTGCGCGCCCATGTGCCGGGCGTCGAGGAGAGCCTCTCGGCCTGGAGCGAGCGCATCGTCGGCGTGCTCCTGTGCCTCATCGGAGCGCTGGGCCTGCGGCGCATCCTGCGCGCTCCGGTCCTCGCCGGAGCGGCGGGGCACGCGCATGCGGAACCTCCGGCGAGCGACCGATCGGTCTTCGGTCTGGGTCTCGTGCACGGGGCCGCGGGCCTGTCGCACCTGTTCGGCACCCTGCCGGCCCTCGCGCTGCCGGGGACCCTCCTGCCGGCGGTGTTCCTGGCCGGGTACGGCGCTGGATCCCTGGCGGTGATCACGGTCTTCGCGGCCGGCATCGGGCACTTCGCGCCCGCATCGGAGCCGCGCCTGCGTCGGCGCGTGGTCGCGTTCGCTTGCGCCTCGAGCCTCGCGATCGGCCTCCTGTGGCTCGTCCACCCGATCTGACCCGCGCGCCGGCTCAGCCGCCGGAGAGCGAAGCCTCGTAGTCCTCCTCGTCGCCGTCGAGCGCGCTCTCGTCCGGCGGAGCGTCGCCGTCGCGGTCGGCGAGCCATCCCTCGGGCAACATCACGCGCTCTTGCGCGCCGGACTTCCCGCGCACCGCGCGCAGCGCGGGCAACGGGAACGGTTCCGTGGGATCGAGCGGCGCGACGGCCGCGAGCATCGCGTCGATCGTCCGCACCCGAACCAGCGACTCGCGCACGACGGACGAGCCGCGGAAGCCCTTCGTGTACCAGGCGCACCACTTGCGCATCTGCCGCATCCCCTGCTCCTCGCCGAAGAAGGCGGCGAGCCGGCGCGCGTGGTCGGTCATGACCGCGATCACGCCTCCGAGGTTCGGCGGATCCGCGGGTTCGCGCCCGTCGTAGACCGCGGCGAGCTCGGCGAAGAGCCAGGGACGACCGAGACACCCGCGGCCGACGATCACCCCGTCGCAACCGGTCGCGCGCGACATCCGCAGCGCGTCCCAGGCTTCCCAGATGTCGCCGTTCCCGAGCACCGGGATCGAGACCGAAGCCTTGAGAGCGCCGATCGCCTCCCAGTCGGCGTAGCCCGAGTACAGCTCGCGAGCGGTGCGCGCGTGGAGGCCGATCGCGGCCGCGCCTTCTTCCTGGGCAACGCGCCCGGCGTCGAGGTAGGTGATGAGGCTCTCGTCGACGCCTTTCCGCACCTTGATCGTGAGCGGCACCGGGCCCGCACCGCGCACCGCCGCGCGCACGATCGCGGCCAGGAGCTTCGGCTTCACCGGGATGGCGCTCCCGCCGCCGCACCGCGTCACCTTCGGGACAGGGCAGCCGAAGTTCATGTCGAGGTGGTGCACGCCGGAATCGACCAGGCTGCGCGCCATCTCCTCGACCTCGGCCGGGACCGTGCCGTACATCTGCACGCTGCGCGGCACCTCGTCGGGCGAGCTCGAAGCCAGGAGGCGCGTGAGCCGGTTGCCGTGCAGGTAGCCGCGCGACGAGATCATCTCGGACACGTAGAGCCCCGCGCCCTGCTCGCGGCACAGGCTGCGGAACGGGTAGTTCGTGACCCCGGCCATGGGCGCCAGCACGACCGGCGGCCACACGCGGAGCTTCCCCAACGTGAGCGGCCGGAATTCGCCCGGCTGCGCCGCCGGCACGTGGCGGTTCACTTCGCTCACGAAGTGGCGCGCGGGCTCGGGCGGCGGGCTCATCGGATTCGCGGCCAGGCCCGTCACTTGGGGCCGGCGGCCCCGGCTTCCGCCGGTCGGCCGAGGGCTCCGTCCTTCGTGGGCGCGGATCCCGCGTCCGCCTTGCGCTTCGGCATCAGCGCCTTCTTCTCGGCCGACATGGGCAGCCCGCGTCCGTCCTCGATCGTCGACTCGAGCAGGCGGGTGGTCGACACGCCGTTCCCGGACTGCCGCCGGATCTCCGTCGGCAGGCCGAACGCGTCGTACTTCACGATCGCCTGCTGCGAACCGAGCATGCGCAGGAGGTGCGTCCCCTCCGGATCGAGCGCCAGCTCCCACGGTCCCGTCGCCGGGTCGTAGTTCTCGAAGAAGGCGACCTGGAACGTGCCCGGATTCCGGTGGTAGCCGAGGATCAGCCAGGCCGTCGCGCTGCCGCAGTCGACGAGCGCCAGGCGCTGGAGGATCGGCACGTTGTCGACGGGCAGGCCGTCGAGCTTGCGCGACACGTTCAGTCTTCCCCCCGCGGTCTCGCCGTGCACCTCGACCGAGCGCGCACCCGTGCGCATGGAGACGTCGAAGCCGACGAGGCTCCCCTCGGCCACGACCTGCTGCACGATCGTCTCGGTGTCGGGCAGGCTGCCCTGTCCCGGCGTGCGCATCCGGCCGCAGTAGAGCAGCGCCCCGTCGAAGCGCCGCACGACCGCGAATCGCTCGGCGGAGACGCGAACGCCGATCGCGCGCGTCTCCACGCGGCCGCGCAGGATCACGTCGCCCGCGGGCAGCTCGGGCGCCTCGACGGCCAGCGGCTCGGCGAACTCCTCGCGCGCGCGCTTCTGCGCCGCGCGCAGCTCGGAATCCAGCGCGTCGAGCCCCTTCCGGTCGAAGACACGCCCGCGCAGGACGACGTAGGCCGGACGGTACAGCGCACCGATGTCCGCGCGCGGATCCGAGGCGACCGCGATCAGGTCCGCGATCTTCGCCTTCTTGATCGTGCCCCGCAGCGTCACCCCGAGTTGCTCGCAGGCCCCGGCGGTCACGGCCCGGAGGCAGTCCTCGACGGGGATGCCCGCGCTCTTCCACAGCGAAAGTTCGTCGAGCAGCGCGCGGCCGGGGAACAACCAGGGGCGCGGCGTGGCACTGCCGGGCACCAGCGCGACGCCGCGATCGTGGAGCACTTTCACGAGCTTCTGCTGCGCCTGCACGATGGCGACGCCCTTCGCCAGGTGCTCGCGCGACGCGATGGCGCGGCGCACCTCGGCGTCCTTCAGCCAGGTCTGCCGGTAGAAGGGACTCAAGGCCTCGAGATCGGGCGAGTCCTCCTTGGGCGCGACCAGCGCGCGTCCCCAGAGCGCGAGCGCCGGCGTGACCGCGATCTTCTTCGCGGCCGCGAGCTCGACCGCCGGAGCGAGATCCTCGGGAGTCACGCTGTCCCAGTACTTGCCGGGCGGCAAGAAGGAGTCCAGGTGGAAGAACCCGTCTTGTCCGGCGGCCAGCGCCTCGGCCAGCGTGACGCCGCTCGGCAGCGAACCCCACACTTGCCGCCTCGACGCGTGCGCCTTCCCGATGGCGAGCAGCCAAGACTCCTTCGGCAGTCCGGGCAGGAACGTCAGGTAGTCGGGCGGCTGCTCCAGCTCGAGGAGGATCTTGAGCTTCTGCTCGGCCACGGCCGGCGTGTCGAGCACGATCGCGTTCAGGGTGGACGGCGGCGCGCCGTCCAGGACGGCGCCCGCGCCCCAGATCCAGGGACCCGGATTGCGTTCGCGCGCATCGCGCGTCTGCTCGACCGTCAGGCGGCCGAGGTCGTTGCCGACGTCGCGGACCAAAGTCACGCCCGCGCCGACGTAGAGGCGGTCGTGCTCGGCGTCGAAGTTGACCATGCCGTCCACGAGGCCCGGCAGGAGATGCAGGCCCGTGAGATCGACGACCTGTGCGCCGGGCGGGATCGCGACGTCCGGCCCGATATCGAGGATGCGGTCGTTCTCGATCAGCACGGTCGCCACCGCGGGCGCGACGCCGGGCTCGAAGGTGTGCACGGTTGCGCCCTTCAGCGCGACGAATTCACTACCCGCGAGGGCGAGGATCGAGATCAGCATGCGTTCCTGGGCTTCCGTGGACTCCGGCCCCCGCGCCGGTCGGTCGCGGGGGCCTCGGAAGGGCGCATCATGGCACCCGGCCGCGGTCCGCGGCGAGTGGGCAGGCGGCGCGCGAGCACTCCTACGCTATCCTCACGCGTTCCGAGAGCCGGGATCGCTTCCCGGCCGACGCGAACCCTCCGCTCGAACGAGTGCCCAGCCCCGTGACCGAGACCGTCCCCGCCGTCGCGCTCCTCAGCGACTTCCTGCCCACCGGGCCCTGGATCTACGGCCGCCAGGTCGAGATGGAGGGCGCGCTGCCGCCCGACGGTGCGCTGGTCGAGGTGCTCGACGCTTCCAAGCGCTTCGTGGGGCACGCGCTCTACAACGGCCGGAGCGACATCCGCCTGCGCGTGCTCTCGCGCGGCAAGCGCACCGAGCTGCGCAATCCGCGCGATTTCCTGCTGCGCAAGCTGGCCGCCGCGGACCGGCTGCGCAAGCGGACGCTGCGCCTCCCCGAGACGACCGATGCGTACCGGATCGTGCACGCCGAGGGCGACGACCTGCCCGGGCTCATCGTGGACAAGCTGGGACCCGCGCTCGTCTGCGAGCACCACGCGTTGGGCTTCTGGCGTCTGCGGCACGAGGTCGAGTCGGCCCTGAACGAGCTCTACCCGGGACTGCCCGTGGTGCACCGCGTGCCGGACAACGCCGCGCGGGCGGAGCACTTCGATCCCGAGGAGCCGCCGCTCGATCTGGGCGAGATCGAGCTCACGGAGAACGGCCTCACTTTCGGCGTCCGGCCCGGTTTCGGCCACAAGACCGGCTGGTTCTGCGATCAACGCGACAACCGGTTGCAGGCCGCGGGCTACGCCAACGGGCTCGACGTGCTGGACATCTGCACGAACGCCGGCGGTTTCGCCCTGAACGCCAAGAAGCACGGCGCGCGCCGCGTGCGCGCCGTGGACCTGGACGAGGTCGCGCTCGAGCGCGCAGTGCGCGCCGGACGCCGCAACGGTCTGGACGTCGAGTGGATCCACGCCGACGGGTTCGACGTCCTGCGCAAGGTGCGCGACGAGCGCGACAAGCCCGGGCTCGTCGTCCTCGACCCGCACAAGGTCGTGCGCAGCCGCATGGACCTCGAGCAGGGGCTCGTCAAGTACAACGACTGGAACACCCTGGCGATCGCGTGCGTGCGGCCGGGAGGCCTGCTCTTCACGTTCTCCTGCTCCGGCGCCGTCGACCTGCCCACGTTCCTGGGCGTCGTCTTCCAATCCGCGCGGCGCGCGGACCGGGAAATCCGCCTCCTCGACGTGCTGGGGGCCTCGCCCGACCACCCGCAGAGACCCGAGTTCCCGCGCTCGCGGTACCTGAAGGGCGCGCTGCTCGCCGTGGATTGAGGGCCTGGGGTGCCTTCTGGACGGCTTCCGCCGCCCGGGAGTGGAACTTGGACCCGCCGCTCGGCAAACTAGGAGGAGAGCCACGCCCTCGCGCCGCCGTACCGGTGGCCCGAGGGCGCCATCGTCCATGACCACTTCCGTTGAGCCTTCCGCCATGACGCTCTCCACCCTCGTCGCCCAGGACAAGTGGGTCGAATTCGACGACGCCTGGAGCGAGTTGATCGGACAGAACGGACCGACCGACGAGCTGATGGCCGCCTTGCGCATCGCGGCCGAGAAGAAGCGCATCCCGCGCTGCATCCCGCAGGTGCGCCTCCACGTCGAGGCTCTCGACGACGCCGGCCGCCACGAGGAGGCCGCGCGCCTGCTCGGGTTCGTGGTGTCGACCGGAGCTTCGGCGGGCGAACTCGCGCCGCTGCTCCTCGATCAGGTGCGCAAGACCTGGAGCAAGGAGCCCTGGTTCGACAAGTACGCCGAGGTCGCCGGCTTCGTCGACGGCCTGACCGACGCGCGCAAGCCCTGGATCGCGTTCGAGCGCCTCCTGGGGTTCGGCAAGGGACGGCTCGTCTATCACCCCGGCGGCTGGGGCACGGGCGAGGTCATGGAGGTCCACGCGGATCCGCAGGAACTCTCGGTGCGTTTCGCGAACGGCCGGCGCGACCGGTTCCCGCTCTCCGCCGCGAGCGACATCTTCGACCCTCTGCCCGAGGAGGACCTGCGCGCGCAGTTCTTCCGCGACGCGGACCTGCTCAAGAAGAAGCTGCGCGAGGATCCGCTCGACGTGCTGAAGAGCGTCGTCGTGCGACACGGCGGCAAGGCCTCCGTCGCCGGCATCAAGAACGCGTTGTGCCAGGTCGGCGTCGACGGCAGCGCCTGGACCGCGTGGTGGCGCAAGGCGCGCAAGCTCGCGGAGAACAGCGAGTGGTTCAAGGTCACCGGCGTAGCGACGCGCGGTGACGTGGCGCTCTTGCGCACGGCGGTCGATCCCGCGACGGATCTGAAGCGCGAGCTCGAGGGCTACGCGACGCTCGAGTCGCTGCTCTCCCACGTGCGGAACCAGCTGCTCGCCAAGCCCGACGAGCGCCTGCGGACGGTGATGTTCGACGTGATCGAGAAGCGCGCCGGCATGTCCCCCACGCGGGATCCGCTGTCGATGCGGCTCTCGGCCTGGATGCTCCTGCGCGACGCGCGCGGGACCGCGCCGGCCGCCCTGCTCGATCATGCGCGTGCGGTGATCGCACTGCCGCCGCCGACGGATTCCAACCTCCCGCCCGGACTGTGGAAGCTGTTCCAGGCGATCCCCGGAGCCAAGGAGCAGGAGCGAGCCGTCCTCCTCCTCCAGGACGTCTACGGCGAGGCCTGGGAAGACGAGGCGCTCACCAACCTGCACCACGCGGCACCCGGCATGGTGCGCGCGCTCGTCGACCTGCTCCTCGCCAAGGGCCGCAAGGCGGAACTCGGCGCGATGTACAGGGACCTCCTCGCGCGGCCGCTGCGCGCACCGGAGACGCTGATCGCGCTCGCGCGACTGGGCGAGGCGGGCAAGCTCAAGGGCGAGTTGCCGCCGGAGCCGCAGCGCGCCGTGGCTCTGCTGTCCCTGGCGACGAACCTCTACGTCGCGCGCGACAGCCGGGGCGACACGGCCGCGGCGCGCACGAAGTTGAAGCTCACGGAACTCCTCACGAAGGGCAAGGAGCCGCTGCTCGAGCGCCTGCTCAAGAAGGCCGAGCCGGCGACGATCGAGAGCATCCTGCGCACCATCCAGCGCGGCGTGGACGAGGAGATCGAGTCGATCGTGACCGAGTTCGCCGTCGCCGTGCCGACGATGGGCTCGCGCGGCGGTGCGCCGCACTTCTGGGAGAACGACCGCATCTGGACGACGAAACAGGGCCTCGAGAAGCGCAGCGCCGAGTTCAAGCACCTGCGCGAGGTCAAGATCCCGGCCAACCAGGACGCGATCGGCCGCGCGGCCGCGATGGGCGACCTCTCCGAGAACGCCGAGTGGGAAGCTGCGATCGAGGAGCAGCGCACCCTGACCACGCGCGCGATGGAGATGCAGAACGAACTCCAGATCGTCGAGCTGATCGAGAACGCGATCCTCATGGATGGGATCGTCTCGCCCGGCACGCACGTCCACTACCGCGAGGCCAAGGGTGGAGCCGAGCACGAGATCACGATCCTCGGACCCTGGGACGACGGTCACGGCGATCAGGTCGTCTCGTACCGCGCCCCGCTCGCGCAGGGCCTGCTCGGCCGTCGCGCGGGAGACCGGGTGATCGTGAACCTGCCCAGCGGCGACATGCAGGTCGAAGTCGTCGCGGTCTCCGCGATGCACCTCGACGTCAGCTGAGGACCCGGCGCGCGCTCCCGGGGCGGGGGCGCGCAACGCGGTGCCGGCTTAACTCCTTCTGAGCTAAGCTCTTAGGGAGCCACTCCAGGAACCCTCTTGAGTCATCACGGCATCATGATCGAATGATATGGCCGTGATCGCGAAGAGCCAAGACCCGGCCGAGGTCCTCAAGGTCCTGGGCGACCCCACCCGCCTGCGCATCCTGGGGCTCGTCGAGCGCGCGGAGCTCACCGTCGGCGAACTGGCGCGCGCCCTCGAGATGGCGCAGAGCCGCGTCTCGAACCACCTGCGCGTCCTGCGCGATGCCGACCTCCTGCAGGAGCGGCACACCGGACGCGCCACCTGGTTGCGCCTCGCGGAGCTCGACCCGGCGTCGAACGGCGATTCCCTCCCGGCCCGTCTCTGGTCGGCCGTTCGCGCCGACGTCCCCGCGCTGCCCGAGCACCGCGCCGATGTCGCGCGCCTCGAACGCGTCCTCGCGGAACGCAGCGCGCGGTCCGGCGAGTTCTTCGATCGCGTCGCTGGCGAGTGGGACAAGATCGCCGTCGACTTCGCCACCGGCCAGGCGCGCCAGCGCGCAGCCGCGGCACTCCTGCCGCGCGAGAGCGTGGTCGCCGACCTGGGCTGCGGCACGGGCTGGTTCGCGCGCGCGCTCGCGCCCCTCTGCGATCGCATCGTGCTCGTGGACCGCTCGCAGGGCATGCTCGACGAAGCCTGCCGGAAGCTGGATCCGCTGCCCGCCGGAACGCGCGTCGAAGCGCGCCGCGGCGAGCTCGACGCGCTCCCGATCGCGGACGAGGAACTCGACGGCGCCGTCGCGGGACTCGTCCTCCACCACCTCGCCGACCTCGCCGGTCCGGCACGCGAGATCTTCCGCGCGCTGAAGCCCGGCGGCCGTGTCGCGATCGTCGAGCTCAGCCCGCACGGCGAGGCCTGGATGCACGAGAGCCTCGGCGACCGGAACCTGGGCCTCGATCCGCGCGACGTCCTGCGCGCGCTCGAGCGCGCGGGTTTCGTCGACCACACCCTCGAGTCCCTCGAGGACCGCTACCGGCCGCGCATCCCCGGCGGCGATGCCGACGCGCGCGCCGCGCTGCCCCTGTACCTCGTTCGGGCCCGACGTCCGGCCCGCGCGTGAACCGAAGAACGACCGAGAAACCCCGTAGAGAACGGCAGGAACGCCTCGACATGGCAACGACAGCAGAGAAGACGAAGACCACGCTGGACTTCAAGGTGAAGGACCTCTCCCTGGCCACCTGGGGCCGCAAGGAGATCGAGCTCGCCGAGCACGAGATGCCCGGCCTCATGGCGCTGCGCGAGGAGTTCGGCGCGAAGAAGCCGCTCAAGGGCGCCCGCATCACCGGATCGCTCCACATGACGATCCAGACCGCCGTCCTGATCGAGACGCTCGTCGACCTGGGCGCGCAAGTGCGCTGGGCGTCGTGCAACATCTTCTCGACGCAGGACCACGCCGCCGCCGCCGTCGCGGTCGGTCGCAAGGGCACGATCCAGAATCCGAAGGGCACGCCGGTCTTCGCCTGGAAGGGCGAGACGCTCGAGGAGTACTGGTGGTGCACCGAGCAGGCGCTCGCATGGCCCGGCGAAGCTGGGCCCAACATGATCCTGGACGATGGTGGCGACGCGACGATGCTCGTCCACCTCGGCACCGAGTGCGAGACCAAGGGCAAGGTCCCCGCGACGGCGAAGACGGACTCCGAGGAGTACGCCGTCATCCTGAAGACGCTGCGCCGCACGCTCACGGAAGACGCGCAGCGCTTCACGAAGATGGGCAAGGGCATCCTCGGCGTCACGGAAGAGACGACGACGGGCGTACACCGCCTGTACCAGCGCATGGAGAACAACACGCTCCTGTTCCCGGCGATCAACGTGAACGACTCGGTGACGAAGAGCAAGTTCGACAACCTCTACGGCTGCCGCCACTCGTGCGTCGACGGCATCATGCGCGCGACGGACGTCATGCTCGCGGGCAAGATGGCGGTCGTGTTCGGCTACGGCGACGTCGGCAAGGGCAGCGCGCAGTCGCTGCGCAGCCAGGGTGCGCGCGTCGTGATCTGCGAAGTCGACCCGATCTGCGCGCTGCAGGCCTGCATGGAGGGCTTCCAGGTCCTGACGATCGACGACGTGCTCGAGACGGCCGACATCTTCGTCACCGCCACGGGCAACAAGGACATCATCACCGCGGCGCACATGGCGCGGATGAAGCACAACGCGATCGTCGGCAACATCGGCCACTTCGACAACGAGATCGACATGGCCGGCCTGGCGAAGACGAAGGGCGTCAAGAAGACGACCATCAAGCCTCAGGTCGACGAATGGCGCTTCTCCGACGGCCACTCGGTGATCATCCTGGCCGAAGGTCGCCTGCTGAACCTGGGCTGTGCCACGGGCCACCCGAGCTTCGTCATGAGCGCGAGCTTCACGAACCAGGTGATGGCGCAGATCGAACTCTTCACGAACACGAAGCAGTACGAGAAGGCCGTGTACACCCTGCCGAAGCACCTCGACGAGAAGGTGGCGCGCCTGCACCTGAAGAAGCTCGGCGCGAAGCTGACGGTGCTCAGCGATGACCAGGCCAAGTACCTGGGCGTCCCGGTCGAAGGTCCGTACAAGCCGAACCACTACCGCTACTGATCGGACTGGGTGCTCTGCGGAGCGCCGGTCGAAGGGACGGGCGGCCCCCAGGGCCGCCCGTCTTCGTTTCAGTCGATGATGGCGATCGGCGTCGCGCATGGACTGCGGCGGGTGGTGGGCGCCTACAATGCGGCGCCCCCGCCACGGACCCAGACCATCGACGAACGAGAGCCCGCACATGTCCAAGACGAAGAGCCACGCGCCCCAGCCCCCCACGATCGACATCGGAATCAGCGAGAAGGACCGCGCGAAGATCGCCGACGGCCTGTCGCGCCTCCTGGCCGACACGTACTCGCTCTACCTGCAGACGCACAACTTCCACTGGAACGTGGAGGGCCCGATGTTCAACACGCTCCACCTGATGTTCATGGATCAGTACACGGAGCTGTGGAATGCGCTCGACGCCATCGCGGAACGCATCCGCTCGCTGGGTTTCCCGGCGCCGGGCACCAACAAGCAGTTCGCGAAGCTGGCCTCGATCCGCGATGTCGAGGGCGTGCCCGACGCGCTGGAGATGGTGCGCATCCTGGTCGCCGGCCATGAGGCCGTCGCCCGGACCGCCCGCGCCGTGATGCCCTCCGCCGAGGACGCGGGCGACGAGGCGACGATCGACCTCATGGTCCAGCGACTGCAGACCCACGAGAAGACGGCTTGGATGCTGCGCAGCCTCCTGAAGTAGGGATCCGACGGGCCGCGGCTCGATTCAACTCGAGCACGCGGCCTGCAGTGCGCGCGTGATCCGCGCGTCGAGCATCGCCGGCGTCAGCCGGCCGGTGAACGTGTTCTGCTGGCTCACGTGGTAGCTCGCGACGAGCGTGCGCGGGCCGACGACGGCCTCCGCGTCGTGCGCGAACTTCAGCCGTGGCTTCGGCACGGCATGACCGCGCCGCTCCAGCAGTGCGAGAGCAGCGTCCCAGGCGATCCCGCCCAGGCAGAAGAGGACGCGCACGTTCGCGAGCGCATCCCACTCCGCGTCGAGGTGCCCGGCGCAGCGCGCGAGCTGAGCCAGCGTGGGCTTGTTCGCCGGGGGTGCGCAGCGCAGGGACGCGCTGATCCACACGTCGCGCAGGGCGAGCCCGTCACCGCGCGCCGTCGAAGTCGGCTGGTTCGCGAGACCCGCGCGGTGGAGCCCGGCATACAGGAAGTCGCCCGAGCGATCGCCGGTGAACATGCGGCCCGTGCGGTTCGCGCCGTGCGCGGCGGGCGCGAGTCCCAGGATCCAGATCCGCGCGGCGGGATCGCCGAAGCCCGCGACCGGCTTGCCCCAGTACGCCTCGTCGGCGTAGGCGCGGCGCCTCGTGCGCGCGACCTCCGCGCAGTACGCGCGCAGCTCGGGACAGCGCGCGCAAGCCTCGATCTCGCGCGCCAGCCGCGCGAAGGCGCGCGGCACGACGGCCCGCCCAAAGGTGCGCGGCGCGGGCTCGGGCTGCGCGCGGGGTACCGGCCTCGCGTCGGGCTTCCGCGTGCGCTTCACGCCCGGAACGCGCGGATGCGGCGGCAGGCCTCGTCCAGCACGTCGTCCTCCTTCGCGTAGCACACGCGCACGAATCGCTCTCCCGCTGCGCCGCGCAGGAAGGACGTTCCGGGCACGGTTGCCACCTTGGCCTTCTCGAGGAGCGCCATCGCGGCGGCGAGGGCCGACGGGAAACCGAGGCGCGACACGTCGGCCAGCACGTAGTACGCGCCCTCGGGCACGATCGGCGGCATCCCGGCGGCCTCCAGCGCGGAGCAGCACACCTCGCGCTTCCTCGCGTAGCCGTCGGCGAGCTCGCGGAAGAAGGACGGCGGCGCGTCGAACCCGCTTGCTGCCGCGTGCTGGAACGGCGTCGGCGCGCAGACGTAGAAGAGGTCGTGCGCCAGCGCGATCGCGCGCGCCAGCGGCTCGGGAGCGACGGCCCATCCGATCCGCCAGCCCGTGATCGAGAACGTCTTGGACACGCCGCCGATCGTGACCGTGCGCTCGCGCAACTTGCCGACCGTCGCCGGCGAGACGTGCTCGCGGCCGTCGTAGCGGATGTACTCGTAGATCTCGTCCGTGATCACGAGCAGGTCCTTCTCGCGCGCGACGCGCTCCACGATCTCGATCTCCGCGCGCGACAGCATGTGGCCGGTCGGGTTCGAGGGCGTGCACAGGACGATCGCGCGCGTGTTCGGCCGCAGCGCGGCGCGCAGCGCGGGCTCCTCGATACGGAATCGGGGCGCCTCCAGTGACAGGAACTGGGGCTCCGCCCCGGCGAGCAGCGCCGTGTTCAGGTGGTACCCGTAGTACGGCTCGAGCAGCAGGATCCCGTCGCCGGGGTCGAGCAGCGCCATGCACGTCGCGGCGTAGGCGCCCGTCGCGCCGACCGTGATCGCGACCTCGGTCCCGGCGTCGACGGCGAGGCCGTTGTCGCGCGCCATCTTGCGCGCGACCGCGGTGCGCAACTCGACCGTGCCTTCCATGAACGAATACGTGCTCTTCCTTGCACGGATCGCGTCGATCGCGCCACGCTCGACCAGCGGCGGCGTGGGCAGGTCGCAGATCCCCTGCCCCAGGTTGATGCCGCCGACGCGCTCGCACTCGCGCGTCATCCGGCGGATGTCGGATTGGACGAGACCTCGGAGCCGGCGCGCGGGCTGCATCTTCCCCTTATACTCCGCCCCGCGATGGCCACCCAGCCGACGAGACCCGACGCGATCCGCTACCGCCGCGCCGCCGGCGAGCAGGACGAACTCGCGTTCGTGCGCATCCTCGAGCGGTCCTTCGCGATCCCCGCGGACGCGGCGCGCGTGGCCTGGAGCCGCCTGGGCGCCGACGTCCGTGTGCTCGAGGATGCGGGCCTGGCCGTCGCGTGCCTGGGCTGGTACGCCTTCGGCCAGTGGTTCGGCGGCCGGTCGATCCCGTGCGCGGGCATCGCGGCCGTCGGCGTCGAGCCGCACCGTCGCGGAGCGGGGCTCGCGACGCGCATCGTCGCCGACGCGCTGCGCGAGCTCGCCGCCGCGGGCACACCCCTGGCGGCCCTCTACCCCTCGAACCTCGCGCTGTATCGGCGCGCCGATTTCGAGATCTCCGGCGGACGCTACGAGTTGCGCGCTGCGTGTGCCGGCCTGCCGCGGTCGAAATCCCTGGAGAGCGTGGTCCCGCTGCCCGACGGCGTGCGCGATCCGCGCGTGCGTCGCCTGTACGCGCAAGTGGCCGCGCGGAACAACGGCTGGATCGATCGCAACGAAGCCCTGTGGGACCGTGTGCGCGATTTCCGCGGAGAGTTGCGCGAGGGATTCGGGGTCGAGCGCGCGGGCGAGCTCGCCGGCTTCGTCTTCCTCGCGCGCCGCAAGCGCCGCGAATGGGGCTTCGACCTGGCTTGCGGCGATTTCGTCGCCACCGACGGCCGGGCCGGTCGCGCGCTCCTCTCGTTCCTCTCCGGGCACGGCACGATCGCGGTCGAGGTGCACGCTTTCGTGGCGCCCTGGGATCCGCTGGTCGGCCTGCTGGACGACGTTTCCGAGCGACACGTCCTCCACCACCCCTGGATGCTGCGCGTCCTCGACGTGAGAGCCGCCCTCGCGGCACGCGGATACCCGCTCGAAGTCCGCGGGGAGGTGCACCTGGACATCACGGACGACCTGCTGCCAGGCAATGCGGGTCGTCACGTGCTCACCGTCGAGGGCGGACGCGCGCGCATGACGAATGGCGGCTCGGGCAGCGTCCGCGTCCGCGCGCGCGCGCTGGGACCGTGGCTCTCGGGCTTCGCGACCGCGGAGTCGCTGGCTTTCGCGGGCCTGATCGATGGACCAGCCGGAGAGCTCGCGAGCCTGAGTGCGTTCGTCGCCGGCCCGCCGCCCTCCATGCCGGACTTCTTCTAGATGCTGATCGCGCTGCTCTGCGCCTCGGTGCAATCGGGATCGGGGCCGGTCGACTTGCCGCGACTCCTCGCCGAGCTCACGGACCGGACTGTCCTCGCGCGCTTTCCCGAGCCGACGTATCGCGCGTTCCTGTCGAGCAGCAACGATCCGGCTTCCCTCGTCCCCGGAGGAGACCCGTTCGCCAACGCCGACGCGGGCCACTTCCAGCCCACCGAACGCGAGCACCCGGGTGACGAGCACGTGCTGCTCGACGCGCTGGGGCCCGGGACCATCACGCGCATCTGGTCCGCGAATCCGGAGGGTCGCCTGCGTGTCTACGTGGACGACACGGGCACTCGCGACAGCGCGCCGGTCCTCGACGTCGACATGCGCGCGTTCCTCACGGGACGCGGGTCCGTCTCCGCGCCGCTCGCCAGCGAGCGCGCGCGCGGCGCGAACCTCTACCTGCCGATCCCGTTCGCGCGCCGCGTCATCGTGACGGCGGACCATCCCGGCTCGCTCTACTACCACGTGGAATGGCGGCGCTACGCCGCGGCCACGGAGGTCACGTCGTTCGCGTCGGGAGACCTCGAGCGGCATGCCGGCCCGATCGCGCGCGCCAACGCGGCCTGGACTTCGATCGAGGCTCCGCGCGGGGAGGATTCCTTCACCTACCACCTCTCCCGGCAGGTCCCCGAGGGCGAGCTGCTCGCCGAGGGACCCCGCGCGGCGGTCGGTCCGCGCGCTGTTTCCGAGCTCCGGCTGCGCGTCGACGCCGCCGATCGCGCGCGCGCGCTGCGGACCTGCGTCCTGCGCCTCGTGTTCGACGGCGAGACGACGGTCGCCGTCCCGCTGGGCGCGTTCTTCGGCGCACCCGAGGACCTGCGGCCGATCCGGAGCTGGTTCCTGTCCGTGGACGAGTCCGGCGATCTCGTCGCGCGCTTCGTCATGCCCTACCGCGAGTCGTTCGACCTGCGCATCGAGAACGCCGGCGATCCCGACCTGCACATCTCGGGCGTGGTCCGCACGATCCCCTGGTCCTGGGACGAGCGCTCGCTCCACTTCCACGCCCTGTGGCGCGCGAGCGGACCGCTGCCGACACGGCCGATGCAGATGGTGCGTCACGCGCGCGTCGTCGGGCGGGGAGTGCTCGTCGGAGACCTCCTCGCGATCGCGAACCCGGTGCCCGAATGGTGGGGAGAGGGCGACGAGAGCATCACCGTCGACGGCGAACGCCTGCCGAGCCACTGGGGCACCGGCACCGAGGACGCCTACGGCTATGCGTGGTGCGATCCGACGCCGTTCCAGGCACCGCTCCACGGCCAGACGCGCTGTGACGGACCCGGGAACTTCGGGCGCACGGACGTGTACCGTTTCCGCGTGCTCGACGCCGTGCCGTTCGAGCGCGAACTCGACTACGCGCTCGAGAACTGGCATTGGGCGGACACCACCATCGAGCGCGCGGCGTGCGTCGTGTACTACGCGCGGCCGGGCGCGAAGGACGACGCGCCTCCGGTCCCGCGTGATCCATCGACACTGCTCCCGAAGCTCCCGTTCCGCCGCGTGGCCGGCGCCGTCGAAGCCGAATCGGCCCGCGTCGCGGCGACGTCTCCGGGGCTCGCGTGCGAACGACAGGCCTACCGCGGAACCGACTGGTCGGGCGGGCTGCAACTGTGGGCGCGCGCCCAGGAGGACGGCGACTACCTCGAGCTCGAGATCCCCGCGGAGCCCGGCCGCCGCACGATCACGGTCCTCGCGACACGCAGCTACGACTACGGGATCCTGCGTTTCTCGATCGACGGTAGCGCGATCGAGACCCGCTTCGACGCGCGCAGCAGGGCCGCGGGCGTCGTCGAAGGCGGCGTCCAGGTCCCACTCGGCGAGCACCTGGTCGGAAACTCGTTCCGGCTCCGCGTCGAAGTCGTCGGGACGTCCGTCGAGGCCGAGGGCCCGCGCCGCTACTTCGGACTCGACGCGATCGTCGTGCGCTGAGCTTCCGCGCTCCGCTAGGATCGTGCGATGGCCGATTCCGGAACCCACCCCGCTGCCGTCGCGGGCGCGGATCGAACCGTGATCCCGCTGCCGTCCCTGCGCCGCGAGCGCGCACAGCGCGCTTCGCTGCTCCTGGACGTCGTGACGGCCGTCGTCCTCGGGATGGCGGGTTGGGACTCGTTGCACGCCGGTCACGTCGCGATCGGCTGGGCCTCGATCGGCGCGGGGCTCTCGATGGTCGCGGCGGCGATCCACGAACTGCGTCGCAGCCACACGTCTCGTGGATTCCACGCCTACGCCGAGGTCGCGGCGATCGGCATGGCGCTGGTCGAGGCCTGGCACAAGCACGCGGGAGGCAAGTTCCCGGGGGCGTCCTCCGCGCTGGCGCTGGTCCTGACCCTGAGGCTCGTCTTCGCCGATCGGCTGCGAGGCCTGCGTCGCTCCGAGTTCGACGGGCGCGGCGTCTTCGTACGGACATCCCCCTTCCGCTCCTTCCGGCTGGATTGGAAGGATGTCGCGCGCGTGGACTTCGAGGCCGGCTCGGTGACCTTCACCACGGTCGGCGGCACGACGCACCGCGTGGTGCTCGCACTGATCCGCGACGGCGCACGCGTGGGCGAAGAGATGCGCGCCGCGGTCTCGCTCTGGCGCCCGGAGCCGGTGCAGCTCGATCCCGCCCCATGAACGGCAAGTTGCGAATCCTGGCCGTCCTGCTGGCGGCGATTCCGTGGCTGGCGTCCAGCGCGCGTTCCGTGAGCTCGGCCGATCCGCGGCCCGAGGCGGCCGTGGTGGCCCGACTCGAACTCGAGGCGCCCGCGCGGTCGTTCGTCCTGCGCGCCGTGGTGCCCGTCCCGCCCGGCACCTGGCCACGCGGCGACGGCCTTTCGCCCTTCCTGGTGCGCGTGCCGGGCGCCGAACCCGTTCGCGCCCAGGTCGACATCGTGTCGCGCAGTCCGCGCGGCGACGCCGATGCCATCGAGATCGCCGCGCGCGTCGAGCTGGCCGGCGAAGTCCGGCCGGGCGCGCGCATCGGCGCGAGTGTGCTGCGCGACGAAGGTGCCGCGATCGCCGGCGAGCCGGCGGTGCCGGCTTCCGTGCAACTCCTGCTCGATCCCGCGGCGCGCGGACGGATCTGGCTCCGCGCGCGCGACGTGTACGGCAACCTCTACGCCGCGGAACTCGCCGGGAACCCTGCCGGCACCGGCTTCGGCGCGTCGCGTACGCTCGCCTCGGGTCCCTGGATGCGCGTGCGTCGGCAGGCAGCGACGCTGATGCCCGTCGCGAGCCCGGAGGGCGAGGCGGGCACGTCCCACGAGGGGCCGCCGCTCCCGCATCTCTTCGGCCTCCACGCCTACCTGCGCGAGTGGGCGGGAGAGGAAGCCATCGGCCTGGATCTGCGCGTGCACAACGGATCGATCGCCGGGAGTCGGGGGACGGAGCCGGGCGAGGAAGTGCTCGGTCTCGTCTACTTCCGTTCCATCGAGCTGGTGCTGCCTGGCGATTGGACGGCGGTCGCGGACGTGCGCGATCCGTTCCTCGGCGAGGCCTATGCCGAGGGGCCGTCGCGCGTCGTGCCCATCGTGGCGCGCTATCCCGACGGGAAGCTGCACCTCATGGGGCCGCAAGCGCAGTTCGAGCGCCGGCTCGTGCTCGTGAAGGTCGGGGACGAGCGGCGTGCGCGCGCACTTTCGCGCTTCGGGGGGGTCGCGTTCCCCGCGCGCGGCGCGGACCTCTGGTCGTGGACCACGCCCGCCACGGCGAACTACTTCCCGCAGCGGGATTTCCTCGCGAGCCTCGACTTCGTGCGCGACGGAGAGCGCGGTGGCAAGCCCGCGGTGCGCGCGCGGCTGGAGCGCGACGCGCGCGACTTGCGCACCGCTCTCGAGAGCGGAACCGCGCGCGGCTGGTACGTCACGGCCGGGGTGATGGGCTGGGCCCACCCCTGGTTCCTGCCGGAGCAGGGCGGCGTCGGCGGCGAGGGCATCCAGTTCGTCGACGGCCACGACACCGCCTACGCGGCGAGCCGCGAGGGTCTCGACCTGCTCGCTTTGCGCCACCGGATGAACGTGTGTCGCCAGCCGGAGGCGACCTACGATCGGAGGGGCGAGATCGTCGGCCACGCGCGCTGGCTCGACGCCGAGGGCCGCATCCCGTTCGACTACCGCACCCACGGCCGCGTGGTGATCCCCGCGTTCCGCCTGCCGATGGACGGAGGGCCGGCGGCCTCGGAGCAGGTGCAGGAGGTCGTGCGCCGCGGACTGCGGCCGCCCTACGATGCGGGCGAGCCGTTCGCGCGTGGGGGCCAGATCCCCTACAAGAGCGACCTCCTCCTGCGCTGGTGGCCGCACGACGACCAGCACCTGGTGCGCTACACGAAACACGCCAAGGCGTTGGCGTGGCTCGCGAACGACCCCATGGCCAAGGACGACCTGCGCCTCTCGGCCGAACTGTTCCGTTTGTTCGTGCACGAGAGCCCGCACGTCCCGGAGAGCTGGTCGCCCGGGCTCACCCTGCGCATCTGGGAGGGCATCGTCGCCGAGCATCCCCACGAGGGACTGCCGATCGGCCGGGATCACGCCTGGGGCGTGGATGCGATGTGCGCTGCGTACTCGCTGTCCGACGAGGCCTGGCGTGCGCGCGAGCGGCCGTGGTTCGACCGCTACTCGCGACTGCTCCTGGAGGCGGCCCAGCCGTCGGGGCTCGTGCAGCGCATCTTGAGCGAGCGCCTCCTCGACGGCACGAACCGCTACACGGTGACGCAGGCCTTCGAGTCGCTGTTCCTGGTCCACGCGCAACGCTGCCTCGTGGAGAGCGTGTACCGCGGGAGCGACGAGCCACGGCGCAAGCGCCTGGAGCAGTTGTCCGTGCGCGCCGTCGAGTACCTCGACTTCGGCCCACCTTGGGCGCGCCAACCGGCGGGCTGGCAGCCCGATCCGGCGCATCCGACGCTGTTCCTCCAAGGACCGCGAGCGGCCATCGCGATCTCGCACAACGACGAACGCAAGACGCCGCCGTTCAGCGACGCCCGGCATTGGGGCGCGAACTACCTGCCGGCGGATGGACTCGGCGGGGGTGTCGAGATCACCTACCCGTGGGCGGCCCTGGACTGGGCTTCGCGCTGCACCGACGGAGGAGCGGAGGGAGCGGGTCTCGCGAACCGCTACCTGAAGCGCGTGCTCGACTGCGCCACTCCGCGCGCCTCCTGGTCGGAGCGCCTGGCGGAATTCGGGGATGGGGCGTCGAACGCGTCGACCGACAACTCAGGCAACTGGGCCGGCCTGGTCGGCCGACTGCAGGCGCTCGGGATCCGCTAGCCGTACAGGCTGAGGGATCGTCAGGGCGCGGCCTCGAGCGGACACCACCCGTTCCCGCGGAACGGCGGCCCGGCCTGCGGGCCGGGATACGAGGACCGAAACCGCGCCCGCCCGAGCACGCGGCTCGGGCAGGCGCGAAAGCGATCGGGCTCGGCGTCCGGACCCAGGCCCGACGAGCGGGCGGATCCGAGCGGGGCTCTCGCGGACGGGACGCGCCCGCCGTGATCCACCCAAGCGCCGAGCGGGCTGGATCAGACCATGCCCTTGAGGCTCTTGAGCGGACGGACCTTGACGACGTTGCGCGCCGGCTTGGCCTTGAAGATGACCTCTTCCTTGGTGAACGGGTTGATGCCCTTGCGCGCCTTGGTGGCCGGCTTGCGAACGACGGTGACCTTCATGAGGCCGGCGACGTTGCAGATGCCCGGGCCGCCCTTGGACAGGTCGGCGGCGAGGATGCGTCCCATCGTCTCGAACACCGAGACGACTTGCTTGCGGGACAGTTGCGTAGCGTCCGCGATCGTGCGGAAGAACTCGCCCTTGCTACGGGGCTTGGACGCGGCGCTGATCTTGACGACCTTCGGCGCACTCTTCGCCGCGGTCTTGGTGGTCTTCTTGGCCATGGGCTCCTCTGAGGATGTGGGTTTTTGCCGGGTTTTTCCGGCGATTCCGCAGTACCTAGCAAAGCCCGGATGGCCGTGCAACAAGGCTTCTCCTCGTTTTCTTCTGGAATTCGAGGGTTTTCGAGGCCGTCGGGCTCGGACGTCGGCCGGGAGCAGCCATCGGGGCCGGCACGGCGAAGCTCGCGCGCACCCTCCTGCGGCCCGGGCGAAACCGCATTTCGTGGTGCCGACGGTGCCGGCCAGCCGCCGGCAGCGGCTTGCGCTCCCGGCGGCCGTGCGCGCGAGGACGCGGTGCTGCCTGTCCGCGGCGATACCGGGCCGAAGCCCCAGGAAACACGGGAAATGCAGGCGTTCCCGAGCAGAAGTCCGGTTTCCGGGCCGCCTGCAGGTCGCGCCACGGACGGCCCGGCGCGGAGGCACCCGAGCTCCCGCGGAACGAGAGATGGGAGCCGGAGAAGCCTGCGGACGCGACCGGTCCTCGTCCAGTCGCCGGGAGTCGCTGGATTCAGGGGGTACGCCGGGGGTGCTCCGCGAGGTGCGCCGATCCGGCGCGAGCGGCGGAATCGCGGCGAAAGACCCGAAAAACGCGCGCGGACCCGTGGTTCGCGTCCGCTCGCGAGTCGGTTTCCAGCGCCGGCGTGGGCTTCGGCGCAGCCCGAGTCGAGGTCCCGAGGGCCGGCCTTCCACGGTCCGCCCCGGCTCCTGGGCGTGCCGCCGAGAAGCTCGAACGCAGCGAGAACGCGCGCTTTTCCCCGGGGACTTCCGAGCTCCTGCACCTGGACTCCCCGCGGGGCCGCGCCTATCGTCCCGGCCGCGTGAGGATCGCAGCCGGAACCGCCGTGACCCTGGAGTTCGAGTTGCGCGTCGTGGATGACCCGACGCCGCTCGACTGGACGGAACCGGGAGAGCCGTTGACCTTCCTGTTCGGGACGGGCCGCGTCCTGCCCGGAGTCGAGAAGGCGCTGTACGGCTTGGAGGCTGGCACGTCGGTCGAGGCCGAGATCGCGCCCGAGGACGCGTTCGGATTCCACGACGAGGCGCTGATCGAGTCCGTCCCGCGCGAGCGCTTCGGAGCCGGAGGGCCGCCCGAGATCGGCGCGCAGTTCGAGGCGCGCGACGGCGGCCGTGTGCGCTACGCGGTCGTCGTGGGGTTCGACGGCGACGCCGTCCGCCTCGACATGAACCACCCGCTGGCTGGCAGCACGCTGTGCGTCACGGCGCGCGTGCTCGCGGTCCGGATCGCGACTCCGATGGAACTCGCGACGGGACGTCCGGTCGCGGGGCTCAGCGCGGACTTGCCGCCTCGCGCGTAGCGGTCGGCGTCCGCGGCGCCCGGTCGGCGCGGAGGAGCGGCAGGTCGTAGCGGTAGTACACCTCGAGACACAGGACGCACAGGGCCGTCGTGTACGAGCGATCGCGCTCGTCGTCGCGCGCATACTGCGCATAGACGTCGATCGGCCGCCAGGATCCGTCCGCCTCCTGCGCCGGGAGCAGGGTTTCCTGCAGGGCGACGTTCCATCGACGCCACGCGGTCCCGCCGACGCGCATCATCGCCAGCGTGCCCTGGTACCAGAAGTACGGATTGCCCTGCCCGCGCTCGACGAAGTCGCGTTCGTTCGTGAAGCGGTACCCGCGCGGCGCGCGGTCGAGCACGTACTGCCGCGCGCCGGCGTGCTCGGGCCCGGTGATGTCGCGGCCGACGCACGAAAGCGCGAAGAGCGCCGCCGGTGTCGACGCGGGAAGGGTCGGATACGCGGACCGCAGCCGCTCGGGCTCGTGCGAGTATCGATACCAGGGAGCTCCGCCGCCGCGCGCGCCTTCGAGGAAACGCGCCGCCTGGTCGAACGCCGAGTCGGGCACGGTGACGCCCGAGAGACGCGCGGACTCGAGCGCGAGCACCTGCCAGGCGGTGATCGAGGTCCGCGGCCACGGGTCGAAAGTCCGGTCCGGATCGGCGTAGTAGTACGACCAGCCCCCCAGCTTGCGCGGATCCGGATCGCGGCTCTGGCGCTCGAGCATGTGGCGCACGCCGCGCTCGACCCCATCGCGCAGGGACTCATCGTTGGTCGTGGCGAGCGCTTCGGCCAGCGCGAACGTCGCGATGCCGTGACTGTAGGCCGACGTGTCCCCGAAGTGCCCCGAAGCGGGATCCTGGACCGCCAGCAGGAACGCCAAGGCGCGCTGCACGTTGCGGCTGTACTCGGTGCCGGAAACGTGCGTGTGGCCGGCGGCCAGGAAGGCGAGCGTCGCCAGGGCGGTCTTGCCGACGCAGATCTCCCCGTACTTCTCGTCGCGCACCTCGAGCGGGCCCCACTGACCCAGACGCCCCTGGATCCGTGCCAGGTAGGCCAGCCCGTTCCGCACGGCGGCTTCGGTCTCGCGCGTCCCGCCGTTCTCCTCGAGCGCGCGCTGCTTCGCGGGGCCGGAGCGCGACTGGTAAGGCGTCGCGGCGGTTCGAGGCAGCGACGCGCCTGGGACTGCCTGCTCGACCGGGATCGGGATCTCGTCGGCGAGCGAAGCCAGGGTCGGCGCGACCTCCGTCGGGGTCGGGGCGGCTCCGCGCCCGGGTCCGTCGAATTCGAAACGCTCGAGCAGCGGCTCCGCGGCTCGCCGCGAGCCAGCGGCGGGCGCCAGCGCCGCGAGCGCATCCGCCGGACCCTCGGGATCTCCCCTCCGCGGATCCTTCGCGACGGCCGGAGGGGTCGCGGCGCGTTCGCGATCCTCCAGCGATCTCGGCCCATCCACGGCGCTGCTCGGCACGGAGACTGCGCGCGCGACGACGGGCGCGGAAGTCAGGACCGGATCGAGCGACAAGGGCAGGCCCGCCGTGACGAGGCGCGATTCACGGGACGCGTCCGGCGCCGGCTCGTACGCGAGTCGTTCGAGCGTGGACTCCGTGGCTCGAGCCCCGCCGGCTCGCACGCTGGGGCCCGCGGCCGGCAGAGCGCGGCGCGCGTCGACGAGTGGTGCTGCCTGGATGCGTTCTCGCGGCACGTCCTCGACGGGCCGCGGTCCGGCCGCGAACGTCGCGTCCATCGCGCCGCGTCCCGGGACCGGCGCGCCTTCCGCGGGCGCCGCGAGCTCCGCGGACAGGTCGGCCGAGGCGGCCAGTTCGGATTCGCCGACCTCGCGGCCGATGTCCGCGCGCAGGAGTCGACCGCCGCCGCCGTCCGACCCACCCGCGCGACTCGCCGAACGGCTGGAGGCGACGACGCGGAGTTGGAGCGGTTCGCCAGCGTCGTCGTTCCCCCGGGGAGCGGGCTCGCGCAGGCGGACCTCGCCCAGGAGGAGCAGGACCAGTCCGTGCACCACGATCGAGGCCGCCCAGGCCGCGACGAGCGTGTCGAAACGCGAGACGTCGCGCGCGAACCAGGCGAGCGTCGCGAGCGCCGTCAAGGACACGAGGAGGAGGATCTCCGCGAGGGTCCACGGCGGCGGCGGGACGAAGTGCAGTTCGACGCTGCGCGCGCGCCACAGGTTCGCGGCGGTCGTTCCGCGCAGGAAACCGAGCTCGAAACCCGAACCCAGGGGACACGGAGCGCGCTCGTCCTCGCCGGTCGAGAGCCCGTCGGGCGACTCGCGCGCGAACCAGCGATCGCCGGCGCGGAAGGCTCGCACGAGGTCGTGCGCACCCTCCGTCCCGGCCGAAAACCACAGGGAACCGCCGTCCGGCGCGAAGGCGGGCTCGCGTTCGTCGGTCGCCGTGCACAGCCCGGGGAGCGATCGCGCACGCCCGCCGTCGAGGCTAGCGGTCCACAGATCGAGCCCACCGAGACTTCCGGCGCGGTCGGACGCGAAGACGAGTTCCGTGCCGTGCACCGTCGGATCGGTGTCGTCGGCGGAGGAGTTCACATCCGCGCCGAGCCACTGCGCGGCCTCGAACTCGCGGCCCGATCGCCGCGCGCTCCAGAGATCGAGCCCCCCGCGGCCACCGGGGCGATCGCTGGCGAACCAGAGGGTCGACCCGTCGTACCACGGCGCGACTTCGTCGCCCGGCGCGTCGAGTTCGAGCAGCGGACGCTCGGAAGCGACGCGCTCCCCCTCCATCTCGACCAGCCACAGCGTGGCGTCCTGCCCACGCTCGCCGTGCGCGACGACGGCGCTCTGGCCGTCGGGAGACCACGCGACGCGCGTGGTGACCCCTTCGCCGGCGATCCCGCTCGCGAACGGCTCGGGCGCGCGCCACACCACCCGCCGCGCGGACGCGAAGGCCGAAGCACGGACATCCCCGGAGACCCACGACCCGGTGTCGGCCGCGATCGCGCGACGGACCTGGAGCGCGACGAGTGCCCCCGCGGCGAGGAGAGCGACGCAGGCCAGGAACACCTTGAGGTTCCGTCCGAACCGGGAAGGTCCGCGCACGGGCCGGACCGCGCGTCGCGGTCGACGCGCCGGAAGCGCCGCAGCCTCCGCACCCTCGCCGGGCTTCATCGGCCACCGGCCCCGGCTCGCGGCGAGCTCTCGGCGGGCTTGCGGAGCAGCTCGGCGGCGCGGACGGCGGCCGGCGCCCGCGGATGGCGTTCGACGAGCTCGAGGAGGCGCGCGCGCGCGGCGGTCGTCTCGCCCTGCTCGGTCAGGATCTCCGCCGCGAGGAGCAGCGCGTCCGGCGTCGATTCGGGATCGTCGACGAGGAGCGCAGCCTTCAGCGCGTCGGACAGGGCCCCTTCCAGGTCGCCGGCCGCGCGCGCGAGCCGAGCACGCTCGACCCGCGCGCGCGCCGCGATCGCGCCCCCGGCCGCGAGCGCACGCTCGAGACACACGCGCGAACCGCGGGCATCCCCGAGACGCGCCAGGGCACGGCCGCGCTCGAGTTCGGCGGCCGGGACGCCCGCCGCGGAGGGATACTCCCGCGTGAACTCGGCCAGCGCATCCGCGGCCTCGCGCCAGCGTTCCGAGCGCGCGAGCTCGATGCCGAGCTTCTCGAGCACGAGCGCGCGCGCCGCCGGCTCGCGGACCACGAGACGCGCGTCCGTCAGGAACTGCGCGGCCTCCGCGTGTCGACCGAGACGCGAGAGCGCTTCGCCGCGCAGTGTCAGCGCGCGGGGCCGTTCCGGGCTCGACGTGCATTCGCGCTCGAAGCGCTCCAGGTCCGCGAGCGCGGCCGAGTCCTGGCCCGCCGCGAGGCGCGACCAGGCCAGTCGCACCAGGGCGCGATCGAGGACCTCCGACGGTCGCCCGGCGGCGGCCTGGAACTGGGCGCGCGCCCCTTCCGCGTCCTGCGCCTCGGCCAGGGCATCGCCGAGCGCGAGCCGCAGCTCGGCCAGCGGATTCGCGTCCGCCCCGAGCGCCGCGGCGTGTTCGACCACCTTCAGGGCGCGTGCGTCGTCCCGGGTTCCGAGCGCGAGCCAGCCGCGCTCGAGCTCGATGCGCGCGAGTTCCGCGCCGTCCGCCCGGCCACCAAGCGCGACGAGCGCCGCCTCCGCGTCGGGTGCGCGTCCCGCGGACACGAGCAGCGGGAGGATCGGACGCAGGCTCGCGAGCGCGCGCGGCACCGGTTGCGCGGCGCGCTCGAGCTCTCGCCAACGCGCGAGCGCCCCCGGGCCGTCGCCGCTCCGGACGCGCAGCGTGACGCCGAGCTCGAGCGCCGCTCGCACGAGCCCCGCGTCGAGATCGGAACTCGCGAGGAGCGGCGACAACGCGCGCTCCGCCGCCGCGTCGTCGCCCAGGGTCGCGCACGCGAACGCGAGCCCATAGCGAGCCGGAGGCTCGATGGAGCCGGATCCCTCGGACAGGGCGCGTTCGTAGGCCGAGCGCGCCGCCGCGAAGTCCTTGGCACGGGACTCCAGCTCGCCGAGTTCGAAGGCGATCTCCGCCCTGCGGGCCGCGTCGGTCTCGCGCTGCAGGGCTCCGCCGAGGAACTGCCGCGCTTCGTCCGGCGGGCACGAGCGCGCCAGTCGCTGCGCGGCTTCTCCCGCGCGCGGGCTGGCCGCATGACGCTCGAGGTACGCGCGCCAGGCCGCGGCGCTCGCGGGGTCCTTCAGGGATTCGAGGGCGCGCGCGGCGAGGAAGGCCGCCTCTTCGTGCTCGGGATCTCCCAAGCGAGCCGCGGCATCCTGAGCCCACTGCGCGGCCTCGCGGGCCGCGCCCTGTCGCCAGGCGCTCCACGCGGCGCGCAGCCGGATCCGGGCCGCGCGCGTCGGATCCGCTTCCAGCTGGCTGGCCGTGTCGAACGCGGCGCGCGCGTCGCTCCAGCGTTCGAGCCGGAAGGCCGCTTCTCCCCGCGCGACCTGCCCGGCCAGCGCGAGGCTCGGTTCCGGGTTGGATCCGAGGAGACGCTCGGCGTGCCGCAGCGCGGCTTCGGCGTCGCCGGCGGAGAGGCTCGCGCGCGCGGCTTCCAGCATTCCGGCCGGAGCACCGCTCTCCGCGTAGGCGCGCGCCGCGTCGGCCCCGCGTCCCGCGCGCTCGAGCACCTCACCGCGCAGGCGCGCCAGCCGACGCGCGCGATCGGGATCCCCGCCCGGCGCCGGCGCGCGCTCGAGCGCCTGCAGCGCAGCGGCGGTATCTCCGTCGGCGAGGGCTGCGCGCGCGCGCCACTCCGCCGCATCCGGGTGCGCGTCGAGCAACGCTTCGCCGAAGGCCGAGCGGGCGGCCCGCGCGTCCTTGGCGGCCAGTTGCTCGATCCCCACGTGGAGCGCGCACTCGACGGCATGGGGACCGGCGGGCTCGGCTCGCACCGCGGCCGAGAACGTGCGCGCCGCGTCCGCGTGGAGACCCAGCGCGGCTCGCGCGAAGCCCGCGCCGCGCAACGCGGCGGTGCGCCAGCCCCCTTCGGGCACCGACTCGAATGCGGCGAGCGCGTCGGCCGGCCGCCCCGCGTCGAGCAGGGCTTCGCCCGCGACCAGTTGGGCCTCCGCGCGCTCGTCCGGCTTCGCATCCGGGTCCGCGAGGAGCGTGCCGACGAGCGCCGCTGCCGCCTCCGCCTGCTGCGCGCGCAGGGTCGCCCAGGCCTCGAGCAGCAGGGCCTCCCGCCGCACGCCGGGATCCTGCGTGTCGCGCCGTAGCGACCGTGCACACGCCACGGCCTCTTCCGGACGACCGGCGGCGAGGCGCGCGCGCCCCAGGAGGATCCGCACGGAATCCCGCGTCGATCCCCGCGCGGATCCCTCCACGGGCACCAGGAGCCGCTCCGCTCGTGCGCCGTCGTTCGCGCGCAGCGCGGCTTCCGCGGCGCGGACGGCGGACTCGGCCGCGAACTCGAAGTCCGCGCGGCGCGCCAGCGGCTCCAGGATCTGCACGCCTTCGGCCTCGCGGCCCAGAGCGAGCTGCGCGCAGCCGATGCGGTAGCGCACGACGTCCGCGTCGGGACTGCGCGGGTTCGCGCGCAGGAAGGTCTCTCCCTCGCGCACGACCTCGGCCGAGAGCCCGCGTTCCGCGAGCCGCGCGAGGTAGGCACGGATCTCGGCCGGTTCCTGCCGGGGCAGGGCGAAGGCGGCATGCAGCGAGAGGACGGCGAGCGCGGCGAGCCTGGACGGCAGCACGGGAGACCTCCGGAGTTCGACTACCCAGGTCGTTGACTACCTTGGTAGTTTATGGGTCCGCACGCCGACGTCGAGCCCTTTCGGGCAAGAAGGAGGTAAGCGATCGCTCGCGCGGCACGAGCGTTCCGCTACCGTGCCGCGCCGATGCGCACGAATCTCATCGCCTCCGCCAGCCTGTCCGTTCCGGTCCTCGCGCTGCTGCTCGGATCGTGCGCGGCGACGCCTCCCGCGACCGCCGCCCCGGTCTCTTCGGCCGCGACATCCACGGACCCGCGCGCGGCCGGCGTCCAACGCATGTTCGCCGAGGCCTTGCGGTCCCAGAACGCCCACGTCCTCCTGAGCGCGCTGTGCGCGGCCGCTCCCAAGCGTCTGTCGGGATCCGAAGGCGCCGCTCACGCCGTGGCCTGGGCCGAGAGCGCGATGCGAGCCGCGGGACTCGAGCACGTCCGACTCGAGCCCGTGCGCGTTCCGCGCTGGGAGCGCGGCGAGGTCGAGCGCCTGGAGATCCTCGGACCGGGGGCGGACACGCTGGCGGTCCGCGCGCTCGGCGGCAGCGTCGCGACGCCGCCCGGCGGCATCGAGGCCGAAGTCGTCCGCGTCACGTCCTTCGAGGAACTCGCCGCGCGCGCCGCCGAGGCCCGCGGGCACTTCGTGTTCTTCGACCGACCGATGGACGCGACGCTGCCCGACCCGTTCGACGCCTACCGCGGAGCCGTGAACCAGCGCGGGCGCGGCGCCGTCGAAGCCGCCCAGGTCGGCGCCGTAGGCGCGCTCGTGCGCTCGATGACCCTGGCGCTCGACGATCACCCGCACACCGGCGCGCTGCGCTACGAGGACGGGGTGGCGCGCCTGCCCGCCGCGGCCCTCAGCACGCTGGCCGCCGACCGGCTGGCCGGGCGGATCGCGGCCGGCGCCCCGGTCCGGCTGCGGCTCGAGCTCGCTTGCCGCACGCTGCCCGACGTCGATTCGTTCAACGTGGTCGGCGAGGTTCTCGGACGCGAGATCCCCGAGCAGATCGTGCTGCTCGGCGGCCACCTCGATGCGTGGGACGTGGGCGACGGCGCACACGACGACGGTGCGGGGTGCGCGCAGGTCCTCGAGGCCGCGCGCCTCCTCCTGGCCCTCGACCTGAGGCCGCGGCGCACCGTGCGCGTCTGCCTGTTCATGAACGAGGAGAACGGCCTGCGCGGCGGGACCGCGTACCGCGACACGCACCGGGACGAGCTCGCGCGGCACGTCCTGTCGCTGGAGTCGGACCGCGGAGGCTTCGCGCCGCGTGGGTTCGCAACAGACGCGCCGCCGGGGCTCTACGAGGAGCTCGCCGGCGCGGCGCGCCTCCTCGCGCCGTGGGGCGCCGCCACGTTGCGGGTCGGCGGAGGCGGCTCCGACATCGGCCCCTTGCGCGAACACGGCGTGCCGTTGGCGGAGTACCTGCCCGACCCGGCGCGCTACTTCGATTTCCACCACGCGGAGACCGACGTGATCGCGGCCGTCCACCCGCGCGAGCTGTCGCTCGGTGCCGCGGCGATCGCCGCGTTCGCGTGGTGCGCGGCGGACGCACGCTGACCCGGCGCAGCGCCCGAGGCCTCCCGAACCGAGGCCCTACGACGCGTTCGAACGATCCACGCGCGCGCGACGGCCGGGTGCTGCGGCCGACGCCCGCGCCTCGTCGATGGCGCGCGGCGGTTGCCCCGGCTCGGGCGTCGCGAGCACCTCGTCGGCGAGCTCGCGCAGCGTGCGATTGTGAGCCGACTCCTGGAGCTCGGTCTCGAGTCCGACCAGCGTGCGGTCCGCGACCACGTCCGCCGCGCTGCGCGGCGCGAGATCCACGCGCGCGCCGGAACGGCGCAGCGCGTCCAGCACGTCCTTCACGCGGACGTTCGCCGGATCGCGCGCCAGCATCCAGCACGGCTCGCCCTCGTGGTCGGCGACGGCCAGGATCCCGGCGCGGGCGAGCAGGGACAGCGAGCCCGCCACGGCCGGCTCGGGCAAGGCCAGGTCCTCGGCGATCGCGGTGCTCGTGCGCGGCGGCTTCGAAGCCGCGAACGACGCCGCGATGCGCACCGCGGCGCGCATGCCGGCCGTGATCCCCAGAGAGGGATCGCTGGGCTTGGCGCTGGGCGCCTCGGCGTACGACGGCTCGCTCTGGTGCGCGAAGCACAGTTCGGCGCCGAGGAGGACGATCACCCACGACACGTTCACCCACACCAGGAAGATCGGGATGGCGGCGAAACTCGAGTAGATGGCGTTGTAGCTCGCGACGCCGACCTGGAACTGGATGTGCAGGAGCAGCGCGCCCTGCCACAGGATCCCGGCCACGAGTCCCCCGAGCGCGGCCGACGAGAACTTCGTCCGCGCGTTGGGCATCGCGTAGTAGAGGAAGGTGAAGCTCGCCCACAGCGCGAACAACGGCGCGAGGCGCAGCGCGACGTCCAGCACGCCCCCGAGGCCCGCATGATCGCGCAGGAACCGCGCGAACGCGCTGCCGTGGGCGGCCGTCGTGAAGCCGGTGGCCGCGAACAGGAGGATCGGCGTGACGACCACCATCGCCATGTAGTCGGAGATCTTGCGCATCAGGGAGCGCGGCCGCGGCGCGTCCCAGATGTCGTTGAAGGCCTGTTCCACCGCGCCCAGCAGCTTGAGCCCGGTGAACAGGAGCGCGAGGAGCCCGACGATGCCGAGCGCGCTGAACTTCGTGCCGTCGACGAAGCCCAGGACCTGGTCGATCGCCATGCGCATCGCGAGACCGCTCTCCGTGCTCGTGACCGTCTCGCCCGGCGCCGGCAGCGCGCCGAACGTCCGGTCGAGGAACGGGCCGATGACGTCGTGCACCAGCGCGGCGTAGAACCCGAAACCCTTGGCGACCGCGAACGCGAGCGCGAGGAGCGGCACGAGCGACAGGACGGTGATGTACGTCAGAGCCGAGGCACGCAAGAGGCACTGGTCGCGCAGGATCCCGCGTCCGGCGAGCCAGCTGATCCGCACCAGGCGCCAGGCCGCGCCCCGCAGGCCCTCGGCCGCGAGGTGAGCGGGACGCCAAGCTGCGCGCGCGACGACTTCGCCGAAGCGCAGCAACCAGCGGGTGATCCAAGGCGTGCCTTCGTCGGACTGCTGCGGATGGAGGTACAGCGAGGACATGGGCGCGAAGGTAGCGGAGTCGGGGTCCCGAGCGAAGGTCCAGGCCCGGAACGGACGGCGCCTCCCCGGAATCCGGAGAGGCGCCATTCTCGCGGACGGGCCCGATCAGGGCCGGCCGTTCACCAGGTCACGACGTCCCGCGCCGAGACCGCCATCGGCGTGAACGGCGGGAGGTTCGCCACGCTGTTGAAGGCCGTGTTGTACGACCAGATGCGGTTCGGAGCCTGGTAGCGATTGCCGCCGTACACCCACGCGCCCGTGCCGTGCACCGAGTTCCAGGTGTTCACCATGGCACCCTTGATCGTGCAGTTCTTCCCCGTCCAGTTCTCGTGGAAGCGCGGGAGATTCTCGAGGCCGCCGTTGTAGCGGTTCACGGCCGTGTCCTGGTTGCCGGCGATGATCGCCACGTTGTAGGTCGTGTTCGAGGCCGTCGGCAGCCCGCTCGAGCTGGTCTTCGAGTTGTTCCAGGAGTTCGAGAGCAGGTTGACCGAGTCGGCGATCACGGCCGCGCCCTTCTGCGTGACGGTCGAGCTGCCCACGTTGAAGTCGCCCTGGATGTAGACCGGGTCCTCGGAGGCCACCGTCAACTTCGCGGGCAGAAGCCCGCCGTTCGTGAGCCGCACGCCCTTCGCATTCGTCCCCGTGCCCGCTCCGTAGTGTGCGGCGTAGATCAGGCCGTTGGGCGGGTACTTGCCCGAGGCCTGGAGGGCCGCAACGTTGATGTTGACGACCTTCGTCACGCCCGATCCGCCGTTGGCCTGGCGTGCGTCGTAGATCGTTCCCAACGAGACCGCGCTGCCCACCGACGACGTGATGTCCGTGCCCGCGCCGTTGTAGACCTTGAAGGTCGTGCCCGTCGAATTGACGAGGATCTTCAGGTCCGCGTTGTCGTGGTAGTAACCCTGCTTGTGCGTGCCCGTGCCGGGCGTCACCGGCAGGTACGACCGGGAGGTCGCGTCCCAGGCATAGTCGCCGCCGTCGACCTGGTCGAACATGGAGATCGACTCGATCTGCGGCACGACGGCCTCGCTGAGCTGGTGCTCGCCCGTCTGCACCGTGGTCCCGCTGCCCGAGCCGTAGCCGTTGGGCTGGTTCCAGTACTCGAGGCAACCCGGGCCGAACGGCAGCATGTCGCCGTTGTCGGTGTACACGCCGTTCGAGTTGACGTCCCAACCGCTCGTGAAGTTGCTGTCGAAGCCGCCCACGCTCGGGATGCCCTTGGAGGTCATCTGCGACTTGCTCCACATCGTGTAGTAGTTGGCGGGCTCGGACAGGTTCCAGGGGTTCGTGACCCACTCGCGGATCAGCACCGTGCCCTCCGACAGGGACGGAGCGTCCTTGCGATTGCGGTAGATGCTGCCCACGGCGTGCACGTAGTTCGTGTTCAGGCGCAGCGTGGCCCCCGAACCCAGGTAGAGGTTCTGGTTCGTGTGCACGCGCCCGAAGATCGACATGCTCGGCCCGGGCTGGATCTCCAGGTCGCCGTCGTAGAAGACCGCGAACTGGAAGAGCGGCGTCGCGAGCGAGTTCAGGACGCGGAAGGCCTGGCTCGGCACGTTGCCGACCGTGGCGGTGGCGCGGATCTCGTAGCCGGTCTCCTGCGTCTGGATGCCGGAAGGGTCGAGCACCGTGCGGCTGAAGCCCGTGGGCCGCACCCAGTAGTTGGCCTCGTGGCCGTCGATGGTCAGCGTGCCGGTCTCCGGGATCGTCGCCCAGTTCGCGATCGACTGCTGGACGGTCTTCTTGGCCGACTCCAGGGCACCGGAGGCCAGGAACGCGGACTGTTTCTCCCCGCTCTCCACCTCCGCGGTGCGATTGCTCGACAGCGCGATCCCGAGCATGAGGGTGACCATCCCGGCGGCGACGAACGCCGAACTCACGGCGAACAGGAGCGCCATCCCGCGCCGTCCCTTGTGTACTGCGACAACTCGAATCTTCATGGCATCACACTCCGTTCTGCAGGCGCACGACCGTCTCCGCGGAGTGGCGGTGCACCGTCCCCATCTCGTCCCGCAGGCGCAGCCACAGGCGCACCCGCACCGCACCGACCGGCACCCCGACCGGATCCGTGCTGCTCGTGTCGAACACGAGCCGTTCCACGCCGCGCGCGATGACCTCCGGGGACTCTCCGTCCCGTCGTCGCTGCAGCTCGTTGACCCCGTCGGCCGCCGTGACGAGCACGTAGGAGAGTTCCTCTTCCTGGAACCCCGACGTGCCGTCCGCGCCGATCACGGGGAATTCGTAGCGCTTGACCACCTCGAGGCCCTGAGGCAGGTCGACCGGCTCCCCATCCTCGTCCACGAGGTCCCAGTTCACGCCGTCGGGGTCCTGAGCCACCGGCGCGAAAGACGGCCGCACGAAGACGATCTCGCGGTTGGGACCGAAGTCCGGATCGTCGTCTTCGGCGTTCTCCACGGCCTCGGCGTGGTCGTGCTCGGCGAAGCTCACGTTGGCCTCGCCATCCACGAACAAGTACGGATAGGACTTCCCGTTCGCGCTCACGAATGCGGCGGCCTTCAGGTCACCGGTGATCCGACGGATCGCATCCTGCGCGCCTTGCTGCAGCCGGCCTTCGACGCTGCCCGTGCGACCGAGTGCCGCGACCTGCCCCACCGACTCGACCATGCTGGCCGCCAGGATGAAGAGGATCGTCGCCGAGATCGTGACCTCGACGAGACCGAGTCCCGTGTGCGGATCGAATCGTTTCGTCCTGATTCTCATAGTGGCATCTCCTCCGAACTCAGCGCGTCTTCATGCTGCACAGGGTCTTCGTGCGCGGACGACCCCGCGGATCGTTCCAGGTGATCGTGAGGACGATGGGCAGCGGATCGGGCACCGGACCGCCGGCCGTGTAGCCCGGATAGTCCGGCACGATCTGCTCGTTCGAGAGGTTGCGGTCCGTGTAGGCGGCGATCGGCCGGCCGTCGGCGTACGCGCTCGACGCGATCGGGATCGTGTCCACGGGTCGCAGCAGGATCCGCTCCATCGCCTCCTGCAGTTCCGCCATCGCGATCGTCGTCTCGCGGGAGGTCTGGAGCAGATCGCGCGACTTGAGCTGGCTCGTGAACGTGCAGAGCACGGCCACGAGGAGCACCGTGATCGCGATCATCAGCTCGATCAGCGTGAAGCCGGCGCGCGTGCCGCGGCGGTTCTTGGACGTGAACATGCTTGCCCCTGCCTGGGATCCACTCGGACGCGTGGAGCCCTGCTCCGCGCGACCCGCTCGGCCCTGCCAGGCTCCGCGGTACGGGAGTCTTCGGAACGAGGCCCCCCTGGCTCCGAAGGAAATCGCAAAACTAACCCGCGCGTTTCAGCAGCCAGGAAAGCGCTTCCAAGATGTCGAACGAGGGCTCGGCGGACGGAGGCTCGAGGGGCAGGCTCGGTGGGCGCGCCTCCGCGGGTTCCGCGCGCCGGGCGCGCTCCACACGCCGCTGGCGCTCGCGCTCCGGCCCGCCCGCGCGGACCCAGGCGAGCACCTGCTCGAGTTCGCGGTGATCGAGCCAGATGCCATGGCCCCGGCACACGTCCACGACGACTCCCGAGGAACCGCCGTGGTTCCGACGGGTCATGAGCTCGTGGCACGCGGGACACGGCCGGTAGACGACGCGCTCGCTCACGACCGGTGCGCTCCTGGCGGCGGCGACGCCGCTCGCGATCCCGGCGCGCTCCGCGGCGCTGCAGAGTTCCTCGAAGACCGGCGCCGCGAGCCACAGCCCGCCGCATCCGCCGCATTCGGTCAGGACGTGCCGGCCCACGGTGCGCTCGCGCAGGTCGCCGGCGCAGGCCGGGCACCGGCCTCCGTCCCCGCGGGGCGCGAGAGGTTGCTCGCCCAGGCGATCGCCGCACCCCGGACACCAGGTCGCTCCGACCGGCGCGCGCACGGCGCAGCGCGCGCACACGTGGGATCGGCCCCGATCCTCGAGCGCGATGCCCGCTCCGCACCAGGGGCAGGCCGCGTCCCCCTCCTGGAACGAGCCCGCGCAGTTGCCGCAGCGCAGCGGCGCGATCGTGACCGGTCGAGCGCCCGCCGGCACGGAAGGATCAGGGACCATCCTGGACGGATCGGCTGAGCGGGTGGGTCCGGATGGAGTCTTCCTGGCTTTGTGGCGCGCCGCGCCCGGGCTAACCTGCTCGCCGCGAATCCGAATCGACCCGGGCCGCGCATCTCGCGCCCGGAAGACCTTTCCAGGACCCTCCATGCTGCGCACGACCCTCGCTCTCGCCCTCACGGCCCTCGCCCTCCCCCTCGCCGTCGCCGTGCCTCTCGCGCTCGAGAAGGACCACACGACCGTCGTGCCCGACAAATCGATGATCACCCAGACCCACCGCGAGCTCGCCGCCTCCAAGTTCTCTCTCGCCGAGGCGGTCGCCGCGGTCACGAAGGAGACCGGAGGCTCGGTGAGCCGCGCGGAGTACAAGCTCGTGAACGGCAAGCCGACGTACGAGGTTTCCGCCTGGGGCGAGGGCAAGGCCTGGAGCTGCACCGTCGACGGGACGAGCGGGGCCGTGACGAAGAACGAGCTCGCGGCCTACACGTTCCCGGGGGATCCCATCGCGACCGACTGGACCACGACCGCCTCGGGCTTGCGCTACGTGGACCTGAAGGTGGGCACGGGGCCCGCGCCGGCCAGCGCGAAGTCGCAGGTCAAGGTGCACTACAGCGGCTGGCTGCTCGACGGGACGAAGTTCGACAGCTCGCTGGACCGCAACGAACCGGCCACGTTCCCGCTGAACGGCGTGATCGGCGGCTGGACGGAGGGCGTCGGCTCGATGAAGGTCGGCGGCAAGCGCAAGCTGGTGATCCCGTCGGGGCTCGCCTACGGCGACCGCGGCCGCCCGGGCATCCCGGGCAAGGCGACGCTCGTGTTCGACGTCGAGTTGCTCCAGGTCGTGTCGGACTGAGAGCTCGAACCGGGCCCGCGCCTTCCGGACGAGGATCGTCGGGAGCGCGCGCCCGCTCGACATCCGGTGATCCACGCGCGCGCGAGACGGATCTCGCGCGCGTGTTCGTTCCCGCCTTCGTCGAGGATCAGTCGTCGCCGAAGTCGTCCTGATGCCGGCGCCGACGGGGGCCGCCGTCGGACCACCGATCGCCCTCCTCGCGGCGGGCTCGCCCGCCACCGCGATGGGGAGAGCCGCCACGCCCGCCGCCCGGACCGCCGGAACCGCCTCCCCAGTTCGAAGGGCGCGACGCTCCGTGCCCACCACCGCCGCCACCCGATCGGGCGTCGTCGCGTCCTCCTCCGGTCGGGCGCGGGCCGCCGAATCCGCCGCCTCCGGTCGAGCGGGATCCGGAGAAGTCCCGCGGCGCGCCACCTGGACCGCCCGGTGCCCGCTCGCGCGCCTCGGTGACCGTCAGTCGCCGCCCCTGCAACTCGGTGTCGTGCAGGTTCCGGATCACCTGCTGCAGGTCCTCGGCCGACCCGAGTTCCACGAAGCCGAAACCCCGCGAGCGGTTCGTCGTGCGATCGAGGATGACCTCCGCCAGGCGGACGACCCCATAGGCGGCGAAGAGGTTCCTGAGGTCGTCGTTCGTGAAGGAGTAGGGCAGGTTCCCCACGTACACCTTGTTGGACATCGGACGAGATTCCTGGCGGTCGGAGCGCGAGGCGATGGGTGGATTCGAGCCCGTGCGGAGTGGACTGCGCGGCACCGCGCGCGGGCCGGTGTCCGGGCGCGCCGACACCCGACCTGCGGTGCAGCGAAAACTCTAGAAGCGTCGCTTTCGGCCGTCAAACCGGCCGAGCGCGGCCGCGGAGGTGTCTCAAAGGGACAACAGCGCCAGGAGAAGCAGGATGCCCAGGCCGATGCCGAAGACGAGCAGGGCGATCTTGATCCACGAGTAGGGCGCATCCCCCACGACACGCCCGCTCGTCCCGTGGACGAGCACGGCGTAGTCCTTCCCGGCGTGGCGATAGGTGAGGCTCCAGACGGGGAGCAGGACGAGCTTCCAGCGCACGCCGGAGACCGTGTTGCGTACCCGCAGGTTGCGCTGCGTGTCTCCCGGCACGTCCCCCGAGCAGCGCTCGGTCTGCCGCGTCTCGATGCGGCCGAGCGCGTCCTTCCAGCCTGCTTCGAGGTCGACGGCGTACTCCTCGGCGCCCCAGCCCGAGAGGTACTCGGGGCGGTAAGGCACGAGCCCCTTAGTCTCGAAACCGCCGAGTTCCGCGGCGAGCTTGGGCGAGAGCCCCTTCGACGCGTGGACGACCAGGTCGTCGTACACGTCGTGGCGCTCGCCGAAAGCGGGTTCCCAGCGCACTTTCTGCACCGGCACCATGCGGATCTGCATCTTCCCGTTCACCAGCACGGGACGCGGCTCCATCACCGTGTAGTACCAGCCGGCGTCCGCGCTCCACTGGCTGTGCACGGCCGCATCGAAGGTCCACGCCGGCACGTACAGACCGCGCGCCCCGTCGACACGGGCGCGCTTCAAGTCGTTCGGGCGGAACCACAGCCCGCCCGCCCAGCGCTGGAAGGCCGCGTCGACCTGGGATCGCGCGACATCGAGCGGGATCAGCGACTCGGGTCGCAGCGCGTTGCGGTACGAGCTCTCCTCGAGAACCGTCGGCGCGCCGCAGAACACGCACGACGTCGAAGTCTCCTGCCCGACGAAGTCCGTCTTCGCTCCGCAGCGCGTGCAAGTGGCCGCGCGCGTGGCCACGCCGAATCCGCGGGCCGCCGATCCGACCTCCTCCATCGTCCGCTCGACGATCGTGCCCTCGAGACGCGGCACGGCCTGCGTGATCCCGCAGTAGCCGCACGAGAGAGCATCGACGGCCGGATCCCAGAGCATGTTCGCGCCGCAATTCCGGCACGTGACCTGGACGGCGCGCGCGCCGGACTCCTCGGGCTCCGTCGCGGCGGCGCCCGCAGCGGTTCCGGCGACGGAAGCGTCCGACGCGCTTGGGGCGGGAACTCGCTGCTCCCGCGAGGCGGGTTCCGGGGCGGCGGGAGGCAGAGGGGGCGGCTGCGACACGGGCGCCGGATCCTACGCCGGGCCCAGCCCGACCTTCGACCCACTTCCCCCGCCCGTGAAGGTTCGCGTACTTTGGCGCGTACAGGGGAGACGTGTCCGGGCGGTCCGCCCGACCGACGAAAGGAATTCCGACGATGGGTGTCATGGACTGGTTCAAGGGTGGCGTCGGCGAGTTGGTCATCGCGCGCCCCGACGAGGCGAAGAGCCACGTCGTGTGGAAGCACCCGGATCCGACCGTCCCCAAGTTCGCCCAGCTGACCGTCATGGCCGACGAGCAGGCCGTGTTCTTCCGGGATGGCCGCGTGGTCGGCACGCTCGGGCCGGGGCGCCACACGCTCGACAGCACGAACATTCCCTTCCTGGGCCAACTGCTCGACAAGCTGACCGACGGTCGCCTCTTCATCACGGAAGTCTTCTTCGTGACGATGCGCGAGATCACGGGCGTCAAGTTCGGCGGCCCGATCGGAAATGTCGAGGACCCGAAGTCGGGCGTCCCGGTGCAGACGCTCGTCCATGGCGAGTTCAGCTTCCGCGTGACGAGCCCCGAGAACCTGATCGTGAACCTGGTGGGCACCGGCAAGGCCCAAGCCTTCGAAGTGCAGCCCTGGATGCGCGAGCAGGTGCTCAAGACGATCCGCGACCGCATCGCGCAACTGCTCGTGAAGAACAAGTGGCCGCTGCTCGACGTGACGTCGGGCGCGTACACGGAGGAGGTCGAGACGGAGGTGCTCGGCGCCCTCGACACCCACGTGGCGACGTACGGCCTTAAGATCGTGCGCCTGGGCAACTTCGTGGTGGCGATCGACGAGACCGACGCGGTCAACCTGAAGAAGCTCTACACGGACGCGGCCTACCTCCGCACCGTCGGTGGCGTGGGTGCGTTCCGCGAGTTCGCGGCCGGCAAGGCGATGCTCGGCGCGGGCGAGGGCATGGCCAAGGGCGGCGGAGGCGACGGCGGCGGGAATGCCGGCCTGCTCGGTGGCGCAGGACTGGGCGTGGGTCTCGGCCTCGCGCAGCAGATGATGAACCAGCAGAGCCAGCAGCAGAACCGCGGCCCGGACACGTTCGGAGCCGGAGTCGCGGGCGGCGGCGGCACGGGCCCCTCCGCCGGCGGCGGGGCGGGTGCCGCGAGCGGGGCGCAGGCCGCAGGCGCGAAGTTCTGCTTCAGTTGCGGCGCGGGGCTGCCCTCCGCGGCGAAGTTCTGCCCGTCCTGCGGGCAGAAGCAGAACTGATCGCGGTAGCCGCGCGGCGCAAAGGGCGAGGCCGGGTCCGTGGACTCGGCCTCGCTGCGTTCCGCCCTGGCGCAGTTCCGCGGGAGCACCGACGCGCAGGCCCCCGCGCCACCCGGTTCCGGCACTCAGCCGAGAGCGCGAGCCGCGTCCCGTTCGGCCGCGAGTTGAACCTCGCGCGCGTCGATCTCCCGCGCGACGGCCCGGCCTCGCTCGACGTCGACGAACAAGAGCAGCACGCCGCCCAGCAGGAAGAAGCCGTTCGTCGCCACGATCGCGAACCCGAGCGTCGGCGCCAGGCTGAAGACCAGCGGTCCCAGCACGCCCGAGAACTTCTCGAGCGTCGAGAAGAGGCCGAAGAACTCGCCGCTCTTGTGCTTCGGCACGAGGCTCGCGAAGAGCGACCGGCTCAGGGCCTGCGCTCCGCCCTGCACCATGCCGACGAGCCCCGCCATCGCGACGAATTCGGCCGCCGTCGACAACCGGTATCCGAGGGCGCACACCACGACGAAGACCACGAGCGCCGCGAGGATCGAACGCTTCGGTCCGAACCGCTGCGCCAGGCGGCCGAACAGCACCGAGAACGGGATGCCGACGAACTGGATGACGAGGATGCTCGTCAACATCGTCTCGTCCGAGATTCCGCGCTGCGTCCCGATCACGGTCGCCATGCGCATGATCGTCCCGATGCCGTCGTTGTAGGCGAGGAACGCGACCAGGAAGAGGACGGTCTGCTTGTAGCGCCCGAGTTCCCGGAACGTCTCCGCGATGCGCACGGAGGCGGCGACGATCGGGTTCGTCCCCGCGACCTCGTCGTGCTCGAGCGGCAGGTCGGGCTCGCGCACGTGCCGGAAGAACGGGATCGAGAACAGCGCCCACCACGCCGCGACGACCAGGAAGCCCAGGCGCGCGGGCAGGCTCTTCGCGTACGGGTCCGCGTCCGGGGCGATCACGAGGCCCAGGAGCTCGGGCTTCGCGATCAGGAGCAGGCACAGGCCGAGGCACAGCCCTCCGCCGAGATAGCCGAGCGCGTAGGCGTTCGTCGAAAGCCGGTCGAGCTCGTCCGCCCGCGCGACCGCGGACAGCAGCGCGTCGTAGAACACGAAGCTCCCGGCCGCGCCGATGTTCGCCAGGCCGAAGAGCCAGCAGGCGAGGTGCCAGTCGCCCGGACCGACGAAGAAGAGCCCCCCGGTCGACAGCACGCCGAGGGCCAGGAAACCCGCGAAGAGCTTCTTCTTGAGGCGCGCGTAGTCGGCGACGGCGCCCAGCAGCGGCGACAGGAACGCGACGACGCACAGGCTGGCCGTCGTCGCCCATCCGAACACCCCGCGCTTCTCGTCCTCGGGCAGGTCGCGCGCGGCGACGGACAGGAAGAAGATCGGGAAGACCGCCGTGATGACGACTGTAAAGAACGCGGAGTTCGCCCAGTCGTAGAGCGCCCAGGCGCGCAGCTCGGGCCGGTGGAGAGCGAGGCGCTCCAGGAGCGGCGTGCGCGGCGCGGACGATTCGGAGGCGCTCAACGTGGGCGGAGTGTGGCAGGAGCGAACGCCCGGCGACAGGGGCACGAGAGCCGCGTGCTCCAAGATCGCGCCGAGCTCGGTTACCCTCCCGCGATGCTCCGGAACCTAGCCCCCCTCCTCGCGATCTCCTTCGCCGCGACGCACAACCCGGTCCATGCACGACAGGCGCCGGCCACGGCGCAGCCGGACCCGGACCTGCGCGCAGCCGGTCGTTACGCCGGGCTGCCTTTCAGCGACGCCGAGGTCGCGCAGCTGCACAGCGTGGTCGTGGAGAACCTGCTGACGTTCGCGCGCCTGCGCACCGAGGTCCTTCCGAACGACCTCGAGCCCGCGTTCGCCTTCTCGCCCCTGCTCGCGGGGATCGCCGTCCGACCGCCGCGCCTCGACCTCGAGGCTCCGTCCGTGCCCGAGTTTCGACGCCCGCGCGATCTCGAGGACCTGGCCTATGCATCGATCCCGGAGCTCGCGGCGCTGCTGCGCGGGCGATCCGTGACCTCGCTGGAGCTCGTCGAGATGTTCCTCGCCCGCCTGGCGCGGTTCGATCCCGTCCTGCACTGCGTGGTGAACCTGACGCCGGAGCGCGCGCGCGAGGCGGCGCGCCGCGCCGACCGGGAGATCGCCGCGGGTCAGTGGCGCGGCCTCCTGCACGGGATCCCGTTCGGCGCAAAGGACCTCTTCGCCGCGCGCGGCGCGCCGACCACCTGGGGCTCGTCGATCTGGCGCGAGCAGGCTCTCGACCGCGACGCGGCCGCGATCCGGCGCCTGGAGGATGCCGGCGCCGTCCTCGTCGCGAAGCTCGCGCTGGGCGAGCTCGCCTACGGCGACGAGTGGTTCGGCGGACGCACCCGGAATCCCTGGGATCCGTCGCAAGGGTCGAGCGGATCCTCGGCGGGCTCCGCTAGCGCGGTCGTGGCCGGGTGCGTGCCCTTCGCCCTCGGCACCGAGACCCTGGGCTCGATCGTCTCGCCCGCCCGCGTGTGCGGCGCCACGGGGCTGCGGCCGACGTTCGGGCGCGTCAGCCGGGAGGGCGCGATGGCGCTGTCGTGGACCATGGACAAGGTCGGAACCCTGGCGCGCTCCGCGGTCGATGCCGCCATCGTGTTCGCGGCGATCGAGGGTCCATCCGCTGGCATCCTCGACGCACGCGACGCGGCCTTCGCGCCCGGTCGCGCGCGCTACCTGCAGGGCCTGCGCATCGGCGTGCCGAAGGGCGCGTTCGACGGGGCCAAGGAACAGAAGTCCATCCTCGACGCGTTGAAGTCGATGGGGTGCGCGATCGTGGAGGTGGATCTGCCCGCCACGCGGGCCGGCGACCTGCTGACGATCCTGACGTGCGAGGCCGCCACCGCGTTCGACGCGATCACGCGCAGCGGCGACGACGACAAGCTCGTGTGGCAGGAGGATGCCGCCTGGCCCAACACGTTCCGCGCGGCGCAGCTGGTGCCGGCGGTCGAGTACCTGCGCGCGTCCCGGCTGCGCTCCCGGCTCCAGCGCGAGATGGCCTCCGTCATGGAACAGGTCGACCTGCTCGTGCACCCCACCTGGGGCTCCGACGCGCTCGTCGTCGCGAACCTGACCGGACATCCGGCGCTGGCGATGCCCGACGGGTTCGACGCGCGGGGACTGCCGACGGGCATCACGTTCACGGGCCAGCTCGACGGCGAGCAGGACCTGTGCGCCGTGGGGGCCGCGTGGCAGGAATCGACGGGCTTCCATCGCCGCCATCCCACCGTGGACCTGACGCCGCCTCCTCCCGTCCCGTCCGTGCCTTCGGAGCCCAAGTGACCCAGCGATCGATGTCGCTCCCGATCTCCGGCTCCTGCGCGGTTGCGCTGCTCTTCGCCGCTTGCCATACGGGGACGACGATGCGAACCACCGAGGCCGAACCTCTACGCCCCGTCCGACCCGCCTACCCGCAGCCGGAACGCGCCGAAGTCGTCGACGACTACCACGGTACGCGCGTCGCCGACCCCTACCGCGGCCTCGAGGATCCCGACTCCGCGCCGACCGTGCGCTGGATCGAGGCGCAGAACGCCCTGACGCGCGAATACGTCGACGCCGTGCCTCAGCGCGCCGCGATCGAGGCGCGTCTCTCGGCGCTGTGGAACTACGAGCGCCTCTCGCCCCCCAGCCACGAGGGCGGCCTGTGGTTCTGGTCGCGCAACGACGGACTGCAGAACCAGAGCGTGATCCTCGTAAGCCCCCGTCCGGGTGTCGACGGGCGCGTGCTCCTCGATCCGAACACCCTGAGGGCCGACGGCACGATCTCCGTGACGAGCACGAGCGCGTCGAAGGACGGGCGCTACTTCGCCTACCTGCTCAGCGAGGCGGGCAGCGACTGGAACTCCGTGCGGGTCAAGGAGACCGCCACGGGCCGCAATCTCCCCGACAAGCTCCAGTGGATCAAGTTCTCGGGGGTTTCGTGGGCGCCGGACGCTTCCGGCTTCTACTACTCCACGTACCCCGAGCACGACACGAGCGGCACGAAGGCGCTCGCGAACCATACGCTCTACTTCCACCGGCTCGGGACGGCGCAGGAGGACGACGTGATCGTCCACGCGCGTCCCGACGAGCCCGAGTGGGGCTTCGGCGCGCAGGTCACCGACGACGGCGAGCTGCTCGTCATCACGCAGACGCAGGGGACCGAGCAGAAGAACCGCGTCCACCTGAAGTCGCTGAAGGACCCCGCCGCGCCGGTGGTGAAGCTCTTCGACGCCTTCGATGCGGAGTACAACTTCCTCGCCAAGCGCGGGCCGCGGCTGTGGTTCCAGACCGACAAGGGCGCGGCTCGCGGGCGGATCGTCGCGGTGGACGTCACGGCCCCCGATCAGCTGATCGAGGTCGTGCCCGAGGGACGCGATGCGATCGAGGGCTCGGTCGCCGCGGGCGGCAAGCTCGTCGTCACGTACCTCGTCGACGCCGCGAACGAGTTGCGCGTCTACGCGCTCGACGGACGGGACCTCGGCCGGATCGAGACTCCGCCGCTGGGCTCGGTGGGCGTGTTCGCCGGCGATTTCGACGTACCCGAGGCTTTCTTCTCCTACACAAGCACCACGGCGCCGTCCGAGATCTGGCGCTGGGATGCGCGCACCGGCAAGGCCGAGCGTTTCTGGTCCCCCAAGGTCCCGTTCGCGACGGACGAATACGTCACCGAGAGGTCCTTCTACGCGAGTCGCGACGGAACGCGGATCCCGCTCTACGTGTCGCGGCGGAGGGACGTGCCCCTGACGAAGGACACCCCCTGCATCCTCTATGGCTACGGCGGATTCAACGTCGCGATCAAGCCGGCGTTCTCGCCCGGCGTGCTGGCGTGGCTCGAGATGGGCGGCAGCTACGCCGTCGCCAACATCCGCGGTGGATCGGAGTACGGGCGCGAATGGCACGAGGCCGGGACCAAGGAACGCAAGCAGAACGTCTTCGACGACTTCATCGCCGCGGCCGAGCACCTGATCTCCGTGGGCTGGACGTCCAGCCCGAAGCTCGCGATCCGCGGCGGCAGCAACGGCGGGCTGCTCGTCGGAGCGTGCATGACGCAGCGTCCGGAACTCTACGGCGCGGCGCTGCCGGCGGTGGGCGTGCTCGACATGCTGCGCTACCACCGCTTCACGATCGGCTGGGCGTGGGCCAGCGACTACGGCCGCGCGGATGATCCGCGCGCGTTCCCGTACCTCGCGGGGTACTCGCCCCTGCACAACCTGAAGCCCGGCACGTGCTATCCGCCCACGCTCGTCACGACCGGCCAGCACGACGATCGCGTCGTCCCCGCGCACAGCTTCAAGTTCGCGGCGGCTCTGCAGGCCGCGCAGGGCTGCGACAACCCCTGCCTCATCCGCGTCGAAACGCGCGGCGGGCACGGCGCCGGCAAGCCCACGGCGCTGCAGATCGAGGAGCTGGCCGACCAGTGGGCCTTCCTCGTGCGGGCGTTGCGGTTCACGCCGCGCGCGAGCGGCCCGCGCGTCGCGAACCACGAATGACGGGTCGACCCGCCGTGGTCGAAAAGGCGCGCGCGGTGCCGGACTTCCCGGCCGCGACGCGTCGTCGGAGGTCCGCGCCTCAGCGCCAACGCACGATGTCCAGCACGGTGCGCGCGCCGTCCAGCGCGTCGTAGCGCAAGACGATCTCCGCGCGTGCGTCGCCGTCCAGGTCGACCGCCTCGACGTGCGTGAGGCGCCATTCCGCCGCGGGCCGCAGCGCGAGGCCGCCGCTCGCCGCCCGGCCGCCGGTCAGTGCCTGGATGCGTTGCTCCGCGACGCCCGAGAACCAGCTGACGAGGCGGTCGAGATCCCACGTCGACTTCTCCTCGCCGAAGAGCGCGCGTCGCACGATCTCGGTCGGCGTCTCCTTCGCCCGGCCCGCCGCCGCCGCGTCACCCAGCCAGGCTTCGACGCGCGTGCCGTCCTCCGAGACGACCACGGCGTCGGGGACGCCGTCCCCGTCGACGTCCCCTTCGGCGGACGCGCGCAGCTTGTTCCCGACGTCCTCGAAACGCCGCACGATGGCCTCCGGGTCCTTCAGGATCGAGAGGATCGCGGGAACGCGGAACGCGAGTTCGCTCCGCCACGCGGGCGTCGGCTCGAAATCGCGCTCGCCGCCGGCGCGGTAGCCGATCGCCGCGACCTCGATCTCCCACTCGCTGACGAGGCCGCGCAGGATCGCCGCGATCGTCGGGACCTGCACGCGCAGCAGCACGAGGTCCGGACGTTCGTTCGCGTCGAGGTCGAGCAGGAGGAGCGCCGTCACGTCGTCGGCCGTCTTCAGCACGCTCGTCGGAGTCTGGAACCGCGGCGCTTCGTGGTCCCCGTGGAAGACCCACACCTTCCGCCGGTGCGCGATCACGTGGTCCGGGATCCCGTCGCGATCGAGGTCGCGCATCTCGTGCAGCGCGCGGTCCAGGCCGGCCAGCGTCCGCCCGGGCGCCACCTGCGCTTCCGCCGTCGTGTCGCGGAAGATCGAGAGATCGAGCACGGAATCGGGCTCGGTGGGGATCGAACCGTCGGCGCGCACCAGGTGGAAGGCGCGCAGCTCGCCTTCCTCGACCACGATGTCCAGGCGCCCGTCCCCGTTCACGTCCAGGCGACGCAGGTTCGGGATCGTGATCGCCGATCCGAGGCGGTCGGAGAGCGCCGCCCCGCCGGTCGCGCGCGTGGTCGACACCGGAATGCGCACGGTCGCGCCCCGCGTGAACGAGATGTTCGCGCCCTCGCCGGTCGCGGAGCGCTGCAGCCAGACGTCGAGCGTCTCGCCGTCGGGCACGACCGCGTCCATGCGCCCGTCCCCGTCGATGTCGACCGCCAGGGGCGCGGCCACGGGTTGTCCCGTGCGCAGCCGCTGGCGAGCGCGGGGCGCCGTCACGACGGGTTCCGCCGCGAACGCGCCGTCGCTCCCCGCGCGGAACACCTCGAGCCCGCGCGGCGAGACCACGAACAGGTCCGGGCGTCCGGAACCGGACAGCGACTCGAAGGCGAACACGGCGCGGCGCGGCTCCGCGAGTGTCAGGGTCCCGAGCGGCGGTCCCACGGCGTCCGCCGTGACGCGGAACGTGCGCACCTCGCCCGCGATCCCGATCGCGATGATCTCCGCGCCGGCACGCCCGTCGAGATCGAGCGCCCGGTGCTCGGCCACCGCGAAGGCCGGCTCGATCGAGGCCGAGACACGCAGGGTCGCGGGCTCGCCCGTCGGCTGCTGCACGTGCGGCGCGAACGCCGCGAGGATCAACGGAAGCTCGCGCACAGCAGGCCTCCCGGTTCGAGGACGAAGACGTCGGGCGTGCGCTCTCGGACGATGCCGGGCATGAGCACGCGAGATTTCGGATCGATCGCGAGCTCCCACAGCGGAGGATCCACGACGTTCAGGGATCCGTCCTTGCCGCGGCGCACCATGTGGACGCGCAGTCGATCTCGGTCCGTCCGCACGAAGAAGTCACGGACGCCGTCTCCGGTCACGTCGCCGGCGAAGTCGGCCAGGAACGGGCTCGATGTCCCGCTGCCATCGCCGCCCGAAGCCTGGAGGGACAGGACGCGCGTGAGGTCCGGACGCTTGGAGAAGCCCTGGGCGCCGCGGTTCCTGAACACGTAGAGCTCCGTGTCGATGCGCTCGCTGGCCGCTGCACGCAGCGCGTCGATCAGGTTGGGCCGCAGCGCGGCAGCGACCAGGTCCGGGAGGCCGTCGCCGTCGACGTCCTCGATCGTGAGCGGTCGCGCGAACCCGTCGAGCACGAGGAGCTCGGAGGGTTTCCCCTCCTTGCCGAAGAGAGGCACCTCGCCAGCCGGAGCGCGCGCCTGACGGAAGACGAGGGCCTGAGTGCGAGCGGAGTCCGCGCGCTGGTCCTGCGCGAAGTAGATGACGTCCGCGCGCGCATCCAGGTCGAGATCCAGCGCGCGAACCTGGAACGAGACGTCCAACTCGCGCTTGCGATCGCGCGGCACCGGCGAAGGCAGGTGCAGAGCACGCGCCGCATCGAAGGTCCCGCGCGGCTCCTGGATCTCGACGTGCATCGTCGCGTCCGAGAGCGTGAGCAGGTCGAGATCCCCATCTCCGTCCCAATCCAGGGGCGCGACCGGGGGCGCGTCGTCGTCGATCGAGAGGTACGGACCGCTGGGCGCATCCTCGCCGCGCAGGTCGAAGTCCTCGCCCATGTCGATCGAGAGGCGCCGGCGGCCGTTCGGCGAGCGCAGCGTGACCTTGCGACTCTCCGCGCCGCGACCTTCGAACGACTCCTCCGGGATCACGATGCGGGTCGGCGGACCGAAGCGCGGCGTCCGTCCGACGGCCTGCTGAAAGAGGACGCGTGCTCCGTTCGGTTCGGGAACCACGAGGTCCTCGCGGCCGTCGCCGTCGAGGTCGACGACGCCGTCCTGGAGGTGGAACAGCGTCCCGCCGGCCGGCAACTGCCACAGGAGGTCGGTGTCGAACAGGCGCGCCACGCGCTTGGACTCTTCCGTCTCGCGCCAACGCCAGACGAAGACGCCGCTGGCGTTGAAGAGCAGGACTTCGCGCCCCTCGTCGGGGAGGAGGTCGCAGGCCGCGAACGCGATCACGTCGGACGGCAGTTCGAGCGTCGCATCGGGCGAGGACGAGAAGGCCGGCCCCGAGGACTGCCCGGCCGGACCTCGTCGCACGTGGATCGCGAGGCGCGCGCGCGGAGAGGACTTGGCGCCGGGCACCTTCGCTGCCCGCGTCGCGATGCACACGTCCGCGATGTCGTCTCCGGAGAAGTCACACGACAGGACTTCCTCGATCCGCGCGCCGTCGGCGATCGGGATCGAACACGTGCGCGCGAGCGGCGGCGGACTGGCTTGCGCGGCTGCGGCCGCGAGGAACGCGAGGATCATCCGGCGTCGTCCCCGCTCGGGGCCGAGTCCGCGCCCGGCGATCCCGGGCTCCGCTCGACCTCGAGACGGTCGGCCTCGCCCCCGGAGAACTCGAGGAACCACAGGAGCCGCAGGCGCCAGGCGGCCGGCGTGCTCTCGTAGCGGTACAGGCCGAAGAGGATCGACGTCTCGGATCGTCCGCGGTCGGAGCTGTAGGAGTAGAGGAGCGGGATGTCGATCTCCTGGAGCTCGCTCGCGCGCCGGGAGACGCCGGCCTGGAGGTCGATCTGCGCGCCGTCGCGCACGATCCCGAGTTCGAGTCCCCCGTCCGCGGGCGTCTTGCGGATCGCGTCGAGCACGACCTGCGGGTGAGCCACCGCCTCGCCGCCGATCGCGCGGACGAGATCGCCGTAGCGCACGCCCGCGGCGCGCCAGGGGCTCGCGCGCGAGAGCCCGACGACCACGGCCCCACCGCCGGGCCCGAGACCCGCGGCGCGCGCCTCGACCTCGCTCGCGGTGCGCAGGACGACGCCGACGCGCTCCTCTTCGCGGAACCGCTCCACGTTCTCACGCGCGGCCGGCCTCGCGCGCGCCACGGTCACGATCGCGACGGTGCGCTCCGCGCCGGCGCGATCGAGCACGACCTCGAGGCGCGTGCCGGGCGAAGTCGCCAACTCGAGTTCGCGCCATTCGCTCGGCCAGCGCGGGTTCGACGCGCGCCCGCCCGCGCGGACCTCGACGACCAGGTCGCCGAGCTCGACGCCGGCGAGATCACCGGGTGAGTTCTCGACGACCGCCTGCACGACGAGGCCGCCCGCGTCCGACGCGAGTGCGTCCAACGAATCGCTGGCGGCCCCCACGGAGATCCCGGTGAAGGAGCCCGTCGGCAGATCGCGGCGTGCGTCCTCGTCGCGCGGCTCGTCGCGCAGATCCAGCGGTTCCTCGAGATCGGCGAGCGGCGGCGGGTCCACGGGCAGCGAGCGCTTCCCGATCGAGCACGCCGGGAGCAGCGCGACCACGGACAGGAGTCCGATCCGAGCGAGTCTTCCCATCACGGAACATCCCTGCGCCGCACGATGGCGAGCGCGATCGAGGCCGACACGAAGCCCCACGCAGCGGGTACCCAGACGGACCACGCCCCGTGCTCGAACGTCGCGTTGCTCACGCCCTGCGCCACGTCGACATAGAAGCGCACGAAGGACGTGTCGGAAAGGGGCGAGGGCAGGTGATCACTCGGCAGGACGCCGCGCGCCCCCATGGCCCGTTCGAACGTCCGCGCGAGATCGAGCACGACTCCCGCTCCCAACGAGAGCGCCAGAGCCGCTGCGCCGACGCGCGCGATCGTCCCGCTCAGGAAGCCGATGACCGCGTAGGCGAGGAGCGGGACGAGGGGCGCGGCGAGCGCCAGCCGGAGGTCGGGCCAGAGGTCGGCCGCCTGGATCAGGGTGAAACGGGCGCCGTTCGGCAGGACCTCCGTGACGTCGCCGAAGCCGAAGGCGAGCGCGGCCAGGCCGATGGCGGCGCCGGCGAGCAGCGCGTACGAACCCAGCGTGGCGGCGGCCAGCGCGCCGAGCTTCGCGAGCACGACCTGGGCGCGGGTCACCGGACGCAGGAGGGTGTTGCGCAGGGTGCCGCGCGCGAGCTCGGCCGCGATCGACTGGCTCCCGAGCCCGAGCGCGACGAAAGCGAGCACGGGCAACCCAGCTTGCAACGCGATGCCGACCGCTTCGAAACCATTGACGTCCGTCGCGCTGAAGACCTCGTTGCCCCCCACGGCCCGGGCGTCCTCGGCCGCCTGCGCCGCGCGACGCGCGATCGCCAGGGCACCGACGAGCGCCGGCGCGGACAGGAGCAGGGGGACGGCCAGCGAGCTGTTCCAGCGGCGGACGTCGGCCGAGAGCGCGCGGCGCACCGGATCGCGCGGCGCCAGTCGCTCGCGGGGGGCGGCGGCGGTCGGCGGAGCGGTCGGCTCCACGGTCCGCGCCGCGTCCGCGGAGAAGCGCAGGTAGATCTCCTCCAGGTTGCGAGGCGCCGGCGCGAACGCGCGCAGCGGCACGTTGCCCCGCACCAGCGCGTTCGCGATCTCCGCGGGCGCGCGGTCGCCCAGCTCGAACGCCAGGAAACCGGCTTCCACGCGCGCCGTGACCCCGAGGCCCGCGAGGACGCGCTGCGCGGCCGACGCGTCGGCCGTCTCGAGACGGTAGCTCGCGCTCGCCCCGAAGAGCGCCGCGGTCTCCGATTCGGCGACGAGCCGCCCACCCTTGAGGACCCCGATGCGGTTGCAGAGCTCGGCCAGTTCGTGCAGTTGGTGGCTCGAGACGAGGATCGTCGTCCCCTTCTCGCGGTTGAGGGCGCGCAGGAGCTCGCGCATCTCCGCGATGCCCTCCGGATAGAGTCCGTTCGTGGGCTCGTCGAGCAGCAGGACGCGCGGGGAACCGAGCAGCGCCTGCGCGATCCCGAGCCGCTGCCGCATGCCGTGTGAGTAGGCCTGCACGGGTTTCCCGCCCGCGCGCGCGAGCCCGACGCGCTCGATCCACGTTCCCGCCTCCCGGCGTGCCTCGGCGCGCGCGAAGCCCTGGAGGCGCGCCAGCTCCTCGAGGTTCCGCGCGCCGTTCCACTGGCCGTGGAATCCGGGTGTCTCGATCAGCCCGCCCATGCGGGCGCGCGCTTCGCGTGGTTCGCGTGCCGCGTCCAGCCCGTCGACCAGCACGGTGCCGCTCTCGGGGCGGACGAGGCCGAGCGCGACCCGCATCGCCGTCGTCTTGCCCGCGCCGTTGTGCCCGATGAAACCGTAGATGTCGCCCGCGCGCACGTCGATCGAGACGCGATCGAGCGCGAGCTGGTCGCCGTAGCGCTTCGTGATCCCGATCAGGCGCAGCGACATGGGCAGCTCTGGTTCAGGATTTGGGGGAGTGCTCGCGGCCGGTGAGCCGCGGCGCTCCGGATCCGCGGCCAGCGATCAACCACGTCCGAGGATGCGATCCATCCGCCGCGAGACGTCCATCAGGCGCTCGCGACCGCCACCGCCGACTTCGGCCGTGAACCAACCCGCGTATCCGACGTGCGCGAGGGCCTCGATCACGGCCGGCCAGTCCTCGTCCCCCTCGCCGATCTCGACCCAGCCCTTCGAATTGCTGTAGCCCTTGAAATCGACCTTCAGCAGGCGGTTCCCGAGGCGGCGGATCCACTCGGCGGGCGGGAGGCCGTACTTGATCATGTTCGAGCAGTCGAAGTACGCCCCCACCGCGGGGTCCTGGAACTCGTCCACGTACTTCACGAGGTCCTCGGGCGTCTTGAGGAAGTCGTTCCAGACGACCTCGATCGCGATGCGCACGCCAGCCTCCTTGGCCTCGGGCAGCGCTTTCCGGATCTCGGCCTGAGAGCGCTCCCAGACCTGT